>JACPWG010000178.1 GCA_016197205.1 Planctomycetota bacterium
CGAGCAGAAGGGGCTCTCGCAGGAGGGGAAGGTGATCGGCGGGCTGAAGTGCACGAAGAACGTGCCCAAGCTCTTCGAGAAGATGCGCAACGCCGGGCAGAAGCCGGACATGAGCATCATCGCGTGAGGCGGGGGGGGGGGCGCAGGCGCTGATCGTTGCCCACAACTTCTTGCTGGACACCGGCCCTGCTCGCCCTGGCAACGCCGGCGCACTGCGCAAGGAGGCGCGGCCCGGGGTAGGGGCGACCCTTGTGGTCGCCCTGACGGGCCACATCCTGCTGCATGCGGGGCGGGCACAAGGCCCGCCCCTACGACGAAAACTTGGGGTGTACGGTCTCCAGCAGCCAGACTTGTGGGTCAGGATCAGCGCCCATAGCCCGTCGCCCCGCGCGGTCGCGATCGATTCCGCGAGGAGCGTGTGCCCTTCGTCGTAAGCGCCGGTTCGCACCCGCGCCAGCCCCCGATACACGCACGCCCGCGCCACTGCCGGCGGCTGACCCAGCTCGCGGCCCAGCCGGTACGCCTGCTCCGCCCCGCGCGCGGCCTCCGCCCACCGGCCGCGGGCCAGCGACAGGGCCGCGAGATTCGCCAGGCACGAGAGCCGCGTCTCCAGGTTCCCCACCGCCGCTCCCGGTCATCCAGCTTCAGGCCGATGGCGGCCTTCGTCTCCACAGGGATTCGTGCGATTCTGCGCCTTCGTGAAATTCGTGATCCCGTCGGTCGCGGAACTGAAGTGCGCGCTAGAACGGCCGGTTTGGTTGCGGCCCGACGGCCGCGCTATGGCAATCACAGTCACCAGCGCGGCGAACCGGCGTGAAGGTGCCCACCCGTGTGGGGATATGACCTTTACGACACGGCAGGCCACCGCCGACCGGCAGCGTCCAGAGTTCGGCGGTGGCCTGTTTTATTTTCAGGCGGGAGGCGGCGGCGCGTCTGTCCTTGAACTCCGGCCCATGGCGCGCTATCGTAGTGGAAGGATGGAGGCTGCCGAATCGGAGTGCTTTTCTCATGGTCGAAACCGTCCTTGTCACCACACCCCTCCGAGTTACCTTCGTGGTCGAGCGCGATCCAGCCGGCTGGTACGTCGGGCATCTGCGAGAATTTCCCGGAATCATTTCCCAGGGGAGGACGCGCGCGTCCCTGAAGCGTAACCTCATCCGAGTCCTGCGGGAAGTCAGCCGGGACCACCCCGAAGAACTTCCTCTCTTCCGATGAAACGAGCAGAGTTGGAGCGGCACCTTCGGGCCCACCGCTGCGCGTTCGTGCGCCACGGCTCCGGCCATGACATCTGGCGAAATGAGGCCGGCGACCGCCGGACGTCTATTCCCCGCCACCGACAGCTCGCGCTCGGGACCTGCCGAGCGATCTGCCGACAGCTCGGACTGCCGATGCCATAGTCTCTAATCGCCGAAGTTCTTTCCGTTTCGGAAAGGACTTCTCCAGATCGGGGAGAACCGAATCGCCAAGAACGCCAAGGCAGGCGTGCGCCCGAAACCCAAAGACGATGATTAGCCACCGAAGACGCTGAAGACGCCGAATTTCACGACGGGTCGTTCGGCGTCTTCGGTGGCTCGTCCTTCCGTGGGCGGAGCGCACGACTTCCGAAATCGCGACAGGCTTTCATGAAGTCGAACGGTAGGGATCCAAGGGCGCCAAGAGAAAACGACTTGGCGGCCTTAACCGGCCCCGCGAACCCGGCAGCAGGCGCTGCGGCTGCCGCTTCCACCGCTCGCCTGCTCGTGCAGCCACCACGGCGTTCGGACCCCTTTGCCGGGCGCGGCCTGCGCACGGGGCACTCGCCACTCCGGCGGTTGCGAAAGGTGACCACGTTCCGAATCGGAACACCTCTCAAGAAGGTGGGAGCCTGCCCTGAGCGAGCGAAGCGAGTCGAAGGGAGGTGGATCCCCTCGTGTGCGGCCGCGGCGGCGCGACGACGAAGGTCGTCGCGTTCATCACGGAGCCCAACGTGCTCGCCCGGATTCTGTCCCATTTGGGTCTCGCGTCAGCGGCGGAGGATGCGCGCGGTCCACCGACCGGGAAGTGTCCGACCTCGTACGCCTCGCCTGGGGATGGGTTCGAGGTCCAGACCGAGTTCGGCTGGGATCAGACGGCGGATGAGGCGGCATGGACCGGCAGCGAGGCTCCGGGCGAGGTCGGCGAAGAGTGCTTCGGGAACGAAGCGCCGACGGACGAGCGCTGCTGCGAAATCGAGAGCCCCGCCGAAGAGACCTTCGACGCCGGCGACCGTTCGGAGGGCGAGTAGAGGCCAGCTCAGCACTCGACCAAGGGAGGGCCCGGCTCGAGTTCTCCGAGGGCCCGGCTCGAGTTGTGTCCGGATCCGGGCGAAAAGGTCCGTGACCGCGGCTCGAACGCAAATTCGGGCTGGCTCGCGGGTGTGCAGACGGGTAGAATCGCGTACAGGGGACGGCACGACGACCTGTCGGGGCCCTACCCGGGGCCTGCGTCGGCCCCCGGGGGCCGACGCAGCCCCCGGGTAGGGCCCCGACACGCCAACCACTCCCCGGCCTGGTCCGGTGCCACGCGGCACGGTTTTACAGCTTCCTATGTAACATTCCCGTCGGCGACAAGACCGTCACCGTGCGGATCGGGATGAACATGACCGTGGTGGGCAGCAAGGAACTGCCGAAGGATTGAGGGGAGCGGGCCGGGTGCGATCGGGCCCAGGTGGCCTGCCGGAGGGGTCGGGGCGCACCGCACGGGGGTGACTCCGCTCCGGAGCCGTCCGACGGCAGCGACTCCTCCGTCTCGTTGTTTCCTGTTGTCCAGGAGGTGCGAATGACCGAGCACGTCTTCGATGCCGCCGAGGTCGAACGCCTGCTCTCTCACGCCGCAAAGAAGCCCGTGCGCCGCTTCTTCACGCACGATTTCGGCCGAACCCTGGACGACCGCGGCGTGTCCGCGGTGGTGAAGGACGAGCGAGCGGGGCGAGCGATCGTCGACGCGCTCCAGCTCGTCGTGCCGCCCGGCGCGTTGGCCTTCATCGGGACGACGCACTCCCTCGCGCCGAATGCGCCCAAGGGGGTGGAGATTGTCGTGGCGCCGGGCGCGAACCAGTTCGATATCCTTCGTCTCGCCCGCACCGACGCCTGCAACTACGACATGGATACCGAGGCGGTCATCGAAAAGCTTCAGGAGTTCGACCGTCTCTGCGGGATTCGGATCTGGCAGGCCGAAACCGACACCGTCCAACTCGATCTCGTCGACGAGCCGCGCGACGTCTCCGCCTTCGCGGTGGAGGTGTACCGCTTCTGTCCGGACATCGTCGACCAGGGGTGCGAATCGGTCGACGCGCTGGAGCAGATCGTGCGCGCGCACCGGCGACTGTTCCTGTGGTGGGACTGATGTACCGCGCCCGGCGCCGCCGCCGCGGGCCGGGCTCCGACGATTGGCCACCGACTTCCGTGGAGCGCTACGAAGGGCATGTCCCCTAACGCGGGTAGCCGCAACCAAAGTCGCACACGGGCGCGACGCCCGTGGTACCCCTCACCCCGACCCTCTCCCCTACAAGGGGAGAGGGTGGTTATTCCCCCGCAGGATTTGCGCTGACCGCGCAAATCCGGCGGTGGAATAGCATAGTGGAGTGCACCGCCGTCCCGGGATTTCGTTTGCCTCCACCCCCGTCGCAAGATAGATTCCCAAGGGACGGCGCGAATTCCAGCGGGCGCCGGCCCGCTCCGCCATCCGGAACCCAATTGCTGGGGAGCCTGGAACGTGAGTAGGGTCGATCCCGGAACGGTCCTCGCCAAAGACCTGCTCAAGGCCGCCTCGACCCGGTTCAGCTCGGTTCTCTCGCTACGAGAGTACCCTGCCGCCTACCGCGGCGACGCCCTCCTCAAGCTCGACGGCGACCGCCGGGCCGTGCTCCTGGAAATGGGCGCGCAGGTCGCATACGTCCTGATCGGCGGCAGGCTGGATGGAACGTGGCGCGCCGTGGGGGTCACGTATGCATTTACCGACACCGGATCGGCACTGCTGATGTCGCCGCGCAGGGGGGGCCCAGGCTTCGGATGGCTCGGCGCCCAGTCGCCGCAGGAGCGCCAGGCCTGCGCCGCGGCCCTGATCGACTACCTTGCCTCGGCAGAGCGCGAGGGTCTGCCCTTGAGCGCGCTCGAGGTCGGCTTCGGCCTGCTCGACGCGCTGCGCGAGCAGCTACCGCTGCCGGGGGCGAGTTGGATACCGGAGCCGAAGCACGACTTCGCCAGAACCTCCGAGGTTCACCTACACCTCTTCGGGCCTGACTGCACATGGAAGTCGATGCTCCGCGTCGTGCAGAGGGCCGACGACGTAGCCCTGCGCATTCCGCCTGCGACGTATGGCGGAGAGTGGATCGAGCGGGAGCTACCCAGCTCCGCGGCCGTTCAAGGGGACATCCCCGCGCTGCTTCGGTACGTCCGGCAGGCGATCGACGGTCGCTCCGCCCTGCGACTGCGCCCGTTTCCGGTCGTCCGTGCGCTCGACCGCATCCGCACAGCATTGGAGTCGAAACTCCCTGCGCTCCGGCCCTGGCGATCGGAGTGGAGCGGCGACTCCCCCCCCGCATGGCCCTCGGGTGTCGTCCGGTCGGACAAGCGAAATGCGCCGACTGCGGTTGCGCTGTGCGAATCGGCGCAGGGCGTGCGCCTGAGTGCCGGCGACTGGGTCTCGACGGTCGCCGGCGACGCGGCTCTCGATGCCGTCCTCCCCGACCTCATCGCCGCGCTGCGTGGCGGTTCGCCCCGAGCCGCCGCACCCCGAGACGATTCCAGTCCTTCCGCGGCGCGGAACGAGCAGCCGCAGCCCCGGTCTTCCGCGTCGGAATCAACCCAGACACTGGCTTCCCTGACTCCGGAGAAGCTGGAGCGGATTCGCTACCGCGTGATCCGGCCGTTCGACTCGGCGGGACAGACGATTCCGGCCGGCAGCGTCCTGTGGTTCGTCGGGACCGAGGATCTCGAAGACACGGAGAGGGGCGTTACCGCCACCTGGAGCGACTACCACTTCCGCCTGGAGCCCCCTGGGACCGCGGAGGTAGTCCTTCGGACGTGGAGCGACAGCGATGTCCTGCGCCGCCTTGGAGAATTTCTGACGCCCGTGGACGACCGGAGCGAGTGATCCGCGCGACGTTCGGCGCTGTTCCCCCATTCACTTCCTCTTGAGTCTTTGTTTTCGGGCCGACGCGGCCCTCCCTGCTCGCCGACGCAGCCCCCGGATGAACGTGTCGAAGCTCGCCAGGAGTTTCTGGAGTCCTTCGTATTCCGCTGCACGGCCGTCGAACTCACGCAGGGCCTGGGCGCTCACTTGGCTATCGGGAGTGAATGGGCCTCCTTCGGCAATGATCCTTTTCGCCGCGCGCGAAGGAGGAAGCCCTGCACCACATGGGCTCGTGGCCATCGGAAGAGAACCGTGGGAAGCTCGCCCCTTTGCTCACCCGGCATCTGATGCGCCATCTCACAAGAGCCGAACAGTTCTCCGCACCTTGAAAGGGCTGGGCGGTGAGGGCAAAACGTTCACAGCCATTTCCGCGCGGGCCCCTACGCCCCGCCCGCCGTCTTCGCCACGCCACCAGTCGCACCTGTCCCGCCCGCCCCTCCGGATGCGACCTCCGCATGCGCACCCGCGCCCCGCCCCCGGAACGCCTCGAGTACGGCGAGCACCTGGGCCACCAACCCGGCCATGCCCTGCCCATCCTGCGGCCCACCCGCCCCGCCGATCGAAACCGACCTCAGCTCCGTCGGCCGCGGCAAGCGCTCCGCAATGGCCGGCAGCGCCTCGAGCACCCGCGCCTGGACCTGCGCCGGCGAGAGGTCGTTCCGGATCCCCTGCCGCGTCCGCTCCAGGCCCAGCTCGGCCTCCGCCTGGCGGTTCGCCGCGGCCTCCTGCTCCGCCCGCAGCGACAGCTCGGCCTTCGCCGCGGCCTCCTTGCGGGCCAACTCTTCGCGCTGCCGCGCACGGGCCAGCTCCGCCTCCTTCTGGAGCCGCACCTGCTCGAGCCGCGCGTTCGCCTCCGCGACCTCCGCCTCGCGGGCCGTCTGCGCGACGCGCAGCTCCGCCTCCCGGACCTGCCGGCGCGCGGCCTCGGCCTGCTCGCGATCGAAGGCCTCCGCCTCGGCGGCGCCGCGCAGGTTGGCGAGCTCGACTTGCGTGCGGAGCTCGCGGGTGGTCCGCTCCTTCGACTGCTCCAGCTCGCGCGCCTTGACGACGGCCTCCGACTCCAGCTCCGCGAGCCGCGCCACCTGCGCGCGCTGCGCCCGGAAGGGCTTCTGGAGGTTTTCCCAGACCTGGGAGGAACAAACCACCGCCTCCTTCACCTGGACGGTCACGATGCGCAGCCCGAGCCCGCGGTCGGTGTTCCCCTCGCCCTCCGCGACGTGCCGCAGCCGCGCCGTCAGCTCCGCGATGATCGGCTGCTTGTCCGAGAGCACGTCGTCGATGCCCATCGTCGCGACCTTGTCCTTGATCGCCGCCTCGGCCTGCTCCCGGAGCTGCACGTTCACGACGCCCATCGGGTCGCGGACGTCGGAGAAGTCGAGCTTCTTGTACGCGTTCGCGAAGTCCGCGATGATCCACTGGACATACCCCTGGACCAGGAGGCCCTGCAGCTCCTTGCAAACGCAGTGGGCATTGATCAGGATCGTCTGCATGGTGGAGGGCACGACCAGGAAGGAGTCTCGGTACGGGTTGAAGGCGAACGAGAGGCCGAGGCCGATGTGCAGCGGCTCGACGCGATCGCGACGGGTGTGGACCACGTACGCATTCGGCGGGACGATGACCGTTTGCCAGCGCCACAGGCCGGTGATGCGCACGCCGTGGGGCGCCTCGCCGAGCTCGGGCGCGAAGCCGCGGGCCACGCGCGCCATGCGGAAGCGTCCCGGCATTGCGCCTCCTCCGCCGGCGGACATGCGCGGAAGCTCTTCAGCGGCTTCGAAGGCCATGTCCTCGGCCGCCATCTGTGCCGCGGCGGGCGCGGCGACCTTGAGGTCGCGCGCGACCTTCGCCTGCTGGGCCTGGACCTGCTGCAGGTATTCGTTCTTCACGGCCGGGCTTTCCATGAGCCGTCCCTCCGGATGCTGGAGATCGCGATCGGGCATTCGTCTCGCGGCGGGAAGGGTATCCGATCGGCCGGGTGAAGGCAAGGCTTCGTGCGTGCCAGGCGCGACGGCCGGCGCGTCGACTGCGACCGAACGTCGTCGGCCGCGCGCCCGGCCTGGTTTCGGCTCGTAACGCCGTTTCGGCGCGAAACGCCTTCCGGTGCCGGGTGGCTGCCAGGGATGCGGCCAGCCTTGGCAGCGTAATCATGTGCTACAGTTGAACATGTTGCGTCAATGTGATATGCTGAGTTGTCGGCATCGTGTTTGCGAGGCCAGATACCGAAGACCGTCCGCCGTGGGCGCACAACCAGCCGTTCGGGGCTCAACCGAAAAGGAACCTCCCATGCCGACCACCGCACCCCGCGTCGACCTCGACCATGTCCGCGTCGCCTCCCCCTGCCACGAATCCTGGGCCGGCATGACCGGCGACGACCGCGTGCGTTTCTGCGGTCGGTGTCGCCTGAACGTGTACAACTTGTCCGCCATGACGCGCGAGGAGGCCCAGGCCCTCGTGGGCGCGAAGGAAGGGCGCCGCTGCATTCGCTTCTTCCGACGGCCGGACGGAACCCTGCTCACCCGCGACTGCCCCTACGGCTGGCGCGCCATCCGACGCCGACTTGCCTGGATCGGCGGGTGCGCCGCCGCGGTGCTCGCCCTTGCCGCCGGCGCCCTGTCGACGATGAGTTCCCCCTCCTCCGGGAGGAAACCGAGCCTCCGCGATGCCCTCGCGAGGCTGTTCTACCCCTCCAAGCCCAACGTTTTGGCGACCCTGGGAGTCGGCGTGGTGGAAGTGGGACCGGAGAACCAGCGCTGAGCGGCTCGCAGGGTCACGCGCGGTGCCCGACCCGGCCGCGCGTCGTCAGAGCCGCGACGCCGGCGACGTCGTGAGCGTGCGCAGCACGCGGTAGATCACGAAGAGCGAAATCGCGATCCACGCCAGGCCCCAGACAAAGGCGGGGATCCAGGTGAGCTCGGCGAGCTGCTGCGCGTCGCTCTTGTTCGCGCCCCCCATGAACGTGAGCCGGCCGCCCGCGGTGAGCACGTCGTCCTTGATGTCGATGACCGCGTAGAGGCAGCTCGTGACGCCGAGAAAGGTCCCGATGGCCCGCTGCACCGGCGGGCTCGCCTTCCAGCCTGCGAGGAAGAGCGCGAGGCCGGTCAGGGCGCAGAAAAGGATGGTGAAAAAATCCCGCACGGCGATCAGGATCGCGAGGCCGAGCAGGACCGCAAGGCCGCGGAGCACGTATCGGCCGATTTCCCGCGACCAGGCCGCTCGCAGGAGGAGCGCGCCGATGACGGTGCTGCCGAGGTAGCCGCCCGAGAGCGTCACCAGCCGCCACCCGCCCAAAGTCGTGGTGACGCCTCTTTCGTGCGCGTCGATCTCGATGCCCAGCACCGAGCCGCCGGTGAGCCAGGTCGCGATGGCGTGTCCGCTCTCGTGCATGAAGACGACCAGCAGTTTCAACGGATAGAGCACCCGCGTGTCCCAGGCGAAAAGTGCGATGACGAAGGAGAGGGTCACCCAGAAGACCGGCTTCCGCGTCCAGTGTCCCGGCTCTTGCGTCATGCGCTGTAGCCTCGCTCGGGGAAGACGACCGGAGTGACGAATCGGGGGTGCCCCTGCGCGACAGGGGTGGGCGCCGCGCTCTTCCGAAAAGCAAGCGCGACTGCCGTACTCGGGCCGCCGCGTCCGGCGGGCAACTGGTGCACTTTCCACAATAGCGCCGCGTGCGGCCGGGTGTCAACGGTTGAATTCGAGCCCCTCCGCGTGGTTCAATGCGTCCCCATGAAGATCGTCGTGCGGGAGGGCCTGGAGGGGGCGCGCGCAGCCGAGGGGCACGTGGTCGTGCTCGACGTGCTTCGGGCGTTCACGACGCTCGCGTACGCCTTCGCGGCGGGGATCGACGAGGCGGTGCTCGTCTCCACGCCCGAGGAGGCGCTCGCCCGACCCGGGTTTCGCCTCGGCGAAGTCGGGGGCCGATGGATCCCCGGCTTTGACCACGACAATTCGCCGAGCCGACTCCGTGGCCGCCGCCTCTCGGGTGTCGCGGTGCAGCGCACCGGGGCGGGGACGCGCTGCGCCGTCGCCGCCGAACGCGCGCGGACGCTCTGGCTCGCGAGCCTCGTCGTCGTCTCCGCCACGGCGCGCGCGCTGCTTGCGCTTGGCGACGCCGGCGAGGTCACGTTGGTCGTCTCCGGGTGGCCGGACGAAGGGGAGGAGGACCGCGCGGCCGCGCTTTACCTGGAGGCCCTGCTGCGCGGGGAGCCGCCGCCGCGGGAACGCGTGGTCCGCGAGGTTTTGGCAAGCCGGGCCGCGCGCTTGCATCACGCGGGCGACCCGGCCCGCCCGCTCGCGGATCTCGAATGCGTGACGTCGATCGACGCCTTCGACTTCGCGATGCGGGCCGACAGGCGCGACGGCGTGATCGTGGCCCGACCCTTCACGCACCAACGACCCGAAGAAAGGCTAAACGCGACCGAGGGCGGCAAGTGGCTAGATCACGGCTCCCCATCCCAACTAGCCGCGGGCGAAATTTGAAATTTGACTTTTTGCAGTTTGGAATTCGGACCGGCCGTGTGGGTCGAATGCGGGACTTTTACACAGAGACGCGGAGACGCAGAGGCCGGGCGCTGAGTCCACCCTCCTCAACCGGCGATCATCGCTGGCACCGCACGGAGAGATCGACTTTAGCTTCATTTCGGCTTGTTGTCACGCACGACCTCTCCTCCGTAAAGGCCATTTTGTAATCGACGCTTACGGAGCCGCCCATTCAGCGCGTTCGGTGAGCGTCCAGCCCGCGCGCCCGCCGGCTCTAGAACCTGTTGGGGAAGGAAGATCCGTGCATGCCGAAGAGCGGGGCGCCCGAGGCCGGGAGTGGCGCGGGATGTGCGGGGTTCGTGGCCTTCCCACCCACGGAAATGGTTGACCCCCTTCCTGCAAGGGGCGTATAATCATGACTGATTCGCGTCCGCGCCTCCCATGGGGCGCGGTCTGTTTCTCCCGTCCAGTCGAGGGGCGAGCGTGATGCCCATCCTGGAAATCGTCAAGGAGGGCGGGCAGAGGTTCCGCTCCCAGGTCCTCGGGGACCGCATGACGATCGGGCGAAGTCGGACCTGCGGACTCGCGATCCGCGACGCCAGCGTCTCCAAGTCCCACGCCGTGATCGACCGCAGGCCGGACGGGTCGTACTTCCTCAGCGATCTCGGCAGCACCAACGGCATTCGCATCAATGGCCGTCAGGTCCCGGGCGAGGCGTTGCAAGACGGCACTTCGTTCGTCATCGGTCGCTACACGCTCACCTTTCGACCGGACAAGACGCCCCCGGCCGGCGGAGGCGCCGCGGGGGTCGCAGGCGCTGCCGGTGCGGAGGGCAAGGACGCGCCGCCGCCGCTGACCCAGATGATTCTGGGTTCGCTCGACGATCGTCCCGGGCACGCGGACCCGGGTGATGACACGCTCACCGACGGGACACGCGTTTCGGGCGCGGGCGGCTTGACGGTTCGACTTGGGCCCCCGAGCGCAGCGCCGCGACCCGCCGACATGAAGCCGGGCACGCCGCCGGCAGCGACCTCTCCGCCGCCGGCGCCCGCGTCGACGTCCGCTCCATCGAATGGGGGCGCGACCTCGCCCGGACCGATCACGACTTCCGCCCCCGTGCATGCACCCGCGACTGCGCCGGCAGCCGCAGCCGCACCGGGATCGGCGATGGTCGTGCAAATCACCACTTCGCTCCCGTGCACGGAGATCGTCGCGCCGGGCGGGGCGGCAAGCTCCACCTCCGATTCGAAGCCCGGCGCGAGGGCGGTCGCGACTGCGGCCCCGGCCGCTACCGGCGCCTCCGCCGGTGCGTCCCTCTTGCCGTCCCCCGCGACTACGGTCATGGCCTCCGTCGCCGCGGCGGTCGCTACGCCCGCGCACGCGCCCAGCGCGCCGGACTCGCGCGTCGCGGACGCGCCGCGCCGCCCCGGCTCGGGCCCGCACACGCCCACGCACGGCTCGCCGCGCCTCGCGCGCGCGGCCGCAGCCCGAACCGCCGGCCATTCGACCGGAGGCTCGGACTCCGCGGTCGCGGCCGTCGCGGCCCCGCCCGCGCGCCGGACGGAGCACGCGCCGGACGCCTCCCCGTCGGACCCCGGCGCCGCCGCGCCCGCAAAGCCGCCCAGTTCGGGCGCGCACACGCCCCATGCCGGCTCGCCTCGACTCTCGCGCGCGGCGGCGCGCGCCGCGGTCGCTCCGTCCGCCGCCTCCGCGAAGGCGCCGCCTTCCGCCATGCGGCTCGTGCTCTTCGGCCTGGGCGCCGGCATGCTCCTGATGGGCGTGGTGGTCGCCGCGGTCCTGTCCACGATGCGTGCGAAGGGGCCCGTCGCTGAGCACGCGGCCGGCAAGGCCGCCGCCTCCGCGGAACCACCGACTGCCGGGTACACGGATGCTCCTCTCTCCGCCCCCGCCGCCGCGAGCACGAATCCGACGACGGCCCCGCCTTCGACGCAGCCCGCCGGCGCGTCCACCGTCCCCGCCGCCGCCGCCGCGGTACCTGTCGCGAACGCCGCGCCTCAAGCCGTCCCACCCCCGGTCGCCGCCCCCGCCGCGGCGGCCGTCCCCGCGTCGAAACCCGCGGACGACGTCCACACGATCCGACTGAGGTCCGGCCAGGTCCTCAAGGCGAAAATCTTGAAGCGCACCGCCGCCGCCCTCGAAGTCGTGGACATGGCCAACGGCGCGGACGGCTCTCCCGCGACCCACGCCATCGAAGACGTCGAGAAGATCGACGCCGAGCGCGTGACGCCCGACTGGAAGGCCATCTTCAACGAACGTCTCGCGGCCCTCGGCGAGTCGCCCGAGGCCGCCGCCTGTGTCGAGCTGGCGCAGTGGGCGGAGAAGCACCGCCTCGGGCCCCAGCGCGACCAAGCCTACCAGCTCGCGCTCAAAACCGAGCCCGACAATGCCCTCGCCCGCGCCGCCCGCGGCGACGTGCGGGTCGGCGGACAGTGGATGAGCCGGGAAGAAGCCAAAAGGCAAAACCTCCTGGACGCCCAGGGCAATCCCGTGCAGACCATCGAAGGGCGACGCGCCGTGCGCCGCTTCTACGTGGATCTGCTCGGCCGCAGCCCCAGCGAGGACGAGTTCAAGGCCGCGGCCGGCGCGACGCAAGACGAGCTGGTCGGCAAGCTCGTGCATTCGGTCGAGCATTTCGAGACCTGGTACGAGGAGCAGCTTTTCTATTTCCTCCTCATCGACAATTTCCGACCCGCCACCGAAAACCTGACCTCCATTCCCGAGCGGCTCGCGAACGCCGAAATCACCGTCCGCGACGCCATCCACGAGATCGTGATCTGCCAGTACTTCAACCACCGGAATCCGGGCAACGACACCTACGTCACCGTCATCCTCGAGCAGCTCCTCGGCATGGTCGTCCAGGACCGCAAGGAGCTGCTGGAGCGCGGAAAAAAAATGTACGACGGCTACGCGAACGAGCTCTTCGGAAAAAAAGGCGCGAGCCAGGCGGACTTCGTCGACATCGTGGTCGAGCAGGAGGCGTTCGCGGAGTCCTTCCTCAAGCGGTGCCACGTCGCGCGCCTCGGCCGGCCCCCGTCGAAGGAGGTCCTGACCGCTTCGGTCGCGCGCTTCGTCAAGGACCCCGCGTCCTTCCCGGACATCGAGAAGACCTGGATCCTCTCCAAGGGGTACGTGGACGCGATGTCGAAGCTGAAGCTCAAGGACGATCCGATGTTCATCCGCTCGCTCTACATGGACCTCCTGGGACGGCGCCCGTCCTACCAGGAGTTCCGGAGCATGCGGAACGCGCTCCTGGCGATGTCGGACTCGGGCCCGATCCGATCGGTGCTCGCGAAAGTGATCGTCGACTCGGACAAGGTGAAGGTCCCGGACAAGGCCGGGCTCGACCTCGTGCCCTGGCTGGAGGCCCAGTACGGGAAGTACCTGTGCCGCAGGCCCACCGAGGACGAGGTGCGGATCTTCCAGGAGGTGCTGTCCGCCAAGGGGACGACGACGAAGACGCTGCTCCTGGCGATCCTGACGAGCCAGGAATACCAGTATTACTGAGTTTCTTGTCGGTAGGGTCGTGTGTGCTTGCAACGGTTTTCGTTGAAATCGAACACCACCGTAACCACAGATTTCCCAGATTAACGACGATTTCACAGATTCGTAATCTGTGAAATCTCCGTGAATCTGTGAAATCTGTGGTTCCTCGTCCTTCGGCCACAGCGCCTCCGCATTGAGAGGTCCAGCCCATGGGTTCGAATCGTTTGTCCCGGCGCGACTTCCTTCGGGCCGGCGGGGCCGCCGCGGGCGCCGCCGCGCTCGTCCCGATCGCCGGGGGCGCGCGCGCCGCCCTGGCCGCTCCCGCCGCGTCCGGCAAGACCGAGCACGTCATCTTCGTCGCCTTCGCCGGCGGCGTACGCAGCCGCGAGACGGTCGGCAGCCCGAACAACATCCCGAACATCATGAAGAAGATCGCCGACCGGGGCGTGGTCTGCCCGCAGATGGTGACCGCGAACGTGGGCCACTACGGCGCCACGCTTTCGATGTTCACGGGGAACACCGAGTACATGGGCATCCGCGAGAACGAGCGCGGGGACCACCCGACGATCTTCGAATACCTGCGCAAGCAGAAGGAAGTGCCGTCGCGCAAGGTCTGGCTCTCCGCGGGCGGCGGGACGCAGCAGATCAATTTCTCGTACTCCCTCCACAAGAACTACGGCGCGAACTACGGCGCCAACATCATCTCCTCGGACGGCGTGTTCAACGCCGAGTTCAAGGACATCCTCGACCAGTTCGGCCGGCCGGCCATGCCGGGGGAGGAGGAGAGCTCCGCGCTCGCGCGCCTGCGCGACGGCATGGACGCGGACCTCAAGAAACACCTGACCGCGAGCGCCGCCGCGAACGACGCGGAGACGACGCGGCGGATCGAGAAATTCATCCTCGACGAGATCTCGGGGAACACGACGAAGATCACCGGGCCGGGTGCGGGGGACGCGAAGACCGTGCGCGTGGCGGCGAACATCATGCGGGTGTTCAAGCCGACGCTGCTCGGCATCTCACTGATCGCCGCGGACTGCGCCCACGGGTCCTTCAACAACTACGTGGAGGTCATCCGCAGGAACGACGAGGAGATCGGCGCGCTCTGGGACGCGGTGCAGAACGACCCGGACCTGAAGGACAAGACCGCGATCTTCATCATCCCGGAGTTCGGTCGGGACAAGGACCTGAACCAGAGAAACGGGCTCGATCACGGCGACGGCTCGGACGATCTGCGCAAGGTGGCCCTCGTCGCGGCGGCGCCGGAGTTCAAGAAGAACGCGGTCATGAAGCAGGACTTCCAGACCATCGACGTCTGCCCCACGATGTGCCAGCTCCTGGGCGTGAAGCCGGAGACCGCGCCGAAGAGCAAGGTCATGAAGGAGCTGTGGGCCTGAGTACCGCCCCACGGAATTGGGTGCCCGGTTTGCTCGGCGATTTCGGCCGCCTGCTTCGTTGCGCTCGCTCGACGTAGTTCTCCGTTACTACGCCTCCCTCGCGCGCCTCGCGGGCGGCCGAACTTGCCTTCGCCTACTGGACACCGCTTTCCGTGGAGCGGTACTGAGGACTTCCTGGGAATCGACCCGTTTCCTCGGCTCCCGTTCCTGAGGCGGTTTCCGCATGCGCTCCACGGCCCCCGTGCGTCTCCAGGACACCGCTCGCGCGCGTGCCCGCCTCTTCCTCCTCCTCGGCGCGGCGGCGCTCGCGCTCGCCGCGGCATGGCTTGGGAACGCGGGTGAGCTCGTGGCCAAGGACAGCCCCGGCGGCGGAGCCGGGGGGCCCGGCGGCGGTGGGGGCGGATCCGAGCGGGCGGCCGCGACCACGGGGAAGTGCGTCACCTGCCACAAGGGCATCGAGGAGATGCACCCTTGGGCGAAGATCGGGTGCGCCGACTGCCACGGCGGTGACCCGGACGCGACGGAAAAAGAAAAGGCCCACGTCGCCGCCACCAAGACCATCCCGAACGACGAGCGCGTGCTCCCTGCGAACT
The DNA here is from genome assembly GCA_016197205.1 of Planctomycetota bacterium. GTDB lineage: Bacteria > Planctomycetota > MHYJ01 > WSZJ01 > JACPWG01 > JACPWG01. The sequence continues at coordinate 15,119 of JACPWG010000178.1, forward strand.
ACGACCTGCCGTTCCTGCGCTTCCGCAATCCCACCAACCTGCGCGTCGCCGCGCAAACCTGCGGGACCTGCCACAAGGACCAGTGCGAGGGCTTTTTCAAGTCGCTTCACTGCACGACCGCGGGCCATCTCTCCGACGGCTTCTACGAAAACGGCCTGACCAAGGAGAAGCGGTCGTTCTTTGGCGTGTTTCCGATCGCCGACGACCGCGCGGTCGCGCCCTCCGCCCCGGGCGATCCGGCCGCCGCCGCGGCGGCGCCCACGGCCCCGCCCACGGGCGCGCTCAAGTCCCTCGCCGTGCTGCCGGCCTTCCTGGGCGCCTCCACGAACCGCGACAGGATCCAGACGCATTTTCCGGACGTGCCGCGAAAAAACTGCGTGCGCTGTCACTTCTGGTCCCAGGGGCTCGCGGTCCGCGGCCGGCTCGGGATGGACGGCGACTATCGCGCGGAGGGGTGCGCCGGCTGCCACGTCCTCTACACCGACCAGGGCCTCTCGCGGAGCCTGGACAAGACGATCAAGAAGTTCGAGCCGGGGCATCCGCTGAAGCACCGCATGTCCTCGGTCGTCCCGACCACCACCTGCGTCCACTGCCACTACGGCGACGCCTCGATCGGCCTGCACTTCCGCGGCATGGCCATGCTCGTCCCCGGCCAGCCCGCGGGCCCGGACGTGCCGGGCACGACCCCGATGCGCTTGAACGGCCAGTTCTACATGCGCGACGACAAGGTCACGCCGCCGGACGTGCACTACCAGAAGGGCATGCACTGCGTCGACTGCCACACCGGCAAGGACCTCATGGGGGACGGCGGCCTCTACGGCGCCATGGAGCACGGGATCGAGATCGAGTGCGTGTCCTGCCACGGCACGATCAAGGAAGAGACGGACCTCAAGACCGTGCGCGGGCGGCCGCTGCCGCATCTGACCCGCGAGGACGGCAAGGTCGTGCTGCGCTCGAAGGTGGACGGGAAGGAGCACGTCGTCAAGCAGGTCAAGAATGTGGTCGATCCCAAGCACCCGGACTACAACGCGCGGGCGGCGAAGGCCATGACCGCCGCGCACGACCGCCTGGAGTGCTACGCCTGCCACTCCGGCTGGAACTCCAACTTCTTCGGTTTCCACTTCGACCGCAACGAGTCCTTCAACCAGCTCGACCTCCTCACCGGCGAGCGCACGCCGGGTAGGGTGAACACCCTAGAGAAGGTCTTCGCCACGTTCAAGCAGCTCTACCTCGGCTTCAACTCGGAGGGGATGATCGCGCCGTATTTGACCGGCTTCAGCACCTTTTGCACCGTGCACGACGGCAAGGGCCGGATCATCGTCGACCAGCGGATGCCGGAGACGGCGGCCGGGCTTTCCGGCATGACGATGGTGCACCACCAGATGCACACCGTGCGGCCCCAGGCGCGCGGGTGCGTCGAGTGCCACCGCAGCTCCACGACGTGGGGGCTCGGGTCGCCGAGCTTCTCCCTGACGCGGGACTTCGCCTTCCTGGGCACGTCCGCGGGGATGACGATCCTGGCGATCGACCGGAAAAACCCCGAGAAGAGCATTGCCGCGGCGATCTTCCCCGCTCCGCCGGCCCTGGACGTCGTGTTGGCGGTCGACCCGATCCAGGGGCACGGGCAGGTCGCCTACCTGTGTTGCGGGACCGAAGGCGTCGTCGTCGCGGACGTGTCGAACCCGCTCTTCCCGCGCCGGCTCGGGAAATTCAAGACCGTGAACGCGCGGAGCGGCGTGCTCGCGGGCAAGCACCTGCTCCTCGCGGACGGGACGGGCGGGCTGAAGATCCTGGACGTCTCGAACCCGGCGAAGCTCGCCCTCGTGCGCGCCGTGGAGATGAAGGATGCCCACGCGCTGTCGCTGTCGGGGCTATACGCTTTCGTGGCGGACGGGCCGGGCGGGCTCGCGATCGTAGACCTTGCCGACGTCGCCCAGGCGCGCGTCGTCGCCTCGGCCTCGACCTCCAGGGAGAAGAGCGAGCTGGCCTCGGACGCGACGCACGTGGCGACGTACTTCCAGTACAGCCGGCCGACCCCGGACGGCAAACGCACCCGCGCGCAGAACCTCGCCCTCGTCGCCGACTCGCGCGGCGGTGCGCTGATTTTCGACGTCACCGAGCCCGTCCGCCCGTTGCGGTTAAGCACCTTCCTCCAGAATCCGAATGCGGAGCGCTTCGTGGTCAAGGGGCTGGCCGTGGGCTCGAAATTCGACCTCGGGAGCGAAGGGGGAAAGATCCCGTCCGAGGAGCACGACTACGCCTGGGCGGTCGTCGAGGAGAAGAACAAGGACGACGACCCGCGCGGGTACCTGCGGATCTTTCGGATTACGGATCCCCGCCGGCCGCAGGGCATGGGGGCGTCGATGATCCAGAACGAGCTCTCGGCGATCGCCGTCCTGCGCACCTATAACGCGCCGTTCCTGACCTACTTCGCCCTCGCGGTCGGGCCGGGCACCACCGAAGTCATCGACGTGACCAAGCCCGGCCAGCCTTCCCGCCTCGCCCAGGTCCCCGGCCTCGCCGGCGCGAAGGGGATCGCGGTGGAGAGCTTCTGCTTCGACCGGACCCTCGACGAGGACGGCAAGCCCCTGAAGGACATCTCCCACGAGGGCGCGCGCTATCTCACGCGCGACGAGCTGGTCCGGATCCTGCGCGTGCAGCTCCACACCGAAGAGTCGGGACCCAGAAAGTGATTTGAGGATGAAGATTTTAGAATTGAGAATTGATCATTGAGTGCCTCGCCGGGACAAGAGTGATTTTCAACCATCAGTTGCGCGCCGATACCCGTCTTCCCCTGGCGTGCACAGTTGTCAGAGTTGTTCACCTGATTGACGATCCTCAGCGTCTCTGTGCCTCTGTGTTTCGTCCCCCTGTCCTCCGGCCACGGCCCTTCCGATTTGAGATCTGAGACTTGAGCCTTCGGCCCGTCTCTGCCACTTGTAGGTGTACCATGTTCACTCCCCCCCGCCCCCGCCTCATCCTCGCCCTCCTCCTCTCTTCCTCCTCGGCCTTCGCCCAGTCCTTCGACGAAAAGGTCTCCGCCTTCGTCGCCAAATACGACCGCAACGGGAACGGCCAAGTCGAGCGCAACGAATTCCCGAATGAGCAGAAGGCGCGCTTCCACGAAATGGACGTCAACAAGGACGGCTGGATCTCCCGGCAGGAGGCGCGGGAGTTCTTCATGGCGGAAAAGGACCCCCCCGGCGCAGATCCGAAAAAAAAGCCACCAATGAGGAAGCGCCGCGAGTTCCGCGGGCTCGAGTCGTTCGGCGACTACGACCTTGAGCATGAGGGGCGGTTCGATCGCAAGGAGTTCTCCGCGTACCTGTTCGCTATGTGCGACCGGAACAACGACGATCAGCTCGACATCGAAGAGCTGCAGAACATCCCCGTGCCCGACAAGAAAGGGGGGCTCCGCGACGGGCTCGCGCGCCGGGCCCTCAAGGACCTCGACAAGGACGGGGACCGGTTCCTGAGCGCGGAGGAGTGGCTGCTCCCGGAGGAGATCTTCCAGGCCTTCGACGACAACGGCGACGGCTTCGTGTCGAAAGACGAATTGATCCAGGACCAGCTTGAGCGCGCGGGCGGGCTCGTCGGCTGGACCTCCGCGGACGAAATCATGACGCGCATGGATGCGAACAAGGACGGCAAGCTGTCCAAGGAGGAGTGGCAGGGGACCAAGGCCCTTTGGGACCGGCTGGGTCCGTCCAAGGAGGGCTTCGTCACCAAGGAGCAGCTCGAGCGACACCTCGCCTACCTCCAGGGGATCCTGCTCGCCGCGAACGACTTCGTGCAGCGGTACGACAAGAACGGCGACCGTCGCGTCACCCGCGAGGAGTTCGGCGGCTCGGACGCGGTCTTTGACCGCTGCGACACGAACCACGACGGCATCCTGTCCGCGGAGGACGGCGCGGGCCGGCGGTGAGCCGCTCCGCGCGCGACGTCGACGGCAGGAGCATGGGCTTGGGCTCGCAGCCGCTGCGCGGGCCTCGTGGCCTGTTGCCGAAGTCCAGACACGACTTCGTACAGAAGTCCATCCTTCTCGATGATTTCGGTTTCTTTGGGCCGCGCCATAGGGAATCTCTACGTCATGGCCGCAGTGCTCAC
>JACPWG010000179.1 GCA_016197205.1 Planctomycetota bacterium
CCCCTGCGGCGGCCAGGGGGGGGGGGGGGGGGGGGGCCGTAATCTGCTGATCCTTACCCCCAAGTCTGGCTGCTGGAGACCGTACACTCCAAGTTTTCGTCGTAGGGGCGGGCCGTGTGCCCGCCCCGCATGCAGCAGGATGTGGTCCGTCAGGGCGACCACAAGGGTCGCCCCTACCCCGGGCCACGCCTCTTTGCGCAGTGCGCCGACGTCGCCAGGGCGAGCTGGGCCGGTGTCCAGCAAAAAGTTGTGGGCAACGATCAGCCCGTAATCTGGGATGCACCCTTCCCGAACTGGTTCACGCTCCCCTGCGCCAAATCCGCTACCATGTCCCGGAAAGCCTACACGCTTTCCCATTGCAACCAGGTCGGTAGCGAACCAGTTTGCAAGTAGTCCACGCACACTCTTAGTGCAACTTCTCTTGGCAAGCACTGCCGCAATGGGACGGGCGTGGGGGTATCTGCCACCAGGAAGTCGAATTCGGGACCGTTCTCATCCCCGGACTGTGGCCAAGTGGCAGCGAGGTACGGAGGCTGTAGGGATCGCTGCGTGCACATCACGAAGTAGAAGCACTCGCGGGCAGAAACCGACAGGAAGTCGCCGTTCGGATGTAGGATTTCGACATTCGGGTCGACGCGCCGTGGCAGTTCCAGAAGCACTTGCTTCAGATGCTCATCGCTCTTGATGTCGATTTCCGTCTCTCTCTCACGAAAACACCATTGACGCATCACCTACCTCTCCTACCGAGGCTTCGCACCAACAAACACAGATGTGGCTCCGGATGGTGTCCGAACCGTCAGCGCGCTGCCCTCAGCCAGCATCGCGGGCAAGTTGCGGGCGCAGTTCGGGCAAATCTCAGGGTTGTTGATATCCAGGAATCCCGACGTTGCGCCTGTTTGTCGCATGAGGGCAGCTGCATGCCCCTCGACATGTGTCCGCGTATAGGCGTCGAAGCCAGGGCTGCCACGTGGCATTGCTTGAGCGGGGCCCTCTCTGCCGCTGACCAGTCCCACCTCGCCCTGGTCAGTACTCAGAAGGCCGGTAGTAGGGCCATTGGGTGCCTTCGGCTGCATCGGCGGGCCGCACGGTTTCGGGCTCGCGCCCGTGTTTGCCGTGGGTTCAGTTTGAGCAGGGGCTCCCCCTCCCCCTCGGCCTGTGAGGCCTTCGACCTTGTTCTTGAAGCGTGTGCGAACCGTCTTGTTTCCGCCGGCCACCATCGCGAGTCCACCCACTAGCGCCCGACCAGCACGAGTTTCTCGCTCATCATCGGAGATACTCTCTCCCGTCACGGCATCTTCGCCGGACACGGCCTCATAGATGTCCGTGCCGAGTGAGTACCCCCCCGCCGCCACCATGGCAACCCCCGTCACGGCTGCAACGATAGGAAAGGCCGGTGCCGCGATTACGAATCCTGCGGCGATAACAGCTGCGGCGGCGACGCCGAGGAGTCCCTCGCCGATGCCTTCCAGCCAGCCGAAGCCAAGGGGGTCCCTTCGATCCCAAGGAGCATTGCCGACATAGCGGAAGGTGTTGGCAAACGTGTCCCCAGTGTACCCGATGGGATCCGGGCTGACGAATCGCCCTGCCTTCGGATCGTAGTGCCTCGCCCGGTAGTAGTACCACCCGAGCTCCGCGTCCCACTCGCGCCCCGTGAACATCCGCGTGTTGCCGATCGTGCTCGCGCCGCCGACGACGCCCGCCGCCCAGGCGCCGGCCCCGCCGCCCGCTTGCGCATCCCAAGCGTACACCGTGGGCAGGCCGTACTCCGTGTACTCGTACTTCTCGACGTTCGTCCCCGCCGCGTCCGTCACGAGGCGCACGCTGCCCTGGGCGTCCTCGTGGAGGAAGTACCGCTCACCGCCGCGGTCCACGGAGAGGACCTCGTCGATGCCGTTGCCGTTCACGAAGGTCGCGAGGTAGGCGCCGGTCGCGTCGCGCTCGGCGATGATGCGGTTGCCGTCGTGGACGAAGTCCACCCAGCCGACTTCGACTCCACTCGCGTCGATCGTGTACTTCCGCTCGCGTCGGCCCACGGCGTCGTACGTATAATGGGCGATCAGGAGCCCGTCGCTCTTGCGATAGGCGCGGACGACCTGGTTCCGCCAGTTGTAAGTGTACGTGTTTGTCCCGTCATCCGTTACGTTGCCGTTGGCGTCGTGGGTGCGGCTCGTGTCGTCGATCGTCTGGATCCGATTCGCCAGGTCGGGCACGTAGAGGCCGTTCACGTAGTTGTAGTAGGAGATCAGCCCGTCCGAATCGACGGTCTTCCGATTGCCAGCCGCGTCGAAGTCGTAGTCGCGCCGCGACGTGTAGGTCGCGTAGTCGGCGTAGTCCTTGCCAGGCGCTACGTCGGCCGCCGGCACCCCGTGTTTCACGCCCGTGAGCTGCCCCAGGCCGTCATGGCCGTACACGTCCGCCAAGCCGTCGTGCAGGCTGTGCTCGTACTTCTTCTGCCCCAGCTCATCATACGCGTACACCCACCCCGCTCGGAGCGTCCCCGCGCCCTGGACGTGCTGCCAGTTCGTCACCCGGAAGAGGGCGTCGCGCGAGACCTCGAGCTTGAGGCCGTTGGCGTACACACGCCGAGAAGTGGCCTGCCCGGCGTAGTCGTAGGCGGCCAGCACGGTCGCGCCGTCGCGGACTTGCCGCAGACGGTCGTGGTTGTCCCTGGTGAAGTCCAGCACCCGCCCGTTCGGATAGGTCATCCGGGTCCGATCGCCCGCCGCGTTGAACTCGAAGCTCGTGTCCGCGATCCCTGGCGAGTCGTAGATGGACCGGTGGCACTGGTCGACGCGACTCAGGGTCGTGTAGCTCAGGGTCGTGTGGCCGGTTTCGCCGGAGAGAAAGATCGGGCGGAGAGCCCCGTCGTAGTAAATCGTCTCGGAACTCGTGCCCTCGACGCCCGGCACGGGGGTGATCGATCGCTGCGTCGGGAGGCCGATCGAGTTGTAAAGCATGTCGGCGACCGTTCCGTTCGCATCCGTGTGCCGGCTCGGCCAGCCGTTGCCGTCGTACTCGAAGGTCTCCGTGGTCTGGTTCGGGTAGAGGATCTGCGTGACGTGACCCAGAACATCCCGCGTGTAAGTCGTCGTGTGCCCCAATCCATCCGTCAGGCTGGTGAGGGCGCCATCGACGTTGTACTCAAAGCTCAACGTGATCGTCGGACCGGCGGCCGGCTGATAGACGTGCGTCCGAACGTTTCCCAGGCCGTCAAAGGTCCGCTTGATGTGGTTCCCCTGCGGGTCCGTAACCTCGACCACGTTGCCGCGCGAGTCGTGCTTCAGGTGGGTGGTGAGATTGGCCCCGCCGGCGCCCGGGTCGTCGATGATCGTCGTCACTCCGCCGTAGGGGTCGTACTCCCGCTCCTGCAAGCGCGTCTCGATCACGCCGGTCGCCGTGTTTTCGGCGGTCATCGTTAGCAGGGTCGGATTTCCGTCCGCGTCGAGCACGGAGCTCACGCCGTCCCCCGTCGTGCCGCCTCCGCCGTCTCCGCCGCCCTGGCCCCCGCCGCCTCCTCCCGAGGCGGCCGGCCGGAACACGGCCGTCGCGCGGCCCGCTCCGTCATGCGAGATGGTGAGCGTGCCCCCGCTTGCCGTTGTGACCTGCGTCACGTTTCCGTTCGCATCCTGGACCGCGCTCTGGGTGGACGTCCCGCCGGCGACCGGATTGCCCTGGCTGTCGTTGTGTACCGAGTCGGTTTGGTAGGGGCGATGGTTCTCGTCGTCCTTCTTCGACTGACTCGTCGCGGGGCTGAACCCGCCGCCGCAAGGGGAGTACGTGCCCTGCTGCTGGCCAGAAGCACTGTCGTTCCCTGGGCAGTCCGGGTCGTAGGTGTACTTCCGCGCCGTGACCCCCAGGGTGATCTCGAGCGTCCGCCGCCCGAAGCCGTCGTAAATGGCGGCCCAGTAGCCGGACGCCCAGCTCATGCTGTTGACGCTGCCGCGCGCATCGTACTGGAACTCCCGCACGATCGGGTGGGCGCTCCCCTCGCCCTGGGTGTGGCGCGAGACCAGCCCCCGGGCTTCCCGCTGGAACGAGTCCACCCGCCCGCCGGCCGACGTGACGCTCAGCAGATTCTGGTCGGCATCGTAGGCGAACGTCTTGGTCGAGCTCTGCGAGCCCGTGACGGTCTGGGTTTCGCTGAGGACGTCCCCCAGCACCGAGTGGGTGTACGAGGTGACGAACCAGGGGAGACTCGCATCTTGCACCCCATCCCCGTCGAGGTTCTTCACGCGCCGCTCCACGAGCCGGCCATTTTCGTCATACAAAAACTTGATCTGGTAGCCGAGCGGGCCGTCGATCTGGTTGAGTTGATTGGCACGATTGACATCGAAGACCAGCGTGTTTTGCCGGGGCGAGGTGGTGCTCGTGACGTTGCCCGCCGCGTCCAGCGTCCAGCTCGTCGTGAGGTTCAAGCCGCCCTCGTCCTCGATGACCCGCTCCAGGTACCCGGCCGACGGGCCGGCCGCGACGTACTCGAACTTCGTCGCGCGTCCGTTCGGATTGATCGCGCGCGTGCGCCGACCGCTCCCGTCGAACCAGAACTTCTCTTCGATCACCTGCGGGCTCGGCTGCCCGAGCGTCACGGTCGGGTGGACGATCTTGACGACGTTGCCGGCAGCCTGGGACGTTACGCCGTCGCCGTTCAGGTCGCCGCCACCCGCCTCCTCCAGATCGTAGAAGTACGTCAGCATTACCCCGTGGTGATCGGTGTGGGTCTTCACCAGGCTCCACGGACTGCCCGCCAGATACGTCCACGTCTCGACCTTGTCCGCCGGCATGCCCGAGCCGATCCAGCGGTGCTCCAGCAGGTTGCCGCGCTTGAGCGGGTCGGCGTTCTGCGTGTCGTAGGCCCAGGATTCGCCGTCTCCCGCGGAGTTGTACTGGAGAGTCCGCTCGCCATCCGCGTTGAGAGTCCAGCTCCAGGTCAGCCCCAGCCCAGGGGCTTCGAAGATCTGCTGCGTCACGTGACCGCCGGCATCCGTCTCCAGCCGCCAGAAGCCCTCGCCTCGCCGCTCGACCATCCTGATCCCGCCGTCGGGTACCGCGGGCGCGTAGGAGAAGCGATAGACCTGGGTTGCGGAGCCGTACTGCTGGGTCAGGACCCGGTCCGTGTCTTCGTCGTACGACACGACGAGATACGTCTGCCCCTTCCCGTCCTTGCACGAAAGCAGGTTGTGGTTCAGCCAGTCGTGAGGCTGGTCCTTCGCGTAAACATACGTGCGCGGGAAGCCCAACAGGTCCGTGACCTGCGCCAAGTCCCCCTCCGCGCTGTACACGAAGGAGACCGTCCGCGGAGCCTGTGCGCCGTAAGGGTCAGAGAGCGAGGACAGGCGCCCGTCGCCGCCGTAGACGAAGCTCACCGTGTGATTCCGGCTGTCCGTCACCGCCGACACGCGGCCGCCCTCGTAGGCGATCGTCAACGTGTTTCCATTCCGGTCGAGCTTCTGGGTCAGGCGCCAGGACCCGCCGGCGAGCGCGAAGGTGCACACGGTTCCGTCGCGGTCCGTGATCTTGTAGCTCCCGTCCGGATTCGCCTCGAGCCGGTCGTAGAAGCCCGCGGGCGAGACGAAGACCTGGGCCTCGGCGTCCCAGGTGTATCGGTCGGTCCGATTTCGAGACCCATCGAAGCGCTCGAAGTCCGCGCCGGACGCCGTCAAGTATTGCTCCCAGGTGTGAGACCAGCCGTGCCCCAGCCCGGTGTCGTGCGCGGAGCCGCTCCGGTAGACGCGATGGAAGGAGAAGCCGAAGCCGACCTCGACGCGGCTGGAGAGGGTCTCCTCGTCCCACAGGAGTTCCCCGCCCGTCGCCGTGACGCTGCCCTCGGCGCCCGCACCCGCGCCCAGGCGCGAGGCGTTCAGCTTCGGTTCCTCGCGCACGAGGTCCGCGGGTTCCACCGAGACTTCCTCCGTGGACATCGTCTCTTGCCCCGCGGCGTCCAGCATCGAGACTTTGAGGAAGAGCGGCGCCCGAGGGCGCGCGGCCGAGAAGGGGCCCATCGAGTTGACCAGACCGGGCGAGGCCGGCGTATACGGCCCGCCCGCGGTCCAGCTCTTCCACACGCGCGCCCCGGCCAGGTCGGGCGGCACCGAGAGGAGCGACCAGGTGAGCTGGTAGGTATCGGGCGTGAGCCCGACCGCCAGCGACTCGGCGGCCGGCGGGGCAGCGTCGGTGACGGTGGCGGACGCCTCATTCGAGTAGGGGCTCTCGATCGGCGGTTCGCCGTCCACCGAGGTGACGACGTAGTAGTACGTGCCCGCGGCCAGTCCCGTGTCCTGGTAGGAGTTGGAAGTCGCGCTCCCGATCTGCACGTAGCCGGCACCGCTCGCGGTCGAACGATAGACGTAGAAGGAGCCCGCGAGGGGGTCCCAGGCAAGGTCCGCGATCGTCTCGCCCCCGGTCGCCGTCAGCCCCGTGGGGATCGGGTCGTGGGCGTTCGGGTGCTTCGCGTGAAAGTCGCCGGGGTTGATGGTCTTTTCGATCGAGAAGGACTCGTGCCCGGTCCGGTCCACGCTCCCGATTCGAACGTACATGCGGCTCTTGGGCGCGCTGCCGATGAACTGGCGCGTGGTCGGCGGGAGGAGGGCGCCGTTCATTCGTGTCCACGGCGCATTGGGCGTGAGTGTCTTGTAGACGTTGAACCCGGCCAGGTCGGGCGGGACGGAGGGCATGTCCCATTCGAGCGTCCAAAGGTTGATGCTGAATTTCAGCGTGGGGAAGGCGGGGGCCGGCGGGGGGTTGTCCGTGGGCGTGGCCGAGACCGTCGCGGATCGGTACTCGAGAGGCGGCTCCCCCTCGACCGCGACGATCACGTAATAGTACGTGCGCGGCGGCAGGTTCGTGTCGAGGAAGGTCTCGGCCGTCGTCGTGGCGATGACGGAGAAGCCGTAGTTCACGTGTTCGGAACGCAAGACCTTGTACGTGACCGGCTCGGGGTGGGACCAGGAGAGGGAGACCTGCGTCTCGCCCGCGGTCGCCTGGACGCCCTCCGGTGTGCAGGCCAGGGCTGACGGACACGCGAGCGCAACCAGCAGGGCGGGCAGCAGCACGAGCAGCAGCGCGGGCAAGCGGCCGAGTTGGTGCTTCATGGTCCCTCTCCATCGCTGGTGGTAAGTCCCGGGCATCTCCGGGGGCGAGATGCGGGCGCCCCCTTGAGCACAGGGCTGAAGCCTACGAGCCCGGTGTCATTCTCGGGGCATGGCCTTCGAACGGAGAGGGCGATATGCATTCGACATGCCGAAATGGAGCACACATCGGAGACGAAGCTGCGATGAACACACCTTCAACGAAAGCCGATACTTGGGAGTCGCGGCGCGGATCGGGCCTCGTCGGTGCAGGCGGCCGATCGAGCGGACCTGGTGCGGCGAAAACCACCACTGCTGGATTTCGCATCACCACTGCGGGCGAATCGAGTGGTCGATCGGCTCTGCGGACCTGCTTTGCGGAAGCCGACTCGCGCAGGGCTACGGGGTTCTCCACCGATTCGGAGCTATTCACCAGACTCTTGCGAATCGCCCCCTCGGGTGGTAGTGCGCGAGGAGGCGAGGTCAAACCCCAGGGCGACGTAAGGAGACACCCAGGCCGCTCCCTCACGGTCGCGGTTCGGTATGGAGCGGGATTCAAGGGGCTTGCAGTTGATACTTCTTGAGCTTCTGTCGCAGCGTACCCCGATCGATCCCGAGCAGGCGTGCCGCTTGACTCTGGTTCCAGGCGACGAGGTTCAGGATGGCCTGGATGTGCAGGCGCTCGACGTCCTCCAGGTTGGTGACGCCCTCGCGCACCGGCTCGAAGGGCCTGGGCGACGGCTTTGCCTGGCGGATCTCCGCCGGCAGGTCCTCCAGGCGAACAAGCGGTCCTTCCGCATTCAGCGCATGGATTACATTCCTGAGCTGTCGGACGTTTCGCGGCCAGGGATGGGCGCAAAGGGCATCGAGCACCGCGGGCTCGAAGCCTTGGATCCTGGGGTTCTCCCTGCGCAAATCGAGGAAAAAGCTGTTGGCCAGGACGGGGATGTCTTCGGGACGCTCGCGGAGCGCAGGCACCCGAATCACCCGTCGCCGAAGTCTCTCGAGGAGGTCTTCGCGGAACTTCTTCTCCACGACGGCCTGCTCAAGGTCCACGTTGGTCGCGCAGATGACCCGAACGTCGACTTTGACAAGCTCTTCGCCGCCCAGCCGGTAGAATTCGCCCAGCTCCACGGCGCGCCGGAGCAGCCCCTGGACATCCCAGGGCAGCTCCTGGATTTCATCGAGGAAAATGCTACCCCCGTCCGCGAGCTCGAAGTGTCCCTTGCGCTCGTGAATGGCGCCGTCGAAGGCCCCCTTCGCATGACCGAAGAGCTCATCGTGCAGCAGGGTCGGCGTCAAGGCGCTGCAGTCTACAACGCGAAAAGGTCGGTTTCGTCGCGGACTCGACCGATGAATCGCCCTCGCGAGAAGTTCTTTGCCGGTCCCGGTCTCTCCCAGAAGAAGGACGGTGGCATTCGTCGCCGCCGCGCTTCGCGCGAGCCTGCAGGACTCCGCGAATCGTTCGCTCTTCCCGAGAAGATCGGGCGTGGCTGCCTCCGGATCCGCGTCAAGGCTCCCGGGCATGCGGACACCGCTCGACGTCTCCATGCAGGCCGCCGCGTTTGCCTGTCTGGCCGCCGCGGGGAGCAGCAGTGCGGTGGTACCCGTCGCGGGCTGGCTCCACTCTTCCGGAGGATTCAGTATGTCCCTTGCCGAGACCACGGGCATGACCAAGCGAAAAAGGAACTTGCAAGCGCCGAGGGTGATCGAGTCTCCATCTTCCAGAGTACACGGGCCAACAGCAGGCAGCCCGTTCACCCGAGTCCCATTCCTGCTGTGCAGGTCCGCGATGGTCCAGCGGCCGCCCTGCCGCTGGATGACCGCGTGGTGTCGTGAAATCGACGAGTCGCGGATTGCGAAAGAGACGGCGCCGGCGTCCCGCCCGATGCTCGTCTTCTCCGCCCGGAGTTCGTACCAGTACCCTCGACCATCCCCTTGTTCGATCCAGAGTCCCGGAGACAGGGTTCGTTCCTCCCCCGCTCCTGCCGGCTGCGAGACCGCCGCAGGCGAGACACCACGAGACTCACCCGGAAGGATCGCTCGAGGTGACTTTGATGGATCCGCGTCGGTGGGCAGCCGGCCCATGAAAGTCTCCCTTCCGCCGAGGGGGGCGCACGAAGGTCGCCGTGTCGTGGATCGTGGGAAGCAGCGACAGAAGCTGCTGAACGGAGGAGGAGCCGGACGTGTCGATGGTGGGGTGGCCCCTGCTCGAGCTCCCGGCTTGGGAAAAGAGACCTTGCGCGCGCGATATCGTGAGATTATAGTGGGTCGAGGCCCGATGTCAAGGCCGACGCGGGAAGGGTCCGGCTTCGCGAACAGTCTCCACAAGGGTCCCACGGGAAGGAAGCCGCCGGGCCCAGGGTCGAGCGCTTGGAAACTCCGACGCCGACGGCGGCCTGCATCGTGCCGGCGTCCAGACTTTCGTAAGTCAACGAGGCCCGCATGAAGTGCGATTTCCGAAGCGTGAGAGGCGCCGCCCCCGTTCTGGCGGCGGTAGTCGCGGGGTACTCCGCGTTTTGCTTGGTGCGTCACGAGCGGCCAGGAGAGGCCGGTCGAGGAACGGACTCCCGCCTGCCCGCGACGCGGACAGGCGCCTCGCCGAGCCCGGGTGCGCGGGTCCCGGCGCCAGGTGCAAGCGCGCCACGGACGCCCGAGCGTGACGCGAGCGCGTCGCAGCCGGCGTTAAGCGCGTCGCGGGTGCCGGAGACCTCGCCATCCTCTTCCGGACCCACCCCGCTGCGGCTCGAAAACCTCCGGAACCTCCTGACCATTCTGAAAATCTCGATCCAGCGGCAGGACGAGAAGCTCGTCAGGGCATATGCGGATCGCCTGCGCGCCGAGGGCGAGGACGCGCAGCCTCTCATCGCCGCCGAGCGCGAGAAGACTGAGGACCCCGTCTACCGGCAGGTCCTCGGCGAGCTCCTGATTCCGACCGCGAAATAGCCCGTGAGGATAGGCCCATGGTCTCGCCGCGTCCTCGTCGGCTGACAACCTCAGTTGGGCTGGCACTTGGCGCAGCCTTCGGCGCCGCCATTGGCGCGGGTCTCGCGCTCTGGGCAAATCGACGCGACACCCCCACTCCAGCCCCGCAGCCTTGCACCGAATGGCGAGACGTCCCCTCCACGCTCCCGCTGGAGCTCCGCCTGCGCTTCCGGCATGCCCTCTCCGCGCTTTCGCCGCTGGGTTGCTGGGGCTGCCACTCCGCGCCCGGGAAGACCGAGCCCCACAGACTGCTCGGGCCCGACCTGAGGGACCTGCGGAGCCGTCTCTCCGGCCAATGGTTGATTGGCTGGTTGGCGGCCGGTCGCCCGCTGTCCGCCCGGGGACGAATGCACGACTTCGGCCTGTCGGAGGAGGCGGCCGGCGCGATCTCCGCCTACCTCTGGCAGCAGCCTCCGCCTCCGGGGACGCTGCCGTTCCCTCCGAAGGATTCCTCCTTCCACCAGCGCGCGCCGGGGCCGGCACGGGAGGCCTTTGACGATCCGAAGTGTTGGGACTGCCACGTATACTCCGGACGCCGGCTGGTCGAGTCCCTGGGCTGCCTGGCCTGCCACGAAGTCGAAGGGCGCGGCGGCAAGGCCGGGCCTGACCTCTCGCGCGTCGGCGAAAAGCTACGCTATCCGTACTTGCGCCATTGGCTCCAATTGCCGGCCGTCGTGCGGCCGGATACCGCCATGCCTGATTTCAGACTTGGCGCGGGCGAGGCGCGGGTGATCGCCGCCTATTTGAGCGAGCGCATCGACGTGAACTATCCCGGGTGTTCGCCTGGGGAGATCGAGGAAGAGGTCGCGGACCTGGTTCGACCGGACGGCGCCGGCGGCTTTGTCGTGGTCGACCCACGGCGGGCCGAGGGGCTGCGCCGGCGAAAGGCGGAACAGGAAGAGCTCGAACAGGCTTTCTGGAAGGCATGGGAGCGAAGGGAAGCGGAAACCGTCGCTCGTTTGGAGCGCGCCGAAGCTGCCCGCACCGGGAAAGCGCTCATCCAGTCAATAGGCTGCGCTAAATGCCACGCCATCCAGGGCCTCGAGGCGGCGGAGACGGCGCGCGCCCCGCTCGGCGGACGCGGATGGGAGGGATTCGCGGAGCGCCACGTCGCCGCGGGGAACGGTTCCCGAACGGAGTCAGGAGCCGTCCCCCACTATGTGCTGACTCCAATCGAAAGCGAGCAGTTGAAGCTCGTGCTGCGCATGCTCGGCGAGCGGGCTGCGGAATCGGGGAGTCTCCTCGGCGCGCCCCGCCGTGAGCGCGACCTTGTCGAAGGGCGGGAGCTGCTGGATCGCGGCTTCTGCACGGCGTGCCACGTCGTTGCGGTGTCCGCGGAGCTCGTCCCGGCGCCGATTGCGTCGTGGGTCCCGGAGGACTCGGCTGCGCCCGACGGCTGCCCCCCGCTCACGCACGAGGGGGCGCGGGTCTATCGCGCGTGGTTGGCGGAGTTCCTCAGCGCGCCCCGGACGATCCGGCCGAAGGTCGGCGTTTGCATGCCGACCTACGCGCTCACGGAGAGGGAGTGCGGCTTGCTCGCCGATTTCTTCCGCGCGCTCGACGGCCGACATGGGCAAGAGGATCCTTTCGCCCCGGTCGCCGATGCCGACACGCGCGAGCGGGCGGGACCTCTCTTTGAGAAGCACCGCTGCTCCTCCTGCCATTTGCCCGCCGTCGATGCCAAAGGGGCGGCGCGACTCGAGGCGCCGCTCGTGTCCCCAATGCGGGACCGCCTTCTCTGGGATTGGACCCGGTCGGGTGTGACGGCGGCGGACGGCATGCACAAGGGGGTCACGCTACCGGGCCCGCCGCCGGACGCGAAGGGCTGGGCGGACTTGGCGCTCTACGTGCTCGCCCGGCCGAAAGCGCTGGTGGATCGCGAGAAGGGCTACAGCCCGGGAATCAGGCCGTCGTATCACGGCCGATAGCGTTCGGGGGCGGGGCAGCGGCCGGAAGATGGCGGGTGCGGCGACATGGGGATGGCGCCGCGGCAAGGCATCGTTCCGTCAGGGCGCGTCAAGAAACAACTCATGCAGTTCGGAAACCAGGGAGCTCTTCATGAAAAGGCTCAAGCCCAGCCCTTCCAAGGTGACTGCGCCGCCCCGGTGCTGGACGCAAGCCGCCTGCTCGCTGGATGATACGACTTGAGCATGTCTTGTGGTGCAGGGCTTCCGCCCTGCACCCGCTCTCGCACGGAACGTCTGAAGTTCATCCCCGACTGCCTCTGGCCGCTCCCGCACTCCAAACGCTCGGCGCTCTTGATGCGGGGCGTCCCGTCGGTGCAGGGCGGAAGCCCTGCACCACAAGGGTTCGTGGCCGGCGGAGAAGAATTGTGGGAAGGTGGCTCCTTCCCGCACCCAGCGTCTGATGCCTCCTTTCACAACAGTCGAACAGCCCTCCCCACCTTGAAAGGGCTGGGCTCAAGGCTCAATGATCAGTTTCCAGACAAGGCTCAAAGGTCCAAGTGTCGGAGTCCGCGATTCCGTGCGCGGGCTGCGTTTCATGGTGGTCATTGAGCATTGAACCTTGAGCCTTGTCTGAGTCTTGAAAAGTGGTCATGGAGAATTCAAGTCGCTCCCCTGCGCGTCAAACGAGCAAGTTATTTTCTTACGGGCCCTTATCGACCGAGGGCGGCGCGGGCCTCGGCGGCCAGAGCGGCCTTTGGGAAGGAGGCGAGCGCCTTCAGCAGGAGCGGACGGGCCTCGGCTCGTCGCCCCAGACGGTCCAGGCACAGCCCGCACCGATAGAGGGCCTCGCCGAGGTGCCGGCTGTCGGGGTGCTCGTCCACGATGCGTTGAAACGTGCGCAGGGCGGCCTCGTGGTCCTGCTCCGCCACCGCGAGTCTCCCCACCTCCGCAATGGCGTCGTCCTCGAAGTCGCAGAACGGGCCGCCCGCCGCGGCCACGCGTTCGAAGCAGTTACGCGCCTCGGCCCGGCGCTCGAGACGCAGGAGCGCGCGCCCCTCCCACATCCGCGCGGAGCGGGAATGGCAGGAATCCGCCTGTAGCTCCGCGAAGCGGCGCGCCGCTTCGAGCATTGCGGCGGCGCCTTCCGGCGTGTCCAGCCCCGTGCGAAGCGCGACGAGCGCCCGATACGCAGGAAGTCCGGGATCCGCCAGCCGTGCGAACGCCCGCGGGGCGTGGGCTCGAAGGCCCGCCTGGAAAGCTTCCCAATTCTGGCCGGAGACTTCGGAGAGGGAGCCTCCCCAGGGCTTGCCGGAAAGGAGGGTGGCGACGAACTGCCGGACGCCCGCCTCTCCACGAAGAGCTTCCAGGTAGTCGAAGGCAAGGAAGGCCTCCGGGTAGTTCGCACGGCCGTTCTGGTCGGCCAGGTTCGAAAGCATTCCTTCCGGGCGCTCGAGAAACTCGGTCCGGCCCAAGAAGTACCGCACCCGCGCGGGTCCTTGACCCGCGGTCCACAGCGCGAGCCCCTCGCGGACCCAAAGGGGCAAGCCTTCGTACCGCGCGCCCATACGCTCGCGCAGTACGGCGTGGGTCAGTTCGTGCGTCAATTCGGTCTCCAGCGAGCCGGGGTCGGCGAGCAGAAACTCCACCATCCCCGTCACGACGATGCGGGCGGAGCCGGCTGTCGGGTCGGCGCCCGTCGTGAAGGTCTCGCCGGGCCCGCGCACGAGGATGCGCTGGGACAGGTCGAGTGAATCGCGGAAGCGGAGGAGGATGGCGCCCTTGTCCTGATAGGGGAGCGCAAGCCGCTCGTTCACGGCCTGAAAGGCGCGGGCGCGAGCCTGCGGCACGGCGTCGAGAATCGCACGAAGGCGTGGATCGGCTTCGAAGCGGCCAGCGTACAGGCGATCGGGCTCCGCCGCAGGCGGAGGCGCGGCATGGGGGGGCTCAGGGGCGGCCGATGGGCAGCAGAGCACGACCGAGAGACCGATCGACGCCAGGAGGCCCGGTCGCGAGCTGCTCATGTTTCCGGATCCGCTACCGAAGGGATTTCACATGTTCGAGCCAGGCGGCTTCCAGGCCGGCCCGGCTACACGGCTCCACGACGGGGAGCAGTTTTTCGGCCAACGCCTCCTCCCAGTTCCGCCCGCGGGCCAGCTCGAGCAGGAAGGCATCGAAGGGCGCGGAGAGCATGCCTCCCCTGCCGTGCCTGAAGAAGTGAAGCAGCGACCACGCCTCGTCGTAGTGGAGGTTGGTCACGGGTCCGGCCCCTTCCGCGCCCATCCCTAGCACGGCCTCCAGGGAGAGCTGCGAACCGGACAGCACGGAGGCCCGAAGCGGGAGGAGGTCGGCTCGATTCAGCGGCGCCGAGTCGCCGGCATCGCGCGCCGGCTCGACGACTTCGAAGTACTCGGAGAGCCCCTCGTCCAACCAGAGGGGCGGCGAAGGCACATGGAGGTGAAGGACCGCGTGCGTGAATTCGTGGAACAGTTCGCGCCGCGTCTCGTCGTCACTCGGCCGTCGCCACGTGGCCAGATGAAAGGTCCATTGAGAGCGGTCTTCGCGCCGCTCCGGGGCGAATTCGTACACGAAGAACGCCGGACGCCCGAGAAATTGCGGGTAGGCGCTGCTCCGAATCGCATCCAGGGCCTCGCGCATGCCGAAGATGTAGACCCGCGGCAGTCGGGCGCGCGGGGCCGGCGGGAAGGGCAGTCGGGACGTCAGGATGCGATGGAACGTCTCCAGGTCGGCGGCGCGGCCCTTCGCATATTCGGCCGACACGTCGGTCATGCAGACCAGGTGCTCGCTCTCGACCCGATAGGGAAGTCGGGCCTGCGCGAGGGCCTCCTCCGCAGGGAGTCGTAACGGCGTCAGCAGGCTTGCGAGCAACGGGGCGCAGAGCATCCACGCGCCGCCAGGAGAGTTCACGGGCGTGCTCCCATTTCGCCGATCTCGCCTACGTGCGTTCCGCCTTCGAAGGGACGAGACGAACGCATTGACCTCCGACGCGCCGGCCGGTAGCCTGGATGGTCCTACACGGGTCCTTGGTTCGTCGGAGCGGACGGCGGATCCGATGGTACTCAAAACCGTGAGCGTTGGGTAGCGAATTCAACCGTGTGCTATTCGCCGGCATGGTCTGCGCCGCGGCGCGAACAAGTCCGGGGAATAGCCACCCTCACTCCTCGTAGGAGAGAGGGTGGGGGGCAGGAGTGCCAGAAGCGTCGTACCCGCGTTCGAATTCAACAAGCCGAAGTGAAGCTAAAGTCGAACTCTCCGTGGCTTGCCCGAGCTCATCGCCGGTAGAGGACGGTGGACTCAGTACCCGGCCTCTGCGTCTCCGCGTCTCTGTGTAAAAGTCTCGCATTCGACCCACACTGCCGCGCCGAGTTTCAAATTGCAAAAAGTCAAATTTCGAATTTCAAATTTCGCCCGCGTCTGGCTGGGAGGCCGAGCCATGTTCTAGTGGACCTTCAACTTCAATTCGAGGGGTTCTCGTAGGGGCGCCCCTTGTGGGAGCCCTACGGCAGACCTCCCGTCCGAGATCCGGGCGGGCACAAGGCCCGCCCCTACGCCTCGATGCTGACCCACAGGATCATCCTTGAAGCTCCACTAGCCATTTGCCGCCTCGGTCGAGCTTCGCCTCCGTTCGGGGCCATGTTCGAATTTGGTTGCGACTCCCAACGTTGGGAGTGTTGAATGCACGTTTCCACGTCGAAAGGGCTGGGCTCCCACGTCCGTTCTGAAAGTTTGCGCCTTTGGATGGATGATCATGCCCGCACCCACCGCGACGCGCGCCCCGTTCGTGGAGATCACTTCGCCCGCGCCCGGGGCGTCGCTCTCCTCGCCGCTCGTCGTGCTCACGGCCAGGTACGAACGCGTGCGCGCGCGGTTCGGCACGCTGCGGATCGGCGAGGCGCGCTACCCGGTGGAGTTGGCCGGGCGCTCCGGAGTCCTGCGGCGCAACGTAACGCTGCTGGAAGGCGCCAACCGGATCGCACTCGAACTCGGAGGCGCGAGGCACGAATTCGAGGTGGTGGTCCCGCCCTCGGCCCGCGTCACGCTCGACCCGGTGCCCGAATCCGCGTGGACGGGCGGGGAGCCGGGCTACGGCGGCCGGATCTGGGGGAGGCGCTTTCGCCGGCTGAGCGGCGCCTACCAGGAGTGCTCGTGCCCCGCCGGCGTGATTTCCGTGAACGGCCTTTTGCAGCAGTTCTCCGTGACGGAGCGAACCGGCAAGTTCGCCGAGGCGGTGCTGCTCTGCCCGGGGATCAATCACCTTGCGGTGCAACTCGGCGAATGCTACGCCACGCGGCTGGTTCGGGCGCGCGTTGCGCCCGCACGCATCCTGGCCACGCTGCTCTGGGAGGGGCCGGCGACGCCGGAACTCCGCGTGGACGAGCCGGGGGCGGACCTGGAGCGGGGCGCCGCGCGCGGACGTCGGTACGACGGCGCGTCCGGCCTCGCGGTCCGGACCTATCGGCGCATGACGGGGATGGGAAACGGGATTCGCGGCGCGTACGTCATCCACGTACGCCGGCCGCGCGTCGCGGGCCGGCTGGAGTGGTCGCTTCGCGTGGTGACCGACGAGGCGGGCCCCCGGCAACGGGAGCGGATGTACTACGGCCTCTTCGACGAGGCCGCTCCGCCGCCGGCGCCCCCGCCGCCGACCGCGGGCGCGGTCGCCGCAGCCCCCGACCTCGCCGCGAGCCCGGCGCCCGGTCACGAGCTGAAGGTTTGCGAAGTGGTGATCGGGAAGGGGGGCGCGGTCACGATCGCCCCCTGAACGGGCCGGCCGGCGCGCATCACGCCAGGAGCCCGAACAGCAATGCGGCCACGCTCCCCGCCACCCAGACCCGAATCACGCCCGAGACCGCGCACGCGGTCAGCGCCCCGGTCAGCTCGAGGTCGTACACCTTCATCAGCGCGAGCAGGAAGAGCCCGCGGTTCCATGCCAGCAACGCGTACTCCAGGCCCTTCGCGAAGGACGGGGTCACTTTCCCTCCCACGAGGAGCAGCGCCACCGAGCTGAAATTCGTGATCCCGGTCAGATAGGCGAGCACGACCAGGAGCCCCAGAAAGCCGCCGCCGCCCCCGAGCAGTCGCGCGGCCACGTTCAGGATCAACGCGTCGATCAACAGGAAAATCACCGAGCTCGCCAGCCCGACGACGACGATCGCGAACAGCCACTTCCCGCGCTGCTTTGTCCCTCGAGACTCCGCTTCCGCCGAGTCGCGGACCTCGAAGTCATGCTCGAAGCGCAGGTCGGCGTTGCCGCCGGAGCCCGAGAAGACCAGGAGCACCCGATACGTTCCCGGGCTCGGCAGTCTCGAGGTCTTCAGCCGGTACTCGCCCGAGCCCGGGCGCTCGAGGAAGGCGAGGAGCGCGGACGAGGCGGCAGCGCCGCCCTCCCCCTCCCCCCCGCTCTCGCTCTCGATGATGCACCCTTTGATGCCCTTCACGTACGGAGCCTGGTCGGTCGTGTCCACGATGCGATAGCGGAGCTCCCCCGCGTCGCCCGCCCGGAGCGGGTGGGGGTCGGTGGTGAATTCGATCCGGCGATTTCCGAGCTCGTGGCTCTGCCCGTTCGCGAAGCGTGGAATCTCTTCCGTGCCGATGCCGCCGCTCGAGGCAGGCCGGCCGGCGGTAGGGGCGGGTCCTCCACCCGCGGCCGCCGGTGCGTCGGCTCTACGGCCGGCCAGCGTCGCGACCATCACCAGGCTGGCGACGTAGAAAAGCGCCATCCGGAGCATCGTGTCCCATTGCCCGAGATGGTAGAGGATGTGCTCCATCGTCGAAAAGGGGCGCACGATCGTCCCGAGGAGCAGGGCGGCGAAACCGAGCGGGGCCTTGTCGGACGCGGCCCCGCGTCCCCGCCCGACGCGTCCCTTCGGCGAAAAACCCGGGACTTGGAGCGGGGGGGCGCCGCCTGTCGTCGCCGTCGCGGCCGCCGTTCCGGCGGCCGGGCCGACGGCGTACGGCGGGGGGAACCGCACGACCCGTGCCGTTGCGTCCCCCCCGCTGCGCGCAGCGGGCCGGTGCGGCGGAAGGTCCGGGAGGAGCGGCACTTCGCCTGGCGGGACCCGCGGCCGCGGCGTGGGAAAGAGCTTTTCCGAGGCGCCGCGTGCGCCGCCTGCGGGCGCATCGGCGGGTTCATCGGGCCCGAACAGGGCCTCCATTTCGCTCGCGTGCGTGTCGGTCGCCTGCGCCGGCTGGGCGTCGGCCGCCAGGGCGCGAAAGGACGTGCCGCAGGCGGGGCACTTGCCCAGCTTGCCGAGCTTTCGTTCCGGAATCGACATCGCCTGGCCGCACGAGCACTTGACACGGAGCCCTTTTGTTTTACCCCCCTCGGACCGTTTCGTCCGGGCGGCGGGCTTCAGGGCCGGCCCGTCCGCGGCGGCGCTCCCGGTCTCGCCCGCCTCCTCCTTGTCCGGCAGGAGCTTCGGGCTCCCGCCCGGGGTGGGCACGAGGAACCGGGTTCCGCACTTCCCGCACCTGCTCTTCCGCCACGCGTGCGAGTCTTCGAGTTGGAAGCGATACCCGCAGCGGGGGCAGCCGAACTCGATCATGGGGGTATCCGTCCTGGGCGTTTCCCGCACCGCCGTGTCGCGCGCGTAGGACCTGCGCCCTCTTCCTTTCGGGTTTCGCGGGCGAGAGAGGGTGGGCGCGGGGGGAACTGGGGCCAACCGAGCGCTCCGCCCGCACCGGAGGTGAGGACGCGGCAATCGCGACTCTTGTTTGCGCGGTCTTTCAAATCGACGCGGCCACCCGATTTCGCCCCGCCGACTTCGCCTCGTAGAGCTTCAGGTCCGCGGCCTTGAGGACGCCTTCCCGATCGGGCGCGTCGCTCGGGAAGACCGCCACTCCGGCGCTCAGCGTGACCCGGTATTGCCGTCCGTCGGCACCGCTTCGAGGTGGATCGGCCTCCAGGCGTACGCGTGCCAGCTCCGCGATCTGGTACGCCTCCAGCGAGTTCGCGCCGTACAGGAGCGCGGCGAATTCGTCCCCCCCGTAGCGCGCGACGATGTCCCCGCGCCGCGCCGTTTCCCGGAGCAAGTCCGCCGTGCGGGCCAGGACCTGGTCGCCGGCCGGGTGCCCCAGCCCGTCGTTGACCTCCTTGAATTGGTCGATGTCGAAGAAGACGACGGAGACGACGTCCCCCATCTGGGCCGCGCGCGACAGCTCCATCCGCAGGCGGTCCTGGAAAAACGCGCGGTTGTACAGGCGCGTGAGCGGGTCGGTGATCGCGCGGTCGTAGGTGGCCGCAAAGCGGTCCGTGAGGTGCCGGATGCGCTGGATCTCCAGCCAGAGAAATTGACTGAGGACTTTGGGATAGCGCTGGAGGACCTCGATGAAGCGGTTGCCCGAAATCCGGAGGAAGCGGCAGGGCGTGCGGGCGTGCACGGTCGCGGAGCGGGGGAGTCCGTCGAAACACGCCAGTTCGCCCACTACGGCGCCGGCCTCCAGGAGCCCCAGGACGATGATGTTCCCCTGCGGCGTCCGATGCGTGACCTCCAGGCCGCCTTCGAGGAGGAGCAGTACGTCGCCGGCCGCGTCCCCTTCCTCCCAGAGCACGGCCCCCTCGGGGACGGTGCAATCCTCGCCGAGCTTTGCGAACTCGCTGAAGAACTCGGGTATCGCGGTCGACGGCACGATGATGCTCCTGTGGAAGGGGGGGAGGCCCGCAGTGTCTTGGGGGATTCTTCCTCGGCCCGGCCGGGAATGCAACAAAAAAACCCGCCTGCCCCCTTTTCGAACCGGCTCGTTTGCCTGTGCGGGGCCGTCCGGCGGGCGACGCGGGCCGGGGCGGCCAGGCGACGCTTGACACCTCGTGGAAGCACCGCTATCCTACCGCCTCTCCTCAGCCGCGTCGCGGTCCTGCCCGGAGAAGGCCGGACAGCGGCCTCGCACGGCGGGCGCCGGGCTCCCCCAGTCGGCCTCGAGACCAAGCCATGTCGGACAAGCTCGGGCGGCTCGCCGGCCAGTCGTTCCTGTACCTGGCCGGGAACGTCGCGAGCAAGCTCCTCGCGCTCCTCCTCCTGCCTCTCTTCACCCGGTACCTCGCACCCGCGGACTATGGCGTCACGGGGTTGCTTCTCACGGTGAGCGTGGTGGTCGGGAGCCTGGCGGAGGCCGGCGTCCCCTCCGCGGCCGCGCTCTACTACCACGACGGGTCGCCGGCCCTCGCCCGGCCGTGCCTGCTGGGGACCGCGCAGGCGTGGCAGGCCACGGTCCCGCTCGCGCTCTGCGCGCTCCTGACGTGGCTTGCCGCTCCGCTGTCGGAGCTGCTCTTCCGCACGCCCGCGCACGCCGCGCTCGTGGTCCTTACGCTCGGCGCGACCTACGCCCGTTCGCTCGCCGCCGTGCCGCTCCTGGCGCTTCGCATGGAAGGTCGCGCGCGGGCGTACGCGGCCCTCACGACGACGCACCTGGCGCTCGGGCTCGCGGCCTCCCTCTTTCTCGTGGCGGTCGCGGGTCGCGGGTTGCGCGGCTACCTGGAGGGACAACTCCTCGCCGCCGCGGCCCAGGCGGCCGCCGCCCTGCTGCTCGGGCTCCGCGGCGCGGGACTGCGCGTCTCAGGTGAATGCCTTAGGCTGCTCGTCGGGAAAGGCTGGCCCTATGTCCTGATGCCCGCGAGCTTCTGGGTCCTTGCGTATTCCGACCGGTACTTTCTGGAACGAACGTGGGGGATCGGCGAAGTCGGCCTGTACTCGCTGGCGGGGAGCGTGGCGGCCGCGGTCTCCCTCGGCGTGGACGCGTTCGGGGCCGCGTGGCCGCCGTACCTGCTTGCGCGAGCGCGGGAGCCGGGGGCGGCGCGCGCCTTCGCGCGCGTCTTCACCTACTACGCCGCCGCGGCGCTGGGGGCCGTGCTCGCCCTGTCGGCCGTAGGGCGTGAATTGTTCCGCGTGCTGACGCAGCCGCCCTTCTGGGGCGCCGCAGCGGTCGTGCCCTGGCTCGCGCTCGCCTACGCGCTCAAAGGCGCCTACCTCGTGGCGATCGCGGGAATTTATGTGGAGCGGCGGCCCGTGCGGCAGGCGGGCATCGAGGCGGCGGGGGCGGCGACCGCGCTCGGGCTGAATTTTCTGCTCATCTCACGGTTCGGCCGCATCGGGGCCGGGCTTGCTTCGGTGGGGACGCACCTCGTCCTCGTCGCGCTCGCGGTCGTCGCATGCCGTTCGTTGCTGGCGCTGCCGTACGAGCGGGCCCGCGTCGCCGGACTGGTCGCGGCCTTCGCGCTCGGGCTCGGGCTGTGCCTGGGCGTGGACGCTGCGCCCGCGCTACCCCCGCTCGCGGGGGTCGCTGCGAAGCTCGGCGCGGTCGCCGCGTTCGTCTGTGCGCTGTTGCCGCTCGGCATCGCGGGGCCGGAGGAGCGTGCCTGGCTGCGGTCGCGCCTGATGCGCCTCGGCCGCGCCTCCACCGAACCGCGAGCGTGAGCGAGCGGTCCCGAGGCCCTCTTCAACGACGCATCCTTCGACTCCCGGATCGGATGAGCGATCCGCGCGGGCGTCCCACTGCGTCCCCCTGAAACTGTTCTCACCACAGGGCACCGATGCTAGAATGCCGTGGTGAAGCGCCCCTACCGCTTGAACTGCCACGAATGCCGTTCGTTCATGGATCCCCGGGGGAGGTGCCGGATGGGCGCCGGAGATGACCCAGCGGAACGCGGCCGCGAAGGAGGGGCGCCGCCACTGCCGCCGCCATCGCCATCGCTGGCGCCGTCGCCTTCGTCTCCCGCCGAGCCCGCGGGCATCCCCTTTGGCCGATACTCCCTGCTCGGCAAAGTTGGCGAAGGGGGCATGGGAACCGTCTGGCGCGCACACGATCGCGAGCTCCAGCGC
Organism: Planctomycetota bacterium; assembly: GCA_016197205.1. Lineage (GTDB taxonomy): Bacteria > Planctomycetota > MHYJ01 > WSZJ01 > JACPWG01 > JACPWG01. The sequence goes on from JACPWG010000179.1 coordinate 21,790, forward strand.
GTGGTCGCCCTGAAGCAGCTCAAGTCCGGCCCGCACGGCCCGCCGGACGAAGAGCAGAAGGCCCGCTTCCTTCGCGAGGCGCGGCTCGCCGCCCGGCTTCGGCACCCCGGCATCGTCTCCATCCACGACGTCGGCTTCGAGAACGGGATCCGCTTCCTCACCATGGACTTCATCGAGGGGCGGACCCTCGGCGCCTACCTCGCCGAGACCGCCGCGGCGCGGCGAGCCACGGAACCGGACGCGCTGCTCCGACGCAGCGCCCTCCCCGGGGATGAGGCCGAGGCTCGGCGTGCGGGGATGACTGCGCTCGAGCGCCTAGCCGAAGAGGTCGCCCTCCTGGCCGATGCGGCCTCCGCGGTCGGCCATGCGCACGCCGAGGGGATCATCCACCGCGACCTCAAGCCTTCCAACCTCCTCCTCGATGCCGAGGGGCGCGTCTACGTGACCGATTTCGGTCTGGCGCGGGAGGCGGACCCGCCAAGGGCGCGGCCGGGAGCCGAGGTGACCGAACCGGCGCCGGCCGCCGCGGCTGCGGCCCCTCCCGCCGCCGCGCCCCCGCTCACGAACACGGGCCGCGCCCTGGGCACCGACCACTACATGAGCCCGGAGCAATGGGCCGGCGGGACGGAGCCGCTCGGACCGCCCGCCGACGTCTGGGCCCTCGGCGTGATGCTGTACGAAATCCTCACCGGCCGGCTTCCCTTCGAAGGAGAGGGCGCGGCGCAGGTCATGGCCGCGGCCGTTCTCAAGCCCCCGATCCCGCCCTCCCGGCGAAACCCCGCGCTCCCCGCCGACCTGGAGGCGGTCTGCCTTCGCGCCCTCTCCAAGGACCCGGCCGCGCGTCACCCCACGGCAGCCGAGTTCGCGCTCGCGCTCGAAACGTGGCTCGGCGCGGAGGCGCGGACCGCGCGTCGGTGGAAGTCCGCCGACGTCCGCGCCCGCGTCGAGGATTTCCGAAAGCGGCACCGCACCGCCCTCCTCGCGATGGTCTTCTCGGACGTGGTCGGCTCGACGGCCCTCAAGCAGCGGCTCGGGGACCAGGCCGCCGTGCGCCTTCTCTGGCGGCACGAGGAGGTCGTCCGCGGGGTTCTCCAGTCCATGCCCGACTCCGTCGAGGTCAAGACGGCCGGGGACAGCTTCTTCTGCTGCTTTGTCCGGCCGTCGGACGCGATCCGCTTCGCCGTCGGCGTGCAGTCGGCGCTGCGACGCGAGTTCGCCGGCACGGAGCCGGGGCTCGTGGTCCGGATCGGCGTCCACCTGGGCGAAGTCCTCGTGCAGGAGGCCGTCGAGGGCGCATCGGAGACCCCGCCCAGACCCTCTCCCTTGCCGGGGCCGGGGACCGGCGGCCTCACGGGCGTCTCGCCGGACGCTGGCCGGCCGGGACGGCGGCTCGACCTCTACGGCTTGCAGGTGGACACCGCGGCCCGCGTCCAGTCGCTTGCGCTGGGCGGGCAGGTCCTCTGCACCCGCCCCGTCTTCGACAACGCCCGCCAGGTCCTGCCGTCGCAGCAGCTCGACGGCGTGGAGCGTGAGGTCCGGTGGCTGAGCCACGGCCTCTGGCGTCTGAAGGGGGTGGAGGACCCCCTGGAGATCTGCGAGGTGGGGGAGGCCGGTGCGGCGCCGTTGCGCGCGCCCAACGGCTCCGAGAAGGCGAAACCCGTGGAGGCGGCGGGGCCGGACGAGGAGGAGCCCGGCTGGCGTCCGGCGCCGGGCCTCGCCGTTCCGAACACCGAGTGGATCCTGGACGCGCCCGCCGGCAGGGGTGGGTTCGGCGAAGTCTGGAAGGCGGTGCACCGGAGCACGAAGGAGGCGTGCGTCTTCAAGTTCTGCTTCGTGAAGGAGAAGGTGAGGTCGCTTCGGAAGGAGCTGGCGCTCTTCCGGCTGTTGCGGGAAAAGGCCCCCGAGCACCCGAACATCGTGCGCCTGCGAGAGGTCTACCTCGAGGCGCCGCCGTACCGCCTCGCCATGGAGCACGTCGAGGGTCGGCCGCTGTCACAGTGGCTGCTCGCGGAGGACCGTCTGCGCGTGCTCTCGCTGGAGGCGAAGTGCGAGATCGCGGCGCAGGTCGCGGACGCGCTGGACGTGGCCGCGGCGGCGGGCGTGATTCACCAGGACGTGAAACCGGCCAACACACTCGTGGACGAGGCCGCGCCGCCGGACCCGGCGACCGGCGCGCCAAGAGTGAAGCTCTCGGACTTCGGCGTCGGGCGCGTGGTGAGCGAGGAGGTGGTCGCGAAGCTCGGCCTGCCCGGCGGGGGGCGGTCGTACGCGCTGAGCACCGCCGCCGGGAGCGACTCGGGCACCCTGATGTACCTGGCGCCGGAGCGGATCGAAGGGCGACGGGCGTCGACCCGGAGCGACCTGTATTCGCTCGGGGTCGTCCTCTTCCAGATGGCGGTGGGCGACCTGAAACGGTCGATCACGGCGGATGCGTCTCGCGCGGTCGCCGATCCGCTACTCCAGGAGGATCTCGGCGCGCTGCTCGCGCACTCCCCCGAGTCGAGACCGGCGCGTGGGGCGGAGGTGGCCAAGCAACTGCGCGGGCGCGCGGGGCGCCGGCTACGGCGGTCGGTCCGCCGGGCCGAGGTCGCGCTCGCCGCCGCGGGTGTGCTCGTGCTCGCGATCCTCTCGCTGCTGCGGATGGGGTCGGCCCTGGGGACGCCGCGGTACGCCCTCACGCTCCACTCAGACCCGGCGGACGGAGGGGAAGTCCATCCGGCGATTACCCGATGCGCCGCCGGGGAGGACCTGACGCTCGAGGCCAGGCCGCGCGCTAACTGGCTTTTCAAGGAGTGGTCGGACGGCGACTCCACGAATCCACGAGCCTGGCGGATGCCGGCCATGGACTCGACGCTCACCGCGCGATTCGTGCGAGACCTCGAACCGCTCGGCAAGAACGAACAGGGCCTCGAGGAGTTCCGGCACGGCACGACGGGCATGGTGCTTATTCTCCTCCCCGCCGGCCGGTTCCGGATGGGCTTGGACCGCGGCGGGGAGGACGAGAAGCCCGTGCACGATGTGACGCTCAGCCGACCCTTCCTCCTCGGCAAGTTCGAAGTGACCCAGGAGCAATGGAGGGGGATCACGGGCGAGGACCCCAGTTTTACCAGAGGCGACAGGAAGCCGGTGGAGTCGGTGACCTGGAACCAGTGCGACGATTTTCTGAAGAAGCTGAACCGGGGAGTGGCGAAGGATGGCTTTCGGCTGCCGACGGAGGCCGAGTGGGAGTACGCGTGCCGGGCAGGCGCCACGACGAAGTACTGCTTCGGGGATGAGGTGGATCGGCTGGGGGAGTACGCCTGGTATGGGCACAACTCTGGTTCTATGACGCATCCCGTGGGCGAAAAGAAACCGAACGCATGGGGCCTGTACGACATGCACGGCAACGTCTGGGAGTGGTGTTTCGACTGGTACGACGGGGACTTCTACAAGACTCGCGAGGCCTGCACGGATCCCTCGGGGCCTACCGAACCGCGCGCGTCGCGGGTTGTGCGCGGGGGTTCGTGGGACGACGTCGATTGGAGCGCTCGCGCGGCCTACCGCGGCAGGGTCGTCCCCGGCCGCAGGAGCTTCGATGCCGGCGTTCGCGTCGCGAGGAGTCGCTAGTCCTGGTTTCCGCGTTCTGCATGCTGGCTTCTGAATTCGGGCTTCTGCCAGGGGGTTTGGGGGGCGAAGCCCACCAACCGCGCCGCAGCGGGGCGACGCGTTGTGGATACACTCGCCCACCGCCGCCGGCCACGAGCCCTTGTGGTGCAGGGCTTCCGCCCTGCACCGACGGGACAACCCGCGTGGAGATTGCCGAGCTCGTGGGGTGCGGGTGCGGTCGCGGCGTCAGGGAAATCGGGGAGGTGGTTCCAACGTTCCGTGCGTGGTCGTGTGCACGGCGGACCCGTCCACCGAAGCGCCGCGCGCGAAGGCGGAAGCCCTGCGCTACAATGGCGACCCGCTTCCCTTGCAGGCGGGAGGGCTGGGCCTGCGCTCCGAAGCTCGCCGCACCTGTCGACCGAAGTGCGTTGCGCGTAGGGGGAGCGAGCGCTGGGTGGCGTGAGGGGCGCAATCGGCGTCGCGTCCGTGTCCGAATTCGGTTGCGGCTACCCGCGTTATGATTTCGATAATGACTCAGTATTGACAGGCTGTTGTCGAGTTGGTAGCCTGCCTGCCATGGAGATTTGACGTGGATCCTCCCGAGCCTGAGAGGAGTGTCACCAGGATGTGGCCATGAGCGACCAGAACCACGCGCCCAACTTGCAGACCAAATCCGAATGAGGTAGCAGTCATGAGGTCCGTTTCTACGATCTCGGTTTCGCTGGAGCAGAAGTACGTTGACGCCCTGGATGCCCTTGCGAAGACCGTTGGGTCGAGGAGCATGGCCGTTCGGCATCTTCTCGCGGAACGCGAAAAGAGCTCCGCCCTCCTGGCGATGGAAGATGCCTACGCGAGTTACTTCGCCGATCCGGAGGCGGCGAAACGGGAACGCCGGCTGTCCGAGGAGCTGTTCCCGCTCATGAGCTGGCCAAAACGGGAAGGAGGAGCCCATGCCGGCAGGAAGCGTGCATCGAGGCGAGGTGTACCTGCTCGAGCTTGCCCGATCCGGGGGCAGTTTGCGAAAAACGCGGCCGGTCGTCGTAGTGCAGAATGAGTTGGGCAACCGGTACTCGGGGGAGACGATTGTGGCCGCCGTGCGAGATCCTCACGGGGGGCGAATGCTCCCCATTTTCGTTCCGGTGTCGACCGGTGAAGGGGGCCTGACGAAGGATTCGATCATTGATGCTGGACACCTTGTTACGGTTGCGATGAACCGACTTGGGACACCGCTTGGTAAGCTCTCGGCTACCACGATCGCAAATCTGGACAAGGCACTCAAGGTTAGCCTCGCCCTCAGCTAGGGGGCGAACCAAGGGGGAGCCGATAGACCCCCCATTGCCTTTTTTTTGGTACTTGCGCGAACGCGGCGCCACGTCCCGCCGCCGGACCGCTCGCTCACGCTCGCGGTTCGGAAGGCAGCCGCCGGCCAAGCCTGCGCCGTGCAGGCATGCAGCGTGGAGTAGGCTATGCTTGTACGGCAGAGGCGTGCGGGCGACCGGACGGCCGCACCACCAGCACCGGGCAGCCGCAGTGGCTCAACACCTTCTGCGCGACGCTGCCGAACATCCAGCGGGAGATGCCGGCTCGTCCGTGGGTGGTCATTGCGATCAGGTCGGCGTTCTCTTCCCGCGCCGCGTCGAGGATTGCCCGTGCTGGGCCCAGCTTTGACAGCCGGGCGCGGGCACGCAGGCCGGCGCTCGCCAGGTGCTCAAGGTAGGGTCGCAGGACCTCTTGCATGATCCCGTCCAGGTCGGGATGCGGCCCGGGCGTGCACGCCGCGTCGAGCGAGGGCAGGGTCACCGCGTGGACGAGCACGAGCTCCGACTCGTAGAGGCGCGCCAGCGGCTCGACGACCGGAAGGATGCGCGCCGAAAAGTCCGAACCGTCGAGCGGCACCAGGATCTTGCCGAAGGGCGCGGCCTCGACCTTTGGCTCGCCGTGCCGGCTTTGGGGAGTGCACAGCAGCAGCGGATGGGTGGAGTGGTGAAGGACCCGGGAGGCCACGCTCCCGTGGGGCCAGCGCCCCTCCCCGGTGAGTCCGTGGGTGCACATCGCGAGCAGGTCCGGGTGGTACGTCTCCGCGAAGCGCAGGATCTGCTCGGCGGGGTCGCCCTGCATCAGGTCGAAACGCACCCGCGCCCCCTGGTCGGAGAGACGCTGCCAGTGGGCGCGAAGGCAGTCCGTCGCGTCTTTGACCGCCGTCCTCCCACGAGCGTCGTCCGGGCCGCGGGCGATGTCGGCCAGGACGCGCAGGAGAAAGACCTCCGCGTCCTCGCGCAGCAGGAGCCGGCGCACCTGGGGCAGAATCCGATCCGCAAGCGCGGAGCCGTCGAGCGGGACGAGGATCTTCTTCAGCATGGCAACCTCCCGTGTTCAAGCGCGCCCGGTCCGGGCCCGGCCGCCATCCATTCGCGATGCCGACGCTCGCTACCCGCTTCGTGGGCGCGTCGCCACCGTGCCCACGAAGCGAGGGACCGCGGTCGGCCGTGCGCTGCGCCGGCGGCGGAATGAACGCCGCCCAGATCCGGCGCCGGGCGACGACCCCTGCCTCAGGCGGCCTTTCGTTCAGCTCGGCGCCCCTCCGAGCTGCTGCAAGAGCTCCCGGACCGTTGCCTCCTTCTGATGAAGCGCCTCCCTGAAATCGCGGCTGTGCGTGCGCGCGATTTCGCGGCGAAGTTCGACGAAGTAGCCGTCCAGGATCTCGCGAAGCTGGAGCGCGGCGGGTGCCGTGAGTTCCAGCCGCGTCGTGCAGCCCTCGGGGACGGGTTTGGTGATGGTGTCCATGCTCGTCACTCCTACCTCAGGATGCGGGGCCGCGGAGCAGACGGGGCGGCCCCGCCCGGATTGAGCCGCTTCTCAAACCATGCCCGGCGCATGGAAGAAAACGCCGCGATCCGCGTGCCCGGCCGGCAATGCTCCTACGCCGGCACGGTCGCAGCTTGACCGGGGCTCGGGTCCTCCCCGTAAAGCTCAGCCTCCCGCAGCTCCGCGCGCCGCGTCTTCAGATAGCCCTCCACGAAGCGTGCCAGGAGGTCCTCGACCCAGACCCGCGCCTCGGCCGCCGGGCTGCGGGCGAGCGGCCAGTCCGCCGACCGAGTCCCCGGGATCGCAGGGTCGCCCTCAAGGATCGGGAGCATCTCCGATCGGAAAAAGACGCGCATCCGCTCCGTTGCCTCGTCCAAGTCCAGGTGCACCGCCACCCGAGCCGCCTTCGGAAATTCCGGCGTGGCGTCGAAGCCGACCGCGACGCCCAAGAGAATTCGATCCGAGAGCATCCTGGCGTTCGGGAGTCGCTCCGCGACGTAGGCAAAGAGCGGGCGCAGGTGTTCGCGGAGAAACGCGTCCGCCACGACCTCGAAATCGTGGCGGCGCGTCTCGCTTTCCCGCCGCCGCCTGCGCACTTCGTCCACCATCGCACGGCAGTGCGCGTCGCTTCGCGCGAGGAGTGCGTCGATCCGCGCACGAAACGGCGCCGCTTCTGCCGTCGGCCCGGCCGCGTTCGACGGAGCCGGCCCGGCCGGCCTCCTCTCCGTCTCGACGGCCCATTCGGCCGGCATTTTTGCGCTCATGATGCTTCTCCTCCCTCCGAGGAGGGGGCGGCTACCTGCCGTCCTCCGAAAGGCTGACTTGCGAACTGCCGCCTCGGACTTCCAGGACCGTGGCCGTACCGGGTCCTCGGGCCGCTAACCGCCCGGTCCTGGTTCGATCGGCAGGTACTCGAACAGCTCGTGCAGGCGCCGGACCTCCTCCAGCAAGACGCCGGTCACGTCCCGCAGCGAGAGCATGCCGAGCAGCTCGCCGTTCTGCAGGACAGGGAGGTGGCGGCAGCCGCGCTGCCGCATCCGCTCGAGGGCGTCGACGACCCCATCGCCCGCCGAAGCGGTCTCGACCGCGAGCGTGACGACCTGACCCAATCGGGTCGTCCGCGGGTCGAGGCCGATCGCCAGCACGCGCGTCAGGACGTCGCGTTCGCTGAAGACGCCCACCAGTCGTCCCTCGTTCAGGACCGGAAGCGCTCCGATCCGATTTTCCGCCATCACCTTGACCGTGTCGAGCACGGTGTCGCAGACGGAGGCCGTTATGCACCGCTGCCGTTCCACGAGCTGTCCCAGCGTACGCAGCATGGCCCTACCTCCTGAACGGCGCCCAGGAACCATCCCCGGCTCGTCATCCGTCCCCGGCTCGTGCCCGTCAAAAAGGGGGAATTGTCCCTAGGCCGTCGGGAGTTCTCCCCACCCCGCCCAGTCGCGGGCGGGCGAAACCCCGGCACTTGCTGGGGTTCAAGCTCGAGCCGCGATCGCCGCGTTGCCGGTCGGGCGGCAGCGGACCTACAGCGCAAGCGGATTGCCACCTGGCGCGAGACATGCTTTGCAGGTTTGTCGGCGGGAGCGTCCGCGCGTGCTCGTTCGACCTCGCGCGGGGCGTTGCTTCGCCGCGCGACCGTCCGTCGGCAGGCTCCGCTACTTGCGCAGTGCGCCCTTGAGGCGCGCCAAGAGCCCGCCCCAACGCGGGTCGTCGTGCAGCGGGGCGAGGTCGGTGTCCGCCGCGACGTGCGTCGCGTCCGACCAGCCGAGGTCGATGGCCTTGCCGAGTTGTTCGAAAGCGGCCGTGCGCAGGCGTGCCTCCTCCGCAGGGTCCGTCGGCCTCGCCGGGGCTTTCGGGCCGTCGTGGCCGGCGCTTGCCAGGGCGAGGATGCAGGCGAGGTTGTAGTGCGCACCCGCGAGCACGGCCGACAGGCGGCTCTCGGGCTCGAAAACCGAACGCGGCGCGGAAGCGGTCACGCCGGCGTCGGCGACCGCGCGGAGCGCGCGCTCGAGCAGGGGGCGGGCGGTCGCGTAGTCTCCCCGCTCGACCGCGCTCGTGGCCGTATCCAGGTCGGCCGCCCAATCCGGCGCGGCGTGCTCGGGGTGCATGGCGTGTGCGATGCCGCTCGCCTGGAGCTTGCCGAGCAGGTCCACGGCCGTCCTTCGATACGGCCAATCGGCGGGGGCCACCGCAAGCGTCTGCCGAAGGTCGGCGATCGTGCCGTCCAGGTCCCGTTTCCCCTGCCTTGCCAAGGCACGGTTGTAGTAGGCGAGCACGTTCTCGGGGGCGAGCCGGATCGCCTCCGTGAAGTCGGCGATGGCGAGGTCCGGGTCTCCCTTTACCTGCCAGGCCGAACCGCGGTTGACGTAGGCCGCGTCGCACCGCGGGTCGAGCCGCAACGCCTCCGTCTGGTCGGCGATCGCGCCTTCGAGGTCGCCTTTGGCTTGCCGTGCGCTGCCGCGATTGACGAAGGCGGCCGCGTCCTGGGGATTCACGCGGATCGCCTCTTTGAAATCCGCGATGGCGCCGTCGAGGTCGCGTCGGCTTTGGCGCAGGACGCCGCGGTTGTAGTACGCGGTCGTATGTAGCGGATCGAGGCGGATGGCCTCCGAGAAGTCCGTGATCGCCTCGTCCACCTGGCCGTTGTCTTGCAGCGCGAAGCCTCGATTGCAATGGACCACCGCCAGCTTCGGGTCGAGGCGAAGGGCCTCGCGGAAGTCGGCGAGCGCGCCCCGCAGGTCACCGGCGCGATGCCGCGAGAGCCCGCGGGCGCTGTACGCGAGCGCGTTCGTCGGGTCGAGTCGGAGAGCCTCGGTCTGGTCGGCGATCGCCCCCTTCCAGTCGTGCAGCAGTTCTCTCGCATTGCCGCGATTGTAGTAGGCCGCGGCGTAGCCCGGGTTGATGCGCACGACCTCGCCGTATTCCACGATGGCGGCCTCCAGGTCCCCCTTGTCTCTCCACGCATGGGCGCGATTGAATCTGGCCGACGCGCACCGCGGGTCGATCCGCACGACCTCCGTGTAATCCGCGATCGCCCCCTCGAGGTCGCCGTTTCGCCCGCGGAGGTTGCCGCGTTCCAAGAGAGCCCGCGCGAAGCGCGGCCGGATGGCGAGCGCCTTCTCCAGGTACAGCTTCTGGGAGTCCGGCACGATGAGCGACAGCACCCACGCGCACTCCTCGTTGGAGTCGTGCTCCAGGCCCGCCAGGAGGCTCGCAGCCGCCTCTTTCCCGCGGCCCGAGACGAAGGCCTCCATCCCCTCCGCGAGCCGGAGCGCGTCCGCGGTCTCTTCCGCGGAGCCGCGCCATTCGATGTCGCCCGCGGAGAAGAGGAACTCGGCCAGCGCCTGTTCCCGCCACCGTGCGGCGGTGTCGGTGGCCTTCGTCTTGGCTTCCGGGTCCGAGTGCCCGTAGAGCGCGTCGAACGACCGCTCCAGGTACACGCGCCCCAACGACCGGCGTGCGGCCTTGCCGCGCTCCGTGCCCAGAAGCTCGATCGCCCGCTTCAGGTCCTTCTCCGCTTCGGACAGGTCCTGGCTCTGCGCTTCGATGCGGCCGCGGGTCTCGTAGCTCCAGCCGTAGTTCGGGTCCTTCGCGAGAGCCTCGTCGCAGGCCTTCAGCGCCTCCGCGCGCTTTTCATGGTAGCGCTCGAGCGGGATCCCCGGAGAGTAGAGGACCGCCTTCCCCTCCCGCCACAGGCTCTCCGCCCGCGAGAGCATCGCTTCCATTTCACGTTCGCGCGCCGTGAGGGAGACCGTCTGCTTCGCCAGCTTTTCCGCGCGGCGTGACTCGTCGCGCGCCTCCCGCGCGAAGAAGGCGTAGATGCCGAGCCCGGCGGCGAGCGCGCAGGCGCCCGTGACGGGGAGGAGGACTCGCCGATGCTTCACGGCCTTGCGCAGCAGGCGTGCGGCGGCCGAAAGGGGCCGGGCCGCAATGGGGTCGCCGCCGAGGAACCGGCCGAGGTCGGCCGCCAGCGCGGCCGCGGTGGGGTAGCGGCGGCGACGGTCGCGCTCCATGCACTTGAGGCAGATCGTTTCCAGCTCGCGGTCGACGCGCGGGTTGAGCTGCCGCGGCGGGGGCGGGTCGTGCCGGGCGACCTTGAGCACGATCTCCAACGGCGTGCTCCCCTCGTAGGGCGGCCGGCCGGTGAGCATTTCGTACAGGATGGCGCCGAGCTGGTACACGTCGCTCGCCGCGTCGACTTCGCGCACGCGGCCTTGCGCCAGCTCCGGGCTCATGTAGGCGGGCGTGCCCAGGATCGCGCCGGTGCGTGTGCCGCCGGCCTCCCCTTCGACGTCCATCAATTTGGCCAGGCCGAAGTCCATGATCTTCAGGCGGCCGGTCCCGTCGCGAATGACGTTCGCCGGCTTGAGATCGCGATGGACCACGCCCGCCTCGTGCGCGACCTGGAGGGCCTCGGCGAGCTCCCGGGTGATGGCCGCCGCCGTCGCCGCGGCCTTGGCGCCGCCGGCCTGACGGCCGAACTCGACGGGGTCTTTGAGGAGCTTGTCGAGGGTCCGGCCCTCCACGTACTCCATCGCGAAGTAGGTCTTCCCCTCCGCCACGCCGATGTCGTGCACCGAGACGATGCCGGGGTGCTTGAGCCGCGCGGCCGCTTGGGCCTCCCGGTGAAAGCGTTCGAGCGCCTCGGGGGAGGCGTCGATGCCGGCGAGCAGGACCTTGACCGCGAAGTGCGTTTTCAGGAGCGGGTGATAGGCCTTGTAGACGATGCCCATGCCGCCGCGGCCGAGCTCCTGGACCAACTCGTATTTTCCGAGCGTCCTGGGCGTGGATGCGGACTCGCTCGTCGCCGGCCGGCGCGGCGGCTGTTCTGTCGAGCCCGCGGACTGCGTGGTATCCGCGATCCCGAAGGCGGTCGGCGTGGAATCGGCCGCGTGCGCCGCGCCCGGCAGGCAGGGGCCGGGCAGGAGCACGGTCGTTCCCACCGAGGGCGGCGCTTCGCCGGCGGGGCCTTCGGGCGTGCGCTCAGCGGCGGAGGACATGTGGGGCGTCCTTTCTCAGCGCGGAGTTCGATCGAAGGGCTGCGGCAATTCTCGACGACTACGGCAAGCGCGTCTTCACTTCGCGAAGGATGTCCGACGCGAATTGAAGCGCCTGCTCCGCCTCTTGCGATGCTCGGCAGCGCCGTCCCAGGCGGTCACGCGTCGGGGTATCACACAAACGTGTAGTGGGCCTTCAAGGTCGTGCCGGTAGGTCCTTCGTTTCCGTCGCAGGCGCGTCCCGCGTGGAAACCGAACCGCGACCGTGAGGGAGCGGTCTGGGGGCATTCTGCCATGACCTACGGTTCGAGGCCGCCGACCCGCATGGGAACGCCCTGCGAACCCACCGGGCAGCGAGGTCGAATCCGCGGCTCTGGAAGAACGCGCGGAGACCGCTCCCTCACGGTCGCGGTTCCGTGTGTCCGTCGCGGACCCGTTCCGCTTCAATCGTCCCCATGTCGTGCACCCCCAG
>JACPWG010000167.1 GCA_016197205.1 Planctomycetota bacterium
CAAACGGACGACGAAACCACAAAGCCAAAAAGGCACGAAGACCACGAAGGACGCTGTGTGAGGGGGGCGAGTTTGGCTCGGCCAAAAAACGCCTTTGTGGTCTTAGTGACTTCGAGTCTGTGTGGTTTCGTCGCCGGCGAATCTGGAGACGCTTTCAAGAAGTTCACCGGTAGGGGTCCAAATCTCAAATTTCGCCCGTGTCTAGCTGGGACGCGGAGCCATGATCTAGCCATTTGCCGCCGTCGGTCGAGTTTAGCCTCAGTTCGGGTTGTTGTTTCTTTCTGACAGGACAACGGGATCCACTGGATCCGGCAGTGGAAAATCCCTTTGATCCTGTGATCCTGTCAAAAGAAAGTCGCTAGGTGCCCGAATCGACATGTCAACCGCTTCGTGTGGCGATGCGTACCTCCCCGTGAACCGTTACCTTCGTTTTTGGGCTTCGGGCGCGAGCCTGAGTTGGATTTTGCAATCGATGTTTCGCTCTCTCTCCTCGTCTGCTTCCATCACGGGGCGGCCGCTCCCGCTCCCGGACGGCCGGGCCTTCACTCCCGCTCACCTCGACCAGGACTTCGGCGCCGGCTCGCAGCTCGCGCGGACCGGGGTTCGTGCCCTCTACGGCGCCCTTCTCGCACTGCGCGACCGCCGGGCTCGGGGTCGCTTCCATGCCTGGAAAAAAAACTTCGGCGAGGCGAGCGGGCACGACCTCGATACCGCCTTCGCGAAGCTCGAGCCACTGGCGAGCGCCTACGACCTCGGCCCCTGCCGCCCGCGTCCCGCCGAACTGCTCTTCTCCCTGCACAGCTACTTCGCTCTCGTCTTGAAGCTGCTCGCCGCGCAGGTGGTCGCAAGCGCGCGTGGCCGCGGCGGACCGCCTGGGGTGGACAACCAGGCCTCGACCGACGCGTTCCTCCTGGACCGCATGCGGGCGGTTGAAACCGCGACGGTCTTCTCCGTTTCCGCCCACGCCAACGGACCCGCCGGCGACCCGTTCGCGTGGTATCTCTCGGCATGGCTGCCGCCGGTCGTGAATTGGGTCCGCGCGCTCGCGACCCGCCTTGACGCCTACGATCCGAACACCCTCCGGCTCGGCCCCCACGCAGGGCACGACCTCCTCAAGGGGCTCTACCAGGGGCTCTTTCCGAAGCCCGTGCGCCGCCATCTGGGGGAACACTACACGCCGGATTGGCTCGCCGACTACGTGCTCGACGGCGTGGGCTACGACGGCGATCCCGACCGAACGTTCCTCGACCCGGCCTGCGGCTCGGGGACGTTCCTGGTTCGCGCGATCTGGCGAGTGCTCGCTTGGTACGAGGGCCGTCGGCCGCGCCCGCCGTACGACGAGAAGGAGCTGTGTCGCAGGGTGTTCGCGAACGTCACCGGCCTGGACCTGAATCCCCTGGCGGTCATCGCCGCGCGGACGAACTACCTGATCGCTCTCGGAAGACTGCTTGCGCACGCGGAGCCGGTCGCCGTCCCTGTTTTTCTCCGCGACGCACTCCTCGCACGCGCCGCCGGTGTCGATGGAGTGGGTGACCTCGCCGACGCACGGCGCGAGGAACGCGGTGACGGACGGTGCGACGTAGGGCGCGTAGGACGACCCGTTGGCGAGCCGAACTCGCCACCGCCCGCCACCCTCGCTCGGGCGGAATTCGTCGTGGGCAACCCGCCCTGGATCAACTGGGACGACTTGCCGGCCGGTTATCGCGAGCGCACGAAGAGCCTTTGGCGACGCAACGGCCTGTTCAGCCTCCGCGGCGCACGCGGGCGCTCCGGCGGGGCGAAAAAAGACCTCTCCATGCTCTTCGTCTACGAGGGGCTCCGAAATCTCGTTACTGAAAAGGGCCGGCTCGGCTTCGTCCTTCCCCAGACCCTTTTCAAAACCGAAGGGGCCGCGGACGGGTTTCGGCGGTTCTCGCTGCCCGCCGTGGGGGCGGCAGCGGAGAGCCCCTTCCGGGTGCGGCGCGTCGACGATTTGAACGCGCTGCGACCGTTTGCGGGCGCGACCAACCGCACGGCGGTTTTGTTTGCTGACCGGGACGGGACCACGCGCTTTCCGGTCGAGTACCGGTACTGGGTGCCCCGGGGGCGCGTCGCGGTGCCGGAGGAGGCTGGGCTTGCATGGGTCCTGCGCGCCGCGGTCCGGCGGCTCGCCTTTGTCGCGGAACCGGTCGAGCCCGACCATCCCACCGGTCCCTGGCTGACGGTGCCACAAGCCCTGCGCGGCGAGCTTCGGAAGGCGATGGGCCGCTCCGCATACCAGGCGCAAGCCGGCGTGACCACCTGCGGCGCGGACGGCGTCTTCCTGGTTCGGACGGAGCGACGAGTGTCGCCGGACGCCTGGCGGATCCGAAACGTGCCGGACGCTGGAAGGTCGGCAGTCCCGGAGCGACAGGGGGAAGTCCTGGGGGATTTCCTCTATCCGGTGTGCCGGGGGCGGGACATCGCCCGCTGGAGCGTCCGCACGGAGTACCTCGTCCTCCTGGCCCAGGATCCCGAGGCGCGTCGCGGACTCGACGAGTCGTCCCTGCGCCGCCATGCGGGGACGTGGAAGTTCCTTTCCAGTTTCCGGAAGGAGCTCGAGGCCCGGAGATCGAAGCTCCTCCCTCGCCCGCCCTTCTACTCGATCTACGGCGTGGACCGGCGGACCCTCGCGCCGTTCAAGGTCGTGTGGGGACGGGTGGGGAAGACCGTGGCCGCCGGCGTCGTCGGCACGCGCGCGTGCGAGCTGGGTCCACGGCCCGTCGTCCCGTTCGAGGCGATGCTGCTTCCGCTGGAGCGCGAGGAGGAGGCGCACTTTGTCTGCGCGGCGCTCAACTCCCTGCCGGCACAGCTTATCGTCGCGGCGAGTATTGCGCTTCATCCGGACACGCACGTGCTGCGGCGCGTGCGGGTGCCGCGGTTTGAGCCCGCGAACCCCCGCCACCTGGCTCTTGCGGCCCTGTCGCGCTCCTGCCACCTTGCGGCGGAAGCGAAGAGCGACGCGGAGCTGGCGCGACAGGAGGCGGCGCTCGACCTCGCGGCCATGGATCTCTGGGGCCTGGATTGCGGAGCCGCGTCGCTCCTGCGGGCGTGCTTGCGTCACCTGTTGTGAGGAGAAGCAATTGCTTTGACACCCGAAGAGAAGCGGTGCTAGAATTCGCGCGTCCCGCGGGGGCTCGTCGGTCGGTTCCCCGATCCGGAGAGACCGACGGCTCCGGGGCATGGCCACGCCGCGTCGGGGCGTCCGGAGGTGAAGCGTGGTTGCGCAACTCCTCGAGGGAGGCCCGCTCGCGCAGCGGATCAAGGAGACCTTGCGGGGCGAAGTGGCTGCGCTTCGGCAGCGGGGGGTCGTACCCCGGCTCGTCGCCGTCTATTTTCAGGGCGACCCCGAATCCCTCGTCTATGTGCGGAAGCAACGCAAGGCCTGCGAAGCGCTCGGGATCTGCTGTGACAGCCGCGAGCTGCCGGTCGATTCGACCGAAACCGGGGTAGCGGAAGTCATTCAGGAGCTGAACGACGATCCCACGGTGACCGGGATCCTCCTGCAGACGCCCCTCCCTCCACAGATCGTCGGCTCCCGGATGCAGGCGCGCATCGATCCGTGGAAGGACGTCGAAGGCCTGCACCCGGTGAACATGGGCGGGCTGCTGTACGGGACGTACCGGGTGGCCCCATGCACCGCGGTCGGGGCCGTGGAGCTGCTTCGGACGATCCGGCCGAGTCTTGCGGGGCTGGAGGTGACGATCGTCGGGCACAGCAAGACGGTCGGGAAGCCGCTCGCCTTGCTCCTGCTCGAGTCCGCGCTCGAGGCGCCGACGCCGACGATTTGTCACGTCGCGACCGGGGACCTTGCGGCGCACACGCGTCGGGCGGACGTTCTGCTCGTCGCTGTCGGCAAACCGGAGCTGATCCGGGGGCCGATGATCAAGCCCGGCGCCGTCGTGGTGGACATCGGGATCAATCTCGTCGAGGTGTTGGATGCGGCGGGGCGGCCGGTGCTGGATGAGAAGGGGAACCCACGCCGCCGGCTGGTGGGGGACGTGGAATCCGCAGGCGCACGGGAAGTCGCGTCCTGGCTCACGCCGGTCCCCGGCGGAGTCGGGCCGGTGACGGTGATGATCCTGCTTCGGAACACGGTCGAATGCGCCAAGGCCTTGGCCGAGCTGGGTCGGACGACCCGAAGCGCGAGTGTGCCGACCCCGTCCGGGTCGGTTTAGTGTGAAATTGAGCTGTGAAGGCCGGTGCGGGCGTGCGAAAGCCGCCGGGCGCGGGCCGTAGAGAAGGAGAAGACAGATGGAGGAGGTCACCCTCACCCTCGTCGCCATCGGCGTGGTGACGCAGATCTACATGCTGATCAAGTTCGTCGGCCTCGCCCACAAGATCGAGGCTCACCTCGAGAAGCGGTAGCCGAGGAGGGCCGGCCCCGGCGGGGGGTCAGGAGAGTCCTTCGATGCGCCGGCGAGCGTATTCGGCGAGTTTTGTGCCCGTCGCCTCCTTTTCGAATGTCAGGAGGACTTGACGGGCGCCTGCCCTGTCCCCCCTCCTCTCCGCGAGGATTTCGGCGAGGCGGAAAGCCACCACGCCCTTGGGCTCCAGCTCCTGCAGCTTCGGGACCACCGCGCTCAAGCAGGCGATCGCCGCGTCGACCGCCTCCAGCTTCAGGTGGATCTCCGCCATCCGCCTCCACGCCTCCGCGTCCTCCGGGTCGCTCGCGACGTATTTCCGGTAGGCCGCCAGCGCCCCCTCCCAGTCCTGTTTCCTCTCCAGGGCCTCGGCCTGATCGTAGGTTCGGGCGACCTTGAGCTGGTCGAGGGACAGAAGAAACCTCTGCCCGCGCTGGAAGTACTCCCCGACCAGAAACGTGAGGAAAGGGAGCAGGCAGAAGGCGGAGAGAGCCATCATCGCGAGCAGGAACATGAAGTCCCCCGCCGCCGCCATCCCGTTGCCCGCGGCCCCCGCCGCCCCGGCTTCTGAGAATCCACAGGTCACTGCCAGCGAGAGCCCGCCCAGCGACAACACCGCGAAAAGTGCGTGCATCGGGATCGAGCGCCCGCACTCGATGCGTCCGATGCGCGTGTTGCGCCTCACGAGGATGGACACGACCACGTTTAGCGCACACGAAAGCCACATCGCCGTCGCAAAGCCCATCCGCGCACTCCGGAGTGAACGCCGACGCACACGCCTGCGCATTGTTCCTGGGTGATCGCCCCCACCAACCTAATCGAAAAGCCCCCCCGTTTCAATCCTTCCCGATCGCTCCGCAGCCGGATCCTCCCCTCGCCCGTCCACCCGTTCTCGCCGCGCCCAGGACCCGCCGACAGTAGGTGGAAGGCCTACCCTGGTAGGGGCACGGCCCCGCCGTGCCCTCGACCCGCCGCCGCCCCCCCTTCCCATGCACTCCGCTCGCTCTGCTCCCGACCCATCGCCGAAAAAAAAAGAGGCTGGCCCTTTCGGACCCGCCTCGTCGAGCGCTTGCTCTCGTTTCCCCAGGGCGCTACAGCCCCACGTTCGTCGAGTAGTCCCCGTGGAACCACCGGGACGCGCCGCCGAAGAAGACGTTTTGCCAGACGCCGCTCGTGCCCGTCCGGACGTACATCTCGCCGTTGTGGGCCTGTCCCACGATCGAGGCCGAGGTCGAGGCGCCGGACCGCACGTTCAGGACGCCCGTGGTCACCTTCCGCGCCGTCGCGCCCACCTGGGTCAGATAGCTCCCGGAGCACCAACCCGTGTTTCCGCGGTACCAGATCTTCCTCCAACCACCGGAGGAGGACATCGAAACGTACACTTGGCCGTTCGCCACGCCGCCGATGATCGAGTTCGACGTGCTCGGCCCGCTCCGGACGTTCAGGGATCCGGTGGTCACCTTCATCGCCGCCAGTCCGCCGCTCGACGGCGGGGCGGGCGCAGGGGCCGGCGCCGGGGCCGGGGGCGTCACGCCGCCGCCGCTCGAGGAGCCGCCGACCAGCGCCATGAAGTGCGTCCAGTTCCAGTGCGGGCCCGGATCGGTGTGGTGGCCGGCGCCGCCGTAGCCCGACCCGTCCGGATCCGGGACTTCCTGGTGGCCGATGATGTGATGCCGGTCCTTCGGGATCCCGTAGGTGTCGCAGATCCAGCGGACCAGCGCCGCCGACTTCGCGTACTCGGCCTCGGTGTACCCGCCGCTCGACGCGTAGCCGGCGTGCTCGATCCCGATCGACTTCGAATTGTACGTCCAGTTCCCCGCATGCCAGGCGATGTCCTTGTCCGCCACCATCTGCGTCAACGCGCCGTCGTAACCGATGACGTAGTGCGCGCTCGCGCTCGCGGCCGAGTTCTGGAACCAGGAGATCGCGCCCGCGGCCGAGCCCTCGATGTCGTGAATGACCACGTACGTCAGCGGTCGGCCGGCCGAGTGCGCGGTGTAGTTCGCCGTGCTCGCGGGCACCCAGGCCGCAGCGGGCTTCGGCGTCGCGAAGGCTGTCTGGGGAAGGAGGGCCATGCCGAAAATCACCATCCCCACGACCGCCGCGCCCTGCCACCTGCCCTTGCCGGCTTCCGTCGTGCACTTTTTCATGGCTTTAGCCTCCGTTCCTTTTCTACCCCTGATCTTTCTCGGAGGTGTTGGCCATCTTGGGCGCGCCTCGTACATGTCAACATTAGCAATCGTGGTGCCGCGAATTGACATGCATTGGCGAATAATTTTATAACGTGTTCAATTAACATGTTGCGGCGCGCATATGGTCCTTGTACGCATGAGCTTCCCCAGCCCTGTAAGGGGCGGCTTACGGCCGTGGGGTCCGGCTGTTACGACCGGGAACGGTTTGGGCCCTTCTTGTCAACCCCGTCCGCGCAGTCGTTACGGTTCGTGTCAAGCGGGTCCGGCCCGTGCCCCGCCTCGCCATTCGACTTGACCCGACCCGGGGCGGTCGCTATAATTCCCGCCCCGCATCGGGAACCAAACGTGCGGATCCGTGTTGTTTTTTCCTTCCTGACTCTCTTCCACATCGTGACCGGGAGGTATCTCCACATGGGAGGCGGACGCATTCGCTCTTGGTACTGGCTGGTCGTGGGCCTTCTGCTCGCCGCCCGCATGGTCGCCGCCGGCGACCTGGCGGACAAGGCGGCCGCGTACGATGCCCTCGTCCCGCTCCGTCATCTCCCGCACGACACCATCTTCGATCCCATCTTCACGGCGCCCGGCAGCACCACCATCGCGGGGTACTCGGACTTCGGCGACTCCGCGATCTGGACCGGGCATTACCTCGCCTCGCAGGCCTATCGCTACGCGGTGACCCACAGCCCCGTCGCGCTCGACAACGCCCGCCGCGCCCTCACCGGGATCACCCGCCTGGTCGCGGTGGCCGGGAACCAGGGCTACCTCGCCCGTGCCGCCGTGCCGGTCGGCTCTCCGTGGGCGGCGCAGTTCATCGGCTCCAATCCCATCGTGACCCTCCCCGCGCCCGTCCACCCCCGCATCCACCCTCCCGAGGCCGGCCACGTGTTCTACAAGAGCACGGTCGGCGGCGTCGCCTACTACTGGGAAGGGACGATCTCGCGCGACCAGTACTCCGGCGTGATGTACGGCATGTCCATCGCCTGGGATCTGCTCCCCCTCCCCGACGTCCGCGCGAAGATCGCCTCCAACGTCACCAAGATCGTCAGCTTCCTCGAAGGGCACGGCTGGACGCCGATCTCACCCGACGGCGAAATCGCCACGACCTTCCTCGGCCGCTCCGAACAGATCCTCGCCTTCCTTCAGATCGCCCGTCAGGTCAACCCGGGCGCCTTCGCCGCCGCCTACAACGCACGCGCGAAACAGCTCTGGAAGACGGTCTGGATCGCGCCGTTCACCGAGACCTTCGACGTCTACGGCTCCTACTACAAATTCAATCTCGACCACATCAACCTCTTCAACCTGATCCGCCTCGAGCCCGACCCGAGCCGCCGCTCCACCTACGGCAAGGCCTTGTCGCAATGGCTCCGGCCGCCGCTGGCCAGTCACGGCAACGTGCACTTCGACTACATCTACGAAGCCGCCCTCGGTCTCCACGACGCGGGCATTTTGGCCTATGACCTGTCCGCCCTCGCCCTGTTTCCGGCCGCGCCGCGGCTGGATCTCGCGGTCGTCAACAGCACCGACCCGACGATCGCGCGCGCGTGGCTGCACCCCGAGCTGGCGGACCAGGCCCTCCCCGTCAACCGTCGCCCCCCCAGCGACTTCCTCTGGCAACGCGGCCCCTTCAACCTCGACGGCGGCGGCGACGGCAGCCGCGCCTACCCGGGGATCGACTACCTGCTGCCGTACTGGATGGGGCGCTACTACGGCTTCCTCCCGGCCGGCTCGTAGCGTTCCGGCGAGCCTCTGCTCGCGGAGCGCAAGAGGCCTGGCGCTCCGCGGTACTCAGGAGGAGCCTCGGGTCACATGACCGAACCTGTGCCTGCCGCTCCCGGTGGAGCGTTGCCCCTCGCGTCGCCTGCCGCCGGCCTGACCTCCACGCCGACCGCCGCCGCGGTCCCGGGGGCGGCGCCCGCCCCGGCGCCCGCACCCGGCGCGGGTCCTGAACCGCGCGCCGGTTTGGGTCCCCATTCGACCCCTGCGATTTGCGCGATCTTCCTCTTGTCCGGCGTCGCTGGGCTCATCTACGAAATCGTCTGGACCCGGCGGCTCCTGCTCGTCTTCGGCTCCACCTCGTTCGCGGTCGGCACCGTACTCGCCGCCTTCATGAGCGGCTTGGCTCTCGGCAGCCGCCTCTTCGGCCGCCGCGCGGACCGCGCCGGCGACCCCCTGCTTCTCTACGCGGTCCTGGAGTTCGCGATCGGGGCCTACGGGCTCGCCAGCCCCCAGCTCGTCGATCTCCTCGAAGCGGTCTACGGTTCCCTCCACGCCGCGCTCGCGCCAGGCTTCGGTCTCTCCGTCGCCCTACGCTTCTGCCTTGCCACCGCCTTCATCCTGGTCCCGACGGCCTGCATGGGCGGAACGCTGCCGGTCCTCGCGCGCCACGTCTCACGCGGCGAGGGCGGCTCGGCCGCGCGCGTGGGCCTCCTCTACGCCGTAAACACGACCGGGGCCGTCCTCGGCACGCTCCTCGGCGGGCTCTGGCTGCTCCCCCACCTCGGCGTCTCCCTGACCCTTCGGGTCGCCGGCGTGCTCAACCTGGCCGCGGGCGCCTTCGCCCTGGCCCTGCGCGCGCCGGCGCTCGACGCCGGCACCGCCACCTCGGCGCTTGCGGCCCCGGCAGGCCTCGTCCCCCCCTCACGCGAAGCGGCCGCAGGGGATTCCGCCCCGCACTCGCGTACAGTCCCCCTCTCCCGCGACGCGGGTGAGGCTCGGGGTGAGGGCGCGAGCCACGCCGCCCCTTCCCCCTCCCTCCCCCCCGCGGTCCCTACGGTCCCACCCGCCGATTCCGTGGCGCCCGCCGCCGTCCTCCTCGCGGTCGCCCTCTCCGGGTTCGCCTCCTTCCTCTACGAAGTCGCCTGGACGCGCACCCTCCATATGATCGTCGGCAGCACGCACGACGCCCTGACCGTCATGCTCGCCGCCTTCCTTGTCGGCATCGCGGCCGGCAGCGCCGCGATCGCCCGGTTAGCGGACCGCGTCCGCTCCCCCCGCGCCCTTTTCCTCGGCATCGAGCTGGGCATCGCGGTCCTCGCGCTCCTTGTGATCCCCCTCTTCGGACAGCTCCCCTACGTCCTCATTTCCTGGCAGTCTTTTCTTCGCGAAAGCCATGCGCGGTTCGTCGTCTTCAAGTTCGCGCTCTCCATGGCCGCGATGCTCGGCCCCACCTTCCTGCTCGGGGCCGCCTTCCCGGTGGCGATCCGCCTCTTCCTCGGGGGCCTGCCCGACGTCGGCGGCAGGCTCGGCCGCCTCTACCTCTGGAACACCGCCGGCTGCATCCTGGGTGCGCTTGCCGCGGCGTTCGCGCTCATCCCGTCGATCGGCGCGCTCGGGACCGCCCGCGTCGGCGCCGTCGCGAATGCCCTGGCCGGCCTTGTCCTCTGGCTCTGGGGAGCGGACGCGCTCCGCCGCCTGCCCCGCGCGCTCGCGGCGGTCGCCGGCGTCCTCGCGCTCCTCGCCCTGGTCCCCGACTGGGACCGCACCTCGGTCACTTCCGCCCCCTACATGTACGCCTACCAGTTCGAGGGCATGGACCGCGAGCGGATCCAGCGCATTCTCCGGTCCGCCCCGATCGTGTACGACCGCGAGGGACTGGACAGCGTCGTCACGGTCCGGAAGTCCTCCAAGGAGCTGCTCTTCCAGATCAATGGGAAGACCGAGGCCTCCACCGGGCCCGGACAGCTCGACGCCCTCGTGCTCCTTTCCGAGATCCCCCTCCAGCTTCACCCCGAGCCGAAGGACGCCCTCGTGATCGGCTGGGGGCTCGGCGTCTCCGTCGGCGCGCTGACGCGCCATCCGTCGGTCCAGTCGATCGACGTCGTCGAACTGGAGCGCGCCGTCCTCGGGGCCGCCGATCTCTTCGCCGAACAAAATTACGACGCGGCCCACAACCCGCGCGTCCACGTGCGCTTCGACGACGGGCGGAACTTCACCGCTTTGACCAAAAAAAAATACGATATCATCACCTCCGACGCGCCCGATTGCTGGGTCACGGGCCCGTCCCACCTCTTCACGGTGGAACATTTGCGCAACGTCAAGGCCCGGCTCCGCCCGGGCGGGCTCCTGAGCCAGTGGGTCGCGCTCGGCTCCTTGACGGAGGAAGCGCTGCTTTCGCTGCTCCGTACCTTCGGCGAGGTGTTTGAGCACGTTTCCGTCTGGGAAACGCCCCACCCTCTCGAACAGATCCTCGTCGCCTCGGACTCGCCGATGGTCCTCGATTGCGCACGCTTCCGGCGCCGACTGGAGGTGCCGACGATTCGCGCCGACCTCGAGCGCATCTCGCTCACGGACCCCGCGGCCTTCGCCGCCTGCCGGATCGGCGAGCTGCCGCGCGAGGCCTGGGCGGAGGCGGTGATGAACACCGACGACCTGCCCGTGCTCGAGTTCACGCCGCGCGCGAACTTCCTGCGGGCCGGGTCCTCGATCGAGACGCACGATTGGCTCGTCCGGCGCCGCGGCGCCTACCGCATGGCGGTGGAGGGGATCCCCGAAGCGGAGCGGGAGGCCTTCCTGCGCGAGCTGGCCCGGCGGCTCGAGGACCACCCTGACCCGCTCGCGGCGCTCCAAGTCCACGCGGTCATCGCCGGACTGTACCCGGCCGACATCGTGAGCCTGCACGAAGAGGTGCGGATCCTGCTCCAACTCGGCCGTCCGGACCTTGCCCTCGCGCCCGCCGCGGCCGCGCTGAAGCTCGTCCCGGAGAACGCCAAGGCGAACTTCCTCCTGGGCGCGTCGCTCGCTCGCGTCGGGAAGTTCGAGGAGTCGCTCGCCCTTCTCGGGAAGGCGTCCGCGGGCGGCTACGAGGACCCGGTCGTCCGGTACCTGCTCGCTCGAAGCCTGCTGGAACTCAAGCGCTGGGACGAGGCGGAGTCGCCGCTCGCCGAGTTCCTGAAGGCTGTCCCGGAGGACCGGGACGGTCTGTCGGCGATGGCCTATCTTTGGGAGAAGCGGGGGGAGCCGGCGAAGGCGCTGCCCTTTGTGGAGAAGGCCCTGGGCGTCGAGCAGCGTCCGAATTTTCGTCAGGCACTCCTGGCGCAGCTCCAGCGCCTGCGGCGGGCCGCGGGTCCGGCGAAGTAGGCGGGTTGCGGTGAGCGCGTGCGACCGCTTCTCGGCGGTTGACCGGCCTCCCCGCGAGTGCTATCATTTCCCGTTTCGTCCTGCCGTCTCCGCGCCCAGCCCCGCGCGCGCCCACTCCCGGGAGGGAAGCCATGGACAAGCGGCTGTATTTCGAAACCTTCGGCTGCCAGATGAACCGGCTCGACTCGGAGCTGGTCCTGGGCGAGCTGGTGCGTGACGGCTACGTGCTTACCGACGACAAGGAGGGCGCGGACGTCATCCTGTACAACACGTGCAGCGTCCGCGGCAAGGCCGAGGAGAAGGTCTACTCGCACCTCGGGGATTTGCGGCGCGCGAAGCGGGAGCGGCCGGAGCTGGTGATCGGCGTGCTCGGGTGCATGGCGCAGCGCGAAGGGGCCGCGCTTCGCGACCGCGCGCCGCATGTGGACCTGGTGTGCGGGACGCACCAGTACCGCGAGATGCCCGCCCTGTTGCGCTCCGTCGTCGAGCGCGGCATGCCCGTCGTGGCGGTGGACGAGCGGCCGGACGTGGATGCCTTCGACCGCGGGCAGGGGCCGCTCGAAAACCCCTACCAGGCCTTCGTCCTGGCGATGAAGGGCTGCGACTGCCGTTGCACCTTCTGCGTCGTCCCTCTGACCCGAGGCACGGAGCTTTCGCGGCCGATCGACTCGATCGTCGAGGAGGTCCGCACGCTCGTCGGCCGCGGGGTCGTGGAGGTGACGCTCCTCGGGCAGAACGTCACCTCCTACGGCAAAAACCTGAGTCCCTCCGCGCCGCAGTTTCCACTGCACGATTCGCGTCCGGAGCGCAGCCCGGCGGAGTGGGAAGTGAATCTGGCCGGTCTGTTACGCGCCGTCGCGGGCGTCGAGGGGCTGCGCCGCCTGCGGTTCCTGACCGGGCATCCGGCCTTCGCCCACCGCGAGCTCTTCGAGGTCATCCGCGACGAGCCGAAGATCTGCCCCTATTTCCACGCGCCGGCGCAGTCCGGGTCCGACCGGATCCTGCGGCGGATGAAGCGTGGCTACACGCGCAGTGAGTATCTCGAACGCGTCGCCCAGTCGCGTGAGGTTTGCCCGCGGCTCGAGTGGGTCAGCGATTTCATCGTGGGCTTCCCGGGGGAGACGGACGCGGATTTCGAGTCGACCGTCGAGCTCGTCGATCAGGTCGGCTTTCTCGTCGCGTACATCTTCAAGTATTCGCCGCGCCCCGGCACCCCCGGCGCGCGGCTGGCGGACGACGTGCCGGAGGAGGTCAAGCAGGAGCGGAACCAGCTCCTGCTTCGCCACCAGGAGCGGGTGAACGCGCGGAAGAACGCGGCGACGATCGGCTCCGACGTGGAGGTCCTGGTGGAGGGCCCGAGCCGGATGAACGCCGCGCGCTGGACCGGGCGCGCCCCGGACAACCGCATCGTCGTCTTCGATCGGGCCGACGCGCGCCCCGGCGAGCTGCGGCCCGTGCGTGTTCATCACGCCACCCCCCTCACGCTCATCGGCGACCTCGTGGACGCGACCGCACCCGCTCCGCGCTAGCGGGCGTTCAAGGTCGATTCGGCATTTCCTCAGTGTCCCTCGGTCCAGCCCAGCTCGAATGACCCCGAGACACGCACCAACCCGGACCGATGTTGAAGGGGCAGTCGCAAGTGAACGCCAGTCGCGTCACGGTCCGCCTGAAGGCGAAACTACAAGCAGCGCCGCGGCCTGTGCGCGCGGGGCCTGGAAAGCGGCCGTTCCGGGCAACCTGCCCGAAGTACTGCGACCCGGTTCGTAGTTCCGCCTTCAGGCGGGGCGACTGGCCGCCGGATGGATCGAGTTTGCCGCTGCTTCCCTGTCCACATCGCCGGCTCCTAGAGGGGCGCGGTCCGACCTTCCGCCTTCACCCACCGCATCGACCTTGAACGCCCACGAGCTTCCCCGTGCCCATCGCGCGCCGTCCCCCTCTCCCGCGGAGCGGCCGTAATGCTCACGACTCCGCACTCGCGCACAGTCCCCCTCTCCCGCAAAGCGAAAGAGGGCAGGGGTGAGGGCACGACGCAGCTCGGGCTTTCGCATCCTCTCCACTCCCCTGCTTCCCCCTGATTTCCCGCGAGTTTTCCCCGTGGACCGCGACGAGCTCTTCATGGACCGCGCCCTCGCCCTCGCCCGTCGCGGCGAGGATGCGGCCGAGCCCAACCCCCTGGTCGGCGCCGTCGTCGCCCGCGGCGACGAGGTCGTGGGCGAGGGCTGCCATGAACGGTTCGGCCACGCGCACGCCGAGGTGCACGCCCTGCGCGCCGCCGGGGAGCGCGCGCGCGGCGCTACGCTCTACGTCACGCTGGAGCCCTGTGTCCACCTTGGGAAAAAGACGCCGCCCTGCCTGCCCCTCGTCCTCGCCTCCGGCGTTACGCGCGTGGTCGCGGCCATGGCCGACCCTTATCCGGCCGTGAAGGGGCGGGGCTTCGAGGCCCTGCGCGCGGCGGGCGTGGAGGTCCGCGTCGGCGTTCGGGAGGCTGAGGCCCGCCGTCTCAACGCGCCCTTCGTCCAGTACGTCACGACGCGCATGCCTTGGGTGGTCGCGAAGTGGGCAATGACCCTCGACGGGAAGATCGCGAGCCGGACCGGTGACTCGAAGTGGATTACGAGCGACGAGTCGCGTCGGCTGGCGCGCCGGTGGCGGCAGCAGTGCGGCGCAGTCGTGGTCGGCGTGGAGACCGTCCTCCGGGACGACCCCGAGCTGCGCGGCGAGGACCCCGCGGGCCGTCAACCGTTGCGCGTCGTGCTCGACTCCTCCGCCCGAACGCCGCTCGCGAGCCGGCTCGTCCGCTCCGCGCGCGAAGTCCCGGTCCTGATCGTGCACGCCCAGGCCGCGCCGCCGGATCGCCTCCGCGCGCTGGAGGTGTCAGGCTGCCGGCTTCTCGCGCTCGCGCCGTCCTCGGTCGGCCCCCGGCCCGACTTCCGCGAGGTCATCCGCGTGCTGGGCGCGGAAGGCCTCCCGCGGGTATTCGTCGAAGGCGGCGGCCGGGTGCTCGCGAGCGCCTTCGAGTCGCGCGTGGTCGGCGAGGCGCGTGTCTTCGTCGCCCCCCGGATCCTTGGCGGCGCCGACGCCTCGACTCCCGTCGCCGGCTCCGGCGCCCCGCGAATCTCCGAGGCCTTCCGACTCGAGGACGCGCGCTTCGAGAGCATCGGCCCCGACTGGCTCCTGCGCGGCCGCCTTTGTACCCTCCCCCCCTCGCCGGCGTAGCGGGAGTGGGCAGGGCCGTCGCTCCGCGCCCACGCCCCGCCGATCCCCCGCCGACGTTCACCGTAGCCCCAGCACGCGAGCGACCTCTCCCAAGGTCGTCCTCCCTGCCGCGGCGCGGCGGAAGCCGTCGGCCGCCGGCGTGACGGTTCCCTGGCGTATGGCGATCGCGCGCAGCTCGTCCACCGGCGCTCCGCGGCGCAAGGCGGCGGAAAGCTCCGGCGTCATCTCGAGCGACTCGGTGAGGAGGCCGCGGCCCCGGAAGCCGGTCTGTCCGCAAGCGCGGCACCCGACCGCCCGTCGGAAGCGGCCCGGCACGGACGCCGGCTCGAGGCCACCGGCGCCGCTCCCCCCGCTTCGGTGATCCGGGCGGAAAGCGACGCGAGCAGCGGTCGGATCTCCGGCGGCAGCCCGATGCGGGGCGGCTCGCCACGCCCGGGGGGGACCGCCCGCATCCGTCCAGTCCTTGCGGTCGTGGTCGGTTTTTACGCTCGAACGCGAGCCCGCTCGGACGCGGCGGGGGGCTTCAGGAGGGCAGCAGGAGCCGGTCCGCCGCTCGCGGCGAAAGGACTGCCAGGGATGTCCCTGGGGCGGGCTCTTGCGGTATAATCGGCCTTCCCTCCGTGACCCGATGGCGAGGACGGTCGATTCCACCCCCGAGGCCATGACGACCTGCGCAGGGAGACGGCGAGCCGTGCTTCTGGGCAAAGCGGAAGTCCTCTACAGGTCCCTCTCCGAGGACGAGAAGAGTCTTCTGGAGACGAAGTCCGCGCAGGCGGACCTGACCGCCGAAGAGTGGCTCGGCTTCCTCGCCCGCATCGACCGGTACGAGCAGGCCGCGGATGCCGAACGCTCGGCCGCGTCGGTCCTGGGCGGAGCGGCCACCGTTCTGGGCGTGGGCCTTTTCGTGGTCGGGTCGATCGCGTGGCGCCGTCCGGAGCTCGGCCTGCTGCTGGGTTCGCTCCCGCTGGCCGCGGCCGGCCGGCTCTTCCTCCAGCAGGCCACGTTGAGACGGCGGAACCTCGCGAATCATCCGCGCGCCTTCGCCCGAGGGCTGATCGAGGCGCTCCGTCCCGAGCTGAAGCCGGGCGCGCGGCTGACGATGCACGTGGAGTTCTCCGGGGGACGGCTGCGCGAGAAACAGGTGTCGCGCAAGTCGGGACCTGTGCGGGTGGAACTCCGGCGGCCCGTGCTCTCGCCCTTCAAGGCCGATCTGATCACGACGAAGGAGACGACGTACGAGAACGCCTGGATCGAGGGAAGGACGCGCCTGGTGGACGGCTCGTCGCTGGAGTGGCGGATCGTAGACAGGATCGGACACCGGGAGGAGGTCACGTACTCGCAACGCGGCGTGCAGGCTTTCGACCGTGAGGATCTCTTCCTGACGCGGAGCACGATCGACCTGGCGCTCAAGCTGCCGCCGGGCCGAACCGCGCGGCCCCCGGCGACCCCCTATACGCCCCTGGGCGACAAGGTCGAGGTCGAGAGCGGCTCGGGAGGGACCGTCGTTCGCATGCGTCGGGAGGTGTTCCTGGACGGCCTGCGCCCGCTGGACGTGGGGGAATTCGCGGCCCTCCTTGCGGAGGCGCGCCGGCGGGGCGGTCTGTCGCACGGGCGGGACGCGCGGGCCGCGCGGGAATAGCAGGGCGTGAAGAGGTCGCGGGCATCGCCCACCCGCCGCCCCGACGCTTCCGAATTGAGGGGACATGTCGTTCGCGTGGGCGCACGTCGGGGGACACGTGGTCGCGCGGCATCGGGGCGAGCTTGTGGCCGGTTGTGCGATTGGCGGCGCCGAAGGAGGCGACACCGCGGAGCCGTACGTGTCCCCTGTTTTGCGCTTGTGTGGCCGTGGCGACCTAGCGCCCGTGAAGGAATAACTCATGGATCGGCGCCTTCTTCGGAGGGAAGAGGCCCTTGTGATGCAGGCCTTCCGGCCTGCCCATTCAAGGTGGTGTTGCATCGCTTTCGCTCGCCGCAAGCCGGCTATTCATTTGAGCCTGCGGCTTGAGAGCGCTTTGTGGTGCAGGGCTTCCGCCCTGCACCCGCACTCGCACGAAACGTCCGAAGTGCCTCTTCGCTACCCGTCGAGCCTCCGCCGCGACCAACGGGCTGCGTGA
Source organism: Planctomycetota bacterium (assembly GCA_016197205.1). Classification (GTDB taxonomy): domain Bacteria; phylum Planctomycetota; class MHYJ01; order WSZJ01; family JACPWG01; genus JACPWG01. Next base: position 16,981 of record JACPWG010000167.1, read on the forward strand.
TTTCCACCCGAGTTGTCCCGCCGGTGCAGGGCGGAAGCCCTGCACCACAAGGGCTCGAGGCTGGCGGAGGCAAGCACCCAGAAACTCGCCCCGTTCCGCGGTCGAACTGGTGATGGCTTGTTCCTCAGGGGGCGACTCGTTTGCCCACCTTGAAAGGGCTGGCCTTCCGGCCTGCACGGACTGGCGTGAGCGCCTGACTTGTTCCTTTACGGGCCCTTACCCCAGCAGGGAAGCGGTTCCCTATCGACTCTTCTTCCGACGCCGGCCTTCGGTTGACGGCGGGACTCGGACGATGTCCTGCGCACGCATGAGCCGATGCCCTTCAAAGACCGTCAAGACCGAGACGACCTTGCGCTCCACGCGATAGACGATCCGGTAGCTGCCCTCGATCAGTTCCCGGATCGTTGGATTTTGGATTTCCGGCACGATCCGGCCCGAGCGCGGGAAGCCTCCTGCGGTGAGGGCCCGGGCGCGCAGGCGCTCGACGAACGCGAGGGCGGTTACGGGCTTGTCCGCGGCGATTCGGTCGCCGATCGCCAACAGGTCACGCCGGGCACGCGCGCTCCACTTCAGCTTCATGAGTGCGTCCCGAACCGCTCCCGTAGCTCTCGCCGCATCGCCGAGTCGCTGACCACGCGGCCCTCCCGAACGTCACCCATGCCTTCGGCGATCGCGCCGAGAAAGGCTTGCCGCTCCTGCATGCGATCGAATTCCTCCGGTCCGACCAGCACTCCCGCAGGTTTCCCGTTCAGTGTGACGATCACGGGCCGTTGGGAGTCACGAAGCGTGCGAAAGACACTCGATACCCGGGCCTTGAACTCGGCGAGAGGGATAATGTCCTGGGATACCTGAATCGGCTTCATGCTGTGGCTCCTCAACAGGTCCGATTAGAGACCTGATTATAGGCCAACGGGCCGCAGGATGCAAACGACTCTTCACGGTCGGCGGCGGGCCCCTGTGCGCTCCGAACCGGGCCTGGAGAGCCAAGCCGGCCGGAAAGGGCGCCCCCGGAGGGAGTGCAACCGGTCGCGCTTCGAGTTCCTTGCCGCAGCGGAGCCCGGCACGGTCGATGCCCGATGCCAAGCCGACGGTCGCATGCCGGCTTCAGCAAGGTACGCGTCATCTGAATTTCCCCTCCCGCGGAGCTGGCCAAGCGTCCCTGCGACCGCCGCTGCGCGGGCTCCTTCGGTGCGTAAGGCGGGATGTAGTCCTTGCCTCGCATCAGCGAGTCCCTGTAGAATGCGCATGTCCCGTTCAAAGGAGGAGCGCCATGGGACGCATCTTCGACTCGATCCATGTGGGGAAAGAGCGTCTGTACACACTCTTTGACACCGGCGCGAAAAATAGCTTCATCTCCGCCCGCGCGGCGGCTGCGGGCCAGGTGGCCGAGCTGGCGGGAAGACAAGTTGCCGAAATCGGCGGCAAGCGGCATCGGCTTCGCCAAGGGTGCTTTCTGGAAGGCACTCTCAGAAAGCGGCATGTCGTGGTCAGGGCCTTCGTCCTCCCCGAGATTGGGGTGGACGGCGACGGCCGGCCGATCGACGTCATCTTTGGCGCCGACGACATGCAAAACTACGGCATCCGTCTGATTCCGAAGGAAGAACTGCTTGACTTGTCGCATTTTCAGCGGAGCTTTGTCGAATTCTAAACGCCGGAGGATTCCGGACCGTCGATGGTCAGTTTCGTCCCTCGGCGTCCTCCTTTAGTGCCTTGTCAAGCTCCCCAAGCCGCTCGCGTAAGCCCCGTTCTGCCTTGGCGCGGCGGCCACGACCGCCGCTACCCGGGTCGGATTGGAAATGGGTACGTGTCCCCTGATAACGGAGAACTGCCTTGAAGTTTTCGCATTTTGCGAATATGATGGGGGTCCCTGGGGACATTCGGGCGAGACTGCGAGGTCATCCCTCAAGGGGGCGTACTTCGCCGTCTACTGCGTCCTCCCGGTGGGTGGGGTTCCAGGAATTCAATTCTGCCAGGCCTATGGTGGCGCGAGGATGCCTCTCTCAGGGTCGATGCTCAAGGCCGGTTCAAGCAACCCTGCACCGATACGCGCGAAGGAGAGACTCCCCATGCTCCTGTCCAGAGGCTGAGGATGGAAATCACGGGTCGAAGTCGACTGGTGGCGGCGTGCGAGCATCGGCCTGAGCTCGGCACGGGGATCCGGACCTGGGTCCGGACTACGCTGACCGCGGAATGGGCGTCATTCAACGATATCAAGAAGACGCACCCCAGCGCAGAGGAACATGTCGGCTTGGTTGCCTTCAAGGTTTGGAGTCCGGCGCCCAACATCTCTCGGGGTCAGGGGAGATACCTACTCCTGGTCAGGGTCCACTTCGCGCAGAACCTTGTTCATGTCGATAGTGTGGAACTGGAGAGGGACGCGCGTAGACGATGGGATGCGCGCAAGAAGTAACGGTCCCGGGTCCCTGCCCTGTCCCCCTCACTTCACCCTTACGAAGAGGCACGAAACATGCCTACCGCTACGACCCGGTTGCAGGAGCCCGAATCATCATATTACCGATTGGTTCGGACCCTTCCGCTACGACCGATTCGCTCGGCACACGAGTTGCGCCGTGCCCTCGAGGCGCTCGACGTTCTCCACGCGAAACAGAGACGAGGCAAGGACGAGGAGGACTACCTGAACATCCTGAGCGATATCGTGGCGAAGTACGAAGAGAAGCACTTTGCGATCCCCTCGGCGTCGGACGCGGAGATATTGCGATATTTGATCGCGGAGAAAGGCGTCTCGCAGAGCGAGGTCGCCCTTGCAACTGGGATCGCGATTTCTACCATCTCCCAGGTGGTGGGCGGGAAACGGACGATCCCTCGATTCAAGATCGGCCCGCTCGCCAAGTACTTCCACGTATCGCCGTCCGTTTTCACGTTCGACAAAACGTGATGGAGGTGACACGATTGTCTGCCAAACGGAATTCAGGAGGGAAATGAGGGAAAGTCACTATTGAGGGGCAGATAAATGGTGGCTGTCCCTCTTATTCCAGATGAGACAGGCATGTCCGCTTTTTTTCAAGCTATTCTAGAACGCACTTTCCGGATGAACCGAAACTCCAGAAAGAGCTACTGTGGAAAGGCCTGAGTGTCGCGACGGGACTCGCAGCCACTGTGCTGTGTATCGCGATACCCAGTGCCGCACCCGCTCTAGCGTATCTCGCAGGTTCAGCAACAGTCTGGGAAGGGATGGACTACGTGCGAGCAAGGAGATCGATCCATGATGAGCTGAAACAGGCTGCTCATTGGTTTCCGTGGTATTCGCGATCGAAAGCGGGCCGTGTCTAGTTCTCTGTTCCGGACCGTGTGTGCGCCGTGAGAGGTGCTCTTGATCAGCGGGTGGAAGTCCCGCCCCGGCGGTCATGGCTCCAGCCTCTCACCGCATCGCCCCCGGCGCCGTCACCCAGGCCTCCCAGTCCTTCTGAAAGTCCGCGGGCTCGAGGTCGCCGAAGGCGTCCTGGTAGGCCGTCGCGCTGTCTTTTGTCTTCTTCAGGCTCGCGTAGAAGCGGTCCAGCCGCCCCTTGTAGCGCGCCAGCTCCGTCGTCCAAAGAAAGTAGCACACAGCCCAGCCCTGCGCGTAGCAGAGCTGCGAGGAGGCGTAGTACTGCGACTGCGTGTACTTGAAGAACTTCGCGAAGGGGATCTGGTTTCCCTGGCGCACGGCCTCCTTGATGTCGCCGGTGCGATCCCGATTCACGCCGATCGTCAGCCGACCGTCCGTCTCGAAGTTCCCCCCGTAAAAGTACTCCGCAACCCCTTCGTTCAGCCAGGTCGGGATCTCCACGTCGCCGCCCAGGTACAGGTGCATGTACTGATGGCTCGCCTCGTGATACAGAATGTTGAAGGTCTTGCGCCGGCCCTCGTCCGTGGTCTTGTAGCAGGCAAGCTCGTTCTGCGCCGGGCTGAAGTAGGCGGCCGCCCCGCTGACTTTGTTGGCCGTTGCGTAGGCGTCGAACTCGCCGAAGGTCTTGAAGGCCTTTACGGTGAAACGCGTATAGCCGCTCGCCTCGCCCGCTTCCCGAGCCGCGGCGTTCAGATCCAGCGGAAAACGGCGCTGGTACTCGCCCAAGATCGCCTCCAGGTGCTTCCCCAGCAGCTCCGCAAACCCGCGGTCGCAGTTGTACTGAATCTCGTAGTGGGCGGTCGTGAAGGAACTCCAGCCAGGTGGCAGTGCGCTTGCGCCTGACCCACCCGCGCGGCTGCCGAGCTTCCGCACCTGCTCGTCATTCAAAAACGCGAACCCGCGCCCGATTTGGCGAAACGTGTCGGCTTTGCGCTCGGCATACTTCTTCCCGCTCTCAAGGAGCAACGCGAACGCCTCGCCGTACCCCTGCACCACCATGACCTGGTGCAAGCCGCCCCCGGAGGCCTCGATTTGCAGCCATGCCGCCGGCAGGCGATTCACCGTCTCCCGCTGAGGCCGCGCGGCCTGCGCCGGATCGTACCTCGAATTCCGTTCCTGCTCGTACGCGCGGTAACTGTCGAGGGCCTCGTCGAGCGATGCCGCCCTGGCCAGGTACAGCGCGGTGAGGGTGAGGGCGAAGCCCTCCGCGTCGTTCTCGGGTGCGGCGAAAGCGACCACCGGCTTCACCCGCTGGTCGGTGCGGTATTCTGGGTTGTCTTCTTTGGGGGGAGGAATCGACTTCCAGCGTTCGGGTGGCGTGAATAGGATGCCGTACTCGGCGTTGACGTAGGCGTGCTCCGCGATCGGAGCGGCGGGTCCGGTGCGCGGCGGGCGCGGCGGCCGGGTCCCGCCCACCGGGGGGCGATCGGAGCCGGGGCGGCTCGCCTCGCCGGGAGAGGCCGACGCCGGAGCCGCCGGCCCCGCGCCCGCGGCGATGGCCGCGCCCCCGCCGGAGCGGCGGGCCAACACAAGGTCGTCGATGTAGACCTCGCCGCCGGCCTCCTCCGGGAAATGCCAGATCGTGATGCTCCGGACCTTCCCCAGGTCCGGGGTGCCTCCCTTGCGCAGGCTCGCGATCGACCCGCGCACCTGCTTCGCCCCTGCCTCCGCGAGGGGGACGTCCAGCAGCAGGAAGTCCTCGGTGGAGCTCTCGATGCGGACCTCGAAGCGCCCCTTGGAGGGGCGGACGACTTGGACCCAGAGCGAAAGCTCCGCATAGCCGCGCAGATTTGCGCCGTTCAGCGATAGACTCAGCCCGCCGGTTTCGGCCTCCCCGATCGTCCACTCCAAGGCCCCGGACCCGGAGCCCACATGGTCCGGGTCGGTCGTGCGCCGCGTCTGCGTATTCGTAACCTGCCAGCGATCGAGGTCGTCGGGGCGTTCGAAGTCGGCGAGGACCCAGGCGATGACGCGCCGGCACTCCGCAAGGCGCGCGGTGATTTTTTCCGAGTCCGGCGACTTCCCCAGCCGGCCGAGCGCGGCCTCCAGGGCGGCCACGGCCGCCTCCGGCCGGTCGCGCTGCAGCGCTTGCTCGGCCTCCGCCAGGACCTCGGCCGCGAGCCCCGCGCGCGCCCGTCCCCGCACTTCGTCCGCGTACCGCCGGTCGGACGCGGCCAGACCGGGAGTCGGTGCGCGCACCGTCGCCAAACGGTCGAGCGCGGCAGCCGGCCGGCCTCCCGCCACGAGCCCCTCGGCCTCCGCGACTCCCGCGCGCCAGGCGACGAGGGAGGCCAGACTCAGGCGAGCGGCGTAGTAGGGGCGAAGCTCCGCTGCCGACTCGCCGGCCTGCTCCGCCGCGGTCCACTCGGCCTGCGCGCCGGCTGCGTCGCCCGTCTCCAGCAGGAAGACCGTCAGCGCGGCGTGCCAGGGTTCCTTCCGCCCCAGGATTTCCTGAGCGAGGACGCGCAGGCCGGCGGGTGGCAACACAGCCCAGGCCTTGACGACCTGTCCGCCTCCCACGCGCACTTGGACGCCCTGCGGTGACGCGCCGCTCACGGTGCCGCCGGCGATCTCCAGCCCGGGGACCGAGCCGGCGTCGAGGACGCGCGTCGCCGCGGAGAGGCCCGCGATCAACCGTACCCGGAACGCGGCCAGCCGGTCCAGGCCGGCGCCGTAGGCCCGCCAGAGCGCTTGCTCTTCCGCGCCCGTTTCCGCGCCGGGGATTGGGACCAGACGCTTCGCCTCTTCGATCCGCCACTGGCGGACGTGGTCGGCGATCCGCCGGACCAAATCGGCCTGGGCATCCAGGGGAAGTACCGGACTTGCCGGTTCCTCGATCGGGGGCGTGTCCGGGGCGGCGGTGGCCGGGTCCTGCGGCTTGTTCCCGGGCGCGGCGGCCGCGGTGTCCGGCGCGCTCGCGGCCGGCTCCAGTTTCCGCTGCTCGTGCCACGACCGGAGTTCCCGAATCGCGTCGTCGATCTCCGCGGAAAGCTGGGGCAGGTTCCATGCGCGGGCCGTTTCGATGTGCTCTACGGCCGCCTCGAGTTTTCCGGTCGCGGCCAGCTCCCGGGCCTCGCGCCCGAGGTTGGCCAGGGCGAGGGCCGCCTCGGACCCAAGTTGGCGGTCCAGGTCGGCGAGCCCTTCGGCAAGCTGGGGGTCGGACCCGAGCTCGCGCCGGAACTCGGCAAGCCGCTTGGCGACCGCGGCATACTGCCGTTCGCGCGTCAGGGCCGACAGCTCCTGGCCCAGGGCGGCAAGCTGCCGCGCCGCGGTCGCGGCGGCCTCCTTGCGCACGCGCGCGGCGAGGGCGCGGGCGCGGTCGGCGGCGGGAGAGCCGGTTGCGCCCGCGACGAATTCGTCGCAGGCGGAGAGGAGTTTCCGCAGGTCGAGGGGCTGGGCGCGGCTCATTGCCTCCAGCTCGTCGTAGCGCGCGGCGCGAGCGCGCTCTTGCTCGGCTTCCCGAGTGGCGCCGGCTTGGCCTTGATCTACGGTGTCAACTGTACGTTGAGGGCGGCGGGCGGGCCAGAAAAGCAGGGCAGCGACGGCGCAGAGAGCGAGCGCTCCGCAGGCGGAGGCTGCGACCACCCACGTGGGCCGGGGGCGCCCGCCGGGTCGCGTATCGCGTGGGGCAATCGCGCCCGGTGTCCGCGCGCGGGCGCCAACGGGTCGCGTACCGCCCGCTGGTGTGCCCGGGGCTCGCGTGCCGGCGACGGGAGTGCCCCGGGCGGGAGTGCCCGGGGCTCGGGTGCCGCCGACGGGAGTGCCTCGGGCGGGAGTGCCGGGGGCTCGCGTCCCGCCGACGGGAGTGCCCCGGCCCGGTGTGCCCCGGCCCGGAGTGCGCGGAGGTTCCTGCGGTCGCGCGATCGCGCCGGCGCGGCCTGGAGTGGATGCCGTAGCTGAGGCGCCGCCCTGTTCCAGTGCGAGTCCGAAGGCCTCTTCCGCCGTGAGCGGGGCCGGCGCGCGCGGTGCCGGCGGCGGCGGCGGCGGCGGCGAGGCCGGCGGCGCAGGGGTGACAGGAGTGCCGGGTGCGCCGGGGCCTTCGACCGGTAGGGTGGCCAAGGCGGGCGGGGCAGGCGCCAATGGCGGCGGTCCTGGGAGTGGCGGCGGTGGGTGCGGCGAAGCAGGCGGGGGCGAACTCGGCAAGCTCGGCAGGTCCGTCAGACCCGGCGGTGCCGGCAGTTCAGGCGCCGCGGAGAGCGGCAAACCTGCCTGCGAATGCGGAAGTGGAGCGGGCGGCGGAGCCGCACGCGCGAATTGCGGCGCGTTGGGACCTGCGAGGGACGGCGGCGGAATCGGAGGGGGGGCGGCCACGGGTTCGATCGAGCCAGGAAGTTCGGAAGCGTGACTCGCCGCGCGTTCCGTCACGGTTTGCCCCACGGGCTCGGGGCAAGTCCTGAGGCCGATTTCGGGTCCCGCGGGAGTCGCGGGCATCGCCCCGGCCCCCGCCTGGCCTCCTTCGTCCGGGCCTGCAGTCGCAGGACTCTGCTCGATCGCCAGGCTCTCAGGGATTGTCCTGGCAGCATCGACTTCGGCCGCCGGGCCCGTGCCCGCGGTTGCCGGGGGCGAAGGGAGCGCAACGGGTTCCGGGAGGGGCTGCTCCAACACGAGCGCACCGCCTTCAGGGGCCTGGGGACCCTGCGTGTCGGGTTTCAGGAGAGACTCGAGCGTCTCCAAGTCCGCGCTCCGGATGAACCCCCTTTCGAGTAGGATCGACCCCAGCGGCCGCTGCGTCCGGTCACTCTCCCGCAAGCACTCTTCCATGTGCTCCTGAGTGAGCAGCCCACGCTGTACCGCGATTCTTGCGAGGAGCCAGAGCCGTTCCGTCGACATCGCGAGTCCTCCGAACCCTTGCCCTTGGAGCCCCGCGCCCGATTCTAGCGGTCCGCACAGTCTCGGGCAAGGAGAATCCCAGCTCCCGGGCAGGCCCTCGGTCCTCTCCCTTCACCGCCCCCGCGACGGCCGCGCGAAGATCCGCGCGTTCGTCCCGTGGCGCGGGTGGTGCGAGTCGTAGAAGTCCCCCTCGCCGCACTCGCACTGCGCCGGATCGTACGAGCCGTAGACCGCGAGCCCCTCTCGCCCCGCCAGCGCCCGCAGGTAGCGCTCCACCTCCACCAGCATCCGCCCGTCCTCCGACGACACGACCAGCTCGTAGGCGGTCGGGTGGAACGGCGGCAGGTAGAAGACGACGTCGATCCCCTGAGCGCGAACGTACCGAACGAAGGCCTCGAAGAGCCGGCGCAGCTCGGGGTCCAGCTCCGTGAAGCCGGCGAGGAAGGCGATCGGCCGCCGCCGCGCGAACTCCACGGCCAGCCGCCGCACCTCGGCCACGCCCCGCTCCCGCACGGACCGGGGATACGACATGGAGCCGTCCGCCCGTTTGACCGGGTCCTCGTCCTCCGTCGCGTCGGTCGCGCGGATCGGCCGCTTCAACCACTCGCCGAGCACCAGCGCCCGAAGCGAGCGCTGAAAGGTCGCGGCCGACGCGAGCCTGCCATAGCGTTCCCCCACGAGCGGCGCTTGTCGAGCCCCGAGCTCCGCCTCCCCGGGCAGCCGCGCACGCATCTCCCGGTACTCGTCCTCCAGCTCCGTCCAGCGGTGCGTGCCGTTGTTTCGGTTGAAGATCCACGGGTCCACGCCGAGCCCGAGCACTCGCGGGGCATGGCCGCACCGTTCGAACAGACGATAGATCGCGAGGTAGTCCTCCAGCACGGACGACGAGGCCCAGGCGTTAAAAAAAGAGCGACTTGGGAACGCCTCGGCGCCGACCTGGAGTGAACGGCTGGAGCCGAGGAAGAGCACTTCCCTGCCCTCGCGCGCCGCTTCGGCGTAGCTGCGCAGCACCGCGCGCTCGTACGGCGTGACGAAGGGTACGACGTTTCGCCCCTCCGCCAGGAGCCGCGCGACCGCCTGCTCGTAGCGCGCGCCGTCGAACGCGCCGTCGGGGTCCACCAGGAAGTTCGTCAAAAGCACGCCGAGCGGGATCGGCAAGAGGAGCGCGGCCTTCCCCAGCAAGCGCCCGACGTCCGCGCTCCACATGCGCCCGGCTCTCCGCTCCGCGACGGTCAGAACTGAAAATAAATGAACGGCGTCCCGTGGAACACGCCGAGCACGAGGACGCTCCCGACGAGCGCGTAGTACCCAGCCCACCGCACCCAGCCGGGCGCGCGCGCGACCCACTCGCCCGGTGACGTCCGTTGCTCGAACGTCTCCACCACGAGCAGGAGCGCGATCGACCCGAGGGAGAGAAAGAGGCTCCGCCACCCGATTTCCGGCAGGAGCGCCGCGCGGAGCGCGCCCGGGGAGAGCAGCCCGCCCCAACCGGCGCCGAGCCCCCCGAGGACGCGCAGCGCGTCGGAGAGCGTGTCGGCGCGGAAGAAGACCCACGCCAGGTTCACCACGCCGTACGTGCACGCGACCGAGAGGCCGAGCGCAAGCCGGGGAAGGCGCCCGAGGCCGAGCGCCGCCGCGACCCGCGCTCGCACGGCCTGCGTCGCAAGCAGGCCGACCAGACAAAGGCCATGGATGGCGCCCCATGCGAGAAACGTCCATTTCGCGCCGTGCCAGAGTCCGCTCACCACGAACACCGCCAGGAGGTTCGCGTACCGACGTCCGCTTGGCACGCGGCTGCCGCCCAGGGGCAGGAAGAGGTAGTCCCGGAACCACGTCGACAGCGAGATGTGCCAGCGCCGCCAGAAATCGGCGACCGACGCGGCGAAGTACGGCCGCCGGAAATTTTCCATGATCCGGAAACCCATGACGCGCGCGGCGCCGACGGCCATGTCGGAGTACCCGGAGAAGTCGCAGTAGATCTGGAAGCCGAAGAAAAGCGTGGCGAGCACGAGGGTGAGGCCGGGCCACGCCCCCGGGTCGTCATACACGGGGTTCACGAAGAGCGCGAGCCGGTCGGCGATCACGACCTTCTTGAAAAGCCCCCAGGCCATGAGGCGCAGCCCGCTCGCGGCGCGCGCGTACTCGAATTCGTGCGTCTCGGCGAACTGCGGCAGGAGGTTCGTCGCCCGTTCGATCGGGCCCGCGACGAGCTGGGGGAAGAAGGCCACGTAGAGCGCGAAGGTGTGGAAGCGGGGTTCCGCGGGAAGGGCCCCGCGGTAGACGTCGATCGTGTAGCTCAGGGACTGGAAGATGTAGAAGGAGATGCCGACGGGGAGGAGGAAATCGGAACGCGGGAGCGGGTCGGGAAGCGAGAAGTGTTCGAGCACCGCTCGAAGAGAGTCGTTGGCGAAGTTGTAGTACTTGAAAAAAAAGAGGAGTCCGAGGTTGGAGACGAGGCTGAGCAGGAGGAAGGCCCTTCGCCGCGCGGGGGCCTCGGTCCGCTCGATCGAGAGCCCGACGCGCCAATCGACCCAGGTCGAGAGGACGAGCAAGAGGAGGTACGCGGGCTCCCACGCGGCGTAGAAGTACCAGCTCGCGGCGAGCAGGAGGTACTGGCGCAGGCGCCGCGGCGCGGCGAAGTAGAGCGCCACGGCCACGGGGTAGAAGAGGAGGAAGTGCAGGGAATTGAAGAGCATGACGAGGTAGCCGCTGCTGCATTGCCGATGGAATTTGGAAGCCGAAAACGACGATGGCGCAGGCCAAGGCGCCGAATTTCAGGAGTCGTCGTCCGGTGTCTTCGGCGTCTTCGGTGGCCCGTCCCTTCGGACTATGCTCGCCGCGGCCTCACCGCGCCCGTGCCGGGAGGAGCACGTCGAGGACCTGGTCCACCCGAGCGTTTCGCAGGCCGCGGAGGTAGGCGAGGACGCGTTCCCGGACCTCGGCGGCGGACGGGAGGCGCGTGGCCTCTCGGGCGAGCGCGCGCAGGTCCGGGCCCTGCAGCTCCTTGAGGAGCCCCTTCAGGACCGGCACGCGGTTGGCGTCGGTGCACAGGCTGGCGGCGCCGAGGCCGACGAGGAGCGGCGCGCCGAGCGGATTGCCGGGCATCTCGCCGCAGATCGAGACCGGGGTCTTGGCCCGGCCCGCCGCGACGAGCACCTGCGCGATCGCGCGCAAGAGCACCGGATGGAGCGGGTCGAACTGCGCCGCGACGTGCGGGTTGTTCCGGTCGACGGCGAGCAGGTACTGCACGAGATCATTCGTGCCGAGGCTGAGAAAATCGGCTTCACGAGCCAGGTCATTCGCGAGGATGATGGCGGAGGGTACCTCCACCATGGCGCCGAACGGCGGCGGCGCAGCGGGGCCGCCGGATGCGCTCCGCACCGCGTCGAAGACCTCCCGATAGATCGCGCGCGCCCAACGCCACTCCTCGATGCCCGTCACCATGGGGACAAGGACGCGGACCGGGCCGTGCGCCGCCGCGCGGAGGATGGCGGTGAGCTGCGTCCGCAGGAGCTCCGGGTGCTCGCGCAGGAAACGGAGGCCGCGCAGGCCGAGGGCGGGGTTCTCCTCGCGCGCGATCTGGAGCTGGGGGAGCGGCTTGTCCCCGCCCGCGTCGAGGGTTCGGATCGTGAGCGAGAGGCCCTTCGCCCCGTCCACCGCGCGCCGGTAGAAGTCGTACTGTTCCTCCTCGGAGGGCAGATGGCGCAGTGCGTAAAAGAGGAACTCCGTGCGGTAGAGGCCGATCCCCTCCGCGCCGGAACGGTGGATGGCGTCGAGGTCGCTCAAGAGGCCCATGGTCGCGGTGAGCTCGATGCGCGTGTGGTCCGCGAGCGCGCCCGGGGCGGAGACGTCCACGTCGAATGCGTGGACGAGGCTCCGGTAGCGGCGGGCGAGTCGATCGTATTCCCGGACCACTTCGGGGGGGGGCTGGACGAAGAGCAGCCCGGAGGCCCCGTCGAGGATCACCTCGTCTCCGGGCGAGACGCGATCGAGGATCCCCTCGACGCCGACGACCGTGGGGATGCCGAGGGAGCGGGCGAGAATGACGCCGTGCCCGCCGGCGCCCCCGCGCGCGGTCGCGACGGCCGCCGCCTTCTGCGTGCTCAAGTACGCGGAGAGGGACGGGTCGAGCGTGGGAGCGACCACCACGGCCCCCTCCGGGATGACCGCGCCCTGGGCGAGCGGCTCTTCGCCGAGGTTTTCAAGCAGGCGCCGGCCCACGTCCTCGATGTCGGCCGCGCGCTCTTTCAAGAAAGCGTCGGTCATCGCCTCGAAGACCGCGAGGTAGCCGTGCACGACCTTCTTGATCGCGAAGCCGGCCGACTGGTGCATGCCGACCACCGCCTCGATCTTCCGGCGGAACGGTGCGTCCTGAAGGAAGAGGAGGTGTGCGTGGAAGATCTGCGCGTCTTCCGGCGACAGGCGGCTCTGGATCGTCTCGTGGAGGCGGCGGACCTGTTCGATCGAACGGTCGAACGCGCGCGCGAGCCTCTCCATCTCGGAGCTGGGGTCCTTGATGGGTTCGGGCTGAAGATGTCGCAGGTCCGTCCTCGGGGTGAAGAGGAACGCGCGGCCGCGAGCGATGCCGGGCACGGCGGGCGTGCCGCGGAGGGTCTGCGGCGTCCCGCGCTCGGGCGGGGCCTCGGGCGCCCGCGCCGCGCGATCGAGGGACTCGCGGAGCGTGGCGGCGCGGATGATCCCGACGAGCTGAGAAGCGATGGTGGCCATCATCAGCGTCTCGGCCCGTGTCCATCGACGCGGCCGGCGGGTCTGGATGACGAGGACGCCGAGGCCCTGGCCTCGCTCGACGAGCGGCACGCCGAGGAAGGAGTGGTACAGCTCTTCGTTGGTCTCGGGGAAGTACTTGAATCTCGGATGCGCGGGCGCCTCTTCGACGGCGACCGGCTTCATCTGCTCGATGGCGAGCCCAGTGAGCCCTTCGGAGGTCTTCATGTGGACGCGACCCACCGAAGCGGGGTCGAGACCGTGCGTGGCGCGGAGGATGAGTCGCTCGTCCTCGCGCAGGTAGAGGGAGCACACGTCGACGCGCACCCGGTCGGCGATGAGGTCGACGAGCGAGGGCAGGGTCCCGGCGGCGTCCTCGGCGTGGCCGATGAGGGCGCTCAGGTCCGCCAGGAGCGACAGCTCGATCTCCCCCGAGGCTGTGGTGGGGGCCGCGGGCTTCGAGCGGGCCGCGAGGGCCGCTCGGGCGGCACGCACGCCCTTTCTCTTGCGGCGCGGGATGGGTTTCGCCACGGAAGGTACCCTGCGAGGATGAGGGGAGAAGGGCGACGGGCGAATAGGATACAATGTGCCGCCGCAAAGTCCATTCTTCTCTGGCGCCGGTTGCAGGCGCGAGTCGATTGACCCGGCGGACGCGGGATGGTAGGCTGCCGGGCAAGGAGAAACCGCGACATGAAACGAACGGACGACGAATCGGCCGGCATCCGCCAGGGGCGCTTGTCCCGCGAATTCCTGGATGCGTGCCGGAGCTACATCCTGCCCTCCGCGTCGGACCCGACGCTCGAGGTCCTGGAGGTCGCGCGCGTGGACGTCTCCACCGACCTGCGCAACGTGACGGTCCACCTGGCGCTGCGGGACGGGGAGGAGGCGCCTCGGCCGGCGGTGCTCAAGGCCGCGCTGGAACGCGCCGTGCCTTTTTTTCGCAGGATGCTCGCGGAAGCGGTTCCCATGAAGCGGACGCCGCTCCTCCGGCTGGCGTTCGTCTCGCTCAAGAACCTGCCCCCTTCGCCGCCGCCCGCGGACTCGGCATCCGCCCCGCCGGAGGAGGGGGGCTGATGGCCGACGTCCCGGGACGCGTGAGCGAGGTCTTCTCGAGTCTCCAGGGGGAAGGCCCCTCCGTTGGGCGGCCGGCGCTCTTTGTGCGGCTGCAAGGGTGCGACGTCGGCTGTTCCTGGTGCGACACGAAGTACACCTGGGACCCGGCCCTCGGGGAAGCGCTCGACCTGGACGACCTCGAGCGCCGCGCGAGCGCGCTGGGCGCGTGCGACCTCCTCGTGGTGACCGGGGGGGAACCGCTCGCGCACCCTTCGATCGAGGCCGTGCTCGAGTGGGGCGTGCGTCGTCACGCGCGCGTGGAGGTCGAGACGTCGGCGCTCCGGCCGCCGCCGCTTGCCCGGCCGAACCTCGCGTACGTGGCCTCGCCGAAGCTGCCGGGAGTGACGCCGCGTTGGGCGGAGACGTGGGTCCACGTCGGCGCGTTCCTGGCCCTGCCCGCGACGACGTTCAAGTTCGTGGTCCGCGACGAACCGGAGTTCGAGGAGCTGCTCGCACTGCTCAGGCGGCACGACCTTCCGCGGGAGCGGGTGATGGTCATGCCGGAAGGCACGACGGACGCGCAGGTGCGGGCGCGGGCGTTGGCGCTGGCGGAGCCGTGCAAGCGCGCGGGCCTGCGTCTCTCGCCGCGGCTGCACGTGTGGCTCTGGGGGGCGCGGCGCGGCGTGTGAGACGCGGCGGGCCATGCCACGAGCGGAACCGTTTCCGGGGGGGGGATAACCACGGAGACACGGAGACACGGAGACACGGAGGACGCACGGAGGACGCACGGAGAAGGCACGGAGAGACGAGGACCGCGCTTCCTGAAGTCGGCGATTTTTTTTCAACAAGCCGAAATGAAGCTAAAGTCTATCTCTCAGTGGGTTGCCAGCGATGGTCGCCGGTAGCGGAGGCTGGACTCAGCGCCCGGCCTCTGCGTCTCCGCGTCTCTGTGTAAGAGTCCCGCGTTCGACCCACACGGCCGGTTCGAATTTCAAATTGCAAAAAGTCAAATTTCAAATTTCGCCCGCGGCTAGTTGGGATGCGGAGCCACGATCCAGCCACTTGCCGCCCTCGGTCGCGTCTAGCCTTTGTTCGGGTCGTTGATTTTTTTTGACAGGATCAACAGGATCTTCCTGTACCGCAGCCCGTAAATCCTGTTATCCTGTCGGAAAGAAGACGCCGGCGTTCGAACCTGCGAAAGCTCGTTCTCGTGGATCCGGCAAGAGTCCTCCATGAAGCCTCCGTGCCTCCGTGGTGAACGGTCAGCATCCGTCTACCACTGCTGTGCGCCTTGCCTGAGAGGGGATCGTCGTGGCGGAGCCGAAATTGCCTGAAGACGTGGCCGGCGATCCACCCTCGGGTCGCGAACCGCCGCTGCCCAGTCTCCCCTTTTCTCTGACGCCGCGCCGCGACTGGGCGTCTTCGAGCACGGGGGGCGGGGACGGAGTCGGCGCGGCCGCGCCCGATCCCCGCGCGCAAACCGCCGCGCCCGAGCCGTCGTCTCTGCGCGTGTCGGGACTCGCCGGCGGGACTCGGCCGGAAGCGCTCTTCGCCGGCCGCTACGAATTGGGCCCACAACTGGGCAAGGGCGGCATGGGGGTCGTCTATCGAGCGCGCGACCGCCAGTTGCGGCGCGACGTGGCGCTCAAGTTCCCGCTCGCCGAAGGGGCCAGCTCCGGAGACGTCCAGCGCCTGTACCGCGAGGCACGCGCGGCCGCGGCCCTCCAGCACCCCGGCGTGGTCCAGGTCCTCGACGTCGGGGAATTCGCGGGCAGGCCGTACTTCACCATGGAGCTGGTCGATGGCGAGCAGGTATCGGACCTCGTGCGCGAGGGTCGCTTGCCCCCGCGCGAGGCCGTCGAGATCGCGCGGCAGCTCGCCGACGCGCTCGACTACGCGCATGCCCGGGGCGTCCTCCACCGCGACATCAAGCCGGGTAACGTCGTGCTGCGGCGCGAAGAAGTCGGCCCGAGCGCGGGCGGAGGCACTTCCGAGGCGGGCGCTCACGGCGGCGGGCCCGGGCGCGCCCCGGGGCGCGTGTCCGCGAAGCTCGTGGATTTCGGGCTGGCCAAAGTCGCGCGCCGCACCAGCTCCAGCTCCGACAGTCGGGAGGGCCTCCCCTCCTCGAAGGGCGTCACCCGCGTCGGCACGGCGCTTGGGACACCCGCGTACATGAGTCCGGAGCAGCTCGAAGGCGCGACGGCGGTCGATGGCCGCACCGACATTTATGCCCTCGGCGCCACGCTCTACGAAATGCTCACGGGACACGCCCCTTTCCATGACTCCTCCCACCTGGCTCACCTCCTCGAACGCATCCGGGTCGAAGAGCCCGCCTCGCCGCGCCTGCTGGCCCCGGAGGTCGACGCCGACCTGGAGTCGATCTGCCGGCACTGCCTGGCCAAACGACCGGAGGACCGTTACCAGTCCGCGGGCGCCCTCGCCGAGGACTGCAGGCGCTGGCTCGCGGGCGAGTCGATTTCCGGCCGGCCGCCGTCGCTTCGGAAGTTGCTCGGGCTCCTGGTCCGGCGGAATCGCACGGCGGTGCTGGTCGCGGCCGTGGCGCTCGCGCTCGCGGTCGCCGCCGTCTTCGTGTTCCTGGCCCGGGAGCGGGGGCTACGTCGCGAGGCGGAGGGGCATCAGCGGGAGTCGGAGCGGCGGCTTGCGTGCGCGGTGCGCGAGATGGGACTGCGGGCGCTCGCCGGACGGGACGTCCGCGCGGCGCAGGTCCTCCTCGCGGGCTCCCTGGCCATGCACGACCAAGTGGAGACGAGGAAGCATCTCGCCGATGCCTGGACGCGGCCCGGGCGACTCCTCTGGAGCAGCGGGCAAATCGGTCGGGGCCTCGCGGTCGCCGCGGGCCCGGACGGCAAGCGCTTCGCCACCGGTGGGGAGGACTTCGCGATTCGCGTCTGGGACGCCTCCGACGGGCGCGAGCTTTGGGTTCGACGGGGGCACGTAGGGGCCGTACACGCGGTGGCCTTTGATCCGGGCGGCGACCGCATCGTCTCGGGGAGCTACGACGGCACGGCGCGGATCTGGGACGCGGAGACGGGCAAGGAGCTGGCGACCCATCGGGGGCACAAGGGGGCGGTCTGGTCGGCCGCGTTCGCGGCGGATGGCCGGACCGTCGCTACCGCGGGAGAAGACGGCTTCGTCCGTCTCTGGGACCCCGCCTCGGGCCAGGACGTCCACGAACCTCTTCGTCACGACGACAGCGTGCACGACGTGGCTTCCAGCCCGGACGGCCGCTGGCTGGCCAGCGCGAGCTTCGACGGCAAGGTCCGGATCTGGCGGGCGGGGACGTACGAACTCTCGCAGACGATCGAACGCGATCGCGGCTGGGTGTACTGCGTCGCGTTCAGCCCGGACGGGCGCTGGCTCGCGTCCGGCACCGACGATCGGAACGTGCGCGTATCGAACGTGGAAACGGGGCAGGAGACGCTCACGCTGCGTGGACATGAGCGGCCGGTCCAGCAAGTCGCCTTCAGCCCGGACGGCAAGCTGCTTCTTTCCACGAGCCTGGACCAGACCGTGCGCGTCTGGGAAGTGGATTCGCAGAATGAGGTGTTCACCCTACACGGCCGAGCGGGCGGGAGCTGGGGGATGCGAGCGGCGTTTGTGGGCGGGCGACGGCGGGTGGCCTGCGGGGACCTGGAGGGACGGCTCCAGGCGTGGGACCTCGATGCGAAGGAGGTCGTGCGACTGCGGGGGCACGAGGGAGACGTCTGGGGCGTGGCCTTCGGGCCGGGGGGCCGCGAGCTGGTGAGCGGCGGCGAGGACAAGACCGTCCGCGTCTGGGACGTGGAGCGGCGCGAAGAGGTCGCCAAGCTCTGCGGGCATTCGGACCGCGTCTCCGGGGTCGCGTTCAGCCCGGACGGCGCGCATCTCGCCTCCGCGGGACGGGACCACAGCGTCCGCCTGTGCACGCTGGCGGGAAGCAAGGAGGAGCGGACCCTGTCCGGGCACGCGGCGGAAGTGATCGACGTGTCGTTCAGCCCGGACGGGCGGCGGCTCGCCTCGGTCGGAGAGGATCACGAGGGCCGCATTTGGGACGTCGAGACGGGCAAGCTGCTGTGGCGTCTTCAGGGGCACGGCGCGGGGGTGGCGGGCGTGGCCTTCTCGGCGGACGGGCGGCGCGTGGCCACGGGCGGCTATGATCGGTTCGTCCGGACGTGGGACGCGGAGACCGGCGCAGGCAAACAGGTCCTGGCCGGCCACGAAAACAAGGCGGAGGGCGTGTCGTTCAGCCCGGACGGGCGGCTGCTGGCCTCCGCGAGCTGGGACCGGACCGTTCGGCTCTGGGACCTCGCGAAAGACGGGGGCTGCAGGGTGCTGACGGGGCACGAGAACTGGGTCTACTCGGTGGCGTTCGGGCGAGAAGGCAGGCTTCTGGCGTCGGCGGGCCAGGACGGCACGGTGCGGATATGGGATGTGGCGTTGGGAGCGGAGCTCGTCTGCCTCCGTGCGGGGGCGGAGGTGATCGACGTGGACTTCGATCCGCGCGGGCGATGGCTGGCCTCGTGCGGGGCGGAGCATGCGTTGCGGCTGTGGGATTTCGCGGCGATCGAGCGCCTGCTCACGGCGCCGCCGGCGGAGCTGCTGCGGCAGGCCGAGGCGCGGGCGGCGCTGCGGTTCGGCGACCTGGTGCCGGCGGAGGAGCTGCGGTGAGGGGGCGGAGGCGGGGAGGGGGGTGGAGGATCTGGGAGCGGATGTGAAAAAAAGTTGAGTGGATGGAAGGGGGACGAAAACACAGAGGCACAGCGCGGCGGGACCGCAGCCAAACGACGACGGAACCACAGATTTCACAGATTAACGACGATTTCACAGATTCGTAATCTGTGTAATCGCGTCGAATCTGTGAAATCTGTGGTTTTCGTGGCGTTCGACACAAGCAAAAATTGTCGCAAGAAAACAAATTTCGAACCTGCATGGTCAAATCGGGCAGCGGGTGGGTAACACGTTTCCGTGTCCGGACGCAGGGGCGGGCCTTGGGCCCGCTCTGTTGACGACACCGCGCACACCAACGGCTTGCGGCCAGTCGTGGGCGCCCACAAGGGGCGCCCCTACGGTAGGTGGCCGACGGCAGGCTGTAACAGACGTTTGAACCATGCCCAAACTCCGATTGCGGGAAATGGCGAACTTCCTCGGGTTCTCTTCCGTCGGCAACGCGCTCTTGTGGTGCAGGGCTTCCGCCCTGCACCGGCGGGACAGCAGGATTGGGAATCACCGAGCCCGTGGGATGCGGACGCGACTCCGGGGGAAGTGGGGGAGGCGCTTCTGACGCTCCATGCGACAACGGGTGCGGGTCGGAAGCCCTGCACCACAAGGAAGGCTCAAGTCGCCTGGTCAGGGGAAGCCTCACCAGCACGACTCCGCGAGTCGCTGGGCAGGTCCTCCTCGGCCACCATGGAGAGCGAACCCTCGTCGACGTGAGCCATGCTCAGCTCCCCGTGCTCCGGTGGAGGGGTGGCGATGGAGAGGCAGCCGGCGGTAGGGCCGCCGAGCCGGGTCTGGATGGCCTTCACCGCCTCCTGCACGGCTTCGCGCAGTCCCCCGCCCAGCAGACGCCGGGTCCCTTCGACGCAGGCCATGAGGGGCTCGATGGCGGAAAGCGTCCCGACCGCGGCGAGGGCGCGCGCGGCGGCGAGCCTCACTTCCGGCTCCGGCCGCTGGAGCAGCTCCAGGAGAGTGCTCTCCGCGCCTTCCCCGCCCGTGGCGCCCAGGAACTCCGCGATGGCCGCCCTGGTCTCCGGGTCCGCGCCGTTTCGTAGCGCGAGGATCTCGCCCGCGTTCGCGGTCTCTTTCAGCTCGGCAAGCCCCCGAATCGCCAGCGCGCGAAGACGGGGCCGCTTGGACCCGACCAGCGAGGCGAGCAGGGGGGTGAGCCTCTCCGGCGGCATTTCCTCGATGAGCCGCTGCGTGGCCTCCATCCGCGCGCCCACCTCCGAGTCCTCGGCGAGGGCGATCCGCTCCAGGTGGCGCCAACAAATTTGGCGCAGCGGCAGGGAAGCGAGGATTTTCGAGTCGAAGTCGGCTTCGGCGGGAGGCTCGGGCGCGGGCCGGCTCGGGGGCGGACCGGAGGTCCCGAGTTCCAGCCGGCGCTTGCGCGCGACCGCGGTCGACCGTGGTCGGAGCGCGGACAGCTCCGGTTCCGGGTTGCGTCGGGCCTCCAGCTCAAGCGCCTTCGCCGTGGCGAGGATGCGCAGGAGCGTGGAGAGGATCGGGCCCGCCCGCCAGGGAGAACCGCTCTGGACGAGGATGAGGGACCCGTCCTCCAGCCGTGCTTCCGGGCCCAGGCCGAGGAGGATCAAGCGAACGCGCGCCTCGCGATCGAGGCCGGCCGCCTCGGCCGGACCCGTGCCGTTGAGGACCCCTTCCCAGCGGATCGGCGCCGCGGCGAGCACGGAGCCGAGGTTCGCCAGGAGCCCGCGGACCTGTTCGGGCAGACCCTCGTAGGAAAACTCTACCCCGGGAAACCGCCCCTGCCCATGGACGACGTACTCCGTGCTTCGCCTGCCGCGCGAATGGGGGCCCCGAAGGGTACGGACCTCGACCCCGAAGCCTTCGAGCCTGCCCAGCAAGCGTCCCGGAAAGGGACCGTGACCGACCCGCCAGTCAAGTCCGGAGACGCGCGCGGCCCCTTGCCAAGCATAGAAAGTGCACGTGTAGCGCCACGTCAGCGCCGTGACGCCCGCGGCCGCCCCGAGCACCAGAAGTTGAGGGAGTTCCAGCATGGAGCTTTTCTCCGCGTCGCGCGCCCGGACTGGCGGAAAGGAGGGGAATGCGCGGGACATGCCGACAGCTTCATTGTAGCCCGGCGCTGCGGACGGGTGCAACTCCAAGCCTATCGGCGGCCGGGGCTCCCACCCAGTAACCGCCGAGGGCGGGAAATCGGCGCGAGTGATTCGAACGCCGTGGCACTGCGGCCGAACGGAAAGACCGAACCACGAGCGTGAGCGAGCGGTCCCGCGGCGTGGTCGGACAACGCAGGATTGCAGCTCGCCCAAGTCGTGGGCTTCCGCGCAGCCGACGGGCGAGAGTGCCACAACCTCACCTGCGCCGGCCGGGCCCAGGACGGTCACACGCAGGTCGGCGGGTTCGAACCCGGGGGGGCCCAAGAACCTCCCGAGACCGCTCCCTCACGGTCGCGGTTCCGTTTGCCCGCTTGGAATCGCTTGGCCCCGCGCCGGGCCTTCGGTAGAATGCGCCCGTTTGCATCCGATCCCCCCAGGCCGCGAGGGCCCGAGGATGTCCTTTTCCTTCTCCGTGCTCGCCAGCGGGAGCAGCGGAAACTCGACGCTGATCTCCACGGGCGAAACGCGCTTCCTCATCGACGCGGGCACGCTGCCGCGTGCCTACCTGCCGGCCCGGCTCGCGGAGCTGGGCATGCGCTGCGAGGACTTGCACGGCATTCTCGTGACGCACGCGCACTCCGATCACCTCGGCTCCGCGGCCTTCCGACTCGCCGAAGACGCGGGCGTGCCGCTTTACGTCCACCCGTCCCTCCTCGAAGCGAAGTTCGCCACCCCCTCGGGCCGGAGGCGCCAGAAGCACCTGCGACGCTTCCAGCTCCAACGGCGCCTGCACACGTTCGACGGCGAGCCGTTTCGGCTGCGCGACGTCTGGGTGGAGCCCCTCCCGACGCCGCACGGCGATCGGGAGCTGATCGGCGCGACCCACGCCTTTCGCCTGCGCGCGGAAGGGCCGGCGGAGCGCGTCCTCCTCTACGCGACCGACCTCGGCCATTTTCCTGAGGGGCTGGTCGCCCCGCTCGCGTCCGCGGACGCGGCGGTGCTGGAGTCGAACCACGACCCGGAGCTGGAGCGCCGGTCGGGCCGGCCCGAGGCGCTCAAGACCTGGGTGCTGGGGGACCGCGGCCACTTGTCGAACGCCCAGGCCGCGGAGGCCGCGGCGCGCGCGTTCGCGACCGCCCCCGGCCGCGCACGGACGCTCGTCCTCGCGCACCTGAGCGAGCAATGCAACGCGCCGGAGCTGGCCGGGGAGACGACGCGCGCCGCGTTGACCGCGGCCGGCGTCACCGGGTGCCGCGTCGTCGTCGCGCGCCGCTCGGAGCGGACCGAGCAGGTGGACGTGTAGTCGATGAGCAAGAAGAAAAAAAAGCACGGCCCCCCGCCGCCGCCCGCACCCCCAACCGTTCGCGGTCCCGACCTGGGCACGGCCGCGGCCCCGGCGCCGGTCGCGGTCGCCGTCGTCCCCGCGTCACCCGCGCCGGCGGCCTTGCCGTCCGCACACGTGCCCTCGGCCCCCTCCGCCGGCCCCGCGCCCGCCTACTTCACCTTCCAGGTCAACCGGCGCAGACTCCGGTTCGCCCTCCTCGCGACGGTCGGCGCCGCCGCGCTCGCGCTCGCCCACCACCTGCGCGACATCGTCAACCCCATCCTCCTCAGTCTCCTCCTCGCCTACGTCCTCAACCCCGTGGTCGCCTTTTTCGAACGCTACCACCTCCGCCGGCCCGTCACCGTCTTCTGCATCTACCTGCTCCTCGTCGGGTTCGCCGCCCTCGCCGTCATCGTCATCGTTCCCGCGGCCGCGACCCAGTCCGTGGACTTCTACCGGCGAGCCGTGGTCGGCGACCAGTTCAAAGACACGAACGGGAACGGCGTCTGGGACGCCAGCGAGCCGATCACCCTCGACCTCGACGGCGACCGCGTGGCGGAGCCCTCGTACCTGGAGCAAGGGCGGCTGAAAGTGCGCGGCTGGGTCGCGGCCTGGAACCAGGCCCACCCCGGGCACGAGCTCCAGCTCGATGAGCTGCTGGAGAAGGCGCGTGAGGCCCTCGCGCGGAACGGCCGCGAGCTCGCCGAAAAGGGGCTCGACGTGACGGGCACGCTCCTCGGCCTCCTCTCTTCCGGCCTCAGCGGGCTCTTCGCGGCGATCTCCTACGGCTTCCTCGTGCCCATGTACGTGTACTTCTTCCTCATTGGGATGAAGGACATCCAGGCCCGCGTGACCGAGTTCCTCCCCGGTCTCTATCGCGACGACATCCTGCGCATCCTGCGCGAGATCGATCACGCCGTATCGAGTTTCTTCCGGGGCAAGGTCGTCGTCTGCCTCCTCAAAGGGCTCGTCACGTTCCTCGGCCTCGCCCTGGTCGGTTCTCGCTTCTCGCTCGTCTTCGGCCTGCTCCAGGCAGGCGGCAGCGTCGTCCCCTTCCTGTCCGCCGTCCTCTCGCTGGTGCCGGCCCTCGTCGTGGCCTGGCTCGACCACGGATTGAGCGTCGGACCTCTCCTCGCCGTCGCGGCCGTCTTCGGCGCGGCGGAGGCCGCGGAGTTCGTCCTCACCCCCCTCATCCTCGGGAAAGAGGTCGGGCTCCACCCCGTCACGCTCATCGTCGCCCTTTTCGTGGGCGGGTCGCTCCTCGGGTTCCTCGGCGTCCTCCTCGCCGTCCCGCTCGCCTCGATCGTGAAGATCCTCTCCACCGAGTTCCTGCTGCCCCAGCTCCGCGCCCTCGCGCAGGAGCGCAAGGAGACCCCTTGAACCCAGCGGAAGAATTCAGCTACGGCAGCTACCTGAAGATCCCCGAGCTGCTGTCCCTGCAAAAGACGCGGTCGGACCAGCACGACGAAATGCAGTTCATCGTGGTCCACCAGGTCTTCGAACTCTGGTTCCGGCTCGTCCTCCACGAGCTGGAGGCGATCCGCGCCGCCCTCTTCGGCAAGGACGCGGAACGGGCCACGCACCTCCTCGGACGCGTGAACGAGCTCCTGCGCATCGCCGCCGGGCAGTTCGACGTGATCGAGACGATGCGCCCCTACGACTTCCTGAAATTCCGCGAAGTGCTCAAGCCGGCCAGCGGGTTCCAGAGCGTGCAGTTCCGGGAGATCGAGTACATCGCGGGGCTGAAAGACGCCCGCTTCCTCAGCCTCTTCGCCGGCGATCCCTCGGTCGAGCGCCTGCGCCGCCGTCTCTCCGAGCCCTCGCTCTGGGACGCCTTCCTCGCCCATCTCGACGGCCGCGGGCTGGCGTCGGCGCCCGAGGCCGCGCTCAAGAAGACCCTCGCCACGATCGAACGCGGCCAGGCCGGCAACCCGCTCCTGCTCCTCTCTCACGCGCTGATCGAGTTCGACGAGCGCGTTTCGGTGTGGCGCGCCCGGCACATCCAGATGACCGAGCGGATGATCGGCGGGCGGCCCGGCACCGGCGAGAAGCTCTTCCAGAAGCTCGCCGCGTCCGGCTACTCGGTGATGGGCTCGGGGGGCGTACACTACCTCGAGACGACCCTCCACAAGCGGTTCTTTCCGCTCCTCTGGGACCTTCGTTCGGAGCTCGAGCCATGAGCCGTGCGCGACCCGCGGCGCCGTCCCGGCCCCGCCCCGGCTCCCGTCGCGCAGCCCCGGCGAGCGCGCGCGCGGGGCAGGGACCCGCCGAGGAGGCGGAGCTGCTCCGCCTGCGCCCCGAGTTCCCGATCCTGGGGTCCAGCTCGTACCTCCTGAGCCATTCGATGGGCGCGATGCCGCGCGGCGTGAAGGAGAGCCTCGACGCCTACGCCGACGCGTGGGCGTGGGACGGCGCCGAGGCGTGGGACGAGTGGTTCCCGAACGTGCTCGCGTGGGGAAACGAGGTGGGCGCCCTGCTCCACGCGGAGCCGGACACGGTCATCTTCCACCAGAACGTCTCCGTCCTCATGGCCATCGTGGCCTCGAGTCTCGCCCCGACGCGGCGGCGGAACCGCGTCGTGTACACGGAGCTGAACTTTCCCACCAACCATTATTTCTGGCAGGCGCAGGCGGCGGTCGGCGTGCAACCGGTGCGGATCGCGAGCCCAGACGGGATGACGATCCCGACGGAGCGGATGGTGGAAGCGATCGACGACCGGACGCTCGCGGTGCTCGTGGATCATGGGATCTACGTGAGCGGGTATCTGCAGGACGTGGGCGCGATCGCGAGCGCGGCGGCGCGGCACGGCGCGGTGACGATCGTGGACGCCTACCAGACCGTGGGGTGCGTGCCCATCGACGTCCGGAGCTGGGGGGCGGACTACGTCCTCGCGGGGTCCCACAAATGGCTCTGCGGCGGACCGGGGGCGTCCTTCCTCCATGCACGGCCGGACCGGCTGCGCGAGTCCGAGCCGCGGATGGCGGGCTGGATTTCGCACGAGCGACCGTTCGCCTTCGAAGAGTCGCTCCGCTATGCGCCGAACGCGTACCGGTTCGCCGGCGGGACGCCGGGCGTCGCCTCGCTGCACGCGGCGATGCCGGGGATCCGGCTTGTGCGGCGGGTCGGCGTGGAACGGATCCGGGCGAAAAACGTGCGGCAGATGAATAGGGTGATCGCCTTAGCCGAAGAGCGGGGGCTCCGCGTGAAGTCACCGCGCGACGCGGCGACGCGGAGCGGGGTCGTGTGCGTGGACTTCCCGGGCGCGGCCGAGGCGTGCC
The DNA here is from genome assembly GCA_016197205.1 of Planctomycetota bacterium. GTDB lineage: Bacteria > Planctomycetota > MHYJ01 > WSZJ01 > JACPWG01 > JACPWG01. The sequence goes on from JACPWG010000167.1 coordinate 42,331, forward strand.
GCGAGCTGGTGCGGCGCCGGATCTTCGTGGACTACCGGCCGCAGGCGGGGATCCGGCTCTCCGCGCACTTCTACACGCGGGACGAGGAGGTCGACGCGTTCTTCGGGGCGTTGGACGAGCTGCGGCGCCGCGCGAAACGCTGACGACGGAGCGCGCGTGTCGGGGTTGCGGCGCGGGCGTCCTTCCCGCTATAATGGGGGCGCTCCGCGGTGGAGCGGGAGGGGGGAGGGACCTGTTCGTCGGGAGAGCCGAAATGGCGAACGAGCTGATGCTGGGGCGAATGGCGGTGGCGCGCGGGCTGCTTACGAATGCGCAGCTTGAGGAGGCGATTGCCGAGCGGGAGAAACGGGACCCGAAGCCGCAGCTCGGCATCCTGCTGCTCTCGAAGGGCTACCTGCGGCAGGAGACCCTCGACGGGCTGATGCAGGTCCAGAACAAGATGTTCCGCGTCCGGGACCCGCGCACGCGGGAGCGGCTGGAGGACCGGCTGCTGGCCCAGATCATCTTGAAGGAGCGGATGACGCCGCCGGACGCGGTGAACCGCGCGCTGGAGCTGCAGGCGAAGACGGAGGCCGCGGGCCGGTGGCGCCGGATCGGCGACATCCTGGTGAGCCAGGGGGACCTGACCTGGGAGCAGCTCGGGCGCGCGCTGGAGATCCAGATGGCGACGGTGCGGATCTGTCCGATCTGCGCGGCTCCGCTGCCGGCGGGTCCGGACCCCGATACGCCGGTGGCCTGTCCGCGATGCGCGTCCCAGGTGAACAGCCACTCGTCGATCGTTGTGTCGCGGGGGGAGGCGCTGGGCGGAGGGCGTGGAGGAAGTGCGGCGGGCGCGGGTTCGGGTACGTTCAACGTGTCGGATGAGGCCGCGAGCGCCGAGGTGTCGAAGATGCAGGAGGCGCTCGAGCGGTCGCGGAGCGACGTGGAGACCGTTGCGGGTGCGCCTGCTTCTGAGGCCGCGAGCCCGCGGCAGGAGCCGCCGCGCACCGGGGAGGGAACGGAGGCTCCAGGGCCGGGACCGTAGGAAGGGGGGATGGGGTGGGAGGAAGGGCTGACGAAACCGCGGAGACGCAGAGACCCTGAGGATTTTCGACGGAGTGAGGGTCCGCTGCGCCGACCTACCGCTCGGCTGAACGCCCGTTGCACACGGAACCGCGACCGTCAGGGAGCGGCCTCGGCGTGTTCTCGCGCGTGCCCTGTTTCGATCCCGCCGATACGCGGGGGACGCCCCAGGTCGTCGCTTCGCAAGAATTGCGACTCCAGCCCCCTCAGTACCGCCCCACGGAATTGGGTGACCCATTTGCTCGGCGATTTCGGCCGCCTGCTTCGTTGCGCTCGCTCGACGTAGTTCTCCGTTACTACGCCTCGCTCGCCTCGCGGGCGGCCAAACTTGCCTTCGCCTATTGGTCACCGACTTCCGTGGAGCGGTACTCAGGGATGTTCCTCGCCCGCCAGGGCGCCGGGGCTGAAGGCCTTCTCGATCTCCCCCGCGACAAGCCGGAACTGGTTGATCAGCCGGCGCGCCGTGGCCCCTTCCTCGCGGAGCTTGAAGGCGCGTTCGTAGTCGTCGACCAGTTCCTGGAGGCGCTGCGCCTCGGGCTCCGGCAGTTGACCCTTCATTTCGCCCAGCCGCGTCGCCGCGGCGCCGTAGAGGGCGGGCAGGTCGGGCTTTTCGCCGAACAGGGCGTCGGACAGGGTGCGGTGGGCGACCTGCCACGACTGGTAGGCCGCTTTGTATTCGGCGGAGACTTGGAGCTTGCGCGGTTCGGGCGGGGGAGCCTTCGCCTCGGCGCCGGCGCCTGCGGCTGCGCCGGCCTTCTGCGTCCCGGCCTTCGGGTTCTTCTGCGTGCCGGCGGCAGGCCCCGCGGCGCCCGACTCGCCCGGCGCGGCCGACTCCTCCGGGGGCAGGCGCACGGGCGCATCGGCAGCCGCGACATACACGGGTCCCTCGACCTCGGGCGCGACCAGGGAGACGACGGCGGGCGAGTATTCGGAGCGGATGCGCTCGCCGAGGACGCGCGCCTCGTTGTGGACGCCGCGGCCGAGCTGGCCCATGGACGCGGACTGGCGTACGGACGCGTACCGTCGCAGGTAGCCCTCGAACTTTTCTTTTTCACCGCCGGACAGGTAGCGGTGCATGGTTTCGAGGTGGCCGTGCAGCCGCTCGTACGCTCCTGCCATCAGCACCGGGTTCGATTCCATCCCTTCGCGAAAGGACTTCTCTTCGGCGTTCCAGAAGAGGTACGCCCTCCGGTAGGCGCCGTAGGCGGCATCCAGCGCGGGGTCGCGGCCGGCCGCCGGTTCGCCGGCAATCGGATTGGCCGGGTCACGCGCGTCGACCGTTCGTCCACGGCTCGCGTCCTCCTTCGGGCCCATGCCGAGGAACCCCGACCCGTTGCAGCCCGCGAGGGCCGCGGCAAGGGCCAGGAGGGCGAGGGTCCGCGCGGATTGCGAGCGGCGCGCGGGGCGGCGACCCCTGTGCGCAACGACGGTGGGACGCATGGCAGGCCTCCAAGCCGGGAAAAAGAAGCGCGCATTATAGGACGCGCGCCCGGCGGAGACAAGGGCATTTCCCGGGCCCGCGCCGGCGGGCGACGCCTGCCTCAGCCCTAGCGTTGCGGATTCGCGTCCGAGTAACGGTCCTGGTAGGAGAGGTGGATGAGCAGCATGATCCAGAGAGACTTGCGATCGACCCGCCGCCGAAAAAAGAAGGGCGGACCCTGCCTGTGGTTGCTTGGCTTGACGAGCTCACCGAGTCCCGCGATGAACACGGTGTACTCCGGGGTCGTTCGAATCAAGCCTTCCGAGTGTTCGGACATCAGAGCTGGGAGGGACTGGAATTCACCCGAGCGCAGCTCGTCAAGGCCGGTGGGAGGTGCGACAGCGGCTGCGGCAACCCCAGGGCCTTGTTCAGCCTCTACCCATGCGGTTAGGTCGAGCTCCAGATTCGCGTACATCCGATCCGCGGACAGGGTGGGTCGAAGCCCGACCAACAAGCCGCCGGGCGGGGACCCTGCAACCGCGGCATCCGGTCGGCCGAAGGTCAGAACCGGCGGAGATGAGGCTCCGGCCGGCTCAGCACAGTCAAACCGGAGGCTCAGCCACTGTCCAATGTCCCAATCCACCTCAGAGACAGAGAGGATGCGGGCCTCCGGTCCCCTTCGCAGCTTTTCGCGGATGTCCTCAACCTGATGCTCGAAGAAGTTTGTAGCTTGAACACGCTGCCCGATCGGAACGCTTCTAGTCATGCCCCGGATTTCGTGCTCAATGTCCTCGAAGAAGTCGTAAGGAACTTGAACCAGCTCCACCCGGGCGCGAATGCGCGAACCCGTGGGCTCCGGCTTCGGCCGGCTCTCGGCTGACGGCGCGGGCGCGGTGGACCGGTCGGCAGCCCGGGCCGCCGCCCTTCGCGCCGCGTGGCAGCCGGTGATGCACACTGCCAACGCAAGCAGGAGCAGAGTTGCTCGACTCAGGCGTCCCACGAATACTCCTCGCCACGGGGCCTTCACTGCCGGTGGCCTGTTGCCCTTGGACTTCATTCCTCCCCCCTCGCCTCGCTACGCCGACGTGAGCTCCCGTCCCGTCAGTTGGCGGTAGGCCTCCAGGTACTTGCGCGAGGTCCCCTCGAGGACGTGCGCGGGCAGTGCGGGCGCCGGCGGCTGCTTGTTCCAGGAGATCGACTCCAGGTAGTCACGGACGAACTGCTTATCGTAAGAAGGCTGCGCCCCGCCGGGCGCGTAGCGGTCGAGCGGCCAGAAGCGCGAGGAGTCCGGGGTGAGCACCTCGTCCACGAGGATGAGCCGCCCCTCGTGCAGCCCCCATTCGAACTTCGTGTCGGCGAGGATGATCCCGCGCGTGAGGGCGTGCTCCGCGGCCCGGCGATAGACCGCCAGGCTCAGGTCGCGCAGCTTGCCCGCGTCCGCCGCCCCCACCCTTCGCTCCATCTCCGAGAACGAAATGTTCTGGTCGTGGCCGACCGTGGCCTTGGTCGAGGGGGTGAAGATCGGCTCGGGGAGCCGGTCCGATTCGCGCAGCCCGGCCGGCAGCCGTACGCCGCAGATCGCACCGGTCGCGCGGTACTCTTTCCAGCCCGAGCCCGACAGGTAGCCGCGCACGACGCACTCGGCGGGGAAAACGCGGGCCTTCTTCACCCAAAGGGTGCGGCCCTGCAGCACCTCGGCGTGCGGGCGCACGGCCTCCGGCATCCGCGCCACGTCCGTGCCGAGCAGGTGGTTCGGCGTGGTGGCAGCCAGAAAATCGAACCAGAAGAGGCTGAGCGCCGTGAGGACGTGCCCCTTCCACGGCACCGGGTCGGGGAGGACGACGTCGAAGGCGGAGAGCCGATCCGTCGTGACGAGCAGCATCGAGTCGCCGAGGTCGTAGAGGTCACGGACCTTGCCTCGATGGGGCGTGGGCAAACCCGGGAGCGCGGTTTCAGAGACGGTTTGCGGTGTCGAAGCGGAGGACGGCATGCGGAACCTCTTCACGAGCAGTCACGCGAGGGGGTGGGGACCATCGGCCAGGGGTGGGGCGCGGGGCTCGCCGGGAGCGCGCGGATTGTAACGGTCCGAGGAAGGTCGGTCAAGCGAGATGCTCGGCGCCCCGGCACTTCGGGACGAGTGGCGGGTTCACGAATCGCCGACTCGGCCGCAAACTGCGTCCTCGAAATTCGGGAATCGTGCGGAGGATCGCGCGGGCCGGCCCGCGCTCCGTAGCTCGCGGCAAGCGAGCGAAGGAGGGAGGCCCGCGCCCCCAGGAGTGTTGGCTGCAGTTCGACGGGGTGAGTCGCGCCGCCACGACGAATTCCGCGACCGACCCGCGACCCCAGGAATGATGTCCGCCGTTCGTGCGCGAGTCGCTAGTGGCCCGTTGACGAGGTCCAGGCAGGATGCCTGGGGGCGCGGGCCTCCGGCCCGCGCGAACGGCCGCATGGGTTACGACCCGCCGTGACAGAGTTGACGACTGAGTCCGAAGTTCGTCAACGGGCCACTAGCGCACCCGCAATGCTCCCACGGCGCCAAGCCGGTGCGCGTGGCAGATCGCCAGTGCCAACGCGTCGGCCGCATGATCCGGCCGCGGCGTTTCGCTGAGGCGGAGCACTGCACGAACCATGAGCTGCACCTGGATCTTCGACGCCTGCCCGCTCCCGACAACAGCCTTCTTCACGGACGCCGGCGAGTACTCGTGTACCGGGATGTCGCGCAGGCACGCGGCGACCAGCACCAGACCCCGCGCCTCGCCCAGCTTGACCGTAGTCTGAACGTTCTTCGAAAAGAAGACCTCTTCAAGCGAGACGCAGTCGGGTCGGTGGCGGTCCATCACTTCGCCGATCCCTTCGAAGGCGGAGCGCAGCCGGTGGGCGAGATCGGCCCCCTGGGCGACGACCACGCCGTAATCCTCCGACTGCAGGCTCCCGAGCTTGGAGCGGACGAGGCCGAAACCGACGAAGCGGGTGCCGGGATCGACGCCGAGGATCTTCATGGTGCGAGCCTGGGAATGGAGACGAGGGCAGGGGTGCGGAGCGGGTGCGAGGTTTCCTCACCTTGATGGCTGCGAGGTCGCGGTCTGGTGGCAGGCACGGAGCATCAGGCGGGATCGTCTGGGCTCGACCGTACCGAGAAGGGGGGCCTATCGGCGCGTGAACTGGTCCCGCAGCCGGTAGTTGGTCGCCATGACCGACAGATAGCTGCTCAAGTCCGCGAGCTTCCGCTCCCACTCCCGCTTGCGGAGCACGAGGTCGAGGCTGCGGGCACGGTCTCGGACCTTGTCCAGCAGGTCCACGACTACGACCTCGTCCACGCCCGACCACCGGGACACCTTGTCGACCAGCATTCGGCGGTTGGCCTGCACGAACTCCGTGGCCGGCATGACGCCGTTTCGCTTCGGGGGCCGACGCCGGAAGAGGAGGCGCAGATCCGGATCGATGAATCCCGCCGCCTGCTTCTTGTACCGGGTCACCGGCGCTCGCAGGAACTCGCCGACCGTGTCCGTGACCGACTCCAGCGGGATGTGAATCGCGCTCTCGTCGTTTTTCGCGTCCGGCTTGTGCTGGCCGAAGCGCTCGAACACCTTGCCCACGAACTCCAGCTTGCGCAGTGCTCCGGGCTTGTGCTGGTAGATCACCCGCCAGTCCTCGCTCGGATCGAGCCACACTGCCACCGTCTCCGCGAAGTCATCGTCCGGATGCTTCTGGGCATAGTGATCGCCGCAGGGATTGACGAAGTCCCGGCTCCAGGGATTGGGCCGGAACCGGTCGTTGGCAGGGTAGGTCTCGAAGAAGCGGCCGGTCACGTTGAAGACGCGGCGGAACTCGCGGTCCTTGTAGAGCTTGTACGAGTAGCAGAAGGCGTGGCCGAACTCGTGGCGCAGGAGGCTCCGCAGGTCCTTCTCGGAATAGCAGAAGCCGCGAAGCTCCGTGTTGAGGTCGTGCAGGTCGGGGTCGCAGTCCCAGAACCCCAACCCGATGTTCGCGGTGCCCTCCACGCAACCGTACTCGGTGCTGAGGTAGAACAGCGGTCGCAGGTCGAGGCCCGCCCGCTCCAGTTCCTTCTCAAGGTCCTGGATCAAGGGGGCGAACGGGGACTTCGCGAGCGTGAAGCCCAGCTTCTGGATCGGGGTGAGCAGCAGCTCGAGCCGTCTCGTTGATTCCCCGAAGAGGAGCTTGCGGGTCTTGCGCATTTGCGTCTCCAGTAGGGCGCGCGGCTCACACTTCGCGCACCCGTGCTCTCAATTGTTACGGGTCGAGTGGATGGGAGCACGAGTTCAGGGCCTCGTGGCGCGGCGACTGCGCTCACGCCTGCAGGCCCTCGTGGTCCTCGCGACTCGGTCTTGTCTCACGGACCCGGGAGCCTCTGGCTCGAGTGGGCTTCGCCGGGCTCATCTGCTTTCTCTATCGGAAAATTCTACGCATTCATTGTCTCCGAGCAAGAGTAATTTTGCGAGGCAGCAAGGCTGCTCCCGGTAACGAATTGCGCTGCCACGCCTCCCTGGCGCTCGTTTTTGGGAGCATGTCGGCCCTGCTCCGGCTCGCTCGAACCCATTGCCTGTGCGCCACTTTGATCCGTTCCCAAGGGAGGGCGGACCGAATTCAGGAAAATCGTCAAACCCAGCCCAGGGCTTTCAACCGGCGGGTAGAGTCAATTCGCATCTTAACTCGCGATCCATGCTCCGGTTTTGGAATGTGGCAAGATTTGTCACCACCCGTGGCATCCCATTTTATTTTGTCAAGGGAAGGGGACGGTGCCCCGGTGGAGATCGGCATTGATTTACCTTCCGCAGCGGGTATAATCCAGTAGGTTCACACCGAGGAGGAGATTCATGACGCATCGGCGATTCTGGGGCTCCGTCTGCCTTCTGCTGCTGGCCTTTTTCGCCGCAGGTGGGGTGGGCACAACTGAAGCCGGACCCCCGGAGAATCCCCCCGGCCCGGAGGCCACCCTGGAGCCTGGTCGCCCCGGCGAACCCATCAGCGTCCTCATCGGCCTCTACGTCCTCGACTTCTGGGGACTGGACGTCAGCAAGGGGCTCTTCTACACCGACTTCTACGTCTGGTTCCGATGGAAGGACGAGAAGTTCGACCCCAGCGGCATCGAGTACATGAACGCCCAGGGGAAAGTGGACATCCAGGAAAACGAGAAGCTCGTTGTCGGCGACCAGCACTACGTGTGCCTGCGCGTCCGCGGCCAGTTCCGGGGGAACTTCCCCCTTCACAAGTACCCGTTCGACTCCCAGAAGCTCACGATCGAGATCGAACACCAGATGATGGAAACCTACCAGATGGTGTTCGTGGCCGATCGCGAGATGTACGACGGGACGAGCCGGGATCTGAACCTCCAGGGGCGGGAGCAGGATCTGCGCATCGCCGGGTGGACCGTGCGCGGGGTCGCGCAAGAGGTGGATACCCACCGCTACGAAACCGACTGGGGTCACCCCCGCCCGACCGGCAAGCAGACCGACTACTCCCGCTACGTCTATCGCGTCGGCATCTCCCGCGTCCTCTATCCCTACCTCCTGAAGTTCCTCCTCCCGCTCGTCGTGATCGTCCTCCTCTCCTTCCTGGTCTTCTTCATCGACGCGTCGAAGTTCGGCGAGCAGTGCATGATCGGCCTTGTGGCGTTCATCTCGGCGATCGTCTTCCACTCGCTGGAGACGCGCTCCATTCCCGACGTGGGCTACCTCGTCGTCGCCGACAAGTTCTTCATCCTCTCGTATTTCGTGATCTTCCTGACCATCGTGCAGACCGTCCTGGCGCAGGTCCTCGCCGAACGCGGCGCCACGGCGAAGGCCCGGCTGATCGATGTCCTGAGCCGGGTCCTCTTCCCGATCCTCTACCTGGTGGGCCTGCTGGCGCTCTTCTTCAAGAACCTGGAGTGACGCCGCGCGGTCGCGCCCACTCGTGACCACCGGCCGGACGATCCCCCATGCCCGTCCCCTCCCAAGTGTTCCGCTGCGAGCGCTGCGCGAGCGAAGTCGTCTTCGACCCCGAGCTCTTCCCGTCCCTGTGCGGTTTTTGCGGGGCGAAGGGGCTGACGCATCTGACGCAGCCGGCGCCGGAACCCCCGCCGCAGTTCTACGTCCCCTTCACCCTCGACGGCGAGACTGCGCGCCGGCGGTTCCTCGACTGGTTGGGCAGCGGCCTCTGGTATCCCCGGGAGGTCGTCCGCCAGGTCCAGGACGGCGAGTTCGTCGGCCTGTACGTCCCGACGTACCAGTTCACCTGCCACGTCCGGACCGAGGTCGAGGAGCCGAGGACGGAGGGCTCCAGCAGCCAGGGCAGCCGGGGGGAGAAAACCCCCGGCGCGCACCCGTCCTTCTTGTCCGAGGAGGGGACGCGCTCCGGCTACTATAATGAAAGGATCTCCTCCTCGCGCGGCCTCGCGCAGGAGGACGTGCAGCAACTCTTGCCCTACAACTATCGCTTGATGCGCCCGTTCGCGGACGACGCGATGCGGGAGGTCAAGCGAGAGCGCGTGGGCTTCGACGAGGACCACTGCTGGGAAGTCGCTCTCAAGAACATCCGGCGGGCGGAGCGGCTGGCCTTCCGAGGTTCGGGCGGCGAGCGCGCGCGCCTGACCGTCGATTGCCTCGAGCGGAAATCCCACCTCATCCTGATCCCCGTGTGGATGCTCGGCTACGGCTACCAGGGCCGATACTTCCGGGCGCTCATGAACGGCCAGACCGGGAAGGTGAGCGAGATCCGGCAGCTCGTCCCTTCGAAGGTCACGCTGGTCGCCGCGAGCGTCGGCGTGACGCTGCTCTGCGGGATGGTCTTCCTGCTCTCGGCGGACAGCGGCGAGCCGGGCGGGGACCTGCCGCGCGCGACGACGCCCGATGCGAACCCTTTGCCCGTTCACCTGCGGGTGCGGCCGAACATGACCTTCGCGGGCTACCGGCAGCTCGACCTCTCGCCGGGCAACGTCACGGAGCAGTTGGTGAAGCGGTCGTTCGCCGCGGGGGACACGGACATCTCGGAGAGCTTGCAGCAGGCGCGGGACATGGCGGAGAAGGGGAACCGGGCGCAAGCGGAGGACCTGCTGCGGCGGCTGAGCCAGGAGGCGTCGCAGGACCCGGGCCGCAAGTCGGACGCGGCGCGCCTCCGGCTGGAGCTGGCCGCGATCCTCCTGGGCGGGGACAAGCTGGAGCAGGCCGTGGAGGAGGCCGGCGCCGTGCTGCAGGCCTCGCCGAAAAACGCCCGCGCGTTCCAGGTGCTGGGGGAGGCGCAGCTCCGGCTCGGCCGTTTCGCGGAGGCGGCCGCGGCCTTCCGCGGCGCCTATGACGAGGAGGCCTCGAACGCCTTCCTGGTCCTGACCGCGGGGCATCTTTTCCGGCTGCTGCTCCAGGACGTGGAGAAGGCCCGGCAGTGCTACCGGGACTTCCTGAAGGAGCCCGAGGCCGCGCCCGGTGCGAAGTTCGTGGGCCTGCTCCTCGCGGAGCTTGAAGGCAAGACCGACCCCTACCTCGCGGACGTGGTCACGCTCCGGTCCGGGGAAGAGCTGCGCGGCGAGGTCCTGTCCCGGGACCAGGGGCTGCTGAGGCTTCGCGTGCGCAGCGGGAGCTGGTCGAAGGAGGTCGAGCACCCGCTTGCGGAGGTTGCACGGGAGGAGAAGGGGGAGGGGGAGTTCAAGCTGGAGATGGATCGCGTGCTGCGCCTCCACGACGAGGCGTTCGTGAAGGGGAAGGGCCTGGTGCCGACCGCCGACTACCTGGCCCTGGCGCGGGCGTGCCTGGCCCACGAAGCGGACTCGGTCCGCGCGAACGCGAGCTTCTTCGCGGAGCTCGCCCTCCTTGCGGACCCGAAGGACAAGGAGGCGACCGCGCTCCTCGAAAACCAGGGGTACATGCTCGTGCACAACCGCCTGCTGCGCCGTCGCGGCCCCGACGCCCGTTGAGGAAACCGCGAAGGCCGCGGAAGTGAACGCCGTCCGCATCTGAACCAGGACAGACGAAACCGCGAGTTACGCCGATTACGCGAGTTCTTGATTTGGCGAAGTGAATACGCAGAAAAAACAACGACCCGAACAAGGGCTAAACGCGACCAAGGGCGGCAAGTGGCTAGATCATGGCTCCGCGTCCCAACTAGCCGCGGGGGGGGAAGTTTGAAATTTGACTTTTTGCAATTTGAAATTCGGGCCGGGCGTGTGGATCGAATGCGGAACTTTTACACAGAGACGCGGAGACGCGGAGGCCGGGCGCTGAGTCCACCCTCCTCTACCGGCGATCATCGCGGGCAACGCACGGAGAGATCGATGTCAGCTTCATTTCGGCTTGTGGAGAAAAAAAGGTAATTGGCGCAATTGGCGTAACTCGCGGTTCGTCGTTCGTCGTTTTCTCCAACCATCGGTGTTCTCCACTCAGTTCTGTCTTCGCGGTTCGAATCCGTCGGGAACCGTCCCGCAAGGGCCCGCATCCAAGTCGGCCTGCCCTACCGACACTTGCGGACCCTGCTAGGGGATCGTCCATGCGCAACCTCTCCCGACCTCCGTCGCTCTTTGCGGTCCTCCTCGGCCTGTTCACCGGCTTCGCGGTCGCTGCGGATCGGCCGGCCGAGGCGGTCCTGCCGGGGGTCGTGCAGCCGCTGCAGACCCTGCTTTCCTTCCTGCCGCAGCTCCTCGTCGGCGGTCTGCTGGCCGCGGCCGTCCTTTTCCGCTTGGACACTTGGCGCCTTCTGGCCGGCCGCGTTCGTGACTTTATCGGTCGCCGCGGGCGGACCTGGGCGGTCGCGCTCGTCCTCGCGCTCGCGCTGGTCGCGGCCGCGGTTTGGCGGTTCGTCCCCGGTCCACGCGTCGTGGCCTGGGGCGGGGGCGGTTCGCCGCCGCCGCCGCCGTCGACCTGGACCTCTTTCATGGGCGGGCCGCTCCGGACCGGCAACGCCGACGGCGCCACCGGCCCGCGAGAAGGGCGCCTGGCGTGGTCGTTCCGCGGCGGCCTCGACCGCGCAGGCTTCGCCTCCTCGGCCGCTGCGTGGAACGGCCGCGTGTACGTCGGCTGCGATGACCACAAGCTGTACTGCTTCGACGCCGCGAACGGCGACGTCCTGTGGACGTTCGCGCTGCGGCACGAGTGCTTCTCAAGCCCGGTCGTCGCCGGCGGGCGTGTGTTCGTCGGGGAAGGGCTCCACGAGACCGTCGATGCGCGGTTCTACTGCATCGACGCGATGACCGGCAAGGAGGCGTGGTCCGTGCCGACGCACAGCCATACGGAGTCGACCGCGACGGTCGTTGACGATCGGGTATTCACCGGCGGCGGCGGCGACGGCTTTTATTGCCTGGACGCGGCCACCGGGCGGACGCTCTGGCGCTTCGAAGGGCCGCACGTGGACAGCTCGGCGGTGGTCGCGGACGGTAACGTGTGGTTCGGGAGCGGGTACGGCCATCCGTCGGTCTATTGCCTGGACGCCGCGAGCGGCGCGCTCCGTTGGAAGAAGGCCATGCGCTTCCAGGCGTGGGGGCCGCCTTCGTACGCCGCGGGCCGGCTGTACGTGGGCACGGGCAACGGGGACTTCACGCGCTCCGGGCCGGACCCGGCCGGGGAGGTGCTCTGCCTGGAGGCGGCGACGGGCGAGGTCGCGTGGACGGTCGCGGTGCCGGACTCCGTGATGACGTCGATCGCGCTCTGGGGCGGCGTCGCGTACTTCGGGTCGCACGACGGCGGCCTGTACTGCGTCGACGCCTCGACGGGGAAGCGGCGGTGGCGGTTCGCGACCGAGGGGCGCGTGCTGTCGTCGCCTGCGGTGGACTCGGACCGTGTGTACGTCGGCTCGACCGACGGGCGCGTGTACGCGGTGCGCGCATCGGACGGCACGCGCGTGTGGGCCTTCGACGCCCGGGCGCAGGCCATGAATACCCAGTACGACTTCCTGGCCTCCCCGACGCTCGCGGGCGGCCGCCTGTTCATCGGCTGCCAGAACTATTACTTCTTCTCGCTGCGGTAGGTGGTGATGCGCGGAGACACGACGATCCTGCCTCCGTTCCGGGTTCAGGCGCTTTCGGAGGTCGATCCGGAAACGGCGGAGCCGATCGGGGGGAAGGCGAGGACGCTGGCGCGGCTGGTGCACGAGGGCTTCCCCGTTCCGCGCGGGTACTGCGTGAGCTGGCCGTCGCTCTTTCCGCCGCCGCCGCACGAAGCCGTGCTCGTGCCGGGGCTGCGGGAGGCGGTGGCGCGCGCGTGGACGGCGCTGGGGCGGAGCGCGGTGGCCGTGCGCAGCTCCGGGGAGGCGGAGGACGGCGTGTTGGCCTCGCTGGCGGGCCAGCTCACGACCACGCTGGGCCTGCGCGCGCTGGACGCGATCCTCTCCGGCATTACGAAGTGCGTCGCGTCGGCCTCGGGTCTGCGCGTGCAGGCGTATGAGCGCGACCTGGGTTCTCCGAAGGAGATGCGGGTCGGCGTCGTCGTGCAGGAAATGATCCGGGCCGATTTCGCCGGCGTGCTCTTCACGGCGAATCCGCGCTCCGGTGACCGCAACCAGTGGGTCGTGGAGGCGGCCCACGGGACCTGCGAGGACGTGGTTTCCGGAAAGGTGCAGCCGGCGCAGGCCCTGCTGCCGCGACCGACCGCGGCAGGCGGCGGGGGGGGCGGCGGAGGGGGCGGCGGCGCTGGTGGTGGGGGAGCTGGGACTGCCGGAGGTGAAGGCGCCGGGAGCGTGAAGCTGGCGGATCCGATCCTGACCCCGTCGTTTCCGCTGCCGATCCCCATCCTCACGCGACTGTGCTCGCTGGCCGTGCGGATCGAGGCCCTCTTCGGGAATCCCCAGGACATCGAGTGGTGCGTGGCGCGAGACCACGTCTGGATCCTGCAGTCCCGCCCGATCACCGCGTTGCAGGTCGCGGCCGAACGCGAGCGCGCCCTTGCCGCGGCCGTGTCGGAACTGCGGGAGCGGACCGCGGGTCGCACGGTGGTCTGGAACCGCTCGACGCTGGCCGACGTCCTGTCGGAGCCGCTGCCGCTCTCCTGGGCCGTTGCGCGCCGCTTCATGTCCGGGAGCGGCGCTTATGGCCGCGCGCACCAGGCGTTCGGCTTCGAGTTTTCCCCGGAGTTGGGGCAGGACGGGATCGCGGAACTGATCCTCGGCCGGACCTTCGTCAATCTCGACCGGGAGGCGCGGACGTACTTCGGCGCGCTGCCGGTCCGGATCGACGTGGAGGCCCTGCGGAAGGACCCGCGCGCCTCGAGCGCGACGCCGCGGCCGGACGTGCGCGCGTTCTCTTTCGGCACCTGGCTCTCGCTGCCCGGGCTCTTCGTGCGCGGCTTTGGGATGGAGCGGAAGGCCCGGGCGCTCCTGGCCGCGCACGCGCAGTTCGTCCGCGGGACCTGGGCGCCGGCCCTCGTCGCGCGGGTGCGGGCGGAG
>JACPWG010000168.1 GCA_016197205.1 Planctomycetota bacterium
CCGCTGGCGACCCAGGTCCTGCGCGACGGCGACCGCATCCGCGTGGACGCGAACCGCGGGCTGGTGGAGATCCTGCCGCGGGGGTGAGGGGGCCGAGGCTGAGGGATGTGAAGGCGGCCTACATGGCGCGTTGACGAACCCTGGACTCGATTTCCTGGGGGCGCGGGCGTCCCCGCCCGCGCGAGTGGCTACATCGGCTTGGGTCCAGAAGCCGCGCTCGATCCGCGGGTGTGCTGAACCACGCCTGGGCATGTGAAGTGGTCTCTGCGCGGGGCCTTAGCGCCCGCGCAAGAATTACTTTACATTTCCGTGGATCGACCGATGCCTGGGGGCGCGGGCCTACGGCCCGCGCAGCGCGGCCCAGAGGGCCGCGCCCCCCGGCGCCTCGAGGTCCGACTCTGCGCAGTTATTTTTGCGCGGGCGCATAGTACCGCCCCACGCAATTGGCCGACCAATTTTCTCGGCGATTTTGGCCGCCCGCGTCGTTGCGCTCGCTCGCCGTAGTGCTCCGTTACTACGCCTCGCTCGCGCGCCTAGCGGGCTGCGAAACTTGCCTTCGCCTATTGATCACCGACTTCCGTGGAGCGGTACTTAGGGTCCACTCGACGCAGGCGCCGGATCGGGAGACGGCGTCGGCGTGGAGCCTTCGGCGGGATCCGGGTTCGGCTCCGGTGGGAGGTAGCCCAGCCCCACAAGGCATCCTGATACGCTGTAGCCGGGAGGGCTCCAGAAGTCCTGCACAGACAAGTCCGACCACCAGGAGCACCAAATGTAGGTACGCAGGAACACAGTGTGGCCGCAGGTGTCCACGAGCCACAGGTCGTAGGTGTACACACCGTCGAGACCGGACTCCGTGTAGGCTTGCAGGTTCCGGACCTCCGCCCAGTACCGAGGCGATTCCTGCGACGGCGGGGCCTCGGAGCCTGGAGCGGGGGGAGGTTCGCCGGCAACCGGCGGCTCTTCCCCGGAGCCGTCCCCGGGCGGTGCGGCTGGGTCTCCGGGGGCGGGATCAGGATCCGGCGCTGGGTCGGGTCCGGGCGGAACGGCGGGAGGCGGATCCGGGGGCGGCTGGGCCGGATCGAAGACGATGGGTGGGTCGGGGATGTACGGTGGCCCATCCGGGGGTGGGGGGCCCCACCAACTCCAGGTGTAGTCCTCGTGAAACGTGGTTGCAACCGCGTTGAGGTCGTTGCCGTTGGCGTCTTTCAACCCCTCGATCCACATCGTCCATGTGTAGTTGTCGTGGAAGGGATTGCCGTCCAGCGGGTACTCCAGCAAGCCGGGGATGTCCATGTCCTCGTTCACCACTTCCAGTTGCGAATTCGGCGCGCCGCTTGGGCCGCTACTCCAGCCAACGACTTGGAGCTCGACGGCGACCCCGGTGCTGTTTCCCACATAGTCGAGCCCCTGCACCTTCACATGGGTCGAGGGCGCCGTGCTCATGCTCACCGGGAAGGTCCACGTGGCGTTGAACCCGCGCCTCCTGATGGTGTTGACCGAAAAGCCGGTGATACGGTGCGTCTCCTCCACGGGCAGGACCCAGACCCCGTTCGTGTAACACCGATGCACGTTCAGCGGATCCGAATCCGAGCGCGCCTCGCCGATGAAGATCGACGGCTCCGTCAAGACCGGCAGGTCCGTCGGCGTCGCCGTCCCGTCCGACGAGACGGGGATCTCGGTCTCTTGACCGGGCCAGGGCGCGGACTCGCCGAGTCGATGGAGCTTCAGCGTCGTGGGCAGCGCTCCGAAGTCGGCCGACGTCACGAGTCGGACCCCGAGAGTCGTGGGGTGCGAGCCCTTGAGGATCAACATCGTCCTCTTGCCGTCGAAATTCCCCGCGCCGCCGATTTGCCCGTCGTGGTCCCGCGGGTCGTCCAGGAGGTCGTGCCAAAATGGGTTGGCTGAATCGAACTTGCGGTTGGATTCGAGAGCGAACCAAGCCAGGGGGCCGTCCGTCACCACCGATTGCCCGCGCGCGATGCTCTCGATCGGCGTCTTGCCTTCCTGCGTGACTGCGTAGGTGCGGACGGCGCCGAAGGCGGAGTCCGAGGTCGTGCGATTCTGGCCGAAGGGTTCGAAGACGGCCTGGACAACGGCGAGCGGCGCGAGCGGCGTGGGCGGACTCACGGCCGCGGTCGCCAAGATGTCCGCCGTATAATTGAAGTCCCCGTGCGCGTCGCTCCCTCCGAGCATGAAGAGCTTCCGCACGAAGGCGTGGTGGTTCGCAGGGTCTTGGTGGCCGAGGCCACGCACAGCATACTTGGAGAAGAGCTCAAGGTTCTTGGTCAGCGTCGCGTCCAGCTTTTCCGACGCCGCGGACCGGTTGCCGGCACTGAGGAAGCCCTCACCGTCGCCTTGCCACGGGTCGATGCCGGACGCGGACATCCGGCCCGCGGAGGTCGTCGCCCGTCCGTTCCAAACTTGGAGGCCCTTGAAGACAAAATCCGACGTGGAGGTGCGCACGGTGTTGGGCCCCGTGCCCAGGGCGCGGTCGAGGGCGCTTTCTGGAAAATCGGTGACGTCCCCCCTGGGATGCGCCGCGAACAGGAAGGCGTCCGGCCGGCCCGCGTACTTTTCGAGAATGGCGTCGAGCGAGGCGGCCCCGCCGCCGCCCCAAGCGCCGTCCACGTGGGGTCCACGAAATCCGAGGATGTGGGGGGAGGTGACGCCCTCGCTCTGGAGCGCGATCTCCTCGCCGCCGCCCTCATCGAATATCTGTCGATACCGGTCCCACTCCACCCCATTCAGGCTCTTGTTGGCTGCGGCGGCCTCCTCGGGCGTCACGTGCGTCGCGCCCTTGGGAGGGGTCTCTTCGGGTACGCCCGCCGACGCGGGGGGAGAGAAAAAGACGTTGTGGTCGGTCGTCGCGAGGGTGCCGGCGTACTCCTTTCGGGGGGTCGGGGGATCCTCGACCATCCCCATCGCGTAGGCGCACTCCTTGAGCATTTGGATAGGGCCGGCGAAGTTCCGCCTGGGGACGAAGGGGTCGCCGATAGTGATCGGGACGGTGCACCACTCGGCGATCGTGTGATTGTGCGCGTCGATGTAGGCCCCGGGGACGTCGGCGATGCTCGGTAGGGCGTCGCCTAGCCGGACGCGCAGGGCCTTTCGGTATCTGTGGACCAGGGGCACGCGCGGGCCGCTCTCGCCGCGGCCCCGGTAGTACGGATCCTCGGACAGGGGACGTGTCGTTACTACCTCGGTCAACAGGTCGACCGCCTGACCGTCGCCCGTGCCGAGAGCGCCGGTGCTGAGGTTGACGATACGATGATAGCCGGCGGTGATCTGCAGGTCGAGCGGCGCATCTTCGGGCAGAGGGCGTAGCCAACCGAACGGCATTCCGGCTTGCCACACCGACTCGCCATTCTCGTTTTTGATCCGCTCAACGTTTGAGAGATTTTCGCCTTCGCCGTCAAGCGTGTCCCGGAAGAGCACAGGATTTTGTGACGGGGTCGCCGCCGCGACCGCGTCCCCTTGGCGTCGCTGGGCCGGTGTTTGCTCGGGCGGAGCGGGATCGGGTCCTGCGCGCCTGGAGATGGTGAATTCCTGCACCTCCGCCCCCGGGTGGTTGTGCTTGTAAATCCAGGGCCAGCGGACCGACGGGAAGAAGACGAGCACCGGGACATAGCCGCGCGCCGTGTCCACCCGCCACGGGGCGTCCGTGTAGATCTCCAACGACTCGTTCAGGTCCGGGTAGGCCACCTCGGCCGTGCCGTCGGCGGGGTCGCCCGACAGGAAGGCCGCTGCTCCCCTGTTGTCCCCCTCGTACGCGTCGGGTTCGCTTGAGGAGACCGCCAGGGAGAAGGCGCGCGGTTGTGCGTCGCCGACCGGCGGTGTCCAGCCGAACCGGACGAGGCGGCGTTCGTCCGGGCCCAGAGGCGGCATCTGGACCACCCCGATCGCGTCCCCATCCAGCCGCGCCTCTACGGTACAGGCCGGAGCCGATGCGCTCCCGCGGTTGACGACCAAGGCGCGGAGTCGGAAGTCGTCGGGGCCCGGCACCGGTGTCGACGCATCGGGTGCGACGAGCGCAGCGTCCGCGACCTCCCCCGGGGCCAGGTCGTCGGGCGCGCCTGGTGGGCTCACGCGGACGCGCTGGACGGAGAGGTCCGTCTGGACGCCCCCGACGACCACGCACGGCGGGCTGACCTCATCGTTGTCCGGCCATTGATCCCCCAGGATCGTTGCCGCGACACGCAGGACATGTTCGCCGGTCGTTGCGGGGACCGTGACCGCCACCTCCACGATCCGGGACTCACCCGGCTGGAGGGGGCCGATGGGGGCAGCGCCGGCGTCCGCACCGTCCAGCCATACGCGCACCTCTCCCACGTCGGTTGCTTGGTTGCCCGCGTTCCAGACCTCGGCCTTGACGGCGAAGGGCTGCCCACTGACTGGCTCCCTCGGGGCCGGGAGGGCCCGACGCAGCGCCACGTCGACGAAGTTCGGCGCGGCACGGCGGACGGCGGCCTCCGCATCGATGTTGCCCATGCGGTACAGGTCGCGCCAGCCGGGAACGGCCATGGGGACCTGCGCCGCGCACAGGATCCGACGCAGGTCGGCCGCCGAGAGACTGGGATTCCGTGCCAGGACCAGCGCCGCTACGCCGGAGACGATCGCGGCCGCCGCCGAGCTGCCGCGGATCGGCCGGTACAGGTTCCCCGGGTAGGTCGTCATCACGTTGTCCGCCGGGGCGCCCACCAGGGTTGCCGAGTTGACGTCCGATGCCGGGTGCGGCTCATCCGCGGCCGTCGTTCCGCCCACCGAGAGCACCTCGGGGAACGCCGCGGGGTAGCCGGGGACGTGCGACCCCGCGCTCCCCGTGGCGGCGACGACGAGCGCCCCATGCTCCGAGGCGTAGCGCACCGCGTCGTGGAGCGCGTTCGAGTACCGCCGACCTGCCATCGAGACGTTGACGATGCGCGCGCCGTGATCCGCGGCCCAGACGATCCCCTGCGCCAGGTCTCCGTACCGGGCCACTCCGCGATCGTTCGCGACGCGAACGGCCAGGAGCCCCGCACGCCAAGCGGTGCCCGTGATCCCGATTCCATTGTTCCCTCGTGCCGCGATGAGACCGGCGACGCCAGTCCCATGACCGTGCGTGTCGCCGGTGTCGCCCGGCGCATCCGGCGCGAAGTTGATCCCGTCGACGACCGCCCCGGCGAGGTCCTCGTGGGTCGCATCGATCCCCGAGTCCACGACGGCGACCAGGACGTCGTTGGATCCCGTCTGGATGTCCCACGCCGCTTCGAGGTAGGTGGGGCGCAGTGCCGTCTGTCCGTCGCCATACCGGGGATCATTGGGAGCAGCGCAGGACCGGCCGGAAGACTCCTGCTCCACGTACCGCACGCCAGGACATGCACGCAGGGGCGCGACTGCGCACCCAACCGCCTCGCGCGTTCCACGGAGGATGACGAGGCCGATGGCAGGGACGCGCACCTCGATCGCGACTCCGACTGCCCGGCTCAGCGTCGCCACCCTCTCCTCCGCGGTGGAGTCGCGGGTCTTCAGGCCGACGAGGAGACGCTCTCCCTGGGCAGCGGGCGTCGCCGCCGTACGCGGGCTGCTCGACGGAGTCACAATCAGCATCCAGGCGACGCCGCCGACGATCACCGCCACGAGCCACGTCCATCTGTTCCTCAGCATGCTCGGTCTCGCTCCCTCAGATTTCCTACCTCGTCAGATCCGCCACGTCCCAGATGAGTACCTTGCCCTCGCCCGAGGCGCTGGCCAGAAAGCGCCCGTCGGGGGAGAAGCCGAGGTGTTGGATCGTCTGCAGATGCCCGCCGGCGTGGTAGCCCCGGCCATCGATGTAGAGCCACACGAGTTGGGCAAGCTTGCGCCCCTCGGGTACGCCTACCACATACACAGACAGCTCGCAGGCGAACGCCAACGAGCGACCATTTGGGGCGAATGCCGCGCCCGTAGGATACCCCAATCCACGCCAACTGGTGATTCGCCCCGAATCGCGGTTCAGAATCTGGACGCCGACAGGCGGCTTCTCACCGCAGAGCCAGGCACCGTCGGGGGAGACTGCAAAGAAGTTAAACCCTTCCAGGAGAGACCCCTTCGACGGCTCGCGAATATTCCAGATGTGCGCCGGGTACTGCCCTGAGACAATCGTCTCGTCATCGAGCCATCCGAGCCTGTACATGAGATCCTTATGCTCCCCGTAGCCCTGGACCAACTTCCCCGACTCCACCTCCCAGACTCCCACCATGGCGTTGTCCGATCCGGCCGCCAAGTGCCGCCCGTCCGGCGAGTAGGCCATGTCGTAGATCGACCCTCGGTCGCCGAGTTTCAACGGGGGCGGAACGGCCCTCACCGCCCCGGGCATTTCCAGGTGCTGCGTCTCCTCCCAGGTCTCGATGTCGCGGATGAAGACGTCTTCACCCATTCTGGGGAGGTTTCCCTTGCCCTGGACGATCCGCGCGTACGCCACGCGCCGGGAGTCCGGCGACACGGCGATCCGACCCGGGAATCCGCGGAAGTTCCCTTCATGTACTACCGCACGGTAGTCGATCGCGGCGAACGTATGACCGTCGAAGCGCGCGATGCCTCCGAGCTGCGAGACCAGGAGGTACTTCCCGTCCGGGGTGAAGGCGATGTCGCTGATCATCGCGAGGCCGAAATCGGCCGTGAGGACGTGCGCCAGCCGCGGCGGCTTGGTCTTCGCCGGGTCCGTGGGCCGGAGCGTGCTGCAGCCCGCGGCCAGAGCAATCCCGAGGGCGCATGCCAGTAGCGCCCGATTGCGGGCCAGCAGTTTGGTCATGTTGCCGTATCCTCCCGCGATCTTGTCAGACGTGTGGCCATCCATCCCCCTCACGCTCGACCCGCTCCGCTCCATCCGTGGCCCCCATCTCATCGTTCCAACCGCCCTCCGGCCGCCATGAAGGCGCGGCAGTATACGAGCCTGGGAATGGCAACGCAACTGGATTCCTGTCGGCCCCTCGCATTTGCGCATTGCGCGATCACATGGGACCTCATGCCACCTCTCGCTTGCCCGAGAGGATCGTGACTGCGGCCGAAATTTCGCGCATCGGCCGGTACAGGTTCCCGGGCCCGGTTGGGCAACACCGTGTTCGCGGGGGCCCCGGCCGCGGGTGCGGTGTTCACCCCTGCCCCTACTTCGGCGCGCTGCCGGTCCGGATCGACGTGGAGGCCCTGCGGAAGGACCCGCGCGCCTCGAGCGCGACGCCGCGGCCGGACGTGCGCGCGTTCTCGTTCGGCACCTGGCTCTCGCTGCCCGGGCTCTTCGTGCGCGGCTTTGGGATGGAGCGGAAGGCCCGGGCGCTCCTGGCCGCGCACGCGCAGTTCGTCCGCGGGACCTGGGCGCCGGCCCTCGTCGCGCGGGTGCGGGCGGAG
>JACPWG010000015.1 GCA_016197205.1 Planctomycetota bacterium
AGTTCTACAGGGCCGTCCTGCGGCGCGCGCTCGGCTATTTCGGCTCGAAGCTTCTCAACCACAAGCGGACCTGCCGCAAGGAGGCGGATTTCCGGCAGATCGTGGAGGAGGGCAGGGGCAAGCGCCTGACGACGGAGTGGAAGCGCGAGCTGCGGCGGATCGCCGCATACGTGTGCGAGCATCGGGAGCGCGAGCGGCGCTTCCTCGCGGAAGGCGCGTGGCCGGTCCTGCACAACCTGCATCGCCTGGCCCCGGGCGTGCGCCTCGGCCTCGCGCAGGCGCTCGGCTACCTCCTCGGCGATCGGCTGCACGACGCCCTCGTGCTGGGCGCCGTGCAGAAGGAGGAGCTGCGGGAGCTCTTTCTCCGGCGCTTCGAACGCCCGGGCGAGCCGCTGGCCGAGTACCTCTACCTGGTCCGACGGCTGCGGCACGTGCGCGAGTTCTACAAGAGCCGCCGCGAGCGCATGTGAGGCGAACGCCAGGGTACAAGGACCAGCCCTTTCAAGGTGGGGAGGGCTGTTCGACTGTTGTGAAAGAGAGCAGCAGATGCCGGGTGCGGCAAGGAGCCACCTTCCCAGAGTTTTTTTCCGCCGGCCACGAGCCCTTGTGGTGCAGGGCTTCCGCCCTGCACCGACGGGACGCTCCGTGTCGAAGTCGCCGAGCCTTTGGAGTGCGGGGGCGGCCAGAGGCAGTCGGGGAGGAGCTTCAGACGGGCCGTGCGAGCGCGGGTGCAGGGCGGAAGCACTGCACCACAAGACAGGCTCAAATTGCAGGATCAAGTGGACAGCCTGCTCGCGTTCGGCACCGGGGCGGCGCGGCCACCTTGGAAGGGCTGGGCCAAGGGCCAACACCGATTGACTCCAAACCCGAGGACCAACGCCCACGGCTAGTCGTAGGTTGAGAGCCGTGCGCCGGCCCCGCACGCCGGCCGACATCGGGCACGGCTCCACGGCCGGCGTGAGACCCCACATGCGGCCGATGGCACGCGGCGGGCTAGTGTCCAGCGGCGTCCTCCACGTGCTGTTCGTCTTTCTCCACTGCCATCCGGTTCCGATCCAGCGCGCGGTCGAGATAGTCTTCGACCCAGTCGATGGTGTCCGCGTAGGCCGAGAACACGAGGACCTTCCGCTTCTGGCGGGAATCCTCCTCGTCCATCCCCTCCTTCTTCGCCTCCGCGGCGATCCGAGCAAGTTCGCCCGCCAGGGCCGACAGCTTCGGGTCCTCATCCGGGCCGAGCTTCGCGGCGCGCGCCCCCAGTCCCTCCAAGAGCTTTCGGTCAGCCAGAACGTCCCGACGCAGCCTCCGCACGTCGTAGCCGGCGGCGGACACTCGGTTCGGGCTCGCCGCGAGCAACTCGTCCAGGACCTCGTCGTCGTCCGCTGCCGAAAGCTCGTGCATCAGGTCTTTGCCCACGATGACCCCCTCCTGCAGGCCGCGCAAGAAGAGGTCGTGCTCCGCGACCATCT
Source organism: Planctomycetota bacterium (assembly GCA_016197205.1). Classification (GTDB taxonomy): domain Bacteria; phylum Planctomycetota; class MHYJ01; order WSZJ01; family JACPWG01; genus JACPWG01. The sequence goes on from JACPWG010000015.1 coordinate 1,467, forward strand.
TTTCGACCGTCTTGGTGAACGCGCGGACGGAGGACTCGAAGCGCTTCAGGAGGATCGTGCGCAGCAGGCCGACAAGGGCCGTGTCCCCGGCCGCGCCGCAGGCGCCGCTCGCGTAGGCGTCCGGCTGGTAGCGCGCCATCGTCAAGAGCGGCGAGCCGGCCGCGGGCATGAGCGCGGTCTCCAACTCGTCGAGGAACCCGGGCAGGGTGGATTCGAGATCGTACTGGATGGATGAGGCGACGGGTTGTCGAAACTCCGTCGGAGTCGGTCGAAGCCCTTCACGCTTGACATGGGGATGACGCGGTCCTCCCCGGCTTTGCCGCGGTGCACGATGAGGACGCTCTCGGGGGAATCGCAGAAGTTCACCGTGATCGGACTGTGGGTCGTCACGATCACCTGGCTTGCGCCCTTGCGCTCTCGCACGAAGGCTTGCAACATCTCGATGAGGCCACCCAGCAGGTGGGGGTGGAGGCCGTTCTCGACCTCGTCGATGAGCAGGACCCTGGGCGGGCTGGGGAGCTCGTGCATGGCCGCGACCGCGATGAGGCGCAGGAGGCCGTCGCTGACCTGCTGGGCGTTGAAGCGGGCCTCGCTGCCGTTCCAACGCTCCCTCGCGTACAAGCGGGTGCACCCGTAGGCGGTCCGGGCCGTTTCGAGCTTCCGCAACGGTGGATAGTGCTTTTGGACCCGCGCGACCATTCGTTCGAATGCCACCGGGGCGCGTTGGCGGAGGGTGTGAAGGAAGGACGCCAGGAGTTCCCCGTGCCTGCCGATGTCCGGGGAGCCTCTCTCCCCTCCCTCCTCACGGCTGGGCGCGCGCAGCTTCAGCGGATCCAGGAAGAAGTAGCCATGAATCCCGCGGGCCCAGGCGGCAACGGACACGAGGGTCGGGAATCGAGCGCGGTCCTCCTTCGGCTCAAGGGCGGAGAGCCAAAAGCTGGTCAGGGTCTGCTCGATGGTCTCGACCTGGTTCGCTCTCTGGTCCCGCCTGGACATGGCGCGACCGTGCCGTTCTAACAACGGCTGTACCGGGGACGGAGCCGGCTCTCTGGAGACCTGCACGCGTTCGACGGCGATTCCAGGGTAACGACGTGCCCCCAGTTCGACGCGCCATTCGATGTTCTCGCCATCGAGCAGGAGTTCGGCGGACATCGTGATCCGGGAGCCCTGGGCACGGAGGTGGGGCAGGTCCGAGTAGTCCCATTCTTGTTCGGCAAGGTGGTCCGTGAGGTTCGACCTCACCAGCGCCCCGAGGAGATCGATGGCCTGAAGGATGGAGGTCTTGCCTGCCCCATTTGGCCCAATGAGCACCGTGAAGGGCTGGAGGTTGATGCCCTCCAAGCGATCGAACCCCTTGAAGGAGCGGATCGACAGCGAGCGGAGCATGGTTCCCCCTGGCCGGGCGCGCAGCGTGGACCGGGACGCTGTGGGAAGGGTGGAGGCTAGCCGAGCGAGGCGGGATTGTACGTGCGTTCCCGCGGTTGGTGAAGAACCGCGATGGGGGAAACGCCCGGGTGCGCGGGGGTGGGTCGCTCTCCCGTGGTGCCCTCCCCAACTCAGAGAGAAGCTGTTTGTTGACCCGTTCGCCGGACTGTGACGCGGGTCGCCCTGCGTGACAACCCAGCGGAGGTGCTTCAGCGAGTCGTCGCGCCTCCCCGCCACCGCAAGGCCAAGCCCCAGGTAGGTCCGCGCCTCGGTCATGACCTAGGGCGAAGGGACGTGCGCGAGCACTTCCTCCTCCTCCGGCGCAAGCGCGAGCGTCAGCGTGAGCCGATACGTGCGCCGCTGCGCCTAGGCCGCCACGACGGGCAGCCCGACCGCGCGTGAAGAGTTGCTGCGCATCCAGCGGCGGCCGGCCGACTCCATGCAGGCCGAGATCCAGGGCGCGATCCAGCGGGAGAGCCCGAAGATCGGCCGCTACATCCGCGACTTCCGGCGCCTTCCCCTCGCCGCGGCGGACCTGGAACGGCTCTCGGTGGGGACCACGCATGAGCGGGATTTCCTCGACAGGGTCTCGCGACGCGTCCTCACCGCCGAGGAGCGGCGCGAGGTCTAGATCCTGACGCGGCGGAACGAGGGCGTCTTCGTCCCCCGGTCGAATGCGAGACTCTTACACAGAGACGCGGAAACGAGGAGGCCGGGCGCTGAGTCCACCGTCTTCTACCGGAAATCATCCCTGGCAGGACGCTGAGTGATCGATTTGAGCTTCACTTCGGCTGGTCGCATGGCAAAGACCAACTCCCATCGACGCCGACTCCAAGAAACAACTCCAACCACCCGTCAGGCGCCCCGGTCGAGTCCGAGGCCGACAGTACGCTCCCCCACCGGCCGTGACTGGCCAAAGGTCGACGTCCCGAGGAACCCGATGCCGCAAGCGTGGACGGGCGGCCCCTTCTTCGGGCGCACTGACGGCAGGTCGCCTCGGCGTTGACATGGGCGCATGCGAGACGCTATAGTCGCCCGTGGTGGCCGAACGGCAACGGGGGTCGTCGCCGCAAAGCGGAGCCCGGCATCCGGACCACCCCTCCCGGAGGGGGGCAACCGGAGCGCCCACACGAACCGAGGAACAACGCCCCATGAATCGCGACCATTCGCCGTTCCCCGGCATGGACCCGTACCTGGAAAATCCCCGAGGTTGGCGGGGCGTGCACGCCAGGTTTCTCACCTACCTCGGGGATGCGGTCGCGGAGGTGTTGCCTCCCCGCTACTATGCCCGTCTGGAAGATCGCGTCTACCTGGATACCGATCCACCCGCGACCGCCATGCTGCCGGACGTTCGCGTGGTGGAGCAGCCGGGCCCCCGGGCCGGGGGCTCGACAGCGGTCGTCGAAGCGGACCCCGCCGTGCTCGTTTCCGTTCGACCCGAGACCGTCGAGGAGCGCTACCTCGAGATCCGCGATGCCTCCACAGGGCATCGGGTGGTCACCGTAGTCGAGCTTCTGTCTCCGACGAACAAGCGACCGGGCACGGATGGCGGGCGCTCCTACCGGGCGAAACAGCAGGAAGTGCTTTCCAGCGACGCGAACCTCGTGGAAATCGACCTCCTGCGCGCGGGCGAGCACGTGGTAGCGGCGCCCGCCGGGGCGCTGCGCCGACTGTGCGGTCCGTACCACTACCTGGTCGTCGCCCGTCGAGCGGCCAGGCCCGAGGTGCGGGAGGCGTACCCGATCCGTCTCCGATCCCGCTTGCCCCGCATCGCGGTCCCGCTGCGGGCGCCGGATCCGGACGTCGTTGCGGATTTGCAACCCATCCTCGAGCGGGTCTATCGGATGGGCGCGTATGGCGCCACAATCCAGTACGCCGCGCCGCCGGACCCGCCGCTCGAAGGGGAGGACGCGGCGTGGGCACGAGACCTGCTGGTCCCCCCTCCGTCCGCGGGATGACCGCGGGATCTCCCCGGCGCAGGCGCCGTCCCGCCGCGCCCCGGATCCCGTCCTCGCGAGGCCTCCACGCGTCCCCGCCCGGCCGCTCTATTTCTTCCCCACGTCGCACGCCACGCGAAAGCCCACCGGGTGCCACGCCTGGTCCGGCGCGAGCCCCTGCCGGCTCGCGGAGCGGCAGAAGACCGGGTCCGCTTGGAACGACCCGCCGCGCGCGACGCGCTGCGCGGTCAAGTCGAGGGGATCCTCGCGGTTGTCGTCCGGACGCATGGGGTACGGCAGGAACCGGCTCTGGCACCACTCGGCGACGTTGCCCCACATGTCGAACAGACCCCAGGCGTTCGCCCGGCGGCGCCCGCCCGGGTGCGGTCGCCCACGCGCGTTGCCGCTGAACCAGGCGAAGGCCGCGAGGTCGCGCGGCTCGCCGCCGCGCTCCGCCGACCCGGCCCCCGGCGGCGGCGTGCCCGCGGGTCCCGCGCCACCACTCGGGCCACCCCCCGCCCGGCAGGCGTATTCCCACTCCGCCTCCGTCGGGAGGCGGTAGGGTTTGCCACTGAGCGTCGCGATCCGCCCGCAGAAGGCGACCGCCTCCCGCCACGACACGGCGTCCACGGGCGAGTCCTTCCCAGGGAAGCGCGACTCACCGCGCCCCATCACCGCCTCGAATTGCCCCTGCGTCACCTCGTACCGACCGATCGCGAAGGCCTCGACTTGGGCGTCGAAGGCCGGTTGCTCGTTCCGGTCGCAGGGCTTCGCCGTTTCCGCGGAGCCCATCCGGAAGCGACCCGCCGGCAGCAGCACCATCTCCAGCCTCGCGCCTTCCACGCGCTCGAAATAGGTGGAAACCGAGCTGCCGGGCGGACCCGCGGGGCCGGACTCGGGAGGCGGACCTTCGCCGTCGCCCGAGTCGCCGCCTACACCTCCCTCCCCCGCCCCGACGCCGACGCCCCCGCCCTCGGCAGACCGGCCCGACGCGGAGGGGAAGAGGCGGTGCAGCAGGAGGAAGGTCAGCGCGGCGACGACGACCGCGCCGACCAGGAGCAGCGCGACGATCCGCCGGCGCTCGAGCGCGGCGACCGAGTGCCCCGCCCCCTGCTCCGTCCGGCGAGGAGACGGTCGTTGCCCGGTGGACGGCCGGCCCGAACCCGCTGACCTCCCGGGCCGCGAGGCCGAGGACGGGGGCCGCGGCGCGGACGCCGGCGAAACTTGCGCCGCCGCCGGGGCCGAGGACGGCGGTCGCGACGCGGCGGACGCCCCTGGGGACGACGGCGGTCGCGAGGCGGACGGCGACCGGCCGGACGACGACGGGGGCCGCGGCGTCGACGAAGGACGCACGCCCGGCGACGAGGGCGGGCGCGGGGTCGTCGCGGGCCGCGAAGCCGACGGGGTCCGCCCGGGCACGGGGCGGTCCGCGATCGACGCCTGCGCCTGGATGTTCTCCAGCCCCGCCACCACCTCTTCCGCCGAGCCGGGCCGTGCCTTCGGCTTCTTCTGCAGAAGCTTCTGGATCATGGCGTCCAGCCGGCGCGGAATCTCGGGCGCGAGCGCGGCGGGCGAAGGCACGGGCGCGGTGAGATGCTTCGAGAGCACGTCCGTCAGCCGCGTCCCTTCGAACGGGAACCGTCCGGTCGCCAGGTGGAAGAGCGTCGCCCCGAGGCTGTAGAGGTCCGCGGCGGGGCCGACCTCCTTCGCGTCGCACTGTTCGGGGGACATGTAGTGCGGCGTCCCCAGCGCGCGCCAGCCCCCGGAGAGGAGCGTGTCCGCGGACAGGTCGCGCACGAGTCCGAAGTCCCCCAGCTTCACCAACCCATCCCGGCTGAGGAAGATGTTCTCGGGCTTCACGTCCCGGTGGACGAAGCCCTGCTTGTGGGCCGCGGCGAGCCCGCGCGCCACCTCGACGCCGATCCGCACGACCTCCGCGGGCGGAAGTTTTTTTTCCCGAAAGAGGCGATGGCCGAGCGTCTCCCCCTCCACGTACTCCATGACGATGAAGAGGTGTTCGCCGTCCTGGTCGTAGTCGAAAACCTGGACGATGTTCGGGTGGCGGAGCTGGCCGGCGGCCTTGGCCTCGCGCTCGAAGCGGCGCAGCACCTCCATCGAGTCGATCCGAGCGAGCGGGAGGATCTTGATCGCGACCTGCCGCCCGACGGAGAGCTGCTCGGCGAGGAAGACCTCCCCCATGCCCCCGCGCCCGAGGAGGCGAACGAGCCGGAAGTTCGCCTTCAGGACCTTGCCGAGCAAGGGGCTCACGAACTCCCGCGGCGCCTTCAGGCCGCGGGTCTCGACGAGCCCTCGAAGCTGCGCGATGCGGTCGCCGTCGAGAATGCCGGAGGTGATGATGACGGAGGCGAGGTCGGGGCCGCCGGTCGCCGAAAGCTGGAGGGCACGGCAGCGCTCGAGCTGGTCCTCGGTGATCAGGTGGTGTTCGAGGAGCGCCTGGGCGAGGACGTCGTCGAGGGAGCCGGACGGGGAAGCCACGGAGGAAGCCCTTTTCCCGGGGGAAGGCGACGCGCAGTCGAGGGTCGAGGATAGCATCCCGCCCGCGCCGAAGTCAATCGGGCGTGGTGGTCGCGGGAGGTTCGGCTTGACTTCACCGCGGTTCCCGCGCTAGAGTCTCGCGTAGCGCGCCACGCGCCGCGAGCGCACACCGCATGGCACTGTCGCTCGGGAATCGGCCCACGCCCGCGCAGCGCGGGTACAAGGCGAGGAGGACGACGAACATGGCAGAAGAGGAACCGGGAACTTCGGCGGAAACGACTTCGCCCGCAACCGGAGCGGAGGGGGCTGCGGCGGCCGAGGGCCAGGGGGAGGCGAGGCGCCGCTTCCGGCTCTGGACCGGCCTCTCCCTGGTCTGCTTCATCCTGGGGCTCGCGGCGCTCTTCCTCTTCCACGAGGAGGCCGCCCAGGAGTTCCTCACCACGCTGGGCGGGGAGCCCATCCACGACCCGGTCCGGGTGCGATACATCGCCTGGCAGGGCGTGACCGCCTGGATCCCGGGGGTCGCCTTCGCCGCCCTTGCGAAGCGGGTTGGGGAGGGCGACATCGCCTACGCCGGGATCCTCTTCAACATCGCGGGGCTGATTTTCTGCGCCCAGATCATCGTGCGGGCGCATGCATGACGCGGTGCCACCGTGCGCCGGCGTTTCACTTCGCCTGTCGCCAGCCCTCGGGCACGGAGAGCGTCAACTGGAGCTGCTTGCCGTCGCGCAGGACCTCCGCCTTGAGCCGGCCGGGCTCCTCCGCGTTCTGCAGCACCCACTGGACGTCGGCGATGGAGAGCAGCGGCTGACCCGCCAGCGTGCGCAGCTCGTCCCCGGCCAGGAAACCGTCCCGTGCCGCCGAAGAGTCCGGCGTGACCGAGGCCACCTTCGCACGCTCCTTCCGGTCCAGCACCAGCCCGAGCACGTCCGGCATCGGATACGGCGCCGTCAGCCGCGGCGGGAGCGGCAGCTTCGCGTCCTTGAACTCCTGCCGCTCCGCCTTGTAGACCTGGTGGCAGTGCATGCACCCCTTCCCGTCCGGCCGCAGCCTGGGGCCGAAGCGGCTCAGGGCGGGGTACAGCTCCGGACGGGCGAACCGCGGCGCGGGGCCGCGCTTTCCCGCGAGGACCGCCTTGTCGGCCGGGTAGTCGGCATGCAGGGCCAGCGCCCCCTCCATCGCCTTCCGCAGTCCCTCGATGGAAACGTTCTGGTCCTCGTCGGTCGCCTTTCGCTGGTTCTGCACGTCCGCGCGGCAACCATACCGTCCGTAAATGACCTGGTCCGCATTCAAAAAAAACACGGCCCAGGTCTGCCGGTAGTCGAACTGAAAGAGGGACAGGTCCATGCCGTTCGCCTGCACCAGGCGCACGCACACGAAACGGTCCAGCAGATCCGCCACTTGGGGGTCGCGACGGACAACCTGCCCGTCAAGGCTCTTGCAGCCGGGTCAGGTCACTCACCGGAAAACGACCAGCAGGGGCTTGCCTTCTTTCCGGGCCTGGGCGAGACCGGCCGGAAAGTCGTTGTAGACCCAGTCCCCCAGGATCCCGAAGTCCTGAAAGCGCTGCTGCAGGGGGTTCATGTCCTGGGCCTGCACCGCGGCGAGGGTCAGGAGCCCCAGGAGCGCAAGGGGCACGAGCGACCGACCGAACTTCATTCCACTCTCCTTCCAGGCGCCACGAGGTTTCGCGTCCCTATTTCCCTCCGTCGGCTGGCGGCGCGCCTCCGCCGTTCGCACCGCCGGCGTTGCCGTTGCCGTTGCCGTTGCCGCTGCCGCCGGCCGCGGCGCGCGGGTCCCCGATGAAGATGCCGTCCATCGCCGCGTCGCCGGCCACGGCCCCGCCCGCGGCGCCGCCCACGCCCAGGGCCGAGAGGCGCGTCTTCGAGTCGGCAACGAAGGACGAGGTCGGGAAATTCGCCAGGAGGGACGAGTACGCCTCGATCGCGTCGCGCGTCCGACGCCCCTGCTCGGCGGCCTGTCCCCTTTGAAAGAGCGCCTTCGCGCTCTCGTTCACCTTGCGGACCACTTCAGGCTGCGCGAGCAGGGCGTCCCGCTGCTCGGCCGCGAGCTTTCCCTTGGGGTGGTCTGGATACTGCGCCGCGATTGAGAAGAAGGCCGCGACCGCCTCCGGCAACTGGCCGGCCGCCAGCCGCCCCGACGCCGCGTCGAAGAGCGCGCTCACCCGCGCATCCAGCGCCGCCCCGGCCGCGCTCCCGCCCGCACCCGCGCCGCTGCCGAACGAGAGCGACGTGGCCGAGGCGGGGTTCGACAGCTCGTCCGCCTTCCCCGCCGCGAGAGCGGCCTCGATGGTCGCCGCCCGCTGCCGTGCTTTCACCGCCTGTCGCGAGGTCGGGAACTGCGATACGATGAGGCGGTACAACTTCAACGCGTCGGCGTAATCCCGGAGATCCTCCTTGGCTTCGGCCTTCAACAACATCGACTGCGCGGCGTCGTCCACGAGCTTCGCGACGGCCGGGTCCGCCATGAGCGCACGGATCCGCTCCTGCGAAAGTCGCGCGAAGTCCACGTCCAGGCCGGGGAACCCCGTCCCGCCGAACTGTGCGATGATGAGGCTGTAGAGCCGGAGCGCCTCGAGGAAGTCCTTCGCCTGTTCCTTGCGCTGCGCCTGCTCGAAGAGGAGCTTCGCTTCGTCGAACCGGCGCTTCGCGTCCGCGCTCGCGCTCGCGTTCGAGCCCGGCGCGCCGGCGCCCGCGCCCTGCGCGATGCGAGCGCGCTGCGCCGCCGACGAACCCTTCGTGCTGAGGAGCAACTCGCCGAAGCCCGCGCCCGGGAGCCCGAGCACCACCGGCGGCAGCGGGCCCTTGGGCGCGCCGCCCGCCCCGCCCGTGGCCGCGTTCGAGATCGCGGCCAGCTCCGGATCCGCGGGATTCGTCACCTTCGGCAGCGCGAGCTCCTTCGACAAGTCGTTCGCCAAGTTCCCGATCCGGTCGTTCGGGAAGAGCTGGCCGAGCACGAGCCCCGTGTCCGCGGCATGCCTGATCTCGCTTCCCGAGAAGAACTTCGCCTGGTCGCCGATGCCGCCCGCGGTCATCAAAAGGCCGCTGCGCAGCCCCTGGTCGATCTGGGTCGCCTGCCGCCCCTGGATGTCGCCGATGCCGCGCTGCCGGACCTGCGTCAGGATCGCGCGTGCGCCCACGACGTCCCCGTCGTTCGCCAGCGCGTTGGCGCGCCGGATGTCGGCAGCGGCCCGCTGCGCGCCCGCATCGTCCGTGATGCCGAACTTGCGCCGCAGGTCGTCCAGTTGTTCCGCCGCCTCCTGGGCGTCTACCTGCCCGAGAATCGAGAGCCAGGCCAGGTCGTCCGCGCGCCGCCGGTCGAGAATCGCCGACACGCGAAGCGGACCCGCCGCCGCGGCCAGGGTCAGGCTCGCCACGCTGAGCTGGATGTTCTGCTGCTCCAGAGGCGACGGCGTGGCGGGGTTGGTCAACCCGGCCAGCGTCACCGCGCGCACCGCGTTCACGATGCCGGTCACGAGCGGGATTTCCACGAGCGAGGCGAAGGCCTCCCCCGCGCGGGCCTCGGAGAGTTGGGCCTTGGCCTCGGCCGCCTCCGCCGCATCCGCGGCGTCCTGGGCCGACTGCCCGGTCTGGGTCGCGAACTTCGAGGCGGTGTCGAGCATCTGCTCGCGCGTCCCTTGCAGCGTGGGCGCGCTCGAGCCCTTGAAGGATTTCCAGTTCTTGAGCGGCAGGACATTCGTGTCCTCGAGGCTGCTCGCGCACTGCTGGCGCAGGGCGTCCGCGCGGGCCCGCAGGTCGCCGGCGAGCCCCTGGTTTTCCCCGATGAGGCCGCCGGCCGCACGGGCGCGGTCCAGGGCCTGACCGGCCGCCAGCGAGGCCAGCCCCGCGGCGCGCAGGGCCAGGGACTGGATCGCGGTCAGGCGCTCCTTCACCGTCAGCGCCCGTCCCCGCGCGAGATCCACCGGATCGGGCTGGTCGGGCAGGGCGTCCGCATGCTCCTGCGCGAGGCGGGCGAGCTGCTGCGTCACGCGCAGCATGTCGCCGGACTGCACGGCCCCGCGCAACTGCGGGTCGGAGACGTCGTCTTCCTGTTCCTTTCCTTCCAACGCCCGCGGGTCCCGTAGCGACGGCCGGGCCTCGGCCAACCGGTCCTCCGGCGTGATCTGCGGAAAGGCCGGGCCCATCGACTGGCGAGCATAGAAGCCGGCCTCGCCGGCGCGGGCCGCGCACTGCTCGGCGGTGTTCGCCTTGATGCTCGCCACGTCCGCGGTGCGCTGCGCCAGCCGGGACGCCGCCTGCGTGACGCGCAGCAGGTGCTTCCGCGCGGCGAGGTCGTCCGTGCCGGCGATCTGGCCCATGAACTGCTCGGCGCGGTTCGCGATCTCGACCGCCCAGCGGGTGCGACTCGCCGCGGCGCGCGCGCAATCCTCCCCCTCCGCCGCGGCCTGCGCGGCCTCGCACGCGCGGCAGAACGAAATGTGGGCCTCGCGGGCCGCCTGCGCGAGCGCGCTGTTCAGGAGCGCGATCTGGGCCCGGACCTGCGGGTCGTCCGGCGGATTGTCCGCGGTCTTGTCCTTGAGATCGATCTTCGAGACGTTGGCGACCCGCTTCTTCGCCTCGTCTCGGGCGATTTTCGCATCCCCGATGCTGAAGAAGCCGCCGCCGCCCGACGAAGTGTCGAGGCCGGAGATCGAAAGCCGGTCCGCGCACTCCGCGGCGAGGTTCGACACCACCGCGGCCTTGGAGAGCGCGGCGCGCGCGGCCGCGGCCGCCGCGGCCTCCCCTTCGAGCGCGGCCTTGAAGCCCTTGCTCGCGGGGTTCTCCGAGTCGGGCAGCGGAGAGCCGCCGGCCGTGTCGTCCGCCGCGCGGGCCGCCTGATTGATCGCGTCCTGGACCGCGAAGCAGGCGAGCGGGCGCGCCGCGACCGACTGGATCGGGCCGTTCATCCGGCGGTCCTCGATCGCCGCCGCGGCGTCCTGGACCTGGTTCATGTTGTCCCGGTTTTCCTTCTTCGTGCGGTTGTCCGCCGCCGCCGGGTCCTGCACCTTCTGGTCGGACATCTCGTCCGGCGGGATGCCGCGATTCACTTCGTGCGAGTGGAAGAAGGCGATGCTCGGATCGCCGCCGAAGAGCGGGATGGAGAGCCACGCGTAGGGCAGGACGAAGCCCTGGTCGACCGGGCCGAGGAAGCGCAGGGCGAAGCTGTTCGGAATGGGGGGAAGCGGGATGCCGAACTGGATCGGGTAGAACATGAGCCCCACGAAGCCTACGATGGGGGTGCGCCCCTGGGTGGCGGCCGCGATGAGAGGAGAGCCGAGGTTGGTCGCGATGGGGAAGACCGTGTTCCAGTCCCCGTCGCCGCGCATCTGGTTGGAGATGAGCATCAGGTCGAGCGTCGGCGCGATCGTGTAGGTCTTGGCGATCTCGTCCGAACTGAAGAAGTCGCTCGCGGTGTTCTTGTTGAACCGTTGCGCCTTGCTCTTGCCGATGAGCCCGCCGAGGTTGGAAGTGGCGTTCGAGACCCCGTTGAACATGTCGGTGAGGCCGCCCATTTCCCCGACGAGGGAGTCGATGCCGGAACCGATGTTCCCGAGGGTGCCGGCGATGTCCTTTCCTTGATTGATCAGGTCGCCGACTTTGCCGAGGTTCTTGCTGACGTCGTCCTGGAAGCCCTGGAGCTTCTGGAGCTGCGACTGGAGCTGTTCCCGACGTGCGTTCAGGTCGGAGAGGCTCTGGTCGATGCGGCGCGCCAGGTCCGCGGCTCCCTGCGAGGTGTTGGAAATCTGGTCGCGAGCCTTCTGGAGCTCGCTGGCCTGCCCGGCGAGCTGATCGAGGGAGTCGCGGAGCGTCTTGCCGGCCGCCTGCGCGCGGTCGCGCAGGTCCGTGAGCGCGCCGGCCGCGTCCTTCGCCGCCGATGCGGCATCCTTGATCCCGCCGATCGCGTCCCCGAGGGACGAGGCATCGCCGAGGTTTTTCACCTTGTCGATGACGGTGCCGATCTTGTCCTTCGCGTTGCCGAGGCCCTGGGCCACGTCGTTGAAGCTCTGCGGCGCGGCGCCCATGAGCGACTGGACGCCGTTCGCGACCTGGTCCATCGCCCCCATCATTTTCGCCTGGTCCGCGTTCCGGAACGCCGGATCCGCGTATTTGAGGAGGCCGAGGAAGACGAACCCGAGGGGCGTGAGGGCGACGCGGCCGACCTCGCCGGGGCTCTTAAAAATCGTGCGATCATCCGCGGCCGACGGCAGGACGACGATTTTCAAGTAGGCTTTCGCCTTGTCCGCGCCCATGGCCTTGGAGATCAGCGCCTGCGCCTGCGGGGGAAGCTGCTCCATCCCCTCCATCTTGATCTTCGCTTCGAACGGCTGCTTCCACATCATGTGGAACTTCATGCCCGCGGCGTCGAGCGCGGGTCCCAGCGGGAGCTGGTCGAGGTAGGCCTTCATGTCCCGCATGCCCAGCCTCTGCGGGAAGTAGTACCGCGTGCTCATGATGTTCTGCAGCGTCTCGGCGTCGCCGGACTTCAGCTTCCCCCAGAAGATGCGCTCCGGCAGCGAGAGTTTGCGGAAGCTGATCCCGAGGAAGCTGAACGAGATCATCCGCGGTCCGTCGCCGAAGTCGAAGATGAGGGGATTCGTCAGCTCCCCGGCGTTATTCTCCTGAGGCTCGGCCGAGCGCTCCTGGGTGAAGAGCGTCAACCCTGCGACCGTGAGGACCAGGACGAGGGCCACGAGGGCCGACAGGCTCCGGGCATTGAACCGCTTCACGCTTCACCTCCGAATTCGAAACCGCCGCGCGCGTCCCCCGCACGAGGCGGGCGGACGGGGGCGCTCGACGGACGGAACCACTCCTGCGGGTAGAGGTACGATAGGACCCAAATTCTACCCTTGGGACCGGGAACGCGTCAAGGTCAACGTCTCGCAGATGCTTGCATTGCGGACCTCACTTCACTACCATACGCGAAATCAATTTCGGGATTCGCAGACACAACCCGCCCGGCCGGCCCGGGCGGCGGAGAGAGGAGGCCCCTTGGACCTGATGCGCAAATGCCTCAAGTGCGGGAAGGAAGCTGCCGCGAGCATCACGACCTGCCCGAAGTGCGGCCGGGAGCTGCCGCCTCCGAGCGCCGCCGCTCCGGCCCCGACCCTGGTCGTGGACGTGAATCCCGCGGCCGCGGCCGCGGCCGAGCTGGCCGCCTTTGGGGAGGCGACCCAGGTGGGCGGCGCACCGGTCACCCACGACCTGGAGGACGTGTCGCTTTCGATCGAGTCGGACGCGAGCGGCCCCAAGGGCGGCGCGGCGGTCGCGGCGGCGCCCCCGATCGGCGCGGAGGTGTTCGAGCAGGCGGCCTCGAGCGACAGCGGCGGCCACGCGGGCCTCGCGTCCACGGAGGCGGCGACGATCGTCGATGCCGGCGAGGGGAGCCTGCTCCTGGTCGACATCGACACGGACGCGCCGGCCGCGCCGCCCCCCGCGGCCGGGACCAAGGGCTCCCCGCCCCAGCCTTTGGTTTCCAACGAGGTGTTCGAGCAGGCGGCGGCGAGCGATAGCGGCGGCCATGTCGGCCTCGCGACGCACGAGGCCGCCACCGTAGTCGACCCCGGTGAGGGCACGGTGCTTTCCGTCGAGATCGACACGACCCCGGCCGCGGCCGCGACGAAGCCCGGCGGCCCCTCCCCCACCGCGGTAGCAAGCGCGTTCCTGTCCTCCATGCAGGGCAAGGGCGGCGACGAGACGATCCTCGAGTTCGGCAAGACGACCCCAACGGGCGACAAGACCACCCCCGACGAGGGGATGACGGCGATGGAGTTCCAGTTGCTCGTCGAGGGCGAAGGCAAGACCTCGGTCGCAGCGGCCGGCGCCGCCACGAGCGCCCGTCCGATCGCGGAATCGGCCGTGCCGGACGCGGCGGCCGGCGCAGGCGCGGCGACGACCGCGGGCGCAGGCGCGGCGGCGGGCGGTGGGACCGAAGCAGGCTTTTTGTCCACGTCGAGCGAGCCCCCCACGTGGGCATCGACGGCAAGGGACGCGACGCCGGTCGCGGACGCGGCGGCCGGGCACCCCTCGGTCCATTCCGACGCCGTCGCGCCCCACGCGCCGGTCGCCGCGGACGCGGGCGCGCCCGCGGAAGGCGGCGGGTTCGCCTTCGCCGCGACCCTCGTCCTGGTGCTTGGCCTCGTGGCCGGCGGCCTGCTCGCATGGATGGGCGTGATCCCCGGCGTGCCCGGCCTGTCGCCGGAAGCGGCTCCCGACGGCGCCGGTGGTTCAGCGAAGGGCCCCGGCACGGACCCCGGCGGCTCGGGTGTCGCGCCCGGCGACGGCAACAGCACGACCGGCGGCGCAGCCGCGAACGACGTCGCGCGGAAGGCGGAGGAGGACCGGAAGAAGCTGGCCGCCGCTGCAGAGGCGCGCAAGCGCGAGGAGGAGCAGAAACGCGAGGAAGCGCGGAAGCGAGAGGAAGCGCAAAAAAAAGCAGAGGCGAAGAAAATCGAGGACGCACTCAAGGCCGAGGAGCAGGCGGACGCCGATCGGAGACGGGCCGCTGATGTGCGCGGGAAGGAATTCGACGAGGCGCTCCAGGCGGCGCTGGCCGTGGCCGCCGGTGGAGACCCCGTCGCCGCGCACGAAAAGCTGCGCTCGCTCGCGGAGGCGGCCAAGAAGGACCCGGCCCTCGCCGCGCACGAGGCGCATGCACGCGCGGCACTGGACAAATTGGCCGGGGAAATCCGTACCCGCCAGGAGCGCTTCAAGTCGCTGATGGACGCGGCGCGGGCCGCGCTCGCGAAGGATCCTGCAGGGGCGACGAAGCCGGCGCGCGAGGCCGGAGAGGCGGCCCTGACGGACGCGGAGCGCGCGGCCGCGAAGGAACTGTCGAAGCAGGCTGCCGATGCGGTCGCAGCCGCCGCGGGCGCGGGCGCGGCAGCGGGAGCCGACGCAAGCGCGGCGAACGCGAAGGCGGACGAGGCGTTCAGCGCAGCGCTTGGCGCCGCCGACGCCGCGGTCGGGCAGGGCAAGTGGTCCGAGGCCGCCGAGCTCTTCACGAAGGCCCTCGGCCTGGCGAAGACCGACGCGCAGCGCGGACAGGTGGAGGCTGCGGTCCGTTTCGTGAACCCGATGAAGGCCGCCCAGGCGGCGGCCGACGCCGGGAAGTGGCGGGAGGCGGTCGAGGGGTTTGCGGCGGCGCTGGCCGCGGCCGGCCCCGGCCCCCGACAGGACGAAGTGAAGAAGCTCGGCGCGGCCGCGGCCGCGCACCTGCCGCCGATCGAGGTGGAGAAGCTCTCGCTCGAGCCGCGGCCCCGACTCGGACTGTCGCTGGGACCGGCCAAGCCGGCGACGCAGACGGCCCCGGTAACGCAGGTCGCGGCCGAGGGCCCGGCCGCGCGCGCGGGGCTCCGGGTGGGGGACGAGGTGGGGGCGCTGGGCGCCCTGGCGAGCGCCCTGGCAAGCTGGAAGCCGGGACAACCGGTCGACGTGGCGGTGGTCCGCGGCGGGCAGACGAATCCCGTGCGCGTGACGCCGGACCCAGTGCGCGAGCTCGGGTGGCTACCCGAGGGACAGAAGGAAGGCAGGCTCGGCGAGGGGCCCGCGGACTGGCCGAACGACGTGTCGGAGGCGACGGTCGTGCTGGCTTTGCGCGCGCCGGGCCATCCGTTCGCGATGCCGGGTGCGGGTCTGCGCCTCGCGCTCGCGGGCACGGACGGTCGCGAGCTCGCCGGCGCGGACGTGCCGGCGCCCGCGGCCGGGGACGCCGCGACCTGGGAAGCCAGCGTCCAGGTTCGACTGCCGGCGGCGGCGCCGCCCGCGGCCGAGGTTTCGCCGGTTTGGAAGGTCAGCTATCAAGGGAAGGCCCTCGGTGAAGCGGCCTTCGGCGCCTGGCTGCCCTTCCCGTGGATCGCGTGCGGCGCTTGCGACGCGGGCCATGCCTGCGCGACCTGCGCCGGGACGACGGCCGCGAAGTGCGTGCAATGCGCGGGCGCCGGAAGCGTCGCCGCCGGCGATTCGGCGCCCTGCCCCACCTGCAAGGGGAAGGGGCTCGGCACGCCGTGCGCGCCCTGCAAGGGGTCGGGCCAGGTGGTGTGCCCGCGTTGCGGCGGAAAGAAGGTGCTGCGCATGATCCAGGCCGGACGCGGGCAAACGATCCCCGACGGCTGCCCGGATTGCGGCGGAAAGCGCGGCCAGGAGGGTACGGGGCACGTGGACTGCCCGACCTGCAAGCACACGGGGAAGGGCCCGTGCGCGGACTGTCACGGCACGGGCAAGGTCGCGGGCACGGCGCCCTGTGCCGCCTGCAAGGGCACCGGCAAGGCCCCCTGCGCCGCGTGCGCCGGCTCCGGGCGTTGCGGCACGTGCAAGGGGGGCGGCTGGGTCCGGGCGAAATAGGGGCGGGGCTCGGCGCCCGCGCCGCCTCGTCCATCGGCCCTCGGGTCGTGCGCGGCGGTTGCGCGCCCACCGACGCCTCGCTGCAGTGCCAAGCCCGCGTAGGGGCACGGCGTTGCCGTGCCCTCGAAGCGAGAGGCCGCAGTGGGCCTTACGCAACGACGCCGGCATTTTGCTCCCTGCCGAAATAACCGCGGCGCCCCACGCGTTGGAAAACCTCGACCCCCGTCGAACACGAGGACCTCGAGCGATCAAAACCGAACCGCGACCGTGAGGGAGCGGCCTCGGGGTGTCCTTCGTCTCCCCCGGGTTCGACTTCGCCCCCGCGCGCATGACCGCCCCCCGAGCGAGTCGCGTGGGCCCAGGCCTTACCTTAGGAAGCGCCCCGATGCGAAATCCGTGCGGACTGGCCTTTTTTTTCACTGCCTTCGTGTTCGTGCTCGTGGGCTTGGGCGCCTGCGCGCCGGCAGGCGCGGAACCGCCCGCGGCGCCGTCCTCATTGGAAGGGAGCAAAGAAATGGTCCGCGTCCGGCTGCTCGGCCCCGACGGGAAGCTCGGCGAACCGCTCGACACGGCGAAGCTCGTCCTCCCGGACGAAGAGTGGATGAAGCGCCTCACGCCCGAGCAGTTTCGCATTGTTCGAGGCAAGGGCACGGAGCGGGCCTTCTGCGGCGGCCTCCTGCACGAAAAAGGCAGCGGCGTTTTCGTCTGCGTCGGCTGCGGGCTCCCGCTCTTCGAGTCACGCTCGAAGTTCGAATCCGGGACCGGCTGGCCGAGCTTCTTCCGGCCGATCGCGGCCGAAAACGTCCGCGAGGAGTCGGACGAGAGCCACGACATGGTGCGGACGGAGCTCCTTTGCCGCCGCTGCGACGGCCACCTGGGCCACGTGTTCCCCGACGGGCCGCCGCCCACCGGCCGCCGCTACTGTCTGAACTCGGAGTCGCTGCGGTTCGTGCTGACGGACGCGGCGAAACCCGCGGACGCCGCCGCGGGAGCGGCAGCGGTCGCGGTCGCGCCCGAAAAAAAGAGTCGTGCGGAGCTCGTCGTCGCCGGCGGCTGTTTCTGGTGCGTGGAAGCGGTCTTTGACCAAATCGAAGGCGTGCTTGACGTGCAGAGCGGCTACGCGGGCGGCGCCGCGGACACCGCGAACTACAAGGCCGTCTGTACCGGCAACACCGGGCACGCCGAAGCCGTGAAGCTCGTCTACGACCCGGCAAAGGTCTCGTTCGAGGAGCTGCTGAAGGTCCACTTCGCCACGCACGACCCGACGACGCTCAACCGGCAGGGGAACGACGAGGGGACGCAGTACCGCTCGGCGGTCTTTTACGCGAACGAAGAGGAGCGGCAGCTCGCGTCGGCCTTCCTCGCGGACATGACGGCCGCGAAGGTCCTCCCCCGCCCGATCGTGACCACGCTCGAGCCGCTCAAGGCGTTCTACCCGGCCGAGGCCTACCACCAGGACTTCGTCTGCCGCAATCCGTACCAGCCGTACGTGCGCGCGATCGCCCTGCCGAAGGTCGAGAAGGTGCGGGAGAAGTTCAAGGACATGCTGAAAGGGAAGGGCGGAGCGGCGGGGGGTGCGCCCGGGGGGAAGTAGGGGGAGCTTGGATTCAGCGGGGATTCAAGCCCGGCGACGTCGTACCCGCCGGCCCCCCCAACCAGGCCGCGCGCCGCAGCGACCGGCCGGCCTCCGCCTCGTAGGCGGCCATACCCAACCAGGCGAGCGCGAAGCCCTCCGGGGACGCCGCCCGCAGCGCGCCGCTCGCATCCCGAACGTCCGCCTGCGCGGCCTGCGCGAACCCGCCGAGCAGGTCAGCCGCCGCCGGGAGCCCGCGTCGAGCGAGAAGCGCCGCCTCGCGCTCAACCTCCGCCAGGGCCCCCGGAGGCAGCACGTCCCGTCCCCCCAGCGCCACCCGGTGGAGACGCCGGCGGAGCGGCTCCAACGGGTCGGACACCACGACCTCAGCGCATCCGTCCGACCTCAGGCCTACCAGGGCCGCGCCTGCCGCCCCTTCCCCGACGTAGGACGCCTGAAGAAGGTCGAGGCCGAAGTTGCACCTGCCGGCCCAGGTCTTCGGCAGGCGCCACCACGCCGACCCGCTGGGTTCGCCTTCCGCGGCGGCGCCCCGGTCGCCCGCCGGCGCCGGGCCGACCGCCAGCAACGCGATCGTCGGAGAGCGGTCGCTCCGCAGCCGCCCCACCACGCGCACTCGCCGGCCGGTGGCACGCGCAAGGTGACGCAGGTCGTCGCGGTGGCTCAACTCCCGATGCTCCGAAACCGGGACGCACAGGACGCGGAGCTCGCGTTCGCCTTGCGTGACCAGGACCAGCCCGGCGTCGTGCGTGCCCGCGATCGAACCTTCCAGGAACAGGAGCTCGTCCCCGGCGCGTCCCACGGCTACGGTCGCCCGGCCCACCTGGTCCGCGAGCGGTGTCCGCCAAAGCCCCGACAGCGGCTCCTCGTCCCAGCGCCTGCCTTCCGCCACCACCGCCCTCACTTGTTGTCCGGACCCTAAGCGCCCCTGGGCGGACGCGGTCGCATCCTGGAGAAGGAGCCCCGCGCGTCCAAGCGCCCGGTGGGACAGCGTCACGTCGCCGATCCCAGCGGACGCGTCGTACGCCGCGCGTGCCCGTCCCGCCGTGCCGGGCGCGACGTCCGAGAGAGACCAGAGCCGTCCCTGCTCGTCGCACAGCCACGTCGCGACCCCGGCATAGCCGCTCGCGGTCGACACCGCCTCGGTCAGGAGCCCGAAGAGCCTCAGGCCCCCCACCGCTTCGTAGTCGCCGCGCGCGCTCCCCAGGAGCGCCGGCTCCGCCCTTCCACTCGTGCGCAGGGATGCCGCCACCGTGAACAGCTCCGCCAGGTCCGTCGCGAAGCGATCCAGGCTGAACTCCGGCGCCTCGCCGCGCAGTGCGCGCACGCCTTCGACCACGCGGGTCCCCGCCGCGGCGGCCCGATGCAAGCCCGAGATCCGACAGGCATGGACGCCGCGCAGGAGCTCCCCTTGCAGGATTGTGCCCGCGGACGCCGCGCCGCCGGCGAGAAGTTCCGCCGCCGAATTCCACAAGAGTCGAGCCGCCTCCACCTGCACCGGCAAGAGTGCAGCCGATGCTGACGCCGCAGTCGATCCCGTGGCCGTGGCACTGGCCGCCGCCGGCAGGGTCGCCGCCCGCCCCGCCGGCGAAGCGACGCCACCCGTTTCACCCGTGCTGCCCGACTCGACCACGGCGCGTTCGAGCGCGCCCTCCGCGACCGGCAGTCGCGAAAGCACCGCCACGACGTGCAGGCAGCGCGGCGCGAGCAAGCACGAGCAGAAGACCTGCCCCATCGAAGAAACCACCCCGCCCTCCGGCTCGAGCCGCACGGTCTCGCCTCCCTCCGTCCGAATCGAGAGCCCCTCCCACGTCCACGCCTCCGCGAGCCGTGGGTTGCCGTCGAGCTTCTTGAGCAGGCGCGCGGGCGCCTGGGCCGCGATCTCGGCCAGCAAGCCCGGCGCAGCCTTCGGTCGCTCCATCGAGTTTCTCCGCGTTGCGCCCGAGCAAAAATAACTGCGCAGACTCGGACCTCGAGGCTCCTGGGGGCGCGGCCCTCTGGGCGGCGCGGCGCGGGCCGGAGGCCCGCGCCCCCAGCCATCGGTCGATCCACGAAAATGTAAAGTAATTCTTGCGCGGGCGCGTTGCCCGCTCCACGGCGTTCACCGCGTCCCGCGGATCCGCTCGCCGATCCAGCGCGCCAGTTCCAACGGCGTCAGGGCCGCGACCGGCATTCCGGCCCCCGCCACCAGCTCGGCGATCGCCTTGCAATAGCGAGGCGCACCCGCGTCGTCCAGCGACGCAAGCCCGAGCGCACGCACGCCCGACTCCACCAGCGCCCGCACCTCGGCCAAAAGCCCGTCCGCCGCCCCTCCTTCCTCGAAGTCGGTCAAGAGCACCAGAAGCGTCCGGTCCGGGACCTGCACCAGCTCGCGTGCGTAGCGCAGGCCGCGCGCGATGTCCGTCCCGCCGCCCACGCGGATCTCCAGGAGCAGCCCGAGCGGGTCGTCCACGCGCCCCGTCAAGTCCACGACCTCCGTGCTGAAGGCCACGAAGTGCATGCGCACGGCCGGCAGCCGGTGCAGGATCGCCGCCAGGATCGCGCTGTGAATGACCGAGGCGTTCATCGAGCCCGAGACGTCCACGACCAGGAGCACGCGCCAGTCCAGCGACGGTCGGGCACGCGTGCGGAAGACGACCTGCTCGGGGAGGAGGCGAAACCCTCCCCCGGGCGCGGCTCGGGCGGACTTCAGATTGGCCGCCACCGTGCGCCGCAAATCGAGCGGGCCGCCCCGCCGGCGAGTCGGTCGCGGCGTGGCCAGGCCGGTCAAGGCCGGCCGCACTCGAGTCGCCAGTTGCTCGACGAGCGCGTCCGCCACGCGCTCGACCAGCTTGCGAGGCCGCGCCATCGAGCCCTCCGCGAGGCCGCCTTTCAGGGAAAGCACCTGTTCGAGCAGCTCGACCGACGGCGTCACCCGCTCCGGGTCGAGCGCGAAGGCCGCGGCCCCTCGGCCCGCTTCGACCGCCCGGCCCAGGACCTCCTCGCGCCCCGCCTCCCCGAAGAGCGCCTCCAGGTCCTCCGCCCACTCCCGGGCCGATGGATACGGCGCCTCGCGCCCGCCGCCGGCCTCCGCGCGCGCGCCTTCGCCGCGACCGCCGCCGTACAACTCGTCCAACGCACGCGCAACCCGCGCGCTCCCCGGCGACAGTCGATCGCGCTCGCGTCCAAGCATCAGCCGCCAGCGCTCCAGCGGCCCGAGCCGGCGCTCCTCACCCGTGGGGGTCGCGCCGCCTTCCTTCGCCTCCCGACGAGCTTCCCCCGAGCCGCCGCTCGTCGCAAGCCGGCCGGCTGCCGGCGCCACGGACAGCCCGAGCTTCTCCACCGCCGCACGACCCGCGGCGTCGGCCTGTGCCCATGCGACCAGCAGAGTCGCATTCACCTCCAGGCTCACGTCCAGGACGCCGCGCGGATCCGCTCCCTGTCCGAGTCGCCCCGCCAGCACTTCGAGCAGCCGCCCGCGCGCCGCCGGCGACAGCAGGTCGAAGCCGTGCCGTAGGGCGGGGACGCGTCGAAGAAATTCCGCGTCCGCGATCGCCTCCACGCGCTCCATGAACCCGGCGGCGAAGAGCGGGTCCGCTTCGAAAAGCGGGGCGGCGACGACCAGGGCGCCGCGCAACCGTGCCCCCAACGCCCGCGCGCCGGGCCCGTCGGCGGCGCCGTCCAGCCACGAGCCCATGCGACCGCCGAACTCCTCCGCCGGCTCCCGTCCGAGCAGCACGCGCGCGGCGCCCGCGGCCCCTTGGAGGAGCGGCGCGCCGGTCGACGCAAGCGCGTCAAGCACCCAATGCAGCCGGCCCAGGCCCGGCGCGCCGGCCGTCCCCTCGTCACGACGGACGAGGCGCACCAGCTCGAGGAGCGAGCGCGCGTCCTCCACCCGATCGGACCCCGCAAGCCCCTCCAGCGCCCGGACAGCGGCCGCGATCAGCTCCGCCGGCCGGACCTCTTCGGGAATCCGAAACAGCTCGAAGTCCGCGCCCGCGGCGCCTGCCTCCGGAACCGTCGCCGCCGCCTCGCCCGCCTCGACGGGCAGGCCGGGGACGTGACCGCGCGCGATCCGCTCGACCAGGAGGTGGGCCTCCACCGTCTCCACGAGACCCGCGTCGCGCAGAAAAGGACCCATCAGGTCGAGCAGCCGCTCGCGCGCAAGCTCGGCCAGCCCGGCCTCCGCCGCGCCCCGCAGGCCGTCGAGGCGCGCCCGCGCGCCAAGCCGATCCTCCGCCGCGAGGCGGGCGGCCTCGGCCCGCAGCGTCCCGGCCGCCGCCTGCCGCAGCGTGACCCCGCGCAGCCCCGCGAGCTCCAGCCGGGCCTCGGTCGCGGGCGTCCACGCGACGTTCCAGACGCGGGTCAGCGTCTCCCCCGCTCCGGTCGGCGCCTGCTGCGCGCCGTAGGGGACGCCGGCCACCGCGAGTCGCGCGAGCGCGACCTGGCGTCGCCGATCCAGCTCCGACCGCAGCGGGTCGAGCCGCAGCCGCACCGGGTCGGTCGAGCGCGCCCCGGGGCCGGGCAGGCCCAGCTCCGCGAGCAGCGCGACCACGTGCGGCAACAGACCGGAGCGGGGCGTGCCGGGCGCGAGGCGACCGCGACTGCGACCGACGAGCACTTGGTCGAGGGCCCGCGCGAGCACTCGCCCCCGGCCGAACAGCTCGCCGTGCCCGAGGGCCGTCGTCACCGCCTCGAGCAGCTCGCGGCGCCCGGGTCCCGGCTGCCCCCGCAGACGCGCCAAGTCAAGCGCGACTCGCAATGCCTCCTTTTCGTCCGGGACGCCCGTGGCGTGACCGAGGGCGCGCACCTCGCGTGCGATTTCGACCACGCATCCGCACAGGACGTCGGCGATCGGCGTCCCGGCCGTCCCCGCCTGCCAGATCCGCTGTTGCCACACCGGGTCTCGGATCCCCGCGGGATAGCCGGACCGCGAGTCGAGCAGTTCGAAGGAATAGGGAGTGAGGGAGGTCACGACGCGCGCCTCGGGGTCCGCCTCCGGGACCGCGACCTCGGGAGCGGGAGCGGGCGCGGGCGCGAATAGCGGTTCCGGCAGAAGCGCCGCCGCGTGAAAAGCGCCGACCACGCAGGCCACGCGGGCGCGCGCCGGGGCGGCTGCCAGACGCTCTCGCATGTACGCCTCGCGGGCAAGGTCCTCTCTTCCCACGCCCGCCCCGAGCGCGTCCTCGACGCGATGTGCCCAGCCGACCAGGAGAGCCGCGCGCCGGACCGCCTCGGCCTCTGCTCCGGCGGCCCGCGCCTCGACGAGCTGGTCCCAGAGCGACTCGGCATCCGCAGCCCCGGTCGAGCGCAGAAGCGCGCGCTGGAGTCGCGGACCGTCGCGACCGGCCGCATCGCCGCCGCCCGGCCCATTTGGAGCGCGCTCGCGCGCCCAGCGCACGCGGGCCGCGATGGGCAGGTCGAACGGCTCGACCGGGACGCCGTGCGCCCGCGCCCAGCGGAGCGTCGCCAGCTCGGGCGAAAAGTCGGCGAAGGGATAGAACGACAACGCGTCGCCGTCCGCCGCGACGCCGGCCAGCGCAAGCGGGGCCTGGGCCTCCGGGTGGGCAACCCATTCGAGCCACGGGGCGAATTCGACGGGCAGCTCGAGGAGGATCCGCTCGGGACGGAAGGCCTCGAGCAGGGCGGGCAGCGCGGCGGCGCAGGCCGGGGAGTGGTGCCGCACGCCGATCAGGAAAGGGCGCCGGCTGCCGGCGAGCCGGTCGACGACCTCGGCCGGCTCGGGCAACGGCCGGCCGGCCGCGCTCGGACAGCTCGCTCCCGTCCGCTTCGATCCGCGCCCGCTCCCCTGTCGTCGTCCGCTCGGCATGGCGCCTTTCCGCAGTCCGCGGGCCCGCGAAAACAAAACTTCAAATGCACTGCCGTGGTTCCGCACACCGGCGGAGGAAGGGCGCCTTCCGAGAAAGAACAACGACCCGAACAAAGGCTAAACGCGGCCGAGGGCGGCGAGTGGCTAGATCATGGCTCCGCGTCCCAACTAGCCGCGGGCGAAATTTGAAATGGGTGTGGCTACTTTTCGACGACAGCGCCCAGACCGCCTGAAGGCGGTACTACGAACAGTAGGTTTCGAGAGCAGCACCCACTGTTTGTAGTACCCCCTTCAGGGGGCCTACGAAAAGTAGCCACACCCAT
>JACPWG010000159.1 GCA_016197205.1 Planctomycetota bacterium
CCGCTGGCGACCCAGGTCCTGCGCGACGGCGACCGCATCCGCGTGGACGCGAACCGCGGGCTGGTGGAGATCCTGCCGCGGGGGTGAGGGGGCCGAGGCTGAGGGATGTGAAGGCGGCCTACATGGCGCGTTGACGAACCCGAGACTTGAAGCCTGGGGCGCGCGGGCTTAGCTCCGCCGCTCGCTCGCTCGCCGCGAACTACGGAGCGCAGGGAGGCCAGCCGGAAGGCGTCGGCCGATCGGATTCGCATCCGGCCCTGGACACGCGCCTCCCCCCTCCGCAAAATGCGCGCATTCGGCAGGCTGTGGGGTGACCTTCAGCCACTTTCGAAGCGCGTCCCTCGGAAGGCGCCTTTTCGTCTCTCCGCTACCTACGACCGAGTTCCTCCGGGGGCTCCACGCATGGCCGGCCGAAAGGCTGCTCGATCCGCCGCCACCACCTCGTCGCCGTCCGCCACCTCAACGCCCGCCACGAAGAACTCCGCCCACGGCGGCGCCAACCTCGGCTTCGAGGGCACCCTCTGGGCAGCCGCCGACAAGCTGCGCAACAACATGGACGCCGCCGAGTACAAGCACGTCGTTCTCGGGCTGGTGTTCCTCAAGTACATCTCCGACGCCTTCGAGGAGCGGCACGCGACGCTGATGGCCGACAAGGGCAAGGGCGCGGACCCGGAGGATCCGGACGAGTACCGGGCCGACAACATCTTTTGGGTGCCGAAGGAGGCCCGCTGGTCGCATCTGCAGGCGAACGCGAAGCAGCCCGCCATCGGGAAGACCCTCGACGATGCCATGCTGGCCATCGAGCGGGACAACAAGTCGCTGAAGGGCGTCCTGCCGAGAGAATTCGCCCGGTCCGCCCTCGACAAGCAACGCCTCGGCGAGCTCATCGACCTGGTCGGCACCATCGGCCTGGGCGACCGGGAGAACCGCTCGAAGGACATCCTCGGCCGCGTCTACGAGTACTTCCTGAGCCAGTTCGCGAGCGCCGAGGGGAAGAAGGGCGGGCAGTTCTACACGCCCCGTTGTGTGGTTCGCGTCCTCGTCGAGATGCTCGCGCCCTACAAGGGCCGCGTCTTCGATCCCTGCTGCGGCTCCGGCGGGATGTTCGTCCAGAGCGAGAAGTTCGTCGAGGCCCATGGCGGGCGCGTCGGCGACAGCGCGGTGTACGGCCAGGAGTCGAACGCCACCACCTGGCGGCTCGCGAAGATGAACCTTGCCATCCGCGGCATCGACGCCAACCTGGGCGCCGAGCATGCCGGCAGCTTCAAGCGAGACCTCCACAAGGACCTCAAGGCGGACTTCGTCCTGGCCAACCCGCCGTTCAACGACAGCGACTGGGAGGGGGACCAGCTTCGCGAGGATGTCCGGTGGAAATTCGGCGTCCCCCCGGTCGGCAATGCGAACTTCGCCTGGGTCCAGCACTTCATCCATCACCTCGCCCCTGCGGGAATCGCCGGATTCGTCCTCGCGAACGGGAGCATGTCTTCGAATCAGTCGGGCGAAGGGGAGATCCGAAAGGCGATCGTCGAAGCGGACCTCGTGGACTGCATGGTCGCGCTGCCGGGCCAGCTCTTCTACTCCACGCAGATCCCGGTGTGCCTCTGGTTCCTGGCGCGCGACAAGAAAAACGGGCGATTCCGGAATCGTAGGGGAGAGACCCTATTCATCGACGCGCGGAAGTCGGGTGTCCTGGTCGATCGAGTCCACCGCGACCTGACGGAGGAGGAGTTCGCCTGGATCGCGGGGACCTAGCACGCGTGGCGGGGCGACAAGGGGGCGGGGAAGTACGCGGACGTCGCGGGCTTCTGCAAGGCGGCCGGCGTCGAAGAGATCCGAGGGCATGGGCACGTCCTGACGCCCGGGCGGTACGTCGGCGCCGAGGCCGTGGAGGAGGACGACGAGCCGTTCGGGGACAAGATGCGGCGGCTGACGAAGCAGCTCGAGGAGCAGTTCGCGGACGGGGCTCGCCTGGAACGGGAGATCCGGAAGAACCTGAAGGGGTTGGGGTATGGCTCCTGAGCGGCGTGAGAGGGGCCGTGGGCGTGGACGGCGCGCGCAGGCGGCGAAGGCCGAGATTCTCCAACCGCCTGTTGGAGAAAAGACCGGACTGCCCGCCGGATATCCTGCTCTGCTCGAAGACCTGAAGCGGCGCATCCGCACGGCGCAGGTCAAGGCCGCCGTTTCGGTCAACCGGGAGCTGATCGCCCTGTACTGGCAGATTGGGAAGTCGATCGTCGAGAGGCAGGCGGCGGAGGGGTGGGGGAGGTCCGTGGTGGACCGGTTGGCAAGGGACCTCCAGCGGGCCTTTCCGGGCATGGAGGGGTTTTCGCCTCGGAACATCTGGCGAATGAGGTCCTTCTACGTGGCGTGGACAGCGGAAGTTCTCGCGCAACCTGCGCGAGATTTCGGAGGCTCAATTCTCGCACAGCCTGTGCGAGAATCTCGGGGCGCCTCAAAACTCTCACAGCCTGTGAGAGTTTTGGCTCGCAAGATTCTGCCGCAGGCTGCGGCAGAATTGGGCCGCGAGCTTCTGCAACAAGCTGTGGCAGAATTGGACGGGAAGTTTCTGCCGCAAGCTGCGGCAGAAATTCCGTGGTTCCACAACATCATGCTCATCGAGAAGGTCAAGGACCCTCAGGTGCGTCTGTGGTACGCCCGGCAGGCCGTCGAACACGGCTGGTCGCGTGCCGTACTGGTCCATCAGATCGAGTCGAACCTCTTCAAGCGCCAGGGCAAGGCCATCACCAACTTCCGGGCCGCGCTTCCGCCTCCCCAGTCCGACCTCGCGGAGCAGGTCCTGAAGGACCCCTACAACTTCGAATTCCTCACGCTCACCGCGGACGCCCGCGAACGGGAGTTGGAGCAGGGCCTCCTCGTCCACCTGCGCAAGTTCCTGCTGGAGCTGGGCGCCGGCTTCGCCTTCGTCGGCCAGCAATACCACCTGGAGGTGGGCGACGAAGACTTCTACATCGACCTCCTCTTCTACCATCTGCGCTTGCGGTGCTTCGTGGTCATCGACCTGAAAATGGAGCGATTCAAGCCGGAGTTCGCGGGCAAGATGAATTTCTACCTCTCGGCCGTGGACAACCTCCTGCGCCACAAGGGGGATCGGCCGAGCATCGGACTCATCCTCTGCAAGCAGAAGAACCGGGTCGTGGTTGAGTACACGCTCCGGGACACAAGAAAGCCGATCGGGGTCTCCGCGTATCGGGTCACGGAGCGGCTGCCCGGGCGCTTGAAGGGACGGCTGCCGACGCAGGGGGAGCTGGAGGCGGAGCTGGGAACAAGGAGGGACAGGCAATGACTCCGCCCTGGCGGTCGGTTACTATTGACGACATCAAGGCAGGTGCCGAGAACGCGCTCGCGACCGGACCCTTCGGTTCTTCGATCTCCTCTCGCTTTTTCACCAATGCCGGCGTACCCGTTATTCGCGGTAGCAACCTAAGCGAGGAGATTGGCAATCGGCTCGTTGAGGACGACTACGTTTTCGTCTCATCAGAGAAGGCGCGGGAGTTCCGGCGCTCGCTGGTTCGATCAGGGGATCTTGTTTTCACATGCTGGGGAACAATAGGTCAGGTCGGTATCGTAGATAAGCGTAGCCGTTTCAGCGAGTACATCGTCTCCAACAAACAGATGAAGCTCACTCCCGATTCTATGAAGGCAGACAGTTTGTTCCTCTACTACGTCTTCTCGTCATCGCCAGTCCGGGATGAGATCCGCAATCAAGCGATTGGAAGCTCCGTTCCCGGCTTCAATCTCGGCCAGCTCCGCCGGATTAGGTTCAATCTGCCGCCGCTCCCCGACCAGCGCGCCATCGCCCACATCCTCAGCACCCTCGACGACAAGATCGAGCTGAACCGCCGACAGAACGAGACGCTGGAGGCGATGGCCCGGGCGCTCTTCAAGTCATGGTTCGTGGACTTCGACCCGGTGCGGGCGAAGGCCGAGGGACGGCGGCCGGAGGGGATGGACGAGGAGACGGCGGGGATGTTCCCGAGATCCTTCGTGAAATCCGAGCTCGGTCCGATTCCGCAGAGTTGGCGCGCAGTCCAGTGGGGCGACCTGGTCACGCTCGAATACGGGAAGGGCCTTGTCGGCTACCAGCACGAGGAAGGAGCGTTCCCGGTGTACGGCACGAATGGCCCCATCGGTAGCCATTCCGAAGCCTTGTGTCCGCATCCTGGCATCATCGTGGGCCGGAAGGGCGCATACCGAGGTATCCATTTCTCAACCAAGCCGTTCTATGTGATCGATACTGCCTACTACGTGGAACCCAGGGGCAAGCTCGACCTGCGCTGGGCCTACTACAGCCTCCTGAATGAAGACATCAACTCGATGGACAGTGGATCCGCAATACCATCAACGAGCCGGGATGATTTCTACGGGCTTCCGATCGTCGCACCGCCTGACACTCTCCAAGAACGATTCGCGGGCATCCTTGAACCTTTGTGGTCGCGGCAGGAGGCCAACGACCTGGAATCCCGCACCCTCGCCGCCCTCCGCGACACCCTCCTCCCGAAGCTCCTCTCCGGCGAGATCCGCGTCGCAGACGCCCAGAAACTTGTCGAGCCGAAGCTGCTATGACACCTGGATCCAAGGACACCCCCGTCCGCATCAAGATCGTCGCGGCCGGGTTGCGCGAGCTGAAGAAGCTGACCGGCGCCATGGCCGAGTCCTTCGGCCTCGACAGGCGCATCGATGCCTACCAGGGTAAACGCCCGATCCAACTCTACTCGTGGGATCTGGATTGCCTGATCGACGTGATCGACGAAGCCCTGAACGATCCGCATTCCTCTCCGCGCCGACGCCCGTCGAGGTTCACGGCGCTCGCCGTCTTGCACTCGCGCCTCAAGCAGCTCCGAGAAGAGGCCTACCCGTCTCCCAAGTAGGAGCCTGCGCGTGGGCATCGCCGAGTCCACGGTCGAAGAGGCCGCGCTCTCCTGGCTTCGCGAGCTCGGCTGGGCCGTCGCCTACGGTCCCGCCATCGCCCCCGGCGAGCCCGCCGCCGAGCGCACGGACTTCGGCCAGGTCCTGCTCCTCGCTCGCCTGCGCGGCGCCGTCGCACGCCTCAATCCCCACCTCCCGCCTGCGACCCTCGACGAGGCCGTTCGCAAGGTCGCACGCCCCGCCTCCCCTTCCCTCGTCGCCGACAACCACGCCTTCCACGCCATGCTCGTCGATGGCGTCGAGGTGGAGCACCGCCGCCGCGACGGTTCCATCGCCGGCGACCGCGCCCGCCTCATCGACTTCGCCGACGCCGACGCCAATGACTGGCTGGCCGTAAACCAGTTCACCGTGATCGAGGGCCAAGTCAATCGCCGTCCTGACCTCGTCCTCTTCGTGAACGGTCTTCCCCTGGTCGTCGCCGAACTGAAAAACCCCGCCGATGAGGACGCCACCATCTGGACGGCGTTCCACCAACTCCAGACCTACAAGCAACAGATCCCCTCCCTGTTCGCCTTCAACGAAGCCCTGGTCGTGTCCGACGGCCTGGAGGCGCGGATCGGCACGCTCACCGCCGACCGCGAGCGGTTCATGCCCTGGCGGACGATCGAGGGGGAAGAACTCGCGCCGGCCGCCATGCCGCAGCTCGAAGTCCTCATCCGCGGCGCGTTCGACCGGCCGCGCCTGCTCGACCTGCTGCGCCACTTCATCGTCTTCGAGGAAGAGGAGGACGGCACGCGCGTCAAGAAGCTCGCCGGCTACCACCAATTCCATGCCGTACGCCGCGCCGTGGAAGCGACCGCAGCCGCCGCAGGTCCGCGCGGCGATCGCCGCTGCGGCGTCGTCTGGCACACCCAAGGCTCAGGTAAATCCCTGACCATGGTATTCTACGCGGGCCGGATCGTCCTGGACCCGGCGATGAAAAACCCGACCCTCGTGGTCCTCACCGACCGGAACGACCTCGACGACCAGTTGTTCGGGACCTTCGCGCGCTGCCATGAACTGTTGCGCCAGACACCCCGACAGGCCACCGACCGGGCCGACCTTCGGCGACTCCTCCAGGTCGCCTCCGGCGGCGTCGTCTTCACCACGATCCAGAAGTTTTTCCCTGAGGAACAGGGCGACTCAACTTCGCCCCCCGGGCCTCGGCGCGCAGGCCGACACCCCCTCCTTTCCAACCGCCGAAACATCGTCGTCATCGCCGACGAGGCGCATCGCAGCCAGTACGACTTCATCGACGGCTTCGCGCGACATTTGCGGGACGCGTTGCCGAACGCTTCCTTCATCGGCTTCACCGGGACGCCGGTCGAGCTGGCCGACAAGAACACGCGAGCCGTCTTCGGCGAGTACATCAGCGTCTACGACATCGAGCGTGCAGTGCGGGACGGCGCGACCGTCCCGATCTACTATGAGGGTCGCCTCGCGAGGCTCGAGCTGGACGAGCGCGAGAAGCCGCGACTCGACGAGCAATTCGACGAAGCGACCGAGGGGGAGGAGGTCGAGCGCAAGGAGCGGCTGAAGACGAAGTGGGCGGCGCTCGAGGCCCTGGTCGGGGCAGAGAAGCGCGTCCGGCTGATCGCGCGCGACCTGATCGAGCACTTCGAGCTGCGGGCGGAGGCCCTGGACGGCAAGGGGATGATCGTCTGCATGAGCCGGCGGATCTGCGTTGAGGTCTACAAGGCGCTCGTGGCCCTGCGGCCGAGCTGGCACGACGAGGCCGACGATCGCGGCGCGATCAAGATCGTGATGACGGGCTCCGCCTCCGACCCGTTCGCGTGGCAAGGACACATCCGCAACAAGCCGCGGCGCGAGGCGCTGGCCAGGCGCTTCAAGGACTCGAAGGACCCGCTCCGGCTCGTGATCGTCCGCGACATGTGGCTCACCGGCTTCGACGTCCCCTGCCTCCACACGATGTACGTGGACAAGCCGATGCGCGGACACGGGCTGATGCAGGCCCTCGCGCGAGTGAATCGCGTCTTCGGGGTCAAGCGCGGCGGCCTCGTCGTCGACTACCTGGGCCTCGCCGACCAATTGCGACGCGCCCTGGCAGAATACACCGAGGGGGGCGGGAGCGGCCGCACGGTCGTCGACCAGGAGGAAGCCGTCGCGGTGATGCTGGAGAAGTACGAGGTCTGCTGCGATCTCTTCCATGGGTTCGACTGGTCGGCATGGAGGCAAGGGACGGCCGCGGAGCAGGTTCGGGTGTTGCCGGCGGCGCAGGAGCACATCCTGGCCGAGCGGGACGGGAAGGAGCGTCTGCTGAAGTCGGTCACCGAGCTGACCCAGGCGTTCGCCTTAGCCGTGCCCCATGAGGAGGCGCTGCGAATCCGCGACGACGTGGGCTTTTTCCAGGCGGTCCGCTCCGCGCTGGCGAAGTCGACCGCGATGGCGGCGAAGTCCGATGAGAAGCTCGATCATGCGATCCGGCAGATCGTTTCCCGCGCCGTCGCCTCCGAAGGGGTGATCGACATCTTCGCTGCGGCGGGGCTGGAGAAGCCCGACCTCTCGATCCTCTCGGACGAATTTCTCGCCGAGGTGCGCGGCCTGCTGCACAAGAACCTTGCCGTGGAGTTGTTGAGGAAGCTGCTCGCTGAGGAGATCAAGGCGCGCGCCCGAAAAAACGTGGTGCAGTCCCGGTCCTTCCTGGAGATGCTGGAACGTGCGGTGAAGGCGTACTCACGCAGAGCGATCGAGACGGCGCAGGTCATCGAGGAGTTGATCCGGCTGGCGAAGGAGGTGCGGGAGGCCGGGCTGCGAGGGGAAAAGCTGGGCCTGACGGAGGACGAGGTGGCCTTCTACGACGCGCTGGAGACGAACGACAGCGCCGTGAAGGTACTCGGCGATCAGATCCTGCGCACCATCGCCCGCGAGCTGGTCGACTCGGTGAAGAAGACCGTGTCGATCGATTGGGCCGTGAAGGAGAGCGTGCGGGCTAAGCTGCGCGTGCTCGTGAAGCGGATCCTGAGGAAGTACGGGTATCCACCGGACAAGCAGGAGAAGGCCACGCAGACGGTGCTGGAGCAGGCGGAGCTGTTGTCGGGGGAATGGGACGCGTCCGGCGCGGTGGTCGTGGCGGAGGGGGCGGATGGGGCGCCGACGGGCGGTGCATCGGCGACCGGCGGGACCGCGCGGGAAGGTGGAGCGGAGCCGTCGCGGGCCCTCGGGCACGAGCCGTTCCGTCGTCTCGTCGGCACGCCGCCCGTGAAGGTCCGGTACAAGACCTGCGTTCCGCTGGTGAGCCTTCAGGCCGCCGCCGGGGGCTTCGGGCAGGCTCAAGAGGTGGAGCCGGCCTGCTGGGTCGAGCCGGGCACGAAAAGAAAACTGCGGAAGGGCATGTTCGTCGCGCGGGTCGCCGGCAAGTCGATGGAGCCGGCGATCCCGGACGGCTCGTGGTGCCTGTTCGCCTCGCCGGTCGAGGGCAGCCGCGACGGTCGAATCGTCTTGGTCGCTCACCGCGACATCCGGGATCCGGAGACGGCCGCGAGCTACACGGTTAAGCGGTACAAAAGCAGGAAGCTCGGAAAGGGCGCCGGGAAGGGGGACGCGGGCAAGAGTGAAGGCGACCGCGGCTCCTGGCGCCACACTGAGCTTCGCCTCGAGCCCGCGAACTCCGCGTTCAAACCGATCGTTCTGCGTGACGTCGACGAGGGGGAGGTCGCGGTGGTGGCGGAGCTTGTCGAGGTGATCGAGGGAGGCCAACCCCATGTTCGGGAGTGAGGTCGTCCTGCGGTGGTTGGGACATCGCTGCGGTGTCGAGAGGCTCGCGACGAGCCCATTCCAGTCCATGAAGTACGCGCTACAGCAGAGCGATCCTGGACAAGCGTTTGTGGCGAGATTCGGCAACAGAGAGGTCGATGCCTTCGTGGGATTCGTCGATCTGGTGGGGTTCACCGACCGCACGAAGGGGCGAGCCCCGCGGGAGATGAGCGATTACCTGCGACCATTCCTGGAGGGCGTGGTTTCTGCCGTGATCGAAATGCAGGGGTTGGTCGACAAGACGATCGGAGACGAAGTCATGTTCGTTCTCCCCGAACTGCTCGAGGACGGCGGCGGGGCTGTTACACTTCGGATCGGTTCGCTCCTGGCAGGGCTGCAGTCTCTTCAGTCACGGCTCGGGCCACAGTATCGGATGCGCGTAGGCTTGGCTCGCGGCACGGTGTTCGTGGACTCCATCCAGGGCCAAGGCTACTTGGAATGGACCGTGGTCGGGGAAACGGTCAACCTCGCCAAGAGACTGCACAGCCTTCCCGCGCTGGTCAAGCCCGCGACGATCACGTGCGCAGTGGCTGCCCTCGAGCACGAGGTCGAGTCCGTGCGACACCTGAAGGGATGCCAGTCCGACATCTTGAATCGCATTTGGCGAGCAACGGAGATCCCCGAGCAAGACCTACATGCCCTCAAGGGCGTGTCGGCGTCGTGGGGTTTTTGCTGCATGCCTGCCGCTCCCGCCGAGGCTTGATCGATCTCGATTCTGGAGATTCACCCGGAACCTGTCTCTCTCGGAAACCTCCGTTGGCCGAATCGCCGTGTGGGAAATCCCCCTTCGGCCTTTACGCCATCGCATCCCCATTGTCGATCCGCCCCCGCCCTCGGCGCAGGACGGGATCGCGGAACTGATCCTCGGCCGAGCCTTCGTGAACCTCGACCGGGCTGCACCAGCCCCTGCCGGGCACGGAGGGGACGGACCCCGCGTACCAGATGGGGGAGCTGGCGGCCGGCAGGCTGCCGTTGAACCTCTTCTCGGAGCGGTTCGGGGCATGGTTCAAATTGGGCGGAGTACGCGACGGGGCACAAGGATCGATGTCGGGACGTAGGGGCGGGCCTTGTGCCCGCCCTCTCGGCGACTCCGTGTACTCAAACGACTTGCAGCCGGTCGCGGGCGCCCACAAGGGGCGCCCCTACGGCAGGCGGCCGACGAAAATTTGTGGCCCAGGTCTGAACCATGCCCGGTTCGGGCACCGGGGCGTGGGCGAGAAGGAGCTTGCGCGCAGCGGTGGTCGGAGTCCCGGTCGCTCGTGGAGAAGCGGATCGCCGCGCTGCCGGGGAACGACCGCGCGCGCGCGCGCCGCGAGGCGCTGCGGGCGGAGCGCGAGGCGAAGGAGCGGGAGCTGGAGGCCGCGCTGACCAGCGGGGCGCTCGCGCGACTGTCACAGGGGGAGAAGCGACGGCTGCGCGAGTC
>JACPWG010000016.1 GCA_016197205.1 Planctomycetota bacterium
CCAGCTTGCGGACCTCGAGCCCGCTGCCCACGGTGGAGTTCATGCTCGCACTGTTGGATGCGACCATGAAGCCGTTTGCCGGCCCGTTCCAGCACGCAGCGACGAACCCCATCGGAGCGACGTTCACCTTCGCGCTGCTGAGGGTCGGGTCGATGAGAACGGGGAACTCCGCTTCAGCCAGCCAGGACGCGTCGCAGGCGAGGGAGATCGTGCCTTGGTCGCTCGCCCAAGAGGTCATGGGCTGCCGGCGGCCTCTCGCGTCAATGGCGACCGCGGAGCCGTACGAAAGGACGGCGCGGCCATCCCGGGGGTCGGCGAGGCAAATTGGGTCGATGCCGGGTTCGAGGCGAGTCGGCACGAGGTCGGAGCGGAGGTCGCCGACGAGGACCAGGTCGCCTGCCTCGGCCAGGGGGCGGGCGAGCTGGAAGGACTGTTCGACGCCGTCGTCGGAGCACGCGTAGGCCTCGGTCACGGCCGCGCCGCGCTCGTAGACGACGCGGTCGCCGTCGAGACGCGGCTTCGGGGCGGCGCCGCCCGCGGCGACGAGCACGCGACTTTTACCCTGCCAGACCTCGCGCAGGGAGAAGGACATTTCGTGGCGTGGGGCGCCGTGGACGGCCGGGTCGAGCGCGTCGGCCTCGGCGGGGCGAAAGGCGGGCTTGCGGGCGAACGTGACGCCGCCGTCGGCGAAGGTGGCGACGTAGTCGCGGCCCTCGGCGCGGAGCGATGTGCCGTCGGGGAGGACCGCGGGGCCGTGGGCGCGGGCGCCGGCGCCGGGGCTCGAGGCGGCAGGCCCGGTGCTCGGCGGAGCGGCGGCCTTGCCGCGGGGAGGTTGGCCGGCGGATGCCGGAGTGTGCCGGCTGGGGGAGGCGGTGGGTTGGAGTCGCGCCCCGGATCGGCGCGCCCCGGAGGCGAGGGCGTGGTTGCCGGCCGGGTGCGGGCCAAGGGAGGACCAGAGCAGCGCGGCGGCTGAAACTGCGAGCGCGAGCAGGACCAGGAGTGGCGCGAAGAAGGGCCTGCCGAACCACTGCGCGATGGGATGACGGGGCATGAAACCTCCGCGTAGCCGTTGAGGCGAGAGGGGGTCAGTTTAGCCGGCGCTTGGGAGAGGGTGGCACAAGGGAGCGACGCGGCGTAGGGGGGACCGAGCGAAGAGTCGAGGGAGAAGCCGGACGGCTGCCCCCTGTTGGGGCCGCTTCCACCCCCGCCCGAAATCCGTACTCGGTCCGTTCCGCTACGGGCTTCACCCTGGTCTACCGAAACGCAAGCGCAAGGGAGGGGAGTGTATTATCGGAATGCGGTATCGTCAAGTGGAAAATCAGGGGGTAGTTCAAAACCGGCTCGCCGGCACCCACGCAGGCGCAATGCAACGCGAAGCGGCCATTCGCGCGGGCGAGGACGCCCGCGCCCCCAGTCAGCGTGTCTGGACTTCGTTCCGGGGGCCCTCGTGGGCCTTCAGGATCGTTTCAGTAGGTCCTTGCTCTCCGTCACAGGCGCGTCCCGCCTCGAAAGTTCCAGGTCCCGCTCGCTCAGGATCGAAGTTGAAGGTCCATTCGCGGCCCTGGCGGACCTGGCGTGCAGCGGGGAAACCGAACCGCGACCGTGAGGGAGCGATCTGGGGGCGTCCTGCCATGACCTCCGGTTCGAGGTTGCCGACCCGCATGCGGGCGCCGTGCGAACCCATCGGGCAGCGAGGTCGAATCCGCGGTTTTGGAAGAACGCGCGGAGACCGCTCCCTCACGGTCGCGGTTCCGTGGGTCCGTCGCAGACCCGTTCCGGGGGCCAGCATTGAAGTGCTCGCGGGCGTTCCATGTCGTTTCCGTAGGGCCTCCGTGGCCGTCGCGGACGCGTCCCGCCTCGCGGCTCCCCATGTCCAGCACGGACAGGATCAAAGTGGTAGGTCCACTCGGGGCCCTGGCGCTCCTGGCGTGCCGCGGGGAAACCGAACCGCGACCGTGAGG
This sequence comes from Planctomycetota bacterium, assembly GCA_016197205.1. Taxonomy (GTDB): domain Bacteria; phylum Planctomycetota; class MHYJ01; order WSZJ01; family JACPWG01; genus JACPWG01. The sequence goes on from JACPWG010000016.1 coordinate 1,962, forward strand.
GAGCGATCTGGGGGCGTCCTGCCATGAGCTCCGGTTCGAGGTTGCCGACCCGCATGCGAGCGCCGTGCGAACCCATCGGGCAGCGAAGTCGAATCCGCGGCTTTGGAAGAACGCGCGGAGACCGCTCCCTCACGGTCGCGGTTTCGTGGGTCCGTCGCAGATCCGTTCCGCTCGTGAACCCCAGGATCGACGTTGAAGCCCCACTAGCTCTTGGCGGGTCCGGTGCCGGGCGAAGGGGGCTTCGACGGCGTGGCCGCGCCCGGGGCGGCGGCAATCCGGGGAGTTTTCGCGGCGACCGGCGCGGGTTCGACCGCGGCGGCAGCGGATGCCGTCGCGGTGGCGGGGGAAGTCGCGGAGGAGGTCGCGGGCGGCGGCGCGGCGGGCCCGGCGGGCGAGGCGGGCGCCGCGGCCCCTGCACGCGCGACCGCCGGCACGCCCTCGGGGGGCGTGGGCTTGTCCGAGTCGCCGGGCGGCGTCGGCACCGGGGTGCGCGCGCGCACCGGCTGGGCGGGCGAGGCGTCGATGGTCGTCTCCTCTTCGGTCCGCGCGGGCATGTCCTCCGCCGAAACCGAGGTGATGACCTCGGGGACGACAAGCTCGCGGCCGCACTTGTAGCAGGGGATGCGCGCGCCGGGGGTGAACATGATGGCGTTGAACTGCGTGTTGCAGCCGGCGCAGAAGAGGATCTTCGTTTTCTGGTAGTCGAGGACCTCTTTCACCTGCGACAGCGTGAGATAGTTTTTTTTGACCATGATCTCGCCGAGGCGGAGGAAGATGTCCTCTTCGATCTTGGCCTGGATGCGGACGCACTCGTGGACGCTCTCCTCGGAGGCGAAGCCGAAGCGCACGACGAGGCGGCCGAAGAGGGAGTCCTCGCGCTTTTCGCGGGTGTGGATCGCCCGCTCCTGCAGGTTCTGCCGCTGGGCCTCGACGATCTCCTGGAGGGTCTCCTCGGTGAGGTAGCCCTTCTCGAGGAGGATGATGCCGAGGGGCTTCTTGTCCGGGAGCCCCTCCTGGATGCGGATGCACTCGTCGATCTGGTCTTCGGTCACGAAGCCGGCGTTGACGGCGATCTTGCCGAAGAGGATGTCGGCCTTGCTGAGCATTCGGCCCCCGGACAGAGGATCAGGCGCCCAGGCGCTTGCGGATGAGGCTCGCCCGCACGACGTCCCGTTCGGACGCCTCGAGGACCTTGTGCTCAAGCTTCTGGAGGTGGCCCGGCTGGGTGAAGACGAAAAGCTCGTTCAGCGTGCGCAGCTCCAGCCCCTCGAGGAGGCCGAGGTTCGCTCCCATGCGCACGAGCGAGAGCAGCTCGAGCGTCTCCTCGGAGCTGACGATCCGGGCGCTCTTCAGCGTCGCGAACGCCCGCCACACCTTGTCCTCGAGCCAGGTCCGCTTCTCCTTCAGCAGCTTCTCCCGCCACGTCTTCTCGTACTTCGCGATCTCCGGCACCACGCCCTGCATCTCCCGCACCAGCTCCTCCTCGGACTTGCCGAGCGAGACCTGGTTCGAAATCTGGTAGAAGTCCCCGGAGGCCTGCGTCCCCTCGCCGTACAGGCCGCGGACGGTGAAGTTGATGCGCTGGAGGGAGTGGAGGATCTTGTCGAGGCTCTTCGTCATCACGACGGCGGGCAAGTGCAGCATCACGGAGATCCGCATGCCGGTGCCGACGTTCGTCGGGCACGCGGTCAGGTAGCCGAAGCGCGGGGAGAAGGCGTACGGCAGGGTCTTGTCGATCGCGTCGTCGATCTTCGAGATCTCGTCCCACGCCTCTTCGAGCTGAAGGCCCGAACGGAGGACCTGGATGCGCAGGTGGTCCTCCTCGTTGACCATGATGCTCACGGTCTCGCGCTTCGAGACGGCGACCGCGCGGTCCCCCTCGGCGTTCGCGTGCTCGCGCGAGATCAGGTGGCGCTCCACGAGGAAGAGGCGGTCGACCGAGGTCAACTCCTTGAGCGAAAGGTACAGGATGCCGAGCCCTTTCGAGAGCCGGTTGCCCTCGATCCGCTCCTTGACGAGCGTCTCGATCTCCGCCCGCTGGCGCGGCGAAGACTGGGGGACGAACGGGAACCCCTGGAGGTTCCGCGCGAGCCGGATGCGGCTGGAAATGACGACTCCGCTC
>JACPWG010000003.1 GCA_016197205.1 Planctomycetota bacterium
CGTCGCCGAACGGAAGAACACAGAGGCCGGGAGTCAGTCGAGAAGTTTGGGGGTTCGCCTTGGCTTGGATCCTTCGCTTCGCGCTACGGCGCTCCGCTCAGGATGACAAGCCGCGAGAATGGGTTTACTGAAAGCATACGTTTCCACTTCCCTGCGTCATTCGTCAATCAGCATTCGTCAATCGTCAATTAGCAATCAGCAATTCTCAAATCTCCATTCTGAAATCTCAAATCAGGCATTCGCCCATGCCCCGTCCCCCCCACGTTCTCCTGATCCTCGACGGCTACGGCATCAATCCCCGCGAGGAGGCGAACGCCGTCCGGCTCGCGCGCATCCCGCGCCTCCGGGCGATCGGCGAGGAGTTCCCGACCACGGCGCTCACCGCGAGCGGGCGCGCCGTCGGCCTGCCGACGGGCCTCATGGGCAACTCCGAAGTCGGTCACCTGAATCTCGGCGCGGGGCGCGTCGTGTGGCAGGAAATCACGCGGATCGACCGCGCGATCGAGGACGGGAGCTTCTTCACGAACCCCGCCTTCGTAAGCGTCGCCGCGTCGGCGCGGGCGCGGGGCGGGGCGCTGCACCTGATGGGGCTGTGCTCCGACGGGGGCGTGCACACGGCCGAGCGGCACTACCTCGCGCTGCTGCAGTTCGCGCGCATCCAGGGCTTCGGGCCGGACCGGGTGTTCGTGCACGCCTACCTCGATGGGCGGGACACGCCGAACACCAGCGGCGTCGGTTGGGTCCAGACGCTGCTCGACGGCATGGAGCGTATCGGCGCCGGGCGGCTGGCCACGCTCTGCGGGCGGTACTACGGCATGGATCGGGACCAGCGCTGGGAGCGGGTCCAGGTCGCCTACGACGCCCTCACCCTCGGGACCGGCGTCGCGGCGGCGGACCCGCTCGCCGCCCTTCGGGCGTCCTACGAGCGCGGCGAGACCGACGAGTTCGTCAAACCGATCGTCGCCACGGGGGCCGACGGCTCTCCGCTCGGTCGGATCGCGGACGGGGACGCGGTGATCTTCTTCAACTTTCGCGCGGACCGCGCCCGGGAGATGACCCGCGCCTTCCTGGACGATGCCCTTGATCGCTTCCCCCGGAAGGCGCGGCCGCGCGTGAACTGGGCCACGATGACGCAGTACGACGAGGCGTTGCAGTGCCCGGCCGCGTTCCAGCCGACGGTCCAGGAGCGTCTGCTGGCCGACATCTTGGCCGAGGCCGGGCTTCGTCAATTTCGCACGGCGGAGACCGAGAAGTACGCGCACGTGACTTACTTCTTCAACGGCGGGGAGGAAAAAGCCTGGCCGGGCGAAGAGCGCCTTTTGATCCCGTCGCCGAAAGTGGCAACCTATGACTTGCAGCCGGAGATGAGCGCGCCTGCGGTGGGACGGGCCGTCGTGGAAGCGGTCGAGGGGGGGCGACACGACGTCGTGGTGGTGAACTTCGCCAACCCCGACATGCTGGGTCACACCGGCATCCTGGGGGCGGCGGTGAAAGCGCTGGAGACCGTGGACGCGTGCGTGGGCGGGATCGTCGACGCGGCGCTCGGACGCGGCGGGGCGGTCCTGATCACCGCGGACCACGGCAACTGCGAGCAGATGATCGATTACGACACCGGGGCGCCGCACACCTATCACACGTCGAACCCGGTGCCATTTCACCTCGTGTCGCGCGACCATCGCGGCGCGACCCTGCGCGCCGGCGGCTCGCTGCGGGACGTCGCGCCGACCCTGCTGCACCTGCTCGACTTGCCGGCGCCGGCGGCGATGGAGGGGAGGTCGCTGCTCGTGCCGGCGGACCGGCGGCCGTGACGCGGCCGAGCGAGCTTTTGGTTGGACAGGCGCTGGAAGAGGGTCATGCCGCGGCCGGTAGCCACAACCGAAGCCCTCTCACGGCCGGCGAATGACCAATGACCCATCGATGACGAACCCTGAAGGACCAAACTGGACATGTGAATTGCGTCAGGGCTGCGGCACTGGAATAACCCGCCCCCCGGGCGGTATCATGTGTGCCGAGCGAGCCCCACCGCGGAGAGCCTTCTCGATGGATCCCAGGTCTACCCTGACCCTGGAGACCGCCCCGGGCGCCGAGACCGACCTTGTCCGCGAGGCCAAGGCCGGCAGCCCCGTCGCCTTCGCGCGGCTCGTCGAGCGCTGGAAACGGCCCCTCTACGCGCTCCTCTGGAAGATGACCTCGCGCCACGACCTCGCCGAGGAGTTGGCGCAAGAGGCGTTCGTCCGGTTCTGGCGGAGCCTCGCCTCCTTCGACGAGGCCCTGCCCGTCTACCCCTGGCTGCGGCGGATCGCGATCAACCTCGCGATCAACCAGCATGAGTCCGCGTCGCATCGCGCCTCGCCCGCGCCCGACGAGCTGCTCGACGGCGCCACCGACGGCTACTCGCACCGACGCACGCGCACGCCGCCCGAGGAGTTGGAGGGACGCGAACGCGAGCGGCGGATCCTCGGCGCCCTCGAAACCCTGTCCCCCGAACGGCGAGCGGTCCTCACCCTCCGCGCCTTCGAAGGACTCTCCTACGAGGAAATCGCCCGCACCATGGAGTGCTCGATCGGCACGGTCATGTCGCGACTCTTTCGGGCGCGCATGGACCTCCGCGAACGTCTCTGCGAGCTCGGAGAAGCGCTCGCGCCGGGAGAAGCCGAATGACCCGCTGTACGCACGACCCCGCGCAGCTCTCCGCCTACCTGGACGGGGAGCTGGAAGCGGCGGAACGACTCGCCATCGAGGACCGCGTCTCGAATTGTCCCGATTGCCGCGAGCTGCTCGCGGACCTCGAGACCGGCGACGAGGCCCTGCGTCGCATCGAGGCACCCCAGCCTTCGCTCGAGGCCTGGGCGGCCTTCGATCGCAAGCTTTTCGAACGGCTCGGCGTCCCCGCAGCCGCGGCCTCGGCCGCAACCGCCACCGCCACGCCTCCCCCGCACGTGCACCCGACTCCCGGCCGGCGCCGGTCGAACGGCCGGGGCCCGGTCTTCAGCCTCCTTTTCCGCCTCGCGCCGGTCGCGGCCGCGGCGTCCCTGCTCGCGGCCTTCGTGGCCCATGATCCCGCCCCCGACGCGCCCTTCCGAGCCACGCTTCGACGCGCCGGCGACACCACGGTCGTGATCGAACCGGGGCTCCCGACCGCAATCCACGGCAAGGGCGGTCCTCCCCTCTTCTCCGGGAAGGCCGGACCGCCGGACGAACATCTCTCCGTGCATTTCGTTTCGAAGGCCGGCAAGGCCGCGCCTGCGACCTCGCTCGGTGTGTCCCTCGACCACGTCGTGGTCGGAAACGACGTGCGGTTCGATGCGTTCAAGGGAGGACAACCCCAGCCCGCGTTCGGCGCCGCGCTCGCCGTTACAGCTTCGTGCGGGTGGTTCGATGCCGGCCAGGCCCCTTCCTTCGAACAGGTCATCGCCTCCACCGAGGCGGCGGTCACGCGGCTCGTCCACATGCCGGCGCGACCGGAAGAAATCGCCGAATACGGCAAATGCCTGAGCGAGAGCGGCCTCCGCGACCGGGTGGTCGAGGCCGCCGCCCGCGCCGCCCAAGAGCCCGAGCGCGTCGCGACGCTCCGCCGCATCGAGGTCCTGCTCGTCCGACTCGAACACCTGGACGCGAACGCCGACCCCGAGGAAATCGAGTTGCTGCAGGAGTCGGTCCGCGCCAACGGCATTCTCGACCAGGTCCGCGGCGCACGCGCCACCTTCACCCTAACCGCAACGCCGCCGCCGGCGGCTCAGCCCTCCGCGAGGTGATCCCATGAAAACTCCCAGCGACCGGCCGTTCGTCCTCTTCCTCGCCCTGGTCGGGGTCCTCTTCGCCTTCGTGGTGAAGAACGAAATCACCGAGTTGGGAGAGCGCGACCGGCTTGACCGGGATCGCACGCGATCGGTCGCCCGCGACGCCGGCCGAGGCACACCCCCCGACGGCTTCCAGGGGCAAACCGCTTCCATGGACCCCGCCGCCTGGAAACTACACGCCCAGGAGCAGACCGCCTCCGGCCAAGGGTACGACGGGACGATCACCGTCGGCAGTCCCGCACAGCAGCTCGCAAACCCCCAGGTGGACCTGCTCGAGGCCAACGGACTCGCGCAGGATGCCGACGCCTTCCGCACGCAGCAGCAGGGGACGACCCGATTCGACCGGCAGTCGGGCGCGCAAACGGCCCAGCCGCCGACGCAAGGCCCGGTCCAGCAGAAGCTCGACCCGGCCTCCCCTGAGGGTGGCGTCCAGACGGTGGAGCACTCGCTCGGCCAAGCCCAGCAACCGACCGGGCCGGCCGCCCCCGGTCAAGCCGTCGCCCACGACGACGCCACGCCGCCGGGCGCTTCGACGCAGGCCCCTGTAACGGTGGTTGGAAACAGCGTCACGGGTGCGCCGGCGGGACAGGGCGGCGCGGGCAGCACCGGCATGACGGCGCAGACTTCCTCCCGCAACGACGCGCTCCCCTGGGGCGGCGCGGCACGCAACACGGCCGGGGCGAACGTGGTGGCAGCGGTCGGGCGACACGAGGACCTCCACCTCTTCAACCGCGGCTACACGAAGATGCTGCAGGGGGCGTACGCCGACGCGGTCAACGATTTCGAGCGCCTGCTCACGGACTTCCGGGAGAGCCGGTACTGCGACGAAGCGCTCTACTACAAGGCCCTCAGCCTGTCCGAGGCCGGGGAGCCCGACCGGGCCGTGAGCGTCCTCCGCGGCCTTGCCGTGGAGCGCTCCTCGAGCGCGTACGGGGCCGAGGCGGTACTCAAGCTCGGCGAACTCTACGAGCGGATCGGACGATTCGACGACGCGATCCAGGTCTACGCCGGGCTCGAGCACTCCAACCCGAACGCCCCGCAGAACGTCGCCTGCCAGCAGCGCATCGCCGGCATCAACGAGCGGCAGGGACGCTACGGGGAGGCGCTCGACAACTGGAGCAACTCGCAGGCCTGGAACGGCCGCGTGTTCCCCCAGGACGCGAACGGAAACTGGTACTACCAGAACGCGCAGAACCGGATCGCGTTCCTGAAGGCGAACCGCGACAACGCGGACCAGCCCCTGCGCCTCTACGAGAACGGCCTCGTCCAGCTCAAGGCGAAGCGGTACCCGGAGGCCAGGGCATGCTTCCAGGACCTGCTCACGAAATTCCCGACGGCGAACCTGGCCGACCTGTCGCGGCTGCAGCTCGCCACGTGCCGCAAGGCGGAGGGGCAACTGGAGGAGGCCACGCGACTGATCGAGGAGCTGTGCAAGACCGCGAAGGACGGCGAGGCCCTGCGTCAGGCGCGGGCGGAACTGGCCGAGCTGGAGTCGGCCGCGACGATGCAGCGGGAACAGCGCGCGCCGAACGTCGAACGGCAGCAGGCGAAGTAGGCGTGGGGCGAAGGCTCGATTCTCAATGACCAATTTTCAAGACCCCAGCCTCGAGGATCGATGAGACGGTCCCTCGGGCTGGAGTGGGTACGCCACTCTTTAAATCCCTCCCGTTCGACTTCTTGAAAGCCTGTCGCGCTTTCGGAAGCCGTGCGCTCCGCCCACGGAAGGACGAGCCACCGAAGACGCCGAACGACCCGTCGTGAAATTCGGCGTCTTCAGCGTCTTCGGTGGCTAATCATCGTCTGTGGGTTTCGGGCGCGCCTGCCTTGGACCCCTACCGGTGAACTTCTTGAAAGCGTCTCCAGATTCGCAGGCGACGAAACCACAAAGACTCGAAGTCACTAAGACCACAAAGGCGCTTTTCGGCCGAGCCAAACTCGCCCCCCCCCTCCTCCCCCCACCTCACTCCCTCCCCCAAATTCCTTGACGCCCGCCCGCCCCGGAGTATCCTATCCCCTCCGCGTTCGCGCGTCTTGCTTCGCAACACAGACCTGGACGGAGGAGCCTCATGGGTCGCAATCGCATCGGGGTCGTCGGAGCCGGTTTCGTCGGGGCCACGCTCGCGCAGCGTCTGGCCGACGCGCAGCTCGGCGACGTGGTCCTTTCCGACATCAAGGAACTCGACGGGATGCCCCAGGGGAAGGCCCTGGACATCATGGAGACCGGCCCGATCGTCGGCTCGGACGCGCGCATGGTCGGCACGACCGCGGTCGAGGACATGAAGGATTGCGACGTGATCGTGATCACCGCGGGCCTTGCGCGCAAGCCGGGGATGACCCGCGAGGACCTCATCGACAAGAACGCGGGCATCCTCCGCGGCGTGGTCGAGCGGGTCTCGATCTCCTCCCCGAACGCGATCCTGATCGTCGTGACGAACCCCCTCGACGTCATGGCGTACCTGGCGTACAAGGTCTCGAAATTCCCGAAGAACCGGGTCGTCGGGATGGCCGGCGTCCTGGACGCGGCCCGCTTCGCGTTCTTCATCGCCGAAAAGCTCAACTGCTCCAGCCAAGACGTGCGGGCCATGGTCCTGGGCAGCCACGGGGACACGATGGTGCCCCTCCCCCGCTTCACGTCGGTCTGGGGCGTGCCGATCACGGAGCTGTTGTCGGAAGAGGCGGTCGAGCAGCTCGTGAACCGCACGCGGGACGGCGGCGCCGAGATCGTGAAGCTGCTCAAGCAGGGCAGCGCCTACTACGCGCCCTCGCAGTCGGTCCTCGTCATGGTGCAGAGCATCCTTCGGGACGAGAAGCGGCTGCTGCCGGCCTGCGCCGTGCTCGACGGCGAGTACGGACTCAAGGACATCATGATGGGCGTCCCCGTCATCCTCGGCCGCACGGGCGTGGAGCGGGTCGTGGAGCTGCGGCTCCGGCCGGAGGAGCTGAAGATGTTCAAGGACTCCGCCGCGAAGGTGGCCGAAGGAACCCGCCACATGAAACTGGCCTGACGCGGCAGGCCGCGGCGGCGCTCGCTGCGGAACGACTCCCGAGAGGGTAGGGGCCCGTGAGAAAATACCCTGCTCGTTGGACGCGCAGGGGGGCGACATGAATTCTCAATGCTCACTTGTCAAGACTCAGACAAGGCTCAAGGTTCAATTCTCGATGACCACCATGGAATGTAGCCCGGGCACGGAATCGCGGACTCTGCGTACCGCTCCACGGAAGTCGGTGGCCCCTAGGCGAAGGCAAGTTTGGCCGCCCGCGACGCGCGCGAGCGAGGCGTAGTAGCGGAGCACTACGGCGAGCGAGCGCAACTCTTGCGCCCCGAAGCGCCGCAGCGCGCAGGGGGGAAGCGGGCGGCCAAAATCGCCAAGAAAATTGGTCACCCAATTCCGTGGGGCGGTACTGAGCCTTGAACTCTTGAGCCTTGTCTGCAAATTGATCATTGAGCCTTAAGCCTTTTCCTGGGGAGCTCCCTGGTTTCCGAGTTGCAAGAGTTGTTTCGTTACGGGCCCTTGGGGTCCTCGCCCGGGCACGGCGGCGGCCGGGCCATGCCCCAATTCCGCTTGCCCGCGGCGAATGATCATGCTATCCTACAGCCTCGTTTTACGTTCGCCTCGAGGGTCCCTCGCGCGTGAAGACCGCGTGCCCCGCCTGCAAGGAGGAGTGCGAAGTCGCCGGCTTGCCCGCCCCCTGTCCCGCGTGCGGCGCCAACCTGCCCGTGCCCGCGCCCCACAGACCGGCGGTTTCGGGCCTCGCGGTCGCCAGCTTCGTCCTGGGCATCCTGAGCCTCTTCGCCCTCTGCTTCTCCGCGCTTGGGATCTGGTGGTTCATGCTCCGCTAGGCGGCCCGTTGACGAACTTCGGACACAGACGTCGACTCCGTCACGGCGGGTCGTAACCCATGCGGTCGTTCGCGCGGGCCGGAGGCCCGCGCCCCCAGGCATCGTGTCTGGACTTCGGCACCAGGCCACGAGGCGGCGCACGGTCTCGACGCTCAGGAGTGGACCCCCGATGAACGATTTGGCCGAGTCGAACCGGCTCGTCGTCGGCAGCGTCCTTTTCGGCATGTCCATCCTGCCCGCGCTGGCCGCCATCCTGAGCGGCATCGCGGCGCGGCGCCGGATCCGGAAGGCCGACGGGCGCCTCCTCGGACTCGAGCTCGCCGCGGGCGGCGTCCTGCTCGGACTCCTCAGCCTGCTGGCGACTTCCCTCTGCATCCTGCTGGCCGCCAAGTTCGACCGCACGATCTATCACTTTCCCGTCCCGAGGCGTTCCTCCCGGAGCGCGCTGGTCCGAACCGCGACCCCGCCCGACGAGAACTCCTCCCCCTTCCGGCGCTACCGGCTCGAGCCCGAGACGGCGGGGAGCGCGGAGGCCGCCCGTGCCTACCACACCGCGATGCTCTGCAAGGAGCAGGAGCCGTCGCAGGCCCTCGACCTCCTCACCGACCTGCTCGCGCAGGAGCCCGATTACGAACCCGCCCTGCTCGAGCGCGGGCTGCTGCTCGCGAAGACGCAGGATCCGGAGGGTGCGCTCCGCGATTTCGACGTGCTCGTCCGCCTGCGGCCCGACAACGCCGAAGCGTACGCCCTGCGCGCGCGCGCCCTCGCGGCCCTGGGCGAGAAGGAACGCGCGCTCCGCGACTACGAGACCTGCCTCGGCCTCGACCACGGCGGTCCCTACCAGACCGAGGCGCGGGAAACGGTCGTCGCCCTCCGCAAGGAGCTGAGCCGGTGAGCACGGTCGACGGGCGCACGGCCTTCGGGGCGATCGGGAGCTACCTCTTCTTTTTTTTCCTGCCCGCGGCGGCGGCCCTGCTGTCGGGTACCATCGCGCTGCGTCGGATCCAGACCTCGGCCGGGAGGCTTCGAGGTTCTTTTTTCGCGGGCGTCGGCGTCGCCACGGGCTTCCTCGCCCTCCTCGGCGTCGCCTCCGCGGTCCTTCTCCCGTACGCGCGCATGCTCGGCGTGCCCATCGCCAGCCGTCTCGGCGAGCGACTCGGTCTTCCGCCCGTGCAGGCGGTCCATGCCGCCCTTTCGAGGACCCTCCCGCGGGAGCCCTATCCCTCCCTCGCGGCCGCGGAGGCGGCGCGGAGCGGCGAAAGGCGGTTCGAGGCCCGTTGCACCTTGCGGGTCGAGCCGGGCGAAGTGAAGCCCGCGAGCCTGTGCGTCTCGCCGGCCGTCGTGGACGTCGCCGTCCGGATCCTGCGCGCCTACGAAGTCCTGGCCCGGGAGGACGCCGCGCCCGCCATGCTGGACGCCGACAGCGCGCAGGTCGTGCTCGAGCGGGTCAGACCGGCCACGCCCCCCCGGCCGCACGGCGCCGACCTGCTTGCCCAGGAGCTGCGGCTCTCCACGCGCGCGGCGCCGGCGCCGGGTTCGCCCGGCCTTTTCTACGTGATCGGCCGTTCCACGTCCCCCCAGCGCGCGATCTGGTGGGCCAATGCGCTGGCGCTGGCCGCGCGTCACGTGGAGTCGAGTCGGCGGACGGCGGAGCTCGACCAGGAGCTTTCGGAGGCGGAGGCGCGGTCGCGCGCGATCGAGGCGGAGCTGTCGGCGCTGGCCGAGCGCGCCTCGGCGCTCCAGGGCAACCCCACGACCGCCCAGGACCGCGCCCGCGTCTACGAGCGCATCCAGGCGCTGGAGATGGAGCATGCGGATCAGCCGGCCCGCCTGGCCCGCCTTCGCCGGGCGAGGACCGGACTCCCGGCCCCGATCGAAGTCCTCCAGCCGGCGCGCGAGGCCTACTACTGCGACTAGCCCGCGCCCTTCGCGCGCGCGCCGTCGCCCGCAGGAAGCTTCGACGCGCGGGCAGGCCGGGCGGGTGGTGCCCTTGACACCGGATTACCCGACGTGATAGTCTCTCCGCATCCGGCATGGGTCCTCGGAAGGCCGACGCGCGCGGCCGCCGGGACGGGGGGACTTGCAGGCGAAGAGATGCGTCCATGGACTTGGTGACCCTCGGCGTCGTGAGCCAGCTCGGCGAGGCGTTTTTCAACGCCGCCGTCGACAGCGTCGGGCAAGCGACCTTCTCCCACCTCAAGTATCGCGTCAGCACGCGCTGGATCAACAACCACGACGTGGCGAAGACCCTCCATGAGTCCTACGTCGCCTCGCTGACGATCCTCGAGAAACAGCACGCGAAAACGCCGCTCGACCGCCCGACCCGCGACACCGCGGCCCAGGCCTTTTCCCGCCTCCGCAAGCTGAGCGACCAGTACTTCCCGTTGAAAGGCGAGGGCGCGAGCGTCTTCAGCGACGCCGACATGGCCGACCTCCTCAGCAACCAGGCCGCCGCCCAGCCCATGCAAGAGGCCCTGCTCCGCGCGGCCGAGCCGATGCCCCCCTCCATGCGCAACCTCCTCGCCGCGTCCTTCCTCACGTCGTTCCTTTACGCCTTCAAGGAGCTGGGCCTCAAGCAGAATGACAAGGTCCGCGCGGTCATCCTCCACGAGATGATGACCGACCTGCGGGAATCGGCGCGCATCGCGGACGTGAAGCTGGACAACCTGCAGCAAGACCTGTCGCGGTTGCTGCCCAGCCTCGAAAAGCTCGACGCGTTGCGCGAGTTTCAACGGCAGTTCCAGGACTCGATCACCGACAGCCTCAAGAGCATCTCCAGCGGCGTGGCCGAGATCGCGTCGGGCCAGCGCGAGCTGAAGGAAATGCTCGCGAAGCTCGCGGAGGCCAAGCAGGGGGAGGGACCGGTCAAGGCCTACCTGCTCGTCTACGACCAGGACGGCCAGCCTCTCGCCCGGCACCCGGTCGGCACGAGCCTCGTCACGATCGGCCGCGTAAAAGAAAACAAGATCCAGCTCCCCCACAGCGCCGTTTCCGGCCGGCACGCGGAGCTGCACGCCGAAGGCAAATACTTCGTCCTCCGCGACGTCGGCAGCACGAACGGCACCCTCGTGGGAGACGATCCGCAGCGCATCCGGCAGGCCGTGATCAATTTCGGCCAGGTCTTCCGCATCGGCCCCTACCGGATCGAGCTGCAGACCCCCGACCAGGGGGAAGCGCCGTTCTTCCCGCGCACGGTCATGCACATGGAAGATCCGCGCAAGACCACGCGGGGCGACTGAACGAGGCGGGAGCACCCGGACGGGGGGGAAACCGGGGCGGACCGTGCTCGAAGTCGAAGCCGCCGGGGTCGCTCGCGCGGGCCGGCCTGCGCTCCGTAGCTCGCAGCGAGCGAGCGAAGGAGGGAGGACCGCGCCCCCAGGCATCCTGTCACGAATTTCCAACGGCGCCGTCAGCCCGCACGCCGCCCCCTCCCTCGAAACGCAACAACAAGCCGAAGTGAAGCTAAAACCGATCTCTCCGTGCATTGCCAGAGATCATCGCCGGTAGAGGACGGTGGACTCAGCGCCCGGCCTCTGCGTCTCCGCGTCTCTGTGTAAAAGTCTCGCATTCGCCCCACGCGGCCGGGTCGAATTTCAAATTGCAAAAAGTCAAATTTCAAATCTCAAATTTCTCCCCCACTTTTCTCCGCCCTCCCCCTCCCCCTCCCCCTCCCCCTCCTCCCCTCCCCCTCCTCCCCTCGCCCCCCTCCCCTCACTCCTCCCCCCGCAGCGCTCGGTAGCGCGGGTCTTCGCGCAGGACGTCCAGCTCGCGCAGCTCCTGCAGCACGCGCCAGGACACGGCTCCGCCCCGGCCCACGAGGCCCAGCACCTGGGCCGCCTCCTCGCGCCGGCCCTCGGCCGCGAGCAGCGCGGCACCGACGAGCCGGCCAAGCGGATCCGGCGCGCCGCCGCCCGCCCCCGCGCCTTCCGCTTTCCGCAACGCCTCCTCCGCCTCCCGAAACCGTCGCGTCCGCACGGCCGCCATCGCGCGAAAAACAAGGGCCGAGGCGAAGCCGCCGTCCAGCTCCAGCACGCGTCCGAATTGCGCGTAGGCCGCCTCGTCGTCGCCGAAGAGGAGGTCCCCGAAGCCCTTCACGAAGAGGGCGCACGGGTCGCCCGGCTCGCGCCGCGCGACCTCGAGCATCTGGGGGCGCGCGAGCGCGGCGAACGCCGGCTGCGCCCGGATCTCCAGGCAGCGCGCGAGGAGATCCACGTTGCGCACCGGATCCAGGCGGAGCGCACGCGCCTTGTCGAGGAACATCTCGGCCAGGCGGGCGGACCGCAGATAGGTGTCGCCTCGAAAGTGATAGTAGAGGGCGGTGCGCGGGTCCAGCTCGATCGCCCGGTTGCAGAAGTCGCGCGCGCAGTCGTCCCTCTTCGCATGGTTCGCCCACACCTGCGCCAGCCCGAAGGCGCGCCGGCCCGCGGCGTCCTCCACCGGCCCCGCGCGCCACGCGGCAAGGGCCTGCTCCGCCTCCTCCTTGCGACCCAGCTTCGAAAGCGCGTCCGCGCGCACCTTCCAGACTCGCGCCCGGCGCCAGCCCGACCCGAGCACCGCGTCCACGCCCGCCAGCGCCTCCTCCAGCCGGCCCGCCCGCAGCGCCCACGCCGCCAGCTCCAGCCGCGTCTCCCCCGAACCAGGCTCCAGCTCGAGCGCCTGCCGCAAATCCGCTTCCGACCGCTCGAGGTCCCGTTGCTCCCGAAAGTCACGGACCAGGCAACCCCGCGCCCTCCAGGCCTCCGCGCTCCGCGGGTTCGCTTCGACGGCCGCATCCAGCTCGGCCCGGGCCCGCACGGGGTCGAGCATCAGCATGCGAACGGCCCCGAGCCGCACCCGTGCCTGCGCGTTGCGCGGGTCGAGGTCGAGCGCGCGCAACAGCGGCCGCTCGGCCCGCAGGAAGGCCTCCGGTTCCGCTTTCGAGCTCGGCGCCCCGCGCGCCAGCTCCTCGAGCACGGGCTCGGCCATCGACACGTACAGCCGGTCCAGCGTGGGCGGCGCGTCCGCCACCAGCGCACGCTCGAACGCGGCGTCCGACTCCGCGGTCCGGCCGGCGCGCAGAAGGAACGCCGCCCACTCGGCCTGCGCTCCGGGCTCCTTCGCGGCAAGGGCCCCCTCCAGGCAGGCGCTTTCCGCGACAGCGTTCCGCTCGTCCCTCGCCAACCGGGCCTCAAGCAACCCTAACGGTTCGCCCTCGCGGCGCAGCCGCTCCAACAGCGGCCGCGCCTCGGCGGCGCGCCCCGTGTTCGCAAGCGCACGAGCGCGTCCGCTCAGTGCCCGCCGCTCCAGCCCGCCGCGGTCCCACGCCTTCGCGGACGCCCCGCGTGCAAGGACGAAGTTGTCGAAGGCCAGCGCGAGCACGTCGCCGCCCTTCCGGTAGGCGTCGAGCGCCGCCGCTCCGTCCCCCGCAAGGCGACACGCCTCCGCCCGGTCGAGCGCGACCTCGGGCAGCCAGGGGCAGCGCTCGAGGACGCCGTTCGCCGCGGCGATCGCCTCCTCGTAGGAACAGCGCGCGAGCAGGACCGCCGCCGCGAGCGCGCCCGCCTCGGGGTCCTCCGGGTCGAGCCCCCGCGCGGACTGCGCGGCGTCCGCGGCGCGCGCCCACTCGCGCGCCTCGAGCCTGCACCAGCCGAGACCCAGCCAGGCGTCGAACCGCCGCGGCTCGGCCAGCACGACCCGCTGAAACGCTTCGAGCGCCGGCGCGAGCCCCTGTTCCCGCCTCGCCAGCCACGCGCGAGCGACGCTCACGGCAGCGTCGTCCGCGCGCCCGAGCGCGACCACGCGCAGGTCCTCGCTCGCGTCGTCGAAGCCCGGGAAGGCGAGCTTCAACATGCGGAAGCGCAGCAGCCGCGCCGCGGCGTCCTCCGGCCGGAGACGAACGGCGCGGTCGACGTCCTCGAGCGCCTCCAGCAGGAAGCCCCGTTGCCAGCGGGCGCGCGACCGCAGGAGCCAGGCCTCGAAGCACTCGGAGTCGGCCTCGATCGCCGCGGCGAGCTGGGAGAGCCGCGCATCCCCCCGCGACAGCTTCGCAGCGTCCACCGCGAGCCGGGCGCGCCGGCGGGCGTCCTCGAGCGCACGCGCCGACGAGCGCTCGAACCAGGCCCACGCGAGCGTCCCCACCACGAGGCTCGCGACCGCGGTCGCGGCGGCGACGCGCGCCTTTCGCCGGGCCAGCCAGCGCCAGACCCTGTAGGCGCGACTGGGGGAGCGCGTGCGGACCGTCTCGCCGCAAAGCCACCGTCGCAGCTCCTCGGCGAACTCGCGCGCCGTGGCAAACCGTCGCGCCGGCTCCTTCTCGATCGCCTTGAGGCACACCGCCTCGAGTTCCATGGGCGCATGCCGGTACTTGCGACGGGGCGGGTCGGGGTCCCGATGCAGGGTCTTGTACAGCGCTTCCAATTCGGTGATGCCTTCGAACGGGAGCGCGCCGGTCAGGACTTCGTACAGCATCACCCCGAGCGCCCAGACGTCGCTGCGCGTGCCGACCGTGCCCGTGTCGCCGTTCGCCTGTTCCGGACTCAGGTAGCCCGGCGTCCCCAGGACCTGGCCCGAGACGGTCACGGCGTCCGACGGGCGCGGGAGGCGGCCGTCCTCCGCCGCGCCGACCTGTTTCGCCAGACCGAAATCGAGCACATACGGCACGCCGCCGCGGCCCAACAGGATGTTGGAGGGCTTCAGGTCGCGGTGGACGATCCCCTGCAGGTGCGCGTAGCCGACGGCCTCGGCGACTTCCGTCAGGAGGCGGATCTCGTCGCGAAGCCGGTCGGTCCCGCGTTGCGAGCCGCTGCGTTTCGCCTCCCGCGTAGACTCGAGGAAGTCGCTGAACGTCTTCCCCTCGATGTAGTCCATCGTGAGGTAGTCCTTGCCGTCGATTGTGCCGACGTCGTGGACCGCGATGACGTTCGGATGGCGAAGGCCGGCGGCGAGCCGCGCCTCCCGCAGGAAGCGCTCCGCGCCGTCGTTGCCGCTTCCGACGTCGCGGCGGACCTGCTTGAGGGCCACCAGGCGCTGGAGCTGCGAGTCCCACGCCTTCCAGACCACGCCCATCCCGCCGACCCCGAGCACGCTGAGCAGCCGATAGCGGCCGAACGGAGTGCCGTCGCGCTCCGGCGCCGGTCGCTCGCCGGGCTCGGTCGGCGCCGCGGGGAGCGTCCGCGGCCCGTCCGCCAAACAGAGCGGCGCTCCCGCGAGCGGGAGCCGGGCTTCCCCCTCCCCGAGCCGCTGGGCGGGCTCGAAGGCGAGCGTGGCGATCGTCGAAGGCGCTTTCGGCAGGAAGGTGGGCGTGTCGAGGGACGCGGGTCGAGGCTCGACGAGGGTCGCGCGCGAACCCGGACCCTGGGCCCGGCAGATCGGACACGGAGGCCGCAGGCCCGGTGGTACGCCGGTCGCGTCGAGAGGCGAGCCGCAGTCCGGACACACGAGCGCCGGGAGTCCGCCCGCCTCCAGCGCGCTCCGGACCTGGTCGGGGGAGAGCACGCCCCGCCTCACGAGCAGCCGCCCCAGCCGCACCGCGTCCCCGTTCTCGGCCCCGCGCTCCACCTCGGCGAGCGCGCGCTCGACTTCATCGGGTCGGGCGAGCTTCAACTCGACGAGGAGGTTTCCGAGTCGACGATCCGTCTCCATCGGGGAAAGCGACATTCGTCAACCTCGCACTACCGGCAGGTCGGCTTCACCCGCACCAGGCACCGTTGGGGCCGGCGCGGAATCTACTTCACCTGCCCCGGTGCCATGCAGCACGCCGGCGGAGGAAAAGCGTCTTCTCCTCACACGCCGTGGTGGCCACCCGCGCGGACCGGAGGCCCGCGCCCCCAGGAGCGGTGAGGACAGAGCACGCGCAGCGATGGTTGCGCGGGCGCCATTGTACCTCGGAGCGACCTTTGAAGCCAACTGCGCGCACGAGAGGCTTGACCGGCCGCTTCGCGCATGTTCGAATAGCGTGGTTGCCTTGCCCGCTCCAGCGTCGGAGAATGTCCAGGTGTTGAGAGTCATGCTGCCGGTCGCCTTCGCGCTGCTGCTGCCGGCGCTCCTGGCGGACCCGGCGGGCGCCCTAGACCCGATCTCGCCTGCGGAATTCGAGCGGCTGCATGCGCTCATCAAGCCGGCGCTCGCGGCGTATGAGACGATTCCCTGGAGGACCGACCTGCTCGCGGCCCGGCGGGAGGCGGTCGCGGCGGGGAAGCCGCTCTTCCTCTGGACGATGAACGGCCACCCGCTCGGCTGTACCTGAAACAACGGCGTGCTGGACCGTGAGTCCACGTTCGCCGACCCGGAAGTGATCCGCCTGCTGACGACGTTCTTCGTCCCGGTGGCGCTCGACGTGTGGTACGAACAACGGCGGCAGGACGCGATCGGCGACTTCTACCGGGAGGTGGTCTTCCAGGGGCCGCGCGGCAAGACGGACGCCACGACCCAGGGGCGGTACTGCTGCACGCCCGAAGGGCGGCTGCTGGGCTACACGAACAATCGCGGCGCCGAACCCGTGCGACTGCTGCTGCAGCGCACGCTGAAGGACCTTGGGCGGCCGTCCGCGGGCTCGGCCCCCGCATCCGCCGCGAGGGAGGCGGCGGACCCGCGGTTCGAGCGCCGGCCGCCCGCGGGCGCGCTCACCCTCGACGTCCACGGGAAGATGCTCGTGGGGGCCGAGGAGACGGAGGGCGCCTGGCGGCGGGTGAACCTGGAGACGGTCTCGCGGGACCACATGTGGGTGCGTCGCGAGGAGCTGGAGGCGCTCGCGGCGCCGGGCGCGACCGAGGGGACGCTCGTGGCGGTGCCGGAGTCGTTCGCGCGGCGCCTGGCGCGCTTCCACCTGGTGGACGAGATCCGCGGAGAGCCGCCGATGTGGCTGCCGGAGGAGCTTTTGTCCGTGCGGATGGAGCTGCGCATCGAGTCGGTGCGGCCGGACTTGGTTTCGGCCCGGTTGACCGGCGAGGCGCGCCTGGGGACCCGAGCCGGGGACCGGACCGGCGAGGCTGCCATTGCCGGGAGGCTGGCGTGGCGCCCCGACACCCGCGAGTTCACGCGCTTCGACCTCGTCGCCCGCGGTCCGTTCCGGGGCGAAGGCACCTACAACCAAGGGGCGCCGAAGCCGGGGTTCGTGCTCGGGGTCTCCTTCCGGCTCGCCGACGGCCGCACGGACGACCGGGTCCCGCCGCAAGGCTCGCGCGACCTCCTCGACTACCTGGGGCCGAGCCTACGGTAAACACCCTAGTGGGGCTTCAACATCGATCCTGTGGATGCGTCGCGGATTCAAAGGTTCAAGGGTCAATGAACAAGGCTCAATCCAGACTCAAGGTTTAAGGCTCAGGGAGGCCGGAGGCCCCAACGCCGAGCTTCCCAGACCTGGTTCGTCAACGGATTTCCGGAGATTCGGTCACGCACAGGAATAAGGCGTTGAGCATTGAGTCTTGAGCATTGCTTGAACCTTGAGCATTGAGCCTTGAGCCTTCGTTCTCCCCCCCAGGCTTTCGAGGCGGGCCGGGGCCGCGAGAGCCACCAAGAACCCACAGCACCTAGATGGAAGCCCCACGAGATGCTTGCGGCCTCCGGCGCGCGACTTGACAGTCCTCGCCCGTTGTGAGTAAACTACCCCCGCGAATGCCCCCTTTCCCTTCGTCCGAAAGGATGCGATGAACGCACACGAGCTGCTGCGGGAGGCCGAACGCCTGGGAGGCCAGGGAGATGCGAAGGGGGCGTTGGAGCTGTGGGGCCAGGCGCTGCCGCTGCTCGATCAGGCGGGAGACGCCCGAGGGCGGGCGGTGGTCCTCATCCACATGGGCCGGTTCACGGCGCAATTGGGCGACGCGAAGCGCGCCCTGGACTTGTGGGAGCAGTCGCTCGTCGCGTCGGAGCTGGCCAACGACGCGACGATCAAGGCCGCGGCGCTCCACCACATGGCCGGCGCGCTCGCGGGGCAAGGGGACGCGAAGCGCGCGCTCGGCCTCTGGAAACAGACGCTCACGCTGCTCGACCTGGCCGGCGACACGAAGGCCAAGCTCGGCACGCTGCTTTGCATGGCGGACTTCCTGTCGAAGCAGCAGGGGGAGGGCGTGGCGCAGGCCCTGGACGTGTGGGGTCAGGCGCTCGTCCTCTTCGACCAGCTCGGGGACGTGAAGGGGAAGGCCGCGACGCTGGGCAAGATGGCCTGGGCCGCGGGGCAGGAGGGGGATCTGCCGTGGGAGCGGCAGTTGAACCTCGAGGCGGCGCGGGTCCTCGCGAAGGCGGAGGCGTGGACCGACCTGATCGGTTCGCTCGGCAACGTGGGAGGCTCGGCCGAGTCGGACGCGCAGGGCTTCCTCGCGCAGGCGCTCTGGCTGTCCCTGCGGGTGGCGATGCCGCTCGAAAACCTGCTCGGCCTGTGCGGCTCGCTCTTCTACAAACTCGGACCCGGCCACGAGTCGAGTCCCTGGATCGCGACCTTCGGCCTCTACAAGGCCCAGTTCGAAGGGGAAGAGCATCCGCGGCAAGGCGAGCTGCACGAGCTGGCCTGGGGCATGGTGACCAAGTGCGCCGCCGCGCGCGGAGTGGCGCCGGACAAGATCCGCACCTGGATGACCGCCCAGGGCATGAACGATCCCTCGCGCATCCCGCCGGCGCTCGAACACGCCGTCGAGGCCCTCGTCGCCCCCGCGGCCTGGCTCTTCGACCGCCAACGCGTCCCCGGCGCCGCGGGCATGAGCGCGAGTTAAAAAAAATCGCGACGGGGGGGCGGGGGAGGCGCGGGAAGGAACAGAAACGGAACCGCGACCGTGAGGGAGCGGACTCGGCGCGTTCTTCGTCGCCCTGGGCTTCGAACTCGGCATGGTTCAAACCTGGGTTACAGACTGCCGTCGGCCCCCTGCCGTAGGGGCGCCCCTTGTGGGCGCCCACCACTGGCCGCAAGCCGTTGGAATGCGCGGTGTCGCCAACAGGGCGGGCACAAGGCCCGCCCCTACTTCCGGACGCAAAGGCGTGTTAGCGCCCGCGCAAGAATTACTTTACATTTTCGTGGATCGACCGATGCCTGGGGGCGCTACGACCGGGCTGACGAATTCTTGGAGGCCGTCAAGAAGCTATGGAGTTCTTGGTCCGAGGATGCCTTGTTGTTGGACAAGGTTGGGATTCGAACCATGCCTCAAACTCGCCATCCCGCGTTCGACCCTCCGGGGGCAATCCCAGAGAAGTCAGCAAACAGCGAAGGGAGCGGGTCGTCCGACCTTCACCCGTTCGCGGTCAGCGCGGGTGGGCGACGAGGCGGATGCCGTTCTCGTCGTCGATCTCCCAGCCCATGTCCAGGTCGCGGCTCGCGGTTCGGCACCAGGAACCGTCGCTGGTCCAGGAGCCGCCCTTCACCGCCCAGCCCTCCTCGTCGTTCCCCGTAAGCGTCCACTCCGCCACGTTGCCGGCGAGGTCGCGCACGCCGTACGGGCTCTCGTCCGCGGGCAGGGTGCCGACAGGCCCCGGGCCGGTCGCCCCGGCATCGCGCATGCGGCAAAGCGAGGGATCGAACCCGTTCCCCCACGGATACGCGCGCCCGTCCGCGCCGCTCGCGGCCTTCTCCCACTCCGAGGCCGACGGCAGGTCGAAGCGCCAGGCCGGGTCCGGGCGCCTGCGATCGAACCACCGCGCATAGGCCCGCGCATCGTCGAGGTCGATCGACGCGACGGCGCGTTCGGGGCGGACGCCGGCCGGGAGCGCGAAGCGGCGGTCCGCCCCGCGCGGCCAGAGCGCGCCCTCACCAGGGGCGGTCCGCGGCACGCGCCGGATGCGACCGTCCGGTCGGGTCACCTCGGCCAGGGTCGCCGGGTCGTTCAGGAATTCCAGGTACTCCGCGCACGTAACCTCGAGGCGCGCCATGCAAAACTCCGGGACCGCCGCTCCTCCCCCGGGCCCGACGGGGATCCGCACGAAGCCCGCGGGGGTCGAGCCCGCCGCCGGAAGGGTCAACTCGGCCTCGATCGGCCGGCCGGGGAGAAGTCGGAGAGGCAGGCGGAGCGTCTCCCGCCCCCACCGCTCGACCTGGAGGAGGTAGGCGCCCGGCGGCAACTCGACCGAGAGGAGGCCTGTGCGCGGATCGGCCGAGGTCGTGCCGAGGAGCGTCCCCGGCGTCGGGCCCCGCGTCCCGTCCGCGTGGGCGGGGTCGAGCGCGCCCAACCGCTCCACGAGCAGCGCCGGCGCCGTCGCGGCCTCCTCCAGCGGCACGGGAAGGAGAAGCCGTCCGACCTCCACGTAGCGCAGGGCGAACACCTGAGCCTCGGCCGGGCGCGTACGGAGCGTGAACTGCACGGGTCGCCGGAGGGAGCGGAGGAACTCCTCTCCCCCGGCGTCGCGAAGCCGCGCTTCCCAGTGGCGGCAGCCTTGGAGGTCGCCGGCCTCCTCGGCTGTGAACCAGGCTGCCCCGGCCAGCGCGAGGAGCCGATCGCGCGCGTCCGCATGTCCCGGGTCGAGCGCGAGCGTCGTCGCCAACGCGGTCGCCTCCGCCTCGCGACCGGCTCGGGCCGAGGTGGCCGCCTCCTCCAGTTCGTCCTCGACGAGCCACAGGGCTGCCCTGGCCTCCACGCCTGCGCCCGCCGGCAGCGCAGCCAGGATGCGGGCCCGTTCGTCTTGCAAGGCCCGGGCGCGCCCACGAGCCGTCGCCACCGCCTCCGCGCCGCGTCGCGCGGCGTCCAGGGCACGCGACACCCCCTGCCCCCGCTCGAGCCGGTTTCGCAGCAGCCCGACGCGAGGGTCGTGCTCGGCGCACGCGGCCGCCTTGGCGAGCTCGCGCTCCGCCGCGGGCAAGTCGTCGACGGCGAGGGCGCGTTCCGCGGCCGCGAGCGCGCCCTGCAGCCGACCCGCCTTCGCCCAGGCCGCGACCACCGCGTAGGCCGCGATGGAGCCGGCAAGGAGGGCCAGCGCGAACCCGAGCACGTGGGGGACCGGATTGCGCGCAACGCGCCTCCATTCGCGCTCGAGGACGGACGGACGTCGCGCCAGCACGGGCACGTCGTCCATCCAGCGTCGCAGGTCGGCCGCGAGCGCGCCCGCGTCGGGATACCGCCGTTCGGGCTCCTTCTCGAGACACCGCAGCACCACGGTTTCCAGGTCCAGGTCGACCCTCGGATTCAGCCTGCGCAACCGGACCGGCTCGACGGTCTGGATCGAGAAGAAGAGCTGCAGCGTCCCCGCGGCCTGGAACGGCGGCCGACCGGCGAGGAGTTCGTAAAGGGTCGCGCCGAGGCTGTAAACATCCGCGGGCGGGCCCGCGTCCCGGCTCTTCCCCAGGGTCTGTTCCGGGCTCATGTAGTTCGGCGTGCCCATGATGTCGCCTTCCATCGTGAGCTGATGGGACGCCCGGGTGCGAGCGAGACCAAAATCCGTGACGCGGACGAAGTCTTCGCGAAGGGCGGCCGCCTCCGCCTCCGCCTCCGCCTCCGCCGCCCCGCCCGTCCCGGCCTGCCCGCCCGGCTGCCGGCTCCAGGCCGGCCAGGCACGCGTCGCCTCCTCGAGCGCGGCGCGCTCGCGTGCCGCGAGCAGGCCGGAGGAGCCGCCGAAGGCCCGGCACTCGACCAGCAGGTTCGAGGGTTTGACGTCGCGATGGACGACGCCTGCCTCGTGCGCCTTGGCCAACCCGAGCGCCGCCTGCCAGAGGATGCGTGCCGCGCGCGCGGGCCCCATCCGCGACACGCGCTGGACGTGATCGAGCGGGAGCCCCGGCACGTAGTCCATCGCGATGTACCGACAGCCCGGCGCCTGGCCGACGGAGTGGATGCCGACGACGTGCGGATGGGAGAGCGAGGCCGTCGCGCGCGCCTCGCGCTCGAACCGCTCGAGGGCCTGCTCGTTCGAGACGGACGGGACGAGCGGAAGGATTTTGAGGGCGACGGTTCTCCCGAGCGCGGGTTCCTCGGCGAGGTAGACCACGCCCATCCCGCCCCGCCAAAGCTCCCGAAGCACGCGAAATACGCCGATCACGTCCCCCGGTTGCGCATTCGCCGGAAAGCGGGTGCTGCCCCCCTCCGAGGCGCAGACCACGGTCGTTTGGCAGCCGAGATCCGGGAGCTGGGTCGCGGAAGAGGAGCTGGGACCCGCGGGCGGCGGCGGCGGCGGCGGCGGCGGCTCGGAGCCGCTTGAGGAGGGGGTCGTGTCCGGCGGCCGGCCGGGGGAGGATGCGGGCTCCGTCATGCTCACCCCTCGGGGACCTTGCAGCGGTTCGCGAGCGGTCGCTCCGTCCGGACGGAGAAGACGCTTCTCACGTCCCGGCGGGCGGGGAAGACGTCTGCTCCCGCGGCAGCGTCGGCGTCGGCGTCGCCGGCGGCGGCGGCGCAACGACGGCGGGCGGCGGCGGCGCAACGACGGCGGGCGGCTCCGCGACGGTCGCGGTTCCGGCGACGGCCGGCGCGGCCGCGCCGCGGTTCCCCTCGGGCCCGATCCGGATCGCATACTTGAAGATGTAGTAGCAGACCGGGACGCCCAGGAGCACGCCCCACAAGCCGAAGCCATGGTGCGAGACGAGCAGGATGATCAGCGTGAGAACGGGATTCATTTTCATGTGGGACGCGTAGATCCTCGGATTCAGGATATACGCCTCCACGAGATGGACGACGGTGATGAGGGCCACGCCCCAGAGCCCGAGCATGATGCCGCCCTGGTTGATGGCGAGGAGCACGATCGGGACCGACGAAATAAAAACCCCGGCCACCGGGATGAAGCTGCAAAAGAAGACCACGATGCTCAGGACGCCCTTGGACGGGATCCCGAGCGCGAAGAGGCCGAGAAGCGTGAGCAACGTGTTGAGCCCGGCGATCACGGCCTGCGCCTGGAAGATCCGGCCCAGGACCTTGCCGAAGGTGACCACCGACTCGCCGGTCTCCGCGTAGAAGCTGGCGAGCTTCGTGTCCTTCAGGTGCTCCACCTCGCGCCGGAGGTTCGGCAGGTCCCAGACGATGAGGAAGCTGAAGAGGATGGAGAGGAAGAAGTAGGTCACGCCGCGGAGGATGCCGGCGACGAGGCTCTGGAGCCAGGCGGTCAATTCGGGAACGTGGTCGTCGAACCACTGCTTCGCGCGCTCTTCGAGGCGGAGGTTGTCGTAGCCGGTCTTCAGCGTCGGATGCTCGTCGATCCAGTCCTCGACGGTCTCGGTCACCCGCTTCAGGCTCTTGTCGATCTCCTGCGGGTACGCCTCCTCCAGGAGCAGGCGGTTCAGGCGCACCAGGTGCTCCCCCTCGGGCGACGCCTGCACGAGGCGCTGCATCCGCTCCGGGAGGGTCACGCCGGCGAAGCGCTCTTCGTTGTACAGGCCCCCCCCTTCGAGAAGGACGTTGAGATGGCGGACGAGGGCCTTCTGGAGTTCGGCGGAGGGCGGACGCACGGGGTCCCACGCGTCGAGCAGGCGCCTGGTCTTCGGGGGGAGCTGCTCCCCCAGGTGGGCGGAGAGCGGGTCCTGGCCGGCCTTGATTTTCGCCGCGAGCCCCGCGGCATCCTTGATGTCGTCGACGCGGAGCGTGGAGGGGCCGCCCTTGAGGCTCGGCAGGTTCTTGATGAAGGCCTCGGCCTCCTTGTAGATGCGCGGCAGCGTGTAGGTGGCAAGGCCGCTCAGCACGACCAGGAGGAAAAGGTACACCTCCAGCACGACGTAAGTGCGCTTGCCCGGGTAGTGGCGGGCGATCCGCTCGACGAGCGAATTGCTGATGAAGCCGAGGAGGAAGGTCAGGAAGATGAGGCCGAAGAAGTCCTGAAGGAACCAGAGCAGTGCGAAGAAGACCGCCCAGATGACGAGCTTCTTGCCGATGTCGATGAGGCCGGCTGAAAACTCGAGGAACCAAGCACCGACGGAGGCCACCTTGCTCCAGATCTCCACCTGGGACTCGGGTTCCTCCGGCATTACCCGCCCCCCGGGATGTTGAGCCGGCCGGAGGCGGCGAAGAAGCGGTTGGGGTTGTCCCAGACAACCTGGCGGACGTCCCCTTCGCTGAAGCCGCGACGGCGCATTTCCAGACAGGTGCGCGGGACCATGAGCGGATCGGAGGGCCCCCAATCGGCGGAGCTGTTGAGGAGCATCCGCTCGCGGCCGTACTGGCGGATGATGTCCGCGGCGCGCTCCGGGGAGAGCTTGGTCACGGGATAGATGGTGTGCCCCGCCCAGCAGCCGGTCCGCTTTACCGCGCCGATGGTCTCCTCGGTGTTATGGTCGATGCAGACCATGTTTTCGTCGTAGTGGAGGTTCTTGAGGATCGCCAGGACGCGCTCGGCGCCGCGGAGCTTTTCCTTGTGGGGCGTGTGGACGATGACCGGGAGCTTCTTGCGGCGCGCGAGCTCGAGCTGCGCCACGAGGCACTCCTCCTCGGCCTCCGTGATGCGGTCGAAGCCGACCTCGCCGATGCCGACGACCCTCGGGTGGTCCACGATCTTTTCGATGTGCTCCACGACCGCCTTCGCGAGGCCGCGGTCGCCCGCCTCGCGCGGGTTCATGCTGAGCGTCACCCAGTGCTCGATCCCGAACTGGGCGGCGCGCGTCGTCTCGAAATTCAGGATGCCGCTGAAATAGTCGACGTACGACCCGAGGTTCGTGCGAGGCTCTCCGAGCCAGAACGCGGGCTCCACGACGCGCTCGATGCCCGCGACGGACATCCGGTCGTAGTCGTCGGTCACGCGCGAGTACATGTGGATGTGGGGCTCGAAAATCCGCATGAGTGGCTCCTTCCGCAAGTCGAGAATACGCCACCATTATATGGGCGGACCCCGGCCGCGCAACGGTTACTTGTTGGCCCCGGGCGGCGGATGCTATAATTCGGAGGCGAGTCGCTCGACTCGGTTCGACCTCACCCTGCCTTTCATCCCGGGGTCCCCGCGTGGAACCGCTCTCCTCCGGCCCCAGCATCCTCGTCACGGTCAACGGCGTCGTGCTCGCCTACGTCCTCTCGCGCCGGCCGCGTACGCGCATCCACCGCGCGGCCGCCGTCCTCGCCACCTGCGTCGTGCTCTGGGCCGCGGCGGGCATCGGCTGTCTCGTCGGCGAACGGGTCGACGAATGGCTCCGCTTCGGCGCCCTCGCCGCCCTGCTCATGCCCGCCGGCTTCGCCTTCTTCGCCTCCGCCCTGGCCAACGAACGCGAGGCCGGGCGCGACCGCTACCTCCTCCCCCTCGCCTACCTTTTCGGCGCGGGCCTCTACTTCGTCCTCGACCTGGAGCCGGTCGTCCAGGGGGCCCTCACCCCCGCGTGGCGGGTCCGGCCCTACCACCTCACCGATCCCCTTTTCCTGCTCGCGGGCGTCTACACGACCGCGCTGTGGGGCTACGCCCTGTTCCGCCTCTTCGCCCTCCTCCCGGCCAACCCCGGCCAGATGGAGCGCGCGCCGGTCCGCCGCTCGATCATCTCCATCCTCGCCCCTTCGATCATCGGACTCATCGTCATCCCCGCCTTCTCGAGCTACCCCGGCGCCACC
>JACPWG010000162.1 GCA_016197205.1 Planctomycetota bacterium
GCCTGCCCTGTCGTTCCGGTAGGTCCTTCGTTTTCGTCGCAGGCGCGTCCCGCGTGGAAACCGAACCGCGACCGTGAGGGAGCGGTCTGGGGGCGTTCCGCCCTGACCTCCGGTTCGAGGCCGACGACCCGCATGGGAGCGCCCCGCGAACCCACCGGGCAGCGAGGTCGAATCCGCGGCTCTGGAAGAACGCGCGGAGACCGCTCCCTCACGGTCGCGGTTCCGTGTGTCCGTCGCGGACCCGTTCCGCTTCAATCGTGCCCATGTCGTGCACCCCCAGGATCGATATCGAAGGGCCACTAGCCCAACGGCCGCAGCCCCGCGCGGCGAGCTACCGTCCGTCCCCGCGACGTCCCCCTCTCCCCCGCGGGGGAGAGGGCCGGGCGCCTGCCCGCCGAAGCGGGCTACGGCCCGCGAAGGCGAGGTGAGGGCCGAAGCGCCGCACCGGAAGCGCCTCCCCTCCGTCTCCACCGTTTCCCCTTTTGCAGCGGCCGCGCCGCGCGAGCGCATGCTCCTGATCGACGGCTACAATCTCGCCTTCGCCCGCAAGGAACGGCGGATCGCCAAGAGCTCGCGCTCCGAGCTGCAGGTCGTCCGCGAAGACCTGCTCGATCTGCTGGCCGAGTATCACGCGCTTCGGCCCGAGCCGATCACGGTCGTCTTTGACGGGGACAAGTGCGAGGACCCCGGGCCGCGTCGCGGCCGCCGCGCCGGGATCGACGTGGTCTTCTCCCCGCGGCACGTGAACGCCGATACGGTGATCAAGACCTTCATCCAGCGCTCGGCGCATCCGGGGGACCTTCGCGTCGTCTCGACCGACCGCGAGGTCGGGGGGGCGGCCCGGGTGGCCGGGGCGACCCCGATCGAATCCGCCGCCTTCCTGGAGCACGTCCGCGCCACGCTCGCGCCGCCCCCGTCGGCGCCCCCGCCCGACGAGCCGCGGCCGAAGTCCGAAGGAGCCCTCGACGCGAACGAGACGCGCCGCTGGATGGAGCTCTTCGACGTCGACGGCGAGGTGCGCCTGACGGACGAGGAGCCCCCGTCCGAGGCTTGACCCGGCGGCCCCGAGGGAATCCTGTTGAATTTGCGTAGTCGCCTACTATAATACCGCCCTTCGCGTCCCCGTGCGGCGCAGTTTGCCGGGGCCGCCCCCTGCAATGGAAAGCCTCAGGCCTCCCGGGCGGACCCGGCCGGGAGCCGCCTTCCCCGCTGCCGGGCACCCTCGCGTCCGGGCAACCGCATCAAGGCCAGGAGGAGAGCCCCATGTCCACGCCTCAGGAAATCGAGGATCGCGTGATCGACATCGTCTGCAAGCAGCTTGGCGTGACCAAGGACAAGGTGAAGCCGGAAACGTCCTTCATCAACGACCTCGGCGCCGATTCGCTCGATACCGTCGAGCTGGTCATGGAGATCGAGGATGCCTTCGAGCTGAGCATTCCCGAAGAGGATGCCGACAAGATCCAGACCGTCGGCGACGCCATCAAGTACATCGGCTCCAAGAAGCCGAGCGCCGCGTAACTCGGACCGGAAGCGACCATGTCGGACGGCTCCATGTCGAACCGCACCCGCGTCGTTATCACCGGCATGGGCTGGGTTACCCCGCTCGGCACGGGCCTGGACGCCGTCTGGGAGGCCATGCTTTCCGGGCGGTCCGGCGCGGGCCCCATCACCTATTTCGATCCCCAGGCTTTCGACGTCCGCTTCGCCGCCCAGGTGAAGGACTTCGACCCCAAGCGGTACATGGAGGAGAGGGAGGCGCGGCGGCTCGATCCCTTCGCGCAGTATGCGATGGCCGGCGCCGTCATGGCCGTCGCGGATGCCGGCATCGACTTCGACAAGACCGACCGCACGCGCTGCGGCGTGATCCTCGCCTCAGGGATCGGCGGCCTGATCGAGCTGGAGGAGCAGACCCGCAAGCTGGTGGCGAAGGGCCCCTCCCGCGTGTCCCCGTTCTTCATCCCCAAGCTCATGATGAACGCCGCCGCCGGGAACGTCTCGATCCGTTTCGGGCTCGGCGGGCCGAACTTCGCGGTCGCCTCCGCCTGCGCCTCGGCGAACCACTCCATGGGCCTGGCCCTGCGGGCCCTCCAGCATGGCGACGCGGACCTCATTCTCACCGGCGGCTCCGAGGCCACGGTCACGCCGACCGGCATGGCGGGCTTCGCCGCCCTCCGCGCCCTCTCCACCCGCAACGACGCCCCCCAGGCCGCGAGCCGGCCGTTCGACAAGGAGCGCGACGGTTTCGTCCTGGGCGAAGGGGCCGGCATCCTCGTCTTCGAGACGCTCGAGCACGCGCTCCGACGCGGTGCGCGCATCCACGCCGAGGTCCTCGGTTTCGGCCAGTCGGGAGACGCGCACCACATCACGGCCCCGGAGCCGACCGGCTCAGGCGCCGTGCGCGCCATCCGCCAGGCCCTCGCCGACGCGCGCGTGCAGCCGGGGGACGTTTCCTACGTCAACGCCCATGGGACGTCCACGCCCCTCAACGACGAGGCCGAGACGAACGCCCTCAAGGAGGTCTTCGGCGCGGTCGCGAAGTCGATCCCCGTCTCCTCGACGAAGAGCATGACCGGGCATTTACTGGGCGCGGCCGCGGCCGTGGAGTTGATCGCGTGCACGCTCTCGATCCGCACGGGCCGGATCCATCCGACGATCAACTACTCGACGCCGGACCCGAAGTGCGACCTCGACTACGTCCCCAACCAGGCGCGGGACTGCGCCGTGCGCGTCGCGCTCTCGAACGCCTTCGGCTTCGGCGGCCACAATACCTGCATGGTGGTCGGGAAATACGCCCCGTGACCCGGACCGTCCCAACGCCGTCCGTAGCCGGGGAGGCACGGACGATCGCCCCGGCCTCGCGCCCGTTCGCGCGCCTGGCGCCCGCGCAAAAATAACTGCGCAAATTCGGACCTCGAGGCTCCGGGGGGCGCGGCCCTCTGGGCCGCGCTGCGCGGGCCGGAGGCCCGCGCCCCCAGGCATCGGTCGATCCACGAAAATGTAAAGTAATTCTTGCGCGGGCGCCTACGAGGGATTCGCGGATGATGACCGAACGCAAGGACCGGGGAGAGATCACGCTCCTCCTCCTCAAAGGCTCGTTCGAGGCGACGCGCGACCTCGACCAGTTCACGAACACCATGGAGGCGCTCCTGGACGCCGGGCGGACCCGCGTCGTCCTCGACATGCACCTCCTCTCCTACCTGAACAGCACCGCGGTCGGGCGGCTGGTGAAGTACAAGAAGCGGCTGTCCGAGACCGGGGGCGACCTGCATCTCCTGGCGCCGACCCGCGCGGTCCGCGAGGTGCTCGACCTCCTCCACCTCGACCAACTCTTCCGTACCTTCGGCAAGGAGGGGGACGCGCTTGCGGCGCTCGGCGGGTCCGCCGCCCCCGCCGCGGCCGGCGGCACCATCGCTGCCGGAGGCCCCGCGGCCACCCCCGCGCCGGACTCGTCGATCCGCACTTCCGCCCTCGCGGGCGTGAACATCGAAGAACAAGGGGCCGTGCTCCTCTTCAAGCTCCTCGACCCCCACCGCGCGCAGCTTTTCGGCAAGCTCCAGGGGATCGGCAGCATCCTGGAGGTGGACAAGGAGCGGCTCACTTTTCTCTGGGTCCCCCCCGGCCAGGGGAAGACGAAGAAAAAAACGCGGGAGCTGGCCGAGCCGGAGCTGGCGGTGATCTTCGCGCCGGGCGCGAAGCTCAAGCTGAAGTTCCGGCTCCCGCTCCACAAGAAGGCCTTCTACTACGAAGTGCCGGCGTCGGTCGAGTCCTCGTCGGCGGTGGCGGGTGGCCTCGGCGGCGCCAAGGTCACCTGCGGCTACGCGGGGCTCGCCGAGGCCGAGCGCAGGGACATCGTGGAGTTCATGAAGGCGCTCACCTACCTCCACCGCGAGCGCGCGAAGACGGCGGCAGCGGACGCGACCGCGCCGGGGGGAGCGGCGAGTGCGGCCCCCGAAGCCGCGCCGCCGACGCCCCCTCCGCCGCCGGCCCAGGGCTCCTCCCTGGAGCCGAAGCCGGGCTCGGCGACGTGATCTGGGCAGGGTGCAAAGCAGGTCACACTCGCCGTTGGCTGCCGGTCGTAGGGGCACGGCGCCGCCGTGCCCACGAAGCGACGCGGCGGAATCGGCCGTCCGCGGGGTCCGCGGCGGTTTGAACCCAGTCGAAGCTCTCTGTGCCTGGAAGTTTTTCGTCGCGCCGGCTCAAGTTTCCGTGCGCTCCGGCCGATGCACTGATAGGCCGCAATCGTGGAGAGGATCTTCCGACATGAGACGGGACCTCGCTCTGGCCTGCGCCTTGGGCCTCGCCCTGCTCCTCACTTCCTGCTCGCCCGCCGGGCCGATCGAGGTGAAGGATCCCCCGTTCATCCGGCAGCCTGACCCGGCTGCGATGTCTCCGCACGACGGGGCCGTCGCCCTGCCCGCGCTCCCTCTCCCGACCCCCTCCCGGCCCACGGCGTTCCCTTCCCTGATTCCCATCCGCAAGCAGCTCGTCGTCTCCACGCCGTTCCCGTGGAGGTACATCGTACTCCACCACAGCGCGACGCCGAACGGCAACGCGGCGGAATTCGACGCCATGCACCGGCGCAAGGGCTGGGATGGGCTCGGCTACCATTTCGTGGTCGGCAACGGCCACGACTCCGGGGACGGCGAGCTCGAGGTGGGCTACCGGTGGCGGGGGCAGCTCCAGGGCGCCCATGCGGGGAACTTCATTTACAACCGCTACGGCATCGGCGTCTGCCTGGTCGGCAATTTCGAGACCTCCACGCCCACCTCGAAACAGCTCCACTCGACCGCGGAACTGGTCGCCTACCTCATGATCAAGTTCCGCATCCCCGCGCAGAACGTGACCATCCACCGCGCCTTCCGCGACACGGCTTGCCCCGGCCGCCGGTTCCCGCTCTCCCAGCTCGTGCGGGAAGCCGGGCTCATCGTTTCCCGGACCCGGTAAGGGCCCGTAAAGGAACAACAAGCCGAAATGAAGCTAAAATCGATCTCTCCGTGCGTTGCCCGCGATTATCGCCGGTAGGGGAGGGTGGACTCAGTGCCCGGCCTCTGCGTCTCCGCGTCTCTGTGTAAAAGTCCCGCATTCGACCCACACGGCCGGTCCGAATTTCAAATTGCAAAAAGTCAAATCTCGGCCTGGTTCAAACGTAGGTTACAGCCTGCCGTCGGCCACCCACCGTAGGGGCCCC
>JACPWG010000004.1 GCA_016197205.1 Planctomycetota bacterium
CCCGCGCGCCGTCGCCTGGCTCCAGGCCCAGAAGCACGGCGACCACTGGTCCTCGACGAAGGACACCGCGGCCGTCGTGCGCGCGACGAGCGACTGGCTCGCCGCCACCGGGACGACCGGCCAGGACTACGACGTCGACCTTTTCCTGAACGACAAGCCCCTCCGCTCCTGGCACGTCGCCAAGGGGCAGATCCCGGTCAAGGACGCCTACCTGGTCCTCGGCGCCGCGGACGTCAAGCGCGGCAAAAACGCCCTGCGCTTCGAAAAGAAAGGCACGGGCGAATTCACCTACGCCGTGACCACGAGCTACTTCCGCGCCGCGGAGGACATCCCCGCCGACGGACAGCGCGTGACGGTTGCCCGCCGCTACCGTGACCTCGCGACCGTGCAGGCGCAGGAAAAAAGCAACGACGCCCTCACCGGCTACACCATCCTCAAGCCCGAGAAGCGCCCCGCGGACACCCTCCCGAGCCTCGACCGCTCCCCGCTCGGCTCCAAATACCAGGTCGAGCTGAAAATCACGGCCACCGAAGAGCTGCAGTACGTCCTGCTGGAGGACCCGATCCCCGCCGGCTGCGAACCGGTCGAGCTGTCGGTGAAGGGGCCGGCCACGAAGAGCGAACGGCACGACAACCGCATGGTCTTTTTTTTCACGAAGCTGGGCAAAGGCGAGACCGCGGTCACGTACCTCGTCGACGCCGTCGCGGCGGGCCGGTATCACGCCCTGCCCGCGCAGGTTTCGCTCATGTATCGACCGGAGGTCCACGGCCATTCCGCGGAGAGCCGGCTCTGGGTGCAGGACAAGGTGGAGCTGGAGGCCGCCGGGGGCAAGGGCCGCGAGCCGCTCCCGGACGAGCTGTACCTGGCCGGGAGGGCCGCGTGGGCGAAGAGCGACGCGACCGCGGCCAAGGCGGCGCTCCTCGCGCTCCCGCTCAGTGACCTTTCGGACGACTACCGGCTGGACTGCCTCGCGATCCTCCTCGGCGCGAGCCTGACCACCGGCCCGGCCGCGGACGTGACGCGCTTCTACGAAGGGACGATCGACCTCGAGCCCGGGCGCGCGTTCGTCGCCGGCGACCTCACGAAAATCGCGCGTGCATACGTGGACACCAAGGAGCCGGAGCAGGGACACTTCCTGCTCGCCCGCGCCATCGGCCAGCACTTCGTGCGCGACCTGAAGGCCGTGCAGGCGCTACGGGACCTGGGGCGGCTGCCGCTCGCGTACGATCGCCTCGAAAAGCTCCTGCGCGATTACCCGGACAGCCTGGGCTCCGTGCAGGCGCAGGCCCTGGCGCTTGCCAACGAATATCTCTCGGTGAAGCCGCCGGTCGATCCGGCGAAAAGCGAGCCGGAGCAGCGGCAGGCGGAGCGGGAGCAGGTCCTGCGCGGCGTTCGCGCCCTGCGACAGTTCATCGTGGGGTACCCCGACCTTCCGGTCTGCGACCGCGTGCAATGGGCGCTGGTGCAGGCCGAGACGCGGCTGGCGCAGACGGAGGACGTCGTGCGCGACGCGACCGCGCTCCTGGTGCGCTACCCGAAGAGCGACTTCCTCGACGAGGCGCAGTACGCTTTGGCGAGCGCGCAGGCGGGGCTGGGCCGGTACGACGAGGCGCGCGCGGCCGCCGAACGGCTCATCGCGACGAAGTATTTGAACGAGAAGGGCGAGCCCGCGCCGAGCCCGTACAACGAAGCGGCGCTCTATCTGCTCGGAAAGATCGCGCACGTCATGGGGGACCTGGCGAAGGCCGCGGACTGTTACGACAAGACGACCTTCGCGGACGCGAAGGCGGCGCTCGCCTTCCTGCGGGCGAAGGAGCTTACGCTCGGCCCGACGCAGACCGTGGGCGTGACGCCGCCCGCCGGTCAGCAGGAGCCGGCGCCGGTCGCGCTGCCCGTGCGCTACAAGAACCTGAAGGACGCGACGCTCAAGCTCTACAAGGTGGACCTGCTCGTGCTGCTCGCCACGAAGAAGGACCTCGCGAACCTGGCGGGCGTGGACCTGACCGGGATCACGCCCTTGGCCGAGTGGAAGGCCGAGTTAGCCGGTGCGAAGCACTTCGCCTCGGCGGAGCAGCCGGTGGAAGTGAAGGTGCCGGAGCCCGGTGCGTATCTCGTCGTCGCGCGCGCCGAGGATGTGGGCGCATCGACCGTCGTGTTGCGGACGGACCTGACGCTCAAAGTCCAGCAGCTTGAAAATCGCGTGCGCGTCTACGCATACGGCGGCCCGGAGGCGCGGCCCGCGCGCGGCGCCTTCGTGAAGATCTCGGACGGCCAGAGCATGGTGGCCGAAGGCTACACGGACGAACGCGGCGTGTTCGAGGGCGGCGTGGGCCGCTCGCTGCCGCGCCTGTCGGTTTCGGCCGATTGGAACGGGAACCCGGCGCTGTACGTGTCTCCGTAGGCGCGCCCCTTGTAGGCGCCCGGGAATTGGGCTCAAGCTGCCAATGGGCGCCGTGTCGCCAGGGGGCGGGCACAGGGCCGGCACCTACGGGCGCGCGCCGAGGCGTAATACCCACACGCCGCCCGATCTGTCTGAACGAAGTAGAACTTTTCCTTGCGTCCCCCATGCTCGGCAGGCTAGGATGCGAGCGCATGAAGATGCGTTCGAAGAGCCAGCCCTCTACCGCAACATGGGAGGTCGGCATGTGCCGCGCTTTCGGGCCTGCCTGGAGCTTGGCGATTGCGCTCGCGCTCCATTTCTCCTTTTCCCCCCTCGCCCGCGGCGACACCATCGTCCTCAAGGACGGCCGCACGATGTCCGGCGAGATCCTGCAGGAGAACGCCGACGGCGTGATCCTGAAGCTCCGCGGCATCAAGGTCACGCTGCGACGCGACGAGGTGCAGTCCGTGCAGCGCGGCGACGCAGCGTCCTCGTCCGGCCCGGAAGCGGTCGACCCCGTCCTCGAGCGCTTCGCCCCCACCGGCAAGCCCTCGGTAGATGCATGTCGGGCGAAGTCCCTCAGCCTCCTGCGGGCCCGCGAGAAGGCCGTCGAGGCGGTCCAGGCGAGCCCGGCTTCCTCCGCAAAGGCCCAACTCGAGGCTGCCCACGTACGCGCCAAGTCGGCCGAGAAACCGCTTGCCGGCATCGGGGCCCGGCGCTCCGCGGCCGCGGCCCAATTCGATCGAGATCGAAGGGCCTGACCCAAGGGGGGAGGCTGACCAAGCTCCCCGGCCGTAGTTGCGGCCCGGAACCGGTTGAATCGGACGACCCAGGAAATCGACGCGGACGAAGCCAGGTACACCCAGGAACTCACCGCAGCCAACGCCAAGATCCAGGAATTGGAGCAGCGCCTCGCGGCGCTCTCCGCGTCCGACTCCGAAGACCCGCTCGGTCGCGCGGCCGACCAGGCGCGCGCTCTCTATCTCGATTCCCTCCCCGCGCTCTATGCCTCCGAGCGCGCCGCCGGCCTTCCGGGGCGCCCCGCCCCCGGTGATCCCACGGCCCCGAAGAACGCTTTCGCCAAAGGCACCCGCACCAAAATGGAGGCGCGCATTCTGTCTGTGAAGCCGGTGCCCGGCCCCGCCGGCGGCACGACCGTCGTCTTTGCGCGCGGCCCGGGCGCCGACCCCGCCGCCTGGAAAGAGGAGGCCGTCGCCCTCATGGAAGGCTCCTGCCCGCTCCGCGCCGGCGACTTGGCGGCGCTCGAAGTGAGCTTCGCTCCGGGCCAGGACCCGCCCTGGCGCATCCTGGGAGTCGCGTCCCGACGCTAATGCCCCGTTGTCGAATTCCAGTCACGCTTCCTGGGGGCGCGGGCCTCCGGCCCGCGCGAGCCGACACACGGTCTGCGATTCGCAGTTACCGCGAGGTCGACTGTGTCCGCAGCTCCTTAACGATGCACTCGTGGCCCGTTGCCTCCATGCGGTCACGCTCCTCGAAGGCCGAGCCGCCCGTTCGTAGTTCCGCCTTCAGGCGGTTCGCTGGGCGGCATGGCTCCGGACCGCGCAGCCATCCGTCGGAAGGCGGGTCGGAACTTCGTCCACGGCCCCCGAGGAACGCCGCATGGAGCTCCCCGGGTTCGACCTCCTGGCCAAAATCGGCGAGGGCGGCATGGGTGCGGTCTACCGCGCCCGCGATCGCGCCCTGAGCCGTGACGTCGCCGTGAAGTTCCTGGCCGGCCGCGGTCCGGAGGAGCCCGAGGCGCGCCGCCGTTTCGAACGCGAGGCGCAGGCCGTCGCTCGCCTCAATCACCGACACATCGTCCAGCTCTACGGCTACCACCCCGAGGCCCAGCCCC
This sequence comes from Planctomycetota bacterium, assembly GCA_016197205.1. Classification (GTDB taxonomy): domain Bacteria; phylum Planctomycetota; class MHYJ01; order WSZJ01; family JACPWG01; genus JACPWG01. The sequence goes on from JACPWG010000004.1 coordinate 4,236, forward strand.
CGTATTTCGTGATGGAGCTCGTGGACGGCCTCCCGCTCACCCGCGCTGTCCACGCGCTGCCCCTGCGCCGGCGGGCCGAGATCCTCGAACACGTCGCGCGCGCCGTACACCATGCCCACGAACGCGGCCTCGTCCATCGCGACCTCAAGCCGTCCAACATCCTCGTGGACGCCGCCGGCGAGCCGAAGGTGCTGGACTTCGGCCTTGCGCGGCTCGGCCTCTCCGAAGAGTCCCGGCTGACGAAGACCGGGCAGATCCTCGGCACCCCGGCCTACGCGTCGCCGGAGCAGGCACGCGGCCAGGCCGACGTCGGGCCCGAGGCGGACCTCTTCTCCCTCGGCGCGGTCCTCTACGAGGCGATCACCGGCGCGCTTCCCTTTCCCGCCGCGGATCCGCTTGCGATGCTCGCGCGGATCGTGCGGGACGATCCGGCCTTCCCGCGGCAGCTCAACCCCGACTGTCCCGAGCCGCTGCAGAGGATCTGCCTGGTCGCGCTCGAGAAGTCGCCCGCCCACCGCTACCGGAGCGCGCAGGAATTCGCCGACGATCTGCACCGCTTTCTCGCCGGCGAACCCGTCCTCGCGCGTCCCACCCTATACGTGAACCTCCTCGCGGGCCGCGTGCAGGCGCACGTCGACGAACTCGCGCGCTGGCGCGAAGAGAATCTCCTCACCCAGCGCGAATACGACGGACTTCGCGGGCGTTATGAGGGGCTGTTGGCGGAAGAGGCGGAGTGGATCGGCCAGAGCCGGCGCGTCACCGCGTCCCTGGTCGCCCTATACCTCGGCGGGTGGCTTGCGATCCTGTCCTGCTATGCTTGGATCGCCCACTTCTGGGACGAGCTGTCTCCCGCGGAGCGCACAGCCTCCGTCGTGCTCCCGACCCTCGTCCTGAACGCGGTCGGCGCGTGGCTTTGGGTGCGACAGCGGTGGAGGGCCGCAATCGCGTTTCTGATGTGCGGGGCTCTTCTCGTGCCCGCGGCGATCCTGGTCTCGCTTTCCCAGTTTCAGGTCTTCGCGGGCCGGGACGCGGACGCGCGCGAGCTCTTCGCGCCCGCCTATTTCTCCAATCTCCAGGTCCTCGTAGCGTGTCTTCTTGCGACCCTCTATTACGGCCTCGCGCTCCGCTCGACCCGCTCCACTGCCTTTGCCGTGCTATTGGCCGTAGGCGGGCTCGCCTGCTACGGCGCGGAACTGTCGAGGTGGGGACTCAAGGAATGGGTCGAGGACGGCCCGGTCGCGCGTGCCCTCGCCTGGGTTCTCCCGGCCGCGACCGCCTATCAGGGCATCGGGTGGCTGCTCGACCGGGCGCGGGTCTCCCGCTACGCCGGCCCGTTCGTGGTCTGCGGTGGCGCGCTTCTCGTCGGGGCCCTTTCCGGTCTCGCCCTCTACGCCCCCGGCGACTGGTTCTCCATGGAGGAGGAGGACCAGGACCTGGCGACGAAGCTGGGCTTCATGGCCAATGGCCTCGTCTATTACGCCGCCGCCTGGGTCGCCGACCGGCACGGCGCGCCGCTTCTTCGCCGTCAAGCCTACCTCTTTTACCTGATCACGCCCGCAAGCTTCCTGGTCCCCTTGCATCTCCTGTACGACCGCGGCCCCCTCCTCGCCTCCCTCGGACGCGCCCCTCTCCACCTCGGCGAGTTCCTGCTCCCCTGGACCTGCCTCGCCTTCCTCCTGCTCGCCGTTCCCTTGCAGCTCAAGACTTTCTTTTATTCCGGCCTCATTTACCTCGCCCTGGCCTTCGAAACGACCACCACCCGCCATTTCCTGGGGGTCCGCGCGTGGCCGCTCGCAATGGCGGCCGGCGGCCTCGCCGTCATGGGCGCGGGGCTCTGGCTGGAACGTCGCCTGGCGGCGTCCGCGGGCGACCCCACGACCGCAACGCCGACCGGGGAAGCGACGCGTTTGCGCCCGCCGGCCGCGGCCGAGGCCGGGCCGGCCACCGCGCAGGGAAGCGAGACGCGGTCAAATGGTGCGTAACCGACCCCGGAACCGTGCCTGGCGCCCGGGGACAGGTTCTGAACTCATGCGAATCGCTGCTTGGACAGCCCGCTCCCCCTCAGACCCGACGACTGCGGGCGAGCCCCTTCCGAACCGCGACCGTCAGGGAGCGGTCTGGTCATGTCCTTCGTCTGCCTGGCGTTTGATCTCGCCCTCCAGGACCATAACAGGCATCCGCAAGCCTCCACAAATGGGCCTCGGCCTCCCGTCCGTTGCCGCGAACGCCGCTATCGAGACCACCCCGCGGGAGCTCGCGCCCGGATCCGTCACCTCAATGGTTGTTTCCAAGATTCCGCTTGACAACCCATGTAGGGGCGGATGATGGGTTCCTCGCTGTTTCGGGTGGGTGCCTGTCCTCAAGGCGTTCACCCTAGCGCGTCGGCCGCAACGGGAGGGGGGGGACCCTTTCCCCCCATAAGCACTAACCTAAGTCTGCCAGCATCGGGGCCGCCGCTTCATGCCAAGACTCTCGTGCACGTGGGGCGCTCGCCAAGAGAGGGCCGATTTCCTTGCCGCGCTCCATGATCTGGGAAGGCAGTAGCGGGCGGCCTAGCACGCCAAGGACGGCGTCACGAGCTTCGATGAACTCTCGCCATCGGCTGCGCCGCCACGAAGTCGTATCCCCAGGGGGAAAAAAAACGGGCCTCTTGAAGGAGCCGTTCGATGAGCAAGACGGTTAGTAGTTTGCCTTGAATCCATGCCCGCGCCGATGCGTCGCTGCGTTTGGGCAGGTGGCCAAGCCGCAGCAGCGACTTCAGGCGCTTGAAGCACAGCTCAATCTGCCAGCGCGCGCGATAGAGCTGTAGAATGTCGCAGGTGTCTAGAACGCTCGACGGCGGCGTTGCCAGTATCATGACGTACTCGGCGAACTCAAGCGTCTCTGGGCGTACGCTCTTCTGCTTCTTGTCTGCTGCCTCCTGGATCTTCCTCTTGGCCTTTGTTGCCGCAGCCTTACTCTTGCGAAGCGCGCAAAGCCTCGCATCCCACATCCGGTCCGCCGCCTCAAAGCGCACGGGCCACTCGCCTGGTTGCTGGGACTTAAGTCGCCGCATGTGTGGCAGCAACGCAAATGGGGCGTCGTTATTCGCAAGAGACAATGGAAAGCCGGTGCTTGTCAGGCGCACGACGACATCTCCACCGTGCTCGAGCACGTGCCGTACGCCCTCCCGGTGGCTATAACCGCGGTCTCCAAGGATGATGTCGCCGGGCGATACCGGCACTCGCGTGTAGGTCTCTGCTCCTTTGGAATCGGTGACTTCGAAGAAGTCGCAGGCCAACTCGGGGAGGCCGATTGTGTAATGCACGCGCCAATCGGTGCCAGTGGCGCCCGGCTCCTCCACCGTCGTTGCATCCACGGCTCGCACACGGCGGCCGGCAGGTATCAGGCGACAGGCGCTGCCAAACCGGCTCTCCTCGAACATGCGTCGCGCCAGTTCGCGCAGCCAAGGTTCCGAACTTCGCAGACGCTTGAGAAGAGCCACATCTGAGACCGACGCCAGGCCCTGCAAGTGCGCCCGTACTACTGCCTGATGCAGGGACAAGCCCGTCGCGACATGCAGCAGAAGCACCTGCAGCAGGATGTCGGGGGTCGCGATCTCGCCACGCGCGCGGCGCATCGCGCCGGTCTGGCGAGCCAAGTCCCGCCAATCCTGCGGCAGGAGGCTCGCCAGCACAGCCCATTCCTCGTCCATCAACTTCACGCTCATGGCGTGAAGGTACGAAAAGTTCTCGGGGCTGTCAAGAATTAGATTAGTGCTTATGGGCGCCAAGGGAGAGTGTTCCAACCTCACCCATCAAACCGCGCGATCCGCTCACACTGACAACGGCGCCGCCGGCATACAGGCTCCAGCCCTTCGAAATCTCCGGGAAAGAGCTCTTCGAAGGCAGGAGAGTTCCCACTCTGCCCCCACCCCAACTGAAGGGGGGGCAGGGGTACCATGTGGCTAGACCCGATCTGCCGGCACGTGCCACACCCTTCGCATTTCCCGCCCAGGTTCCACCACAGCCTCGCATCCTCTATTTGCATCAGCTCAGCGTCCATTACGTGAACGTTCCCGAAATGGCGCAGAGTATTTGGTTCCAAGCCGTACCTTCACAGCCCCAGCCCCAGCCACAACCGCCGCCAGGAACGGCCCGGCTGAAGTGCACGGTCCAGGGTACTTTCCACCTTCGTGGCGCTGTCTCGTTCGGGCACGTCGGTCTCAAAGCGGGGGAGAAGGAAATCGGCGCCAAATCCGCGCCGGCACAACCCACAGGCGAAGACTATGGGGACGTCACAGATCCGATCGTGGGATCCGCGAGCGGCCCTGCCACCTTCCAGGCACGGTACCGGGTCACGATGCCCCCGAGCTCGGTGCCGGAGCAATGTTGCTCAACAGGCAACCCCGCCAAAGCGGGGTTCGAGGGCATGAGAGTCGTCGTTTCAGTCGCTACCGTCAATTGCGCTTCGGGCAAAGTCGCAGTCGAAGGGACGATCGAGCTGCAGGCGGAAGTGGGCACTTGTGGATCGGCCACGAGTAATAGCGGGGGGTGGAGCGTCACGGATCAGGTGACCGGACAGATGGTGGCCTTTGGACCGGGGACGGGGACGACGGGCGACCGATTCACTCCGGGCGTCTGCCTCCACAGTAGCATGAAGCCTGTCTCTATACCAATGCCGAAGCGGGAGGAGCAGGTCGGCGCAAACAGCGAACGCGACATATACATTATCGACTGGATCAGCCCGACACTAAACAACTTCAGGGGAGGCGTGATTGCGGGCTCCGAGGGTCACCTTGCAATCTACGTGCCCGTTACAGGTACGGCAACCTGCGTATAGCGAGCACTAGCCAACGAACAAGCGAGCAGAATAAAGGGGCGAGCGTCGCCCAACTTCCAACCACGGGAGGTGCGACCAGACAACCACAGAGTTGTCCGGATAGCGCCGGTACGCGGTGTCTTCGTGTTGCTCTTCGCGAGGTCTCAGGTAGTCTCCTTGTTCCAGGGTCAGTGTTGCCGTCCTTCTCCCACGGGAACTCTACTCCGCTCCGCTTTCGAAGTCATCCGGGGGGACCATGAAGAGCCGATTGTGGAAGCGTACGTTCAGCCTGAGGGTCTTCCTCCTCGCCTTCTCGTTCATGACGGTCATTGCCGCCATCCTCGTGACAAGCCGCTACCGCGTCTGGAGGATGAGCAGAATCACCGAGTGCAGGTGCAATCTCGCGCAGCTTGGGAATTACCTGATGTTGTACTCCAGTCAATATGGCAATCAGGGCGTCTACCCGACAGATGTCGATTTGAAAAAGGGGGCCGACGCTCGCCCCGCAAATGTCGCCTTTTGGTCTCCCCTCTGGGAGGTGCCTGACCGCCAACGTGCAGTGGCGCCGCGTCCCGGGGGAGACGAGTTGTTTGTGTGCCCCCTCGCCCGGATACCCGTGAGTCCAACGGCCCTGACGTACACCTCCCCGCAATTCGCGGCCAAATGGCCTGCGGGTCATGCACCAGCCGTTGGAGAGCCGATCTTCCCCGGGGGACGCCTGAGTGACGCCGTTCGACGCGACGTGCTGATCTCGGGGGACGTCATTGGACCCCCTGACCGGCCGAACCATGGAGGAATGCCCGGCCAGCCCAGCGAGCCCGTCAGTGCCCTTACGTGGGCGGGCGAAAGGGTCTTGCTCGAACCGGGAAGCGAGCGCCTCAAACTGTATCAGCGAATGACCACCGGCGGTCTTGTGCGCTAGCCTCAGAAGTCAGAACATGCACGGATGGGGGCGTGCTCGAAGCGATACATCCCTCTTCAGGCTGAGGGCGGAATTGCGAACGGCGGCCCATGCCTTCCGTAAACGGTGGCCGCACGTGGTCAACGGAGCAACAGCTCCACAGCGATTCACTCCCCGATGAGCCCCCTCGCCCAGGCGGCGTCCTCCGCGGGCAAGGGAGGTTCGGGCGACCGCTGGTAGTCGATCCGCCCACCGTACGCTCCCATCTTGTAGACGCGCTCTAGGCACGCCTGCAGGTCGACCGGCGGCTCCGCGTCCCCGGGCAGCAGCGGGACGCGAACTGCCGGGAGGGAGGAGGGACAGCGGATGGGGTACACCTCTCGCTGTTCCGGCCGCTCGGCTCGACGTACCACGACCAGATAGTGGAACGGGCGATGCCTGCGCAGGAGAGCGAGGGGGACCGCGGCGACGTGGTCCCCCGCTCGGAGCAGGTCGATCTCGACGAGGTTCGCGGTGCTCGCAAGCACTTCCCGTTGTTTCGACACGTACTCCCGCTGCCCGTTTGAACCGCCCGCCTTGTTCGTGGAGGAAAGCACTTCGACGACGGTCACGACCTTGTGTCGGGTGGCCGCGTCCCGGATCTCGATGAACGGCTCCCGGACCTCCACTTGCCTCAGCTCGACGAGGACGGCGCCGCTCGCCTCCGCACAGCCCTTGGAGGGGCCCCTGCCGCGCGACGTCTTGCCGGTCGTTACGCTCACGTCCGGGTAGATCCACTCGTCCGGCGTCTCGACGAAGAGCCGCTGGCGAAGGTCCGCGTAGTAGCGCGCGGGAAGCTGCCGCGCGAGCGCGTCTGCGAAGTACGTGACAAGGCGGTCGTGGACGCCCGGCCAGAGGGACGGGTGTTCGAGATAGGGGTCCATGCCGGGGAACGGTGAACGCGTTCGGCTCATGTCGTCATTCTCCCCCGCGAACGGCCCTGGATCAAGGGGATTCTTGCCGGTCCACCGATCGGTCGTCGTCAGGCCGAGGCCAACGGCATTGGAAAGGCAGCCCCCTCTTCCGCCACCCTTCGCACCGCGTCCATGAGCGGCGCCAGGTCGATGCCGCGCTCCGCCAGCCAGCGGTCGTTGTAGTAGCTGCACGAGTACCGCTCGCCGCCGTCGCACAGGATCGTGACGATCGACCCCTCCTCCCCGGCCGCCGCCATTTCGCGCGCGGCGTGGAGCACCCCCACGAAGTTCGTCCCGGTCGACGCGCCGACCCGCCGTCCGAACCGCCCTTCCAAATACCGCATCGCCGCGAGCGCCAGCGCGTCCGGCACTTTCAGCATCGCGTCGATCACGTCGGGGATGAAAGACGCCTCCACGCGCGGTCGGCCGATCCCCTCGATGAGCGACCCGCGCGAGAGCGTGAGCCCGCGATCGCGCGTGCGGTAGTAGTCGAAAAAGACCGAGTGCTCGGCGTCGGCGCAGAGGACGCGCGTCTCGAACCGCTGGTACCGCACGAAGCGACCGATGGTCGCCGTCGTACCCCCGGTGCCCGGGCTCGCGACGATCCACCGGGGGATCGGGTGCCGCTCCCGGCCCATCTGTTCGAAGATCGACTCGGCGATGTTGTTGTTCCCCCGCCAGTCGGTCGCCCGCTCGGAAAACGTGAACTGGTCCATGAAGTGCCCGCCGGTCTCCCGCGCGAGCCGCTCCGATTCCCGGTAGATGGTCGTCGGGTCGTCGACGAGATGGCACTTGCCGCCGTGGAACTCGATCGCGGCGATCTTGTCGCGGGACGTGGTCGCCGGCATGACCGCGATGAAGGGCATCCCCAGGAAGTGGGCGAAGTACGCCTCGGAAATGGCCGTGGAGCCGGACGAGGCCTCGATGACCGTGCTCCCCTCGCGCAGCCACCCGTTGCACAGGGCGTACAAAAAGAGCGAGCGCGCGAGTCGATGCTTCAGGCTCCCGGTCGGATGGCTGGACTCGTCCTTGAAATAGAGGTCGATCCCGGGGTAGGCCGGCAGGCGGAGCGGGATGAGGTGCGTGTCGGCGGAGCGGTTGAAGTCCGCCTCGATCTTGCGGATCGCCTCGTGGACCCAGCCGTGCGAAGTCATGGCGCGCGGGTGCCTTTCGTGGCTCAGCGGGCGGGGAAGCGGTGCATGCGACTCCGGCCAAAGTTCAAATCCGGATCACGGGCTTCTCGACGCATGCGTAGCGGCGGGATCGAACCCGAGGTCGCGCTTGGACGCGCCGAGACCGCTCCCTAACGGTCGCGGTTCCGTGTCGCAGCCGCGGGCCGCATGAGGGTCCTGCGAGAGCCGATTCGCGAGAGCTCGGATTCTTCACTTGGCCGGGCTCGGAGGGGGATACCGTTCTCGGCCCTGCGCGAGAGGAGCGACCGGTCGCACCTTGCCCGATTCTAGCCCTGCCGCGCCTTCCGGGGCAAGGCAATTCGAGGCGTCGGGGTTTTTCTTCCCTCGACTTCGGTCGCCGAGTACAATCCCGCCGCTTGGCGTCCGTATTTCTCCCGGTGCTTGCTCGTTGAGGAGGTCGCACATGCAGGTCGCCCCGTCGAAACGGAACCCCGCCGCGCTCCTGGCCGCGCTCGTTGCGCTGCTCGTCCCCTTCTTCCTCGCTCCGATCTGGTCCTCAGGTGAAGACCCGACCCCCGCCGCTCCGGGCACGAAGTCCGAGAACTGGGTGCCGGTCCAGTCCATGCACCTCTACCTCTGCGCCTTCCACGTCGCCAAAGCAGACGCCGCTTTCCAGGTCGAGGCCCACCATTACTGTTCGCCGCAGGGAGACAAACTCCACCAGTGCGTGGTGTACGATGGCCGCGGGGCGAAGGCGAAGCTCCTGGGCGTCGAGTACATCGTGGGGGACGACGTCTACCAGAAGCTGCCCGCCGCGGAGAAGAAGTACTGGCATCCGCACGCGTACGAGATCATGTCCGGCCAGCTCGTCGCCCCGGACATGCCGAAGCAGGGGGACGACGTCTTCCCTGGCCTGATCAACACCTGGGGGAAGACCTGGCACACGTGGCGCGATCCCGCGACCGAATTCCCCCTCGGCGAACCGCTCCTCATGTGGTCGGCGAACGGCGACGGCCAGCTCAAGCCGGGGCTCGTCGACGCCCGCGACAAGCAGTTCGGCATCTCGACCGCCGAAATCCGGGAGCGAAGAAGAGCCTTCGGCTTCCCGGTCCCGAACCTGCCTGAGCCGAAGTCCATGGAGGACCTGGGCCGTCGCTGGACGACCGAGGGCGCGGACCAGCCTGCCGGCAAGTAGCGCCCCGGGCGGGGCCCCGCCGGCCGGCGCGGGGGTGCGAGCCGCTTGCGAGACGCGGCGCGCCCTCCGTTGCCCGCATGCCGGGGTCCCGCCCGCCCCAGAGAGTTGACAGCCCTCTCCCAACGCCCTATAATCCATGCGTTGCGGGCGGGGTTTTCCCTTCGCCGGAGGCTCCCATGAGCGGGGCGATCCTCGCCGGCGGGAGAAGCCGCCGGATGGGAACGGACAAGGCGTTCCTGACCCTGGCCGGGCAGACCTTGTTGGACCGCCAGCTCGCCCTGTTCCGCGGCCTGTTTGCCGAAGTCCTCGTGGCGGCGAATGACCTCGAGCGCTGCGCGCGGCCCGGCATCCGCGTGGTGCCCGACGCCTATCCCGAACGCGCGTCGCTCGTCGGCATCTACTCCGCCCTCCGCGCAGCTTCGGAGCCCTGGTGTTTCGTCGCTGCGTGCGACATGCCGTTCCTGGAGCCCTCCCTCATTCGTTACCTGGAGGGCTTCACGGGAGGCGCCGAGGCCGTGGTCCCCCTGTGGCGTGAGCGGCCCGAACCGTTGCACGCCTGGTACTCGAAGGATTGCCTGCCGACTTTGACCGCGCGCATCGATGCGGGGACCTATCGGCTGGGCGACCTCCTCCCTCACCTGCGCGTCCGCACCGTGCCCGTGGAAGGGACGGCGTGGGCGGCGCGGGCCGAGACGATCTTCTGGAACCTGAACACGCCGGACGACCTCGAACGCGCCCGGCGGATGACACCGGTCGGCGGAACCCTCACGTGACTCGGACGGGACATGGCGCGCATTCGCATTGATTTCCAGGGCTCGGTCCGCGAGATGGACCTCACCGAAGACGTCACGGTTTTCGGCCGCGGAGAGGAGAACTCCGTCGTCCTCGACGACAAGCAGTGCTCGCGCAAACACTGCCACATCGAAAAGTGCGAGGGGAAGTACAAGCTCGTCGACCTGGAGAGCCGCAACGGCACGAAGGTGAACGGGAGCTTCGTGAACCAGCGCGTGCTGCAGAACGAGGACATGGTCGAGGTCGGCACGGCGAAGGTCACGTTCCTGAGCGAAGCCGGGGAGGACACCGAGGCCTCGCCCGTGCGGGCCGCCGCGAAGCCCCCCTCGCAGCCGGTGCGCGCCCCGAACGCGGTCGCCCAGCGCACGCCCGCCTCCTTCCGCACGCCGCCGACGCGCCGCCCCCGCTCGAATTCCACGATCGGCGCGGTCGTCACCTTTTTCGTGCTCGCCCTGATCGGCGCCATCGCGTTTTTCATGACGCGCCGGGACCCCGCGCACGAGCGGGCCCTCGCCTTCCTCAACGAGGCGAACGACCTGATCTCGAAGCGGAAGCTGGCGGAGGCGCTCAAGGTCCTCCGGGAGATCCCGCCGGATGCGGGGGAGGTCTTCGCCGGCGCGAAGGAAAAGATCGAGAAACTCGAAAAGACGATCGACGAGGAGAAACGCCTGCGCGAGGCGCAAGAGCAGAAAGACCAGTACGAGGAAATCCGGAAGTTCGCCTTCTCGAACCCGGACAAGAAGGAAGACCTGCAGCGGAAGGTGGACTTCTTCCGCGGCGCGAATCCCGGGAGCCCGCTCCTCAAGGAACTGGACGCTTTGCTCCAGGGGGGCGTGCCCCGGCAGTCGCCGATCAAGGTGGTCGTGCCCGGACCGGGCGGCGGCGGGCCCGGACCCGGGCCTGGGCCCGGACCTCCGCCCGGCGGCGGAGGCGGCGGGCCGGCCGTCGCGCCCGGGGCCCTGGGCGAGCAGTACAAGGTGCTGGAAACCACGGTCGGGCAGTTCGTCTCGGGAGAGCGCTTCGGCCAGGCCCTCCTTGCGCTCGACGAGTTCATCAAGAAGAACCCGAGCGCCGAGGAGGCCGACAAGGCGCAAAAGTGGCGCGGGAAGATCCTCGACGACGCGGAACTTTTTTTTACGACCAAGGACGGCGAGGCCCGCAAGCTCATCAAGGAGCGGAAATTCGCCGAGGCCAAGGTCCTCTACCAGGCGATCATCAACAGTTTCGGCGAGGAGAACAGCCTGTTCGAGCGGAAGCTCAAGGCCGAGGACGAGCTGAAACGGATCGCGGAGCTCGAGAAGCAGAAATGAGCGGAAGCCCGGACGGCGGCGCGCCGGCGGACGGGGACGCTTTTCCGCTGCGTGTCCGGTACGGCGAGACGGACGCGATGGGGGTGGTGTACCACCCCAACTTCCTCGTCTATTTCGAGCAGGGCCGGACCGAGTTCCTGCGTCGTCGCGGCTTCGCCTACCGCGAGCTGGAGCGAGCCGGCGCGCTCCTCGTCGTCGTGGAGTGCGGCTGCCGCTACCGGGCGAGCGCGCGTTACGACGACGTACTGCGCGTGAAGACCTGGCTCGAGCAGGTGACGCGGGTCCGTGTCGGCTTCCGGTACGAAGTCGTGCGCGAAAGCGATGGACTCCTCCTCGCGGAGGGCTTCACGAAGCTCGCTTGCGTGGACCGGAACGGCCGTCCGCGCGCGCTCCCCGCGGAGGTGACCGCCGCCCTCGGGCGTCCCCGCGGTGTGGCGCCGTGAGTCGCCGGAACAGAGAGCTGCGGCAGGCCGCCGGGAAAGTGCTTCTCTCGCTGCTGGCCCGTCGACGAACTTCGGACACCGTCGTCAACTTGGGCACGGCGAGTCGTAACCCCTGCGGCCATTCCCGCGGGCGGGGATGCCCGCGCTCCCAGAGGCCGCGTGGTCGCAGTCCGCGCGCTTACCTCCGCGCGGGCGCTTTCCGTAGGGGCACGGCGCCGCCGTGCCCACGAAGCGACCCCACGTAGTCGGCCTTGCGCGATATCTGCGGCGTTTTGAACCACGACGAAGTCGGGCAGTGTTCCTTTCGGGGCTGCCCGGCCGGGCGCCCGTCACCCCAGGGTTGCATTGGCAAGGGGCACGATGTCCGCACCGTCCCCGTTTTACCATGAGCCCGCGACCGAGGCGGAGGCCCTGCAGCTCCTGGCCGCGCTGCCGGGCCGCGCGCATCCCGCGATGTGGGGGCTCTATCCGACCGACGTCCCACCGGGCCACCCCTGCGTGTCGGTCCGAGGCATCCCCTCGCTCTCCCGCATTCGCCCGCTCGGCGGACGCGGGGTCCTGCTCGGTTCCATGTCCACGCTGGCCGAGGTCGAGTCGTCCCCCGTCGTTCGGCGCAGGCTGCCTTCTCTGGCGATGGCCGTGCGCAGGGCCGCGCCGCCGCTCCTGCGAAACCGCATGACGCTTTTCGGCCTCTGGTTGACCGGTTCGCCCGCGCTCTGGACCCTTTTCCAGGTGCTCGGCGCGCGGCTCGGCGTCCGGACCCGGGCTGGCCTCGCCTGGGAGCCGGTTCTCGAGGACGGTCGGCTCGCACGGCCGGGGCCGCCGGCCCGGGGCGGCAGGGGTCGTCACCCCGGCGGCCCGCGCCTCATCGCCCGCTTCGAGGTCGTCGGCCCGCCGCGCGGCGCCCGCGTTTCGCTGGCCACGGAGGTCGTGCTCGGACCGTCGGGGCCCGAGCTCCTTGCCGTGGCCGTCCTCCTCGCCTTTGACGCGAGGACCAAGCGGTGTCCCCACGTGCGGATCGCCTACGGCAGCCCCGTGCTCGGCTCCCGCCGGGCCGCGTGGGCGGAGAACCGTGTGCGCGACGACGTCCCCTCGCTGAGGGCCATGGAAGAGGCGACCGCGAACGCGGCGCGCGAGGCGGCGGGTCGCGGGGCCTCTCCCCTTCGGGCCGAGCACGCCGAGCTGGTGCGGGTGCTCCTGCGGCGCGCGCTCCTCTGTCTGCTCTCGGAGGTCGCCTAGGGTGAAAACCGTAGCTCGTCGAAGACAGGCCGGTCGCGGCGCCGGTCGACGCACGGCCGCGCGCACGGCCGCGCCGGCCTTCCTCCCCCATCGCCTCCGCCTGCGCGTCGACGGGGTCTGGCGCGAGGTCGAGCTCGCCGGCGCCGAGAGCCTGCTGGACCTGCTGCACCAGCGGCTCGGGGTCTGGCGCGGCGCGGTCGAGCCGCTCGGCGACTGCACCGGCGCCTGCGCCGTGCTCCTGGACGGGGTGGCCGTGCCCGCCTGCCGCGTGAACGCGCTCGAGGTCGCCGAGCGCGAGGTCACGACGCCCTGGGCCGTCGGACCCGGGGCCGGTCTGCTCCCGGGGCTGCGCGAAGCCATGTCCCGGTTCGGCACGCCGCAGTGCGGCCGGTGTCTGCCGGGCATGCTGGTGACGGCGGCCGCCTATCTCGCCAAGATCCGGAATCCGACCGAGGAAGAGCTGCGGGGCGCGCTGGCGGATCACCGCTGCGAGTGCGCGGCCTTCGGCCCGATCCTCCAGGCCCTCTTCAATGCGGGAGTGGAGCGGCGGGGACTTCGTCCGGATGCGCTCTCCGGGCAGGCGCGCGGCCCCGGCGCCGCGGGCGGGGGAACGACATGACGCATCCCGAGACCAGGGACCTCCGCGGCGCCGGAGGGGCGTGGGCGGAAGCGCGCCGTCCGACTCTGGCCGTGATCGGACAAGACGTGCCGTTGCTCGGGGCGGGGGAGCGCGTCCTGGGCGGAGGAGGGTTTCTTCACCAGTTCCTGCCGGCGGGCTGCCTGGTCGGAGTCGCGCTCACTCTCGATGCGGCCAGCCGCATCGAGTCGGTCGACGTCGAGCCCGCGCTGCGCGTGGACGGAGTGCGGGCTGCGCTCGGGCCGCAGGACACCGCGGGTCTGCGCTGGCCCGGCGGCGAATTGCTGGCGACGCGGGCGACGAGCCACGAGGGGGAGCCGGTCGCCGCGGTCGCCGCGGAGAGCTTCGAAGTCGCGATGCGCGCCCTCTCCCAGGTCCGCGTCAAGGCGCAGCGGGAGCGCGAGCGCGGTGGGTCGGGACGCGGGGGCCTGGCGGAGCGGGCGAGCATGCCCTCCACGGTCGCTCCGGTCGCGGGGGAGGCCGGGCCGACCTTGCGCTGGAATGACGGTGACGTGGCCGCCGGCGAGGCGGAGGCCGCGTTCGTGGTCGAGGATGTCTTCACGTTCGAACCGGTCGCCGGGCCGCACCAGGGCGATCCGGCCTTCGCCGCGTCGTGGAGTCCGGCCGGGGAGTGCACGCTCTGGTCGCCGGGGCCGGCTCCGTTCGTGACGCGCGACCGGCTCGCCGCGTCGCTGTCGGTCGCCTCGGAGCGGATCCGGGTCGTCCCCGTGCTCGTGCCGATCGCGACCGCCGCCCCCGGCGGGGTCTGGCGCGAGGAGATCTTGGCCGCGCTTTTGGCCCGGCTCGCGGGCCGTCCCGTGGCGTGGCGGTCCACGCGCCGCGACGACGGAGGGCACGGGTCATCGCCGGAAGTGACGCTTCGACTTCGGACCGGGGCCCGAGGCGACGGCACGCTGGCCTTTCGCGAGGCGAAGGCGCGGGTCCGGGCGGGGACGTGGGTCGCCGACGACTTTCGCACGCCGACCCTCCTGGGGCGCGCGCTCTTCCGCGCCTACCCCGTGTGCGCGCGCTCCGTCGAAGTGACCGTCGTGCCCGGCAAGTGCTGCCACCCCGCGGACCTGCCCGACGCGGGAAATCGGGAGGCCGCCTTCGCCCTCGAGTCCCAGATGCAGTCGCTTGCCGCGCTGTCGGGCGTCGACCCCGTGGCCCTCCGCGCCCGGAACCAGGGGCCACCCGCCGAGTCGGGCAGGTCAGGGGTTCACCCTGGCATGCGGGGCGTGCTGGAATGCGCCGCGGGCGCGGCGGAGGCGGTCGGCCTGCGCGACAAGCATGCGACGAGCGTGCTTCCGCGCCGGGTGGGAGAGAGCCGCGCGGTCGCGGGCACGGGCGCGCCCTCGACGGGGGCGGACGGCGGCGGCTTCGCGACGCCGCGCAAGGGCGTCGGCCTGGCCGTGGCCATCGCGCCAGGCGTCGAGCCGCTCGGCCGCGACGAGGGGTGCGGGGCCGCGGCCCTGCTCGACGAGGGCGGACGCGTGACGGTCGCGTGCGCCGCCGCGGATCCGGCTCGCGGCCTGGACACGCTCTTCGCCCAGATCGCCGCGGAGGTGCTGGGCCTGCCCGTCGAACGGGTCCGCGTGGTCCGGCCGGATACGCGGGAGGGCCCCTGGGACGCGGGCGGAACGGCCGCGCGGGCGCTCTGCGTCGGCGGGAACGCCGTCTTCGCTGCCGCGTCGGACCTGCGTGACCGGGTCGTCGCCTCGGCGGCCGGGCTGTTGGGCATTCGGGCCGAGCGCATCTCCCTGGCCTTCGGTAAGGTCTACGTGGCCGAGGATCCCACGCGCTCGGTTCCGCTCGAGGCGTTTCTCGCGCGCGCCCGGGAAGCGGGCGCCGGGTCGCTCTTCGCCGGCGCGGGCTCCTGGCGTCCCCCTGAAGAGTTGGGCGGCGCGGGGCCGGGGGGCTTCATGGCCGGGGGCGTCGCGGCCTGCGCCGCCGAGGTCGAGGTGGACACGCAGACGGGGCGCGTGCAGGTCCTGCGGCTCGTGGTCGTCGCGGACGTGGGACGGATCCTCCATCCGACGCTGCAGGCCGCGCACCTCGAGGGGGATGCCGCTCGCGCGCTTGCCCGCTCGCTCGCGTTGTCCGCGGCGGAGGCTGCCCGCGCGCCTCGCCCCGATCAGCTCCCCCGCGTGGAAGCGCACCTCCTCGAGGCGGCGGACGGCCCCGGTCCCTTCGGCGCGAAGGGACTGCTCGGCTGGGGCGGCCTGCCTGTCGCGGCCGCCGTGGCGAACGCCGTCGCCGATGCCGTGGGCGTCCGGATGACGACCCTACCGATCACGCCCGGCCGTGTGCGGGAGGCGCTGCGGAAGCATGGAGATTTGAGAATGGAGAATTGAGATTTGGGGGAGGAGTGTAGCAGGTTGTGTTCGGGCAGCAGGCTCGTGGACCGTTGTGGAAGGCCGAGCAGGCCGTGCTTCAGGCGGACAGTTGGCTGGCATGGCTGAGGATTGCACCTGAGGATGTTGCTCACGTGGGCGAGAGTGGAAAAAATGCCTGGAGTGGCAGCCTTTTTTTTACACAGAGGCGCAGAGACGCAGAGGACCGCTACTTGGATGAACATCGTACGCGACCCCGCGGGTCTTCAGCCCTTACTCGGTTCGCGGGGCGCCCGGATCGCAATTCGCAATTTGCAATTTGAGATTTTGCAATTTGGATTTTGAAATGCGCGGATCAACGGTTGTTCACTTCTCCCTCGCCGGTCGGCCGAAACAAACCCCGGCCTGACCCCTCCGAGAAGGCCTGCGCACCATGCCGTCCCCGGAACTACCTCCCGTTCCTGCCCCTGCCTCCGTCCCGCCCGCCCTTCCGCCCCCTCCCTCATCGGGCCCGTCTCCTCTCGCTCTCCTTCTCTTCGCCTTTTTCTTTTCGGGCGTGGCCGGGCTCGTCTACGAGGTCGTCTGGGCGCGGCGCCTCTCGCTCATCCTCGGCTCCACCTCGCTGGCCATCAGCACCGTCCTCGCCGCCTACATGGCCGGGCTTGGGCTCGGGAGCTGGGCGCTGGGCCGCGCGGCCGATCGGGTCCGAAATCGCGTGCGCCTCTATGCCCTCCTCGAGCTCGGTATCGGCCTCTATGGCTTCGCGACTCCGTGGCTCTTCCTCGCCATCGAGGCGCTCTACCGGCCGGTCCACCTCTCCCTTCACCCGGGCCTTTCGCTCTCCCTGCTGGTCCGGTTCGCCTTCGCCTTCGTCCTCCTTCTCTTCCCGACGTTTCTGATGGGCGGCACGCTCCCCATCCTCTCCCGGCACTTGGTCGAGCACGAGAACCGGCTCGGGAGGCGGCTCGGGCTGCTCTACTCCGCGAACACGTTCGGCGCCGTCGTCGGCGTCCTCGTCACCGGCTTCCTCCTGATCCCCGGGCTCGGGCTCCGTTGGACGATTTGGACCGCGGCCGGCCTCAACGTCGCCGTCGGGCTGTTCGTGCTCTTCCTCCGCAACGCGGGGTTCCTTGCCGGAGAGGCTGAGCCGCCGCAATCGACGACCGATCGCTGCGCGCAGGAGGCCGTCGCGCCGGCGTCCGCGCCGTCCGCGGCGCACCGCGCGGTCGTCCTGGTCTTCGGCGTCGCCGGCTTCGCCTCCTTCCTCTACGAAGTCGCCTGGACGCGCATCCTCGGCCTCGTGACCGGGAGCGCAACGAATGCGTTCACGGTCATGCTCGCTTCGTTCCTGCTGGGGCTCGCGCTCGGGAGCTGGGTCCTGTCGCGCTGGATCGACCGGCAGAAGGACCTGGTGCTCTTTCTCGCAGGCATCGAAGCTGCGCTCGGCGTCCTCACTCTTTTCCTGCTCCCGGCTTTCGGTCTCCTGCCCGACCTGTTCCTGTGGGCGTTCCCGACAATCCACGTCAGCTACGCCCGGATCATGGGCTTCGAGTTTTTGATGGCGCTGGGCGTGATGCTGCTCCCGACGCTCCTCATCGGAGCGACCTTTCCCGTGGTCGCGAAGATCTACGCGCGCGGGACCGCCTCCCTCGGTCGCCGCGTGGGGGAAGTGTACGTGGCGAACACCCTCGGCGGGATCCTGGGGTCGGTGATCGGCGGCTTCCTGGTCCTCCCGCTCCTCTCGTCGCCCGTGACGAGCCTCGTCGGCTCCGGCCTGAATCTTGTCTGCGCCGCGCTTCTCGCCGGCGTCGCGCCTTCGCTCGCGCCCCGCGCGCGGGCGCTCTTCGTCGCGGCGGCCCTGGCCTGCCTCCTGCCGATCCCCTGGGTCGGCGGCGCCTGGGACCGTGCGAAAATGACCTCCGGCGTGTACGTGTTCGCGCCCCTGTACGAAAGGTTCCCCGAGGCCTTCGCCCGCGTGTCGAACAACGCCGACCTCCGCTTCTACGAGGAGGGGCTCAACTGCATCACGACGGTGCGCGAGGACGAGGAAGGGACCCGGCTCCTCCAGGTGAACGGCAAGACCGACGCGAGCAACCGGAACGACATGGTGACCCAGAGCCTCTGCGCCTTCTGGCCGCTCGCGCTCGCGCCGAAGCTCGACGAGGTGCTCGTCGTCGGGCTCGGGAGCGGCGTGACCGCCGGCGCCGCCGCCCGCTTCCCGGTCGGCACGCTCGACGTCGTGGAAATCGAAGGCTCGATCGTCAACGCCTCGCGCTTCTTCCGCGAGGAAAACCACGCCGTGCTCGAGGACCCGCGCGTGCGGCTCGTGGTGGAGGACGGGCGCACGTTCGTGGCCCTCTCCGAAAAAAAATACGACGCCATCGTGTCCGAACCGTCGAACCCCTGGATGGCGGGCTCCTCGTCGCTCTTTACGCTGGAGCACTTCCGGAACCTGGCCGCGGCCCTGAAGGAGGAGGGGGTCGTGTCGCAGTGGGTCCAGAGCTACGGCATGAGTCCCACCCTGGTCCGGTCGGTCTTCCGTACGTTCCTGGAGGTCTTCCCCCACGCCCTCCTGGTCGCGGACCCGGCGGAGACGAACGACTTCATCCTCGTCGGCTCGCGCCGGCCCCTTCCCCTGCGCGAAGAGGCGCTCGCCCGCTGGCTGGGGACCCCGGGGCTGCGGGAGGATCTCGCGGCACTCGGCTACGCGTCGGCCGTCGACCTCTTGTCGGCGATCGCGTGCCACGGCGCGGACCTGCTCGCGTACGCGGGGAATGCGCCCTTCAACACCGACGACTTTCCGCTCGTGGAGTTCGAGACCCCGAAGCACCTCTACCGCGAGGCGCTTCCGGTCTACCTGGACGTCGCGGCCGCGGTGAAGGACCTGGAGCCGCCCGTCGTGTGGGCGGGGGAGCCGCGGCTGGAGGCGTTCTTCCTGCGGCTCGCCGCGCGACACGAGCAGGCGGGCCGGGTCCTGCTCGCGCTGGCCGTTCTGCGCAAGGCGGCGGCGCGGCTGCCGGCCTCGTCGGCCGTGCGGCTCGCGCTCGGGGAGGCTGCGCTTCGCGCGGCGCGGGCGGAAAGGACGCGCTCGGCGCGCCGAGGCGGCCGGCTGTCGCAGTTCGGCGCCGCCGGCGGCGCTGTCACCGCGGGGACCGAGGCTGCCGCGGCCGGCCGGCCCACGCCGGCGGACCTGGGCCGCGAGGCGTATGGGTCCTTCGCGGAGGCGGTGGCGCTCGACCCTGGGTGCGGACCGGCGCTCCTGCACCTCGGGGAGCTGGCGCTCGGCCGGCAGGACTTCGCGGAGGCGGAGCGGCGGCTCGCGGCCGCGGTCGCAGCGGGGCAGAAGGACGCGCGGACGACGAACAACCTGGGCGCGGCGCTCCTCAGCCTCGGGCGCAAGGCGGAGGCTGAGGCGGCGCTCCGGACGGGGCTGGGCGTGGAGCCGGAGAATCACACGCTCCTCGAGAACTTGGGAAACTGCCTGGCCCAGCAAGGGAAGAATGCCGAGGCCGCGGGCGTTTACGACAAGCTGCTGGGGCTGCGGCTCGCGCAGCAGGACCGGGACCGTATCGCGCGCGCGCGGGCGGGGCTTCCGGCGGGACACTGAGGAACTCCATGGGGATCGACCGTCGGGCCTTCGCGGACGATCGTACGCGAATGGTGGAAGTGCAGCTCCGTGGCCGGGGCATCACGGATGCGCGCGTGCTGGCGGCTTTTGCCCGCGTGCCGCGGCATCTCTTTGTGCGCGAGGAGGACCGGGCCCGGGCCTACGATGACCATCCGCTTTCGATCGGGCACGGCCAGACGATCTCGCAGCCGTACATGGTGGCGACGATGCTGGCGGCGCTTCGCCTGGAAGGGCGGGAGCGGGTGCTGGAGGTGGGGACCGGCTCCGGCTACCAGACCGCGTTGCTGCTGGAGCTGGCCGGCGAGGTCTGGAGCGTCGAGCGGATCCCGGAGCTGGCCCGTCGCGCGGAGGCCGTGCTGGAGACGCTGGAGCCCACGCGGCTCCGCCTGCGCGTGGGGGACGGCTCGGTGGGTCTGGCGGAGGGCGCGCCCTACGACCGGATCGTCGTGTCCGCGGGGTCGCCGCGCGTGCCCCCCTCGCTCGTGGCGCAACTCGCCCCCGGCGGCATCCTGGCGATCCCGGTCGGAGACGAGGCGGCCCAGGACCTGGTCGTGGTCCGCCGGCCCACGGGCGGCGGTCGCGTCACCGAGGAGCGTCTCTGCTCCTGCATTTTCGTCAAGCTCATCGGCGCCGAGGGCTGGCGCGTTTCGTGAACCGCGAAGGCCGCGAAGGGACGACGAACCGCGAATTACGCGAATTTCGCGAAGGAGACGGGGCGATGAACCGCGAATTACGCCAATTTCGCCAATTTCGCGAATGGGGCTGTCCCGGCGTGAACCTCGGTCGCCGAGCCGTGGAACGCGGCACGCCCCCTCCGAAGCTCGCCCCTCCGGAAAAAAAAGTAATTAGCGCAATTGGCGCAATTCGCGGTTCGTCTCTCCGTTCGTGCAATTCGCGGTTCCGAAATCACTTGACCCCCGGCTCCGGTTCTGGTTAATTTGCGGTTTCTCGACGGGGCGTAGCTCAGCTTGGCTAGAGCGCTTGGTTCGGGACCAAGAGGTCGGAGGTTCGAATCCTCTCGCCCCGACCACACATCCGCGAGCGGTGGCCGCGCCGCCCGCGCGGCCACGGCTTTCTTTTTTTTACCGCCATGCCCGACTCCCCCTCCACGCCGGACCCCCGCCTGGGCACGCCTTCCGACGAGCCCACCGTCGCCGGGGAGACGGCGCTCCGACCTTCCACGGTCGCTCCCTCCGGCGTCCGCGGTTCGCAAGCTGACGAGCCGCGCGGCGAGGCGTTCGGCCGCTACCTTCTGCTGGCCGAGCTCGGTCGCGGGGGGATGGGGGTCGTCCACAAGGCCTGGGACCGCGAGCTGCGCCGCACCGTGGCGCTCAAGACGCTCCTCTCCGCGTCGGCCCCCAGCGAGTCCGACGTGGACCGCTTCCAGCGGGAGGCGCGCGCGGCCGGCCGACTCCGCCACCCCAACCTCGTGCAAGTCCACGACGTCGGCGAGTGGGCGGGTCGGCATTACTTCACCATGGACTTCATCGAAGGCGAGAGCCTGGAGGCGGCGCGCGGCCGGCTCTCCCTGGCTCGCTTCGTCGAGGTCCTGCGCGACGCCGCGGCGGGTCTCTTTGCCGCGCACCAAGCCGGGGTCATCCATCGGGACGTGAAGCCCGCGAACATCCTCCTCGATGCCGCGGGGCGCGCCTACGTCGGGGATTTCGGGCTGGCGAAGGAAGTGCGCGCGGGCTCCGGGGGGGAGCGGTCGACCGTCTCCGGAGCGGTGCTCGGGACCCCGCACTACATGTCCCCTGAACAGGCCGGAAGCCGACTCAAGGACATCGGCCCGCGGAGCGACCTCTGGAGCCTCGGCGTCATCCTCTACGAGCGGCTGGCGGGTCGGGCGCCCTTCGAAGGGGAGGGCGTGGTCGAGCTGCTCCGCCAGATCCTGGAGAGCGATCCGTCCCCGCCGTCGCGGCTCGCGCCGGGGGTGCCGCGCGACCTCGAAACCATTTGCCTCAAGTGTCTCGCGAAGGACCCGGCCCGCCGCTATCAGACCGCGGAGGACGTGGGAAACGACCTCGGCCGTTACCTGGCCGGGGAGCCGATCCGCGCGCGCCCGACGACGTTCACCCACCGCCTTGCCCGCCGCGCGGCCCGGAACAAGCTCGCGGCCGGCGCGCTCGGCGCCGCGGTCTTGCTGGCGGCGACGCTCGGCCTCTACTTCGTCGCGAACCGCGCGCGGCAAGAGCGGCTGGTCCGGGAGCGCCTCGCGGCCGCGAAGGCCGCCGCCGGTCGTGGCGATCCGCGTGCGGCGGTGATGAGCCTCACGCTGGTCCTCGCGCTCGACCCCGCGAACGCCGAGGCCGCGGCGCAGTTACCCTCGTGCGAGAAGGCGCTCGCCGCCCGTGCAGCCGCGGAAGCGGAGGAGCGGCAAAGCCTGGAGGTCGAGCGCGCCCGCCGCGCACGGCGCGAACGGGCGGAGCCGAACTACCTGAAAGGGAAGCTGGCCAGCCTGGAGACGGAGGGGGCGTTGCGGGAGGGGATCGACTATCTCTCCAAGGCCCTCGCCGTGGACCCCGATTTCGCGGAAGCACTCTACGAACGCGGCCACCGGCGCTTCCTGCTGCTCGATGCTGCGGAAGCGCTGGCGGATCTCGAACGCGCGGCCGCGCTCGGCCCGGGGGTCGCCGCGCACGCCCAGTACCTTCGCGCGCGGGTCCTGATGGAGGTCCTGCACGATGCGCCGGCGGCGGAGGCCGCGCTCGCCGAGCTGCTGCGCGTCGACCCGTCGAGCGAATTCGCGCTTGCGGGCAGGGCCCGCCTGGCGGCGATCGCCGGGCGAGCGGACGAGGCGCTCCGGCTCTGCCGGGAGGTGGAGAACGCCGGGCACGGCCTGGAGGACATCTGGATCGTGCGGGGGTACGTCCTGGAGCAGCCCGGCCCGGCGCGCGATCTCGATGGCGCGCTTGCCGCCTACGACAAGGCGCTGGAGCTTCGGCCCCGGTCGTTGCCGGCCCGGCACCACCGCGGCAACGTTCTCCGGGCGCGAGGTCTGCTGGACGCAGCGATCGCGGAGTACGACGCGGTCCTTCGCGTCAACCCCGGCGTCGTGGAGTCGATTTTCAGCCGCGGCCAGGCGTTCTTGGAGAAGGGGGAGCTTGCGCGCGCGGCGGCGGATGCCGACCTGATCGTCGCACGACATCCCGGCCACGCCCTCGCCTACGTATTGCGCGGGGGCATCCGCCTCGCCGCCTGGGAACTCGACCGCGCGATCGAAGAGTACACGCGCGCGCTCGACGCCGACCCGCGTCAGGTGTTCGCCCTACTCGGTCGTGGAAAGGCGCGCCGCCAGCGACGCGCCTGGGCGGCGGCCTTCGAAGACGCGGAACGGGCGGTGGCCCTCGCGCCGCGTTTCGCGGACGCGCTCGCAGAGCGCGCGTCCTCGCTCCAGTTGCTCGGGCGGACCGCGGAGGCGCTTGCCGAGGCGGAACGGGCGGTGCAGGCCGACCCCCAATGCAGCACCGCCCATTTCGCGCGCGGCGCCGCGCTGCAGCTCGGCCGGGCGGACTTCGCGGGCGCCCTGGCCGAGTTTTCGAAGGCGCTCGAGCTCTGTCCCCGGAACTTCGAGGCGCGGTTCCAGCGCGGGATCGTGGAGCAGGCCCTCGGACAGCCGGCTGCGGCGGTCTCGGATCTCGAGCAGGTCGTGGCGCGCCAGCCGTTGAACGGGCTCGCGTGGGCGATGCGCGGCTTCGCGAAGCTGGACCTGGGGGACGCCGCGGCGGGGCGCGCCGAGATCGACCGCGGGGTCGAGCTGTGTCCGGACCTGCCGGACCCGCTGCGGATCCGGGCGGAGGCCCGCCGGCTCGCGTCGGATTTCGAGGGGGCGATCGCGGACTACGACCGCCTGCTCGCGCTGAACCCGAAGGACGCGGTCTCGCGGGCCAATCGGGGGATTTGCAAGTGGAAGCGCAAGGACCTCGACGGTGCGGCGGCGGACTGCGAGGAGGCGATCCGGACGGACGCCGCGACGCCGGCCGCGTGGTACACGCGCGGGCGGGTCCGGCGGGCGCGCGGGGACTTGGTGGGCGCCGAGGCGGATCTGAGCGAGGCCATCCGCCTCAGCCCGACGCTCGCGGGCGCCTGGTCCGACCGGGCCGGCCTGCGGCGGGCGCGCGGGGATCGAAAGGGCGCCCTCGAGGACTACAGCGAGGCGATCCGTCTGGTCCCTGAGCGCGCGGATTTTCGACACAACCGCGCCGTCACGCGGGCGGAGGTCGGCGACCGGCCGGGCGCGATCGAGGACTTCGCGGAGTCGCTGCGGCTGGAGCCTCGGGACGCGAAGGCGCGACTCGACCTGGGCCGGTTGCGGTTCGTGGAAGGGGACGTGGAAGGGGCGATGCGCGAGTTCGACGCGGCGCTGGCGCTGGAGCCGGCGAACCCGCTCCTTTTTTTGCTGCGTGCCGAGGCGTGGGTGGCGAAGGGGGACGCGGGCGCCGCGGCGGCGGACTGCGAGAAGGCGCTCGCGGTCGCGCCGGCGGGGTGGGAGCATCGGGGGGAGGCGGAGGAAATACTGAGGAAGGTGAGGGGGAAGTGAGGGGGAAGTGAGGGGGAAGTGAGGGGGAAGTGAGGGGGAAGTGAGGGGGCATGTGCCGGCGACAAAGTGGGTAGGCCGGGAAGGGTGGAAGGGGGGAAAAACCACAGAGACTCAGCGCGGCGGGGCCGCAGCCGAGCGACGACGGAACCACAGATTGCACAGATTAACGACGATTTCACAGATTCGTAATCTGTGTAATCGCGTAGAATCTGTGGAATCTGTGGTTTTCGTGGCGTTCGACACAAGCAAAAATTGTCGCAAGAAAACAAATTTCGAACGATTAGCAGCGCAGAGACGCTGAGGACGGTGGGTACTGTGAATGCCGGGGACACATATCGCAAAAAAAACTGGCATGGGGAGTCGGAAGCGGGTTGCGGGCGGTTTTTTGGGGCGCGGCGTGAGAGATGCGTCGGCATTGCCACGCCGGAGGATCGGGCGTAGGGGCACGGCGTGGCCGTGCCCGCGAGAGGTCGACACGCGCTCGACTTCGCGCCGATCGGTGCTTGCGCCGAATCCCCTGCGACGGGTATCATGTCACGGCGCCTCCGGGTGGAGAGCCTGACCCCCACGTGCGCTCAGGTCCCCGCGGCGCGGCCCCACCGGCCCCGTGACGAAGTCCAGTCACGATGCCTGGGGGCGCGGGCCTCCGGCCCGCGCGACTTGCCACAGGAGCTGCGACTTGCCGTGACGCCGTCGACGACGAGGTCTGAAGTTCGTCCACGGGCCCATCGAGGGAGGACGTCGGGATGAGAGAGACTGGGCCGGGCGCCGGAGCCCCAGCCGGTGGTACCCCGCGACCGGCGGGGCCGCCCCTCACCCCAGCCCTCTCCCCGAAGGGGAGCGGCGGGGAGCGCGCGGGGGGGAGCGGAGACCCGCGCGGGGATGCCACGGAGTCCCTTTCCCCGGCGCAGATGCCGACGCCGCCCTCGCCCACCCCGGCATCGTCCAGGTCCTCGCCTTCGGCGGGCTGGGGGAGCTCTGGCGGGCCGTCGCGCAACGGTCGCACTTTCGCTTCTCTTTCACACGATCACCCCAGTAGAATGGTCCATCTCCGAATCCGACCTGCTACACCGAGTGCCTGTTTTGCGTTCGCACGACAACGCCGGAGCCGGGCCTCGGCCAGGCAGCGGGCTCCCGAAGGCCACGGCGCTGTTTGTAGTTCCGCCTTCAGGCGGACCGAGCTACGATGCGTTGGCCATGCTCCGAAACGATCCGCCTGAAGTCGGACCTGCGCACGGGCTCGGACCGCAGTCCTGCTACGGCTAGCGCTGTAACGGTACGCAATTCCCTCGCAGGGGAGAGGGTCGGACCTGCGCACCGAAGCTCGCCGCACCTGTCGCCCGAAGCGCCTAGCGCGAAGGGGGAGCGAGCGAAGGAGGGGTGAGGGGTGGCACGGGCGTCGCGCCCGTTTCCGACTTTGGTTGCAGCCACCCGCGTTAGGCCACGTGCCGGAGAACTCGACATGGGATGGACGCACGTCACGGCCCGATTGACGGCGCTCACCGGGCGTCGAAAGGCGTACCAAGGGGAGTTCCTCGTCGATACCGGCGCCATCGACAGCATGGCCCCGCGCGAGCGGCTGAAGCGGGCGGGCATCAAGCCCGAGGGGAAGCGCGTCTACGAACTGGCCGACGGCACGGCGATCGAGCACGAGTACGGGTTCGCCCGGATCGCGTTCCTCGGCGAGACGACGGTGACGCCCGTGATCTTCGGCCCGCCGGGATGCGAGCCGCTCCTCGGAGTCCTCGCCCTGGAGGGGATGGGCATCTCCGTCGATCCCGTGACGCGTACGTTCCACCGCCTGCACGCCAAGCCGCTCAAGGCATGGGTTGGCCGCGTTTGAAATGCGGTCACCGGCCCAGGCGCCCGCTGCTCCTCCGCGAGGGGGACACGCTATGGGTTGCCGCAGGCCGTGTCGCCAAAGGGACGGGCCCAAGGCCCGCCCCTACGTCCAAACGACGGTCTCCGCTTCCCCGCACGCCGCCCGATCTGCACCATGCCGTAGCTCGGATTCGAGACAGACCCCGCCGGCGGTCACCCCTCGCAAGCACCACCTCTCTGCGTGCGTCCGCAGTCGTTCATGCCTCCGGCAACGCCGTGGCGCGGGAGTTGCGCTGAGCCCGTCGCGTCCGATGATTCAGCCCCTCGGGCGGTCGCGAAGCCCTCAGTACTTCACATCGGACCCTCGCAGCACGCGGACGCGGACCGTGCCTTCTCCCTCTTGAGCACGAACTTGCGGCCCACGCTGACAACTTTACATGCGCTCCTGGTCAAACCTTTACAGGCGAGCCGGCATTACCCGCAGGAGGCCAGTCGATGAGGTTACACCCCCGTCGCGCCTTGACCCTCACATGTACCCTTTTTCCGTGCGCCCTGCTCTTCGCGGCCACGGCCCGCGCGCAGGACGCCTCGACCGAGGACGATGCCCCGCTCATCACGCGACTCGCGCCGGTCGAGACCTACCTCTTTCTGCCCCAGGCCTTCGTCGCGGGCTCGCCCGCGGCCATTCGCGTCTCGGTGCGCGAGCCCGTTTCCCTCCTCGAGGCGCGGCCGGCGGAGGGGGCCGAGGTACGGATCGCGCTCGAGGGGCTCTCGGGCGCGCCGCTCGTCCTCTTCGAGGGCCGGACCGACGCGACCGGGTGCGTCTCCGCGCGCGTGACCCTGCCCGACGTCCCGGAGGGGCGCGCGACGCTTCGCATCCAGGCGGTCACCTCGCGCGGCCGACGCGACCTCCAGCGCGAGATCCAGGTGCGCGCGGACCGGAAGTCCATCCTGCTCACCACCGACAAGCCGCTCTATCAGCCCGGCCAGGTCATCCGCCTCCGCGCGCTGGCCGTGCAGGAGTCCACGCTCGTCCCGGCCGCGCGCGCGGCGCTGACCTTCGTCATCGACGATGCGAAGGGGAACAAGGTCTTCAAGCGCGGCGTGCCCACGTCCGAGTACGGGGTCGCGTCCGCGGACTTCACGCTCGCCGACGAAGTGCTCCTCGGCGACTACACGGTCTCGGCGCAAGTCGGCGCCGCGCAGTCAAAAAAAACCGTCGTCGTGAAGCGCTACGTACTGCCGAAATTCCGACCGGTCGTCACGACCGATCGCACGTCGTACCTCCCGCGCGAGACGGTCCGCGGCGAGGTCCAGGCCGACTATCTCTTCGGCAAGCCCGTCGCCGGCGCCGAGGTCCACGTGCGCGCTTCGACCTTCGACGCCGAATTCCACGAGTTCGCCGAGGTTTCCGTGAAGACCGACGAGCGTGGGCACGCGTCGTTCGAAGTCACCCTGCCGGAGTCGTTCGTCGGGCAGCCGCTCGACAAGGGGAACGCGCTCCTCAAGCTCGACGTCTCCGTGCGGGATACGGCCGGACACGCGGAAGAAGTCGCGCGCACGCTCCCGGTGACGAGCGCGCCCGTCCTGGTCGCCGCCATTCCCGAAAGCGGACGGCTCGTGCCGGGGGTCGAGAACCGGATCTACCTCGTGGCCACCTACCCCGACGGCACGCCGGCCGCCGGCGCCGAGGTGGACCTCGACATCCTCCCGCCGATCCAGCGGGAAGGAGGGCTCTACGTGGGCCCGGACGAGACGCCGGACCCGGCCTCACGCGGGGAGCCGGTCGAGTCGATCGACACGCTGCAAAGCGTCACCGGTCCGACGGGCATCGCGACGATCTTGTACGAGCCCCAGCCCGACCATCTGGAGGCGGGCGGGTACGACACGGCGCCGCGGGCCTTCGCGACCGAGTACTCGTCCGCGGGGGAGGAGCGCTACGTCGAGCACCCGCGCGTCCGCTGCAGGCTGCGGGTCCGCGACGCGCACGGCTCGCATCACATGGTCGTCACGCGGCTGGAAACCGAGGGATACGGGCGGCAGGTGCTGGTCCGGCTCGACAAGGCGATCTACGCGCCCGGCGAAGCGATGGTCGTCGAAGTCTTGTCGCCGACCCACGGAGGGACCGTGTTCCTCGACATCCTCCGGAACAAGCAGACCGTCCTGGCGACGATGGCGCAGGTGGAGTCCGGACGCGCGCGCTACGAGTTCGTCCCGGGCCCCGACCTCTTCGGCAGCCTCGAGGTCCACGCCTATCAGGTCCTGCCCGGCGGGGACATCGTGCGCGATGGGAAAGTCGCGTACGTGCAACCGGCGGAGGCCCTGCGGATCAAGGTCGAGACCGACCGACCGGAATACAAGCCCGGTGAGTCGGGCGTGCTGCGCTTTCAGGTGACGGACGCGTCCGGGCGGCCCGCGCAGGCCGCGCTCGGGCTCGTGATCGTCGACGAGGCCGTGTACGCGCTGCAGGACATGCAGCCGGGGCTCGAGCGCGTGTACTTCACGCTGCAGAAGGAGCTGGCCGAACCGAAGTACGCGATCAAGTACGCGCCGGCCTCCGTACCGGAGCTGACCTGCGCTCAGCACCTCGATGCCGACCGACAGGAGATCGCCTGCGTCCTCCTGGCGTCCGCCGATCCGTGCCCGCGCTACGACTGGACCGTGAACCCCGCGACGATGCGCGCCGAGGTGGCCACGGAGCAGTGCCAGACGATCGCCGAGGGGCTGGAGGCGTTCATCGAGGCCGGCAAATCGTTCTCGCGCTACGATGCGGGGAACGGCCGCTGGGACTTTCGAAAGGACTTGCTCGACGTGCTCGTGGAGGAGGGGCGCGTCCCGGCGGCGGCCTTGCGTGACCCCTGGAAGGGGCGGATCGGCCTCTCGGAGCTGGCCCAGGTGCTCGCCGGCTTCGAGTTCGATCGCGTCGCGCCCGCGGCGTTGCAGGTGCGCAAGCAGCTCTTGTGGGACACGATCGTCCGGTACCGCTGCGAGGCCGGAGTGCTCTCGGCAGGGCCGGCCGGCGGGCCCTACGCCTGGCGCAAGGGGCTGCTCGAAGAAGTCATGCGGGAGTCGGGGCTGCCCGCGTCCGCGGCGCTCGACCCTTGGGGCGTGCCGTTGACGCTGGAGAAACTCGCGCGGGAGGAGAAGGCGTTTCAGCCGACGAATGTGGCGCGCGCGATCCTTGCGAACCGTCTGGAGCGGGTCCTGCCGGCGCTGGAGGCTTACGTGGAACGGCGAGGGCTGCTCGAGCTCGCCGAGGCCGACTCGGAGACCGGGGAGTGGCATTACCAGGGCGGCGCCCTCGAGCGCGTGGCCGAGACCGAGGGGCTGGGGGAGGATGCCCTTTGCGACGCCTGCGGCCGGCCGCTCTCGCTCGCGGAGCTGGCGGCCGCGCCGGCCTTCGCGCGCCTCACCCCCGCGGCGGTCGGGCGCGTCGCGTTCGAGCGGCGCACCGAGCGCCTGAAGGGGGTGATCGCGAATTTCCTGAGCCGGCGCCGACGGGCGGTGCTCGACCTGCGGATGCAGGCCCGCTGTCTGCCCATGGACCTGGCCGAGCAGCTCACCGGGCCGGACGGGGCGGTGGCCCCGGCGGAGTGGAACGACCCCTGGGGGCAGGCCCTCCGCGTGGTCGAACTGCGCGGGCGGCGGGACGCCGCGCCGGCGGGCTGGTGGTCCTTCCACGCCCTGGTCTCGGACGGCCCGGACCAGAGGCCGGGCACGCCCGACGACTTGGCGATGCCCGAGCCGGCGAATGGTTCGGTCGCGGTCGTCACGACGGACGCCGCGCTCATCCCGGAGTCGGAGCTCGAGCGCGTCGAGGGAGCGGCGCTGCGGCTGGGCGAGCTCACCCTTGATTTCGGCGGCGGACGCGGCGGCGGCTCCGTCGGCGCATCGTTCGGGGCGAGTTTCTCCACGGCGATGTTCGCCGGCGACGACGGGGGAGGGGGCGGCGGAGGCGGCGGGCCGGGAGTTTCGGACGCGATCCGGGTGCGCGAGAAATTCCCGGAGACGCTGGTCTGGCGGCCGGAGCTGGTGACCGACGAGAAGGGGGCGGCGGAGCTGCCGCTGGAAATGGCCGACTCGATCACCACGTGGCGGCTCAGCGCGAGCGGGTCCTCGAAGGGCGGGCTGCTGGGTTCGGCCACGGCCGGCATCCGGTGCTTCCAGGATTTCTTCGTGGACCTCGACCTGCCCGTCTCGCTCACGCAGCACGACGAGGTCGCCGTCCCGGTCGCGGTCTACAACTACTTGAAAGAACCGCAGACCGTGCGGCTGGAGGTGCAGCTCGACCCGGCGAGCCCCGGCTTCGAGCTGCTCGAGGAGGCCGTGAAATCGGTCGCGCTCCAGCCCGGCCAGGTGACGTCGGTCTCGTATCGGGTACGCGTGAAAGAGATCGGCCGGCAGACCCTGACCGTCGTCGCGCGCGGGACGCGCATGAATGACGCGGTGCGTCGTTCGGTGGACGTCGTGCCGGACGGCAAGCTCTTCGAACAGACGGTGAACGAGCGGCTCGGCGCGCGCGCTGTGCACACGTTCGTCATCCCGGAGCGGGCCATCGACCGGTCGCTCGGGCTCGTGGCGAAGGTCTACCCGGGCGCGTTCAGTCAGGTCGTGGAAGGGATCGAGGGCTTGCTCGGCATGCCTCACGGCTGATTCGAGCAGACGTCGTCCTTCACCTACCCGAACGTGTTGGTGTTGGACTACCTGAAGAGGACCCGTCGGGTCACTCCGGAGATCCAGATGCGCGCGGAAGAGCTGGTGAACGTCGGCTATCAGCGGCTGCTCACGTTCGAGGTGGACGGCGGAGGTTTCGAATGGTACGGCCGGCCGCCGGCCAACATCGTACTCTCGGCCTATGGCCTGCTCGAATTCAAGGACATGTCGAAGGTCTTCGAGGTGGACGAGCGGATCCTGGAGCGGACGCGTGCGTACATCCTGGGCTGCCAGGACCAGGCCACGGGCTCGTGGGACCTCGGAGGCGCGAGCACGACCTGGAGCTGGACCGACCTGTCCGGCCGGTTGGTCGTGACGGCCTATGTGACGTGGTCGTTGGCGGAGGCCGGAGAGCGCGGTCCGGAGGTCGCGGCCGCGGTGGCCTACCTGAAGGCCCACGTCGCGGACGCGGGCGGGAGCCAGTACGCGCTCGCGCTGGTGGCGAATGCGCTCGTCGCGTTCGATCCCGCCGATCCGGGGTCCGTGGCGCTGCTGGATCGACTGGACGCGGCGCAGCGGCGCGATGCCGCCCGCGGCGTGACGTGGTGGGAGGCGAACGCGGGCGGCGCGGACGCGAAGGGGAGCGGCCCGACCGTGACCTTTGCGACCGGGGACTCGGCTACGATCGAGACGACCGCGCTGGTGGCGTACGCGATGATCCGGACGTCGCGCTTTCCGGGGACGGTGAACGGCGCCCTTACGTACCTGGCGAAGTCGAAAGACGCGCGGGGGACGTGGGGCTCGACTTCGGCGACGATCCTGGCCATGAAGGCGATCCTTGCGGGGATGGGGGAGGGCACGCTGAAGGGGCCCGTCGAGATCTCGTTCACGGCGAACGGGGTCACGAAGAAGGTGAGCATCGCCCCGGACCAAGGGGACGTGCTGTCGATCGTGGACCTGCACGAGTGCGCGCGAAAGGGTACGAACGAAGTCACCGTCGAGGTGCAGGGCGAGTCGAAGTTGATGTACCAGCTCGTCGCGCGCCACTGGCTGCCCTGGGCCGCGGTGGAGGGCGGGGCGGCCGAAAAGGGCGGCGCCGAGCGCCCGCTGGACATCAAGGTCGCGTACGATCGGACGTCGCTCGCGAAGAACGACGTGCTGAGGGCCGAGGCGACCGTGCGCTACAAGGGCGCGCAGCCCACCTTCATGGTGGTGGTGGAGCTGGGAATCCCGCCCGGCTTCACCGTGGACACGGACGGGCTCGATGCGCTCGTCGCGGATGGGCGCATCGACCGGTACGGCCTGACCGGGCGGCAGATCCTGCTGTACCTGGGCGCGGTGCAGCCGGGTCAGTGGATCTCGTTGCCCTACAGTCTGCGTGCGCGGTTCCCCGTGAAGGCGAAAGCGCCGAAGAGCGTGGTCTACGAATACTACACCCCCGCGCATCGTGCGGAGTCGGCGCCGGTGGAAGTGGAGGTGCGCGGCGAGTAGCGGAGTGGGTGGCAAGGCCGCACCTTGCCATCCGAACCGCGACCGTCAGGGAGCGGTCTCGGCGTGCCCTTCCACCACCCCCGATTCGAACTCGCCAATCCGCATCCAAGGGTCGCCGGAGAACCGTCGGTGCTTCGTCTGCCCAGTGCAAACTGCCGCCGACCTCCCGCAAGACCGACCGGATGGTCTCGCTTCGTGGGCACGGCAGCGCCGTGCCCCTACCGTGGGGCGCCCCTCGTCGGCGCCCGCGCTCCGCTGCAATCCTTGGAGTGCGCGGGGCCGCGGCGAGGGCGGGCACAAGGCCCGCCCCCATGTCCGGACGGGGCTCCGTCCTGCCTCCCCCTCCCCGGAAACGCCCTCACTCCCCCTTCGCCTGCCGCAGCCCCTCCTCCACCTGCTTCCGAAAATCCGCCTCCAGCCCGCCCAGCTCCAGCGCCTTTTCGAAATCCGCCCGCGCCTGCGCCTGATCCCCGGCCGCGAGCCGAGTGATCCCACGGTTCGCGTACGCGTGCCCGTTTTTCGGGTCGAGCCGGATCGCCTCGCCGTAGTCGGCGAGCGCGCCGGCGACGTCCCCGCCCTGCTCCCGCACGATCGCCCGGTCGACGTGGAGTGAGGAGTCGCCCGGGGCAAGCTCGATCGCCTTGCCGTAGTCGGCCGTCGCGCCCACGACGTCGCCGGCGTCTTCCCGGGCCGGCGCGCGTGACCGCCAGTTCCGCGCCTCCCCCGGCTCCAGGCGCACCACCTCGTCCAGGTCCTCCAACTCGCCGGCGCGATTCCCGCTCGCCCGGCGCGCGGACGCGCGGTTCTTGCGCGCCTGGAGATGGTGCGGCTCGAGCCGGACGGCTTCGTCGTAATCGGAGAGCGCGCCGCGCGTGTCGCCGGCCTCTCTTTTTTTGTACGCCCCGGTTCACCCATGCCTCCGTGTGACGTGGATCGAGTCGCAGCGCCTCGTCGTAGTCGGCCATGGCCCCGGCCCGTCTCCCTGGTTGCGGCGGCATTGGCCGCGCTCGACCAGCGCCCGCGCGAAGCGCGGCCTGAGCGAGAGCGCGGTCTCGAGCCACCGCTCCTTCTCCCCCTCGGGCCCGGTGACGGCCTTGGCCCAGGCGCAGTCCTCGTCGGAGGAGCGCTCGACGCCGTCGTCGAAGAGTTTCGCCGCCCCGGCTTGGTCTCTCCGCATCGCAGCGGCGAGGCCTTCGGCCAGGCGGCGCGCCCTCTCCCCTCGTCCTGCGCACCGTGCCACTCGATGTCCCCCGCGGAGGCCGCCAGCTCCCGAAGGGCACGTTCGCGCCACTCGTCCGAGCGCCGTCGTCGAGCCAGGCGCTCGGCCGGCGAGCTCGCCGACAACAGGTCGATCGACCGCTCAATACAGAGTCGACCCAGCGAGCGTCGCGCCGCGCGCCCGCCCTCCGGGCCGAGCAGCCGCACCGCCGTCTCCAGGTCCGACTCCGCGCCCGCAAGGTCGTTCACCTGGATCCGCACCCGCCCACGCGACTCGTAGATCCAGCCGTCGTTGGGGTCGACCGCGAGCGCATCGTCGTAGAGACGGAGCGCCTCCGCGAGTTTTTCGTGGTAGCGCGCGATCGGCATCCCCGGGCTGTAGAGAACCGACTTGGCCTCGCGCCAGAGCCCTTCCGCGCGGGCGAGCTCCCGGCCGACCGCCGACGCACGGCGGGCGCCCATCAGGTGTACTGCGAGCCCCACGAGGAGCAGCACGGCCGCCAGGCTGGGCAGGAGGATCGCCTTGTGCCGGAACGCCGCGCGCGCGAGGCGCAGGGCGGGCGGGAGCGGGCGCGCGCGGATCGGCTCCCGGCGCAGGCAGCGCTCGAGGTCGTCCGCGAAAGCCGTGCAGGAGGCGAAGCGGCGCGCCGGATCCTTCTCGAGCGCCTTCAGGCAGATCGTCTCGGCGTCGGCCGGGAGGCGCGGCTCGATGCGGCGCGGCGGGGTCGGGTCGCGCTCGGCGAACGCGCCGCCGGTCGGCCTTTTGCCGGCGGCCGGGATTGGCCGCGTCCCCGCCACGATTTGCTGGGCTGTGCACGCGTAAGCTTTCACTGAACCCGTTCGATGCGCTTGTCCTCCTGAGCGGAGCGAAGCGCCGCAGCGCGGAGCGGAGCGAAGGATCCAAACCAAGGGCAGCGACCGATTTTCTCGGCAGTTCGCTGGATCGCACACGACACGGAGCCAGTGGAGAAGCTTGGGCATCCTTTCTGGCTTGGATCCTTCGTTTCGCGCTGCGGCGCTCCACTCAGGATGACAAGTCGGGAGGACGGGTTCACTGAACGCGTACGTTCACGCGGCCTTCTGATATTCGTCGAGGGCGTGGTAAAATGAACAACAACCCGTTCTTGGAGGACCCCGATGGGAATCGTACCGCCGTCCAGCCGCTTCGCGAGCATGGCCGTCACAGCGGCCTTCGCGTTTCTCTTGGGGGGCCTGGACGTAGCGGCGGAGCCGGTCGTCGTCCCGGCGGGCAAGCTCCGCGTCCAGGGCCCGGGCGGCCCGTTGCCGGAGGGCGGGTGGAACCTGTGGAGCAATGGGGCGGTCGGCGAGTATTTTGAGGCGGCGCAGGAAGGCGAAATCGAGATTGTGGTCAGCGCCGCGGGACAGCCCTGTCAAGGAGTCTTCCCGCTCGCCCAGTGGACGCTGCGCACCGCCGCGGGGCAAAGCACGCTCGGCGAGCCGTTCACGGTCGGGGTGAAGGAGTTCCAGGACTACCGCGTGAAGGTCAGTGTGCCGCGGGGCCGCTTCTGCGTGGTGATCGCGTTTCTCAACGACGCGCAGGCAGCAGGCGAAGACCGCAACCTGCTCCTGAAGGAGCTTCGCGTCACCGGCGCGAAGCTGCTCGACCAGATCCCCTCCTACAAGGAGGCGTGCGCGGACGGCATCCGCAAGCACCGCATGGGCACGCTCGTCGTCCAGACCGCCCCGAACGCCGCGGTCAAGGTCACGATGCTGCGGCACGAATTCCTTTTCGGCACGGCGCTGGCGCACGACGTGTGGCGCGACTGGACGACGGTCGCCGTGCGCGAGAAGTACCTCCAGGTTGTGCGCGAGAACTTCAACCATGCCGTGCACGAGAACGCGCTCAAGTGGTATCACGCGCAGGGTGGGAGCCCCGGTCCCTCGAACTGGGCCGACGCGGATAAGGTCTACGACTGGTGCAGTGCGAACCACATCGTCATGCGAGGACACTGCGTCTATTGGGGCATCGAGAAGTACGTGCAGCCGTGGGTGAAGGGACTGGGGGACGCGGCGCTGCGCGAGGCGCTCGAAAAGCGCGGCAAGGAAGTCGCCGAGCACTGGAAGGGGCGCATCGTCGAGTTCGATCTGAACAACGAGATGCTCCATGGGGACTACTACGCGAAGCGACTCGGCGAGGGGATCACGAAGGAAATGTTCGAGTGGTTCAAGACGGCGTACCCCGAAGCGATCCTGTACGTCAACGACTATGGCATCCTGTCAGGCGGCGATGGCCCGCGATACCTCCAGCACATTCAAAGGCTCCTGGACCAGGGCGCGCCCATCGGCGGGATCGGGTGCCAGGGGCATTTCGGCGCGCGCATGGACGCGGAGCACATGCGCACGATGCTGGACCAACTGGCGCGCTTCAAGCTGCCCATCAAGATCACCGAATACGACATGAACACGGGCGACGAACAGGCCAAAGCGCAGGGCCTGGAGACGGTGTATCGCACTTGCTTCTCGCACCCGGCCGTGGCGGGACTGCTGATGTGGGGCTTCTGGGAAGGCGCGCACTGGAAACCCAAGGCGGCGCTGTGGCGGAAGGACTTCTCGCCCACGCCCGCCGCCGAGTTGTACCGCAAGCTCGTCTTCGAGGAATGGTGGACGCGGTTCGAGGGCAAGGCCGACGCGCAGGGCCGCTGCGAAGTGCCCGCGTTCTTCGGCCCGCACGCGGTCGAGGCCAACGGGGAGAAGGCCGAGGTCGAGCTGCCGAAGGCGAAGGGTACCGTGACGGTGAGCGTAGGGAAATCGTAGGCCGACCTGACGGTGGTCCGTGGCCGGGAGCCGGTGATTCGTTGCCACGGACCGCGGCCCGGCAAGTACGCACAAAGAGCACCTCGACACAGAGTCACTGTGCCTATTTTTCGCAGCGCACACCAACGACGGTAGGGGCACGGCGCCGCCGTGCCCCCACCTGCAAGGGTCCGACCTGCCGCCCTCTGCGTGCGTTCTCAGCTTCAGCGATGTTCGGCCGGCGGCATCGCGCCGGTCATCCGCGCCTCGCCGCAGCCGCACCCCGCGGGGCAGATCGGCAGCACGCGGAGCGAAAGCGGCAGCCGGATCGCCGCGGGGTCCACGCCGCGCTTGACCTCTTCGTCCACGAACTTCAGCACCCGCAGCTCCAGGCGCGCGTCACGGATCCCCGTGATGTCGCACTTCGAGTGCGCGGCATACGGCTCCCACTTGTCGAGCCAGGCCCTCACGGTGCGCGCCCGCTCGGTGCGCGCCGCCGCCGTCATCCGCGTCGGCTCCTCGTTCACCGTCGGCAAGCTCACGCGGTCCGGCCCCAGGATCGCCACCGCTCCGCCGGCCCGGTCGTTCAGCTCGCAGATCGAACGCCGCGCCAGCTCCGCGACGCCGGGCGCGTGGGAGGTCGCTCCGACCCGACGCAGGATCGGCTCCAGGAACCGGCCCTCGCGCAGCAAGGCCACGCGGTAATAGTCGGCCGCGCCCTTGTCGCCGCTCTTCAACAGCTCCGCGGTGTTTTGCAGGCACGACTCGACTTCGCGTTCGCGACCCGGGTCGATCACCTCCAGCCGGCCGACCATCACCCGTCGCACTTCGCGCGGCGCCGGCCGGATCGAAAGCGGCAGGACCTCGTCCGTCTGACGCGGCGACAGGAAATAAAGCACCCGCACGCCGGGCGTGAAGAAGTAGCTCGCGTGCCACGTGCGCCGCATCGCGCGCGCCTCCGCCGCGAAGAGCCCGGTCGACGCGAGGCTGCGTTCGAGGTGGTCGCCCAGTTCGTTCGCCACGTCCAGGAGCGGCTTCTTCTCCATCTCCGGCATGCCTTTGAGGTCCACCGTGCGCGACGCCCCGGACTCCACGGCGTCGAGATGCGTGAAGACCGCGCCGCCGGCGAACGGGTCGGCCGTGAAGCGACCGCCGACCGTCCAGGCCGGGACGTACATCACGTACACGTGCTCCAGCTTGTCCTGGCCCCGGTTCTCGACCTTCACTTTCAGGTTCGCATCCACGCTCGCGGCGAGCGGGCTCGGGAAGTCCGCCAACCCTCGGTAGAAGAGGTACTTCTCGGCCTGGGTCGTCCCGCCGGCTTGCGTGCGCACGTAGCAGGAGTCGGTCTCGCGGGCGAACTGCCAGATATGGTCCTTCGGCACTTCGGGCAGGAGGCGGCGGAGCGACTCGTCGGCCAATCCCGGCGGCACCAGGTCGAGGTTGCCCCAGTCGAGCTTGCCGCCGGCGAGCGCCGGGTCGGGCTTGCCGAAGGCCGGTGCGTCCGCGGCGACCGCCGGATACCAGTGCGTGAAGAGGCCCTTCGGGTAGCGCACGTCCACCGAGACCGTGCGGGGACGCGAGGTGTAGAAGTAAGTCACCGGCGTCTCCATCTTCTGGCTCGCGGCGCCGTCGTGGAAGCCCTCCGCCGTGAGCGCGTCGCGCAGACCGTAGCGGATCGGCCCCCACGCCCCGCCGCGCGGGATTACGAAGGCCGGCAGGTCGACGTCGTCCCGATGGACGCCGTGGAGCTGCACGCCGTCGGAGCTGAACACGGACGTGAAGGTCCCCCACTCGTGCACGATCAGGTCCTCCTCGCCGGTCGCGTCGGCCCGCGTCCCGGCGAAGAAGGACCAGGCCAGAAGCGCAGCGCCGCCGACGGCGCAGGCGGTCCGGAGCGGGCTGGGGCGCCACCGCAGTTTTGTTTTCATCTCCCATCACCTCCATGGAATGGACGATCGACTCCTTCGCGGACCCACATGCGCAGGTCCTGCGAAGAGCCCGCAAAAAAAATAACTCATGCAGTTCGGAAACCAGGGAGCTCTGCTTGAAAAGGCTCAAGGCTCAAGGCTCAATTTCCAGAAAAGGCTCAAAGTTCAAGGCTCAGCGTCCGCGATTCCGTCCCCGGGCTGCGTTCCATGGGGATCCTTGAGAAGTGAACCTCGAGCCTGGTCTGAGTCTTGAAAATTGAGCATTCAGCATTCATGTCGCCCTCCTGCGCGTCAAACGAGCGAGTTACTTTCTTACGGGCCCTAAGCACCCGCCATGCCGTGCGGCCTGCGGGGCGCGCAGGCGCAAGTCGGCCGGCGTCGTAACCCGATGCCTGCGAAGGCGGAGCGGCGGCGGGCGGAAAGGGAGACGCGGAAGAACTCGAGGCGCGGCGGGCCACCCGAGAGGAGGGGGGAAGGGGAGGCGCTCCCCACGGGAAGGGGAGTCTCTTCCCATGGGGGCGGGGGAGCCGGCGGGGGGGCGCGGGGCTCTACCAGGGCTTGCAAACCCGACAGGGGACGGCGCCGGCGGCACGTGCCTCTTCGACCGAGGCGCATGCCCGGCGCTTCCCCTCGGCGGGGAGGTAGGGGCAGGAGAGCCGATGGGCCTTCCCGGTCACCGTGTTGATGGCGATGGCCGTATCGGTGGCCGGGGGGGCGGGGTGCGGGTCGTGGGGCTGTTCGATCGCCGCCTTCGGATCGGGGGCCGCCGTGCCGGCAGGCGAGACGAGGCGGGCCGGAACGGCAGGTCCGGGCACCGGCTGTGCCTCGGACGAACCGGCGGGGGAGGAGCGTGGCTCTGGGACCGGTGGTACCTGGTCGTGCACGGTCGCCGCCGGGGCCGGCTCGGGTCGGGAGGAGCCGTCCGGCGATCCGGCGGCGCCGGCGGAGGCGCGGTTGACCGCGGCCGCGGCATCCGCTGCAGCCGGTGGGGGCGCGCCTCGCCCGACCCAGAGAATGACCGATCCGGCGATCAAAGTCACCAGGAAGGAACCGACCGCCCACGCGAGCGGCCCGGCGGGAAGCATGGCGTGGGAACGGGCCGGACCGGAGGAAGGGCGGGTGAGCGTCGCAGCGGAGGAATCCCCGCCCTTGCCCGAAACCGCGGCGGCGGGCCTGCGCCCGCTGGAAGGACGACGCCAGGCCCCGCGCGCCGCCGAGCCCACCCCGTGCGCGCCGCCCGGACCCGCGCCCGGGCCGGCCGGTCCCGACCCGCTGACGACGACGGCCGAGGGCGCGGTCGCGCGCTCCTTTTCGAGCGCGGCGCGCGCCGAGGCCGGGAGACACTTCGAGCAGTAGCTCTTGTCGCGGTACTGGATCGCTCCGCCGTCGCGGAAGCGATTCGGTACGAGCTGGATGCCGCACCGAGTGCAGTAGGTCAGTACGCTGCCCACGCCATGGCCCCTTTCCCCCGATCTCGCGGCCCCGATCGACTCGCGATCAAAATGGGAAGCCATCACTCTAGCGCGCCCAAGCGCACGGGTCAAGAATAAAGATTTTCGGGCACGGTTCAAATCGAGCATGTCGGTGACACGCATTCGTGTCCGGGCGCAGGCGCGGGCCTGGTGCCCGCCCTGTTGGCGACCCTGCGCACTCCAACGGCTTGCGGCCAGTCGTGGGCGCCCACAAGGGGCGCCCCTACGGCAGGCGGCCGACGGCTGGCTGTAAGCGCCCGCGCAAAAATAACTGCGCAGATTCGGACCTCGCGGCTCCGGGGGGCGCGGCCCTCTGGGCCGCGCCCCCAGGCATCGGTCGATCCACGGAAATGTAAAGTAATTCTTGCGCGGGCGCTAACCCACGTTTGAACCATGTCGATTTTCGGGAAGGTGCAAACCGTCGAGACCGTCATGGACGCCCGACCACGACTGCCCGCCGCGCGGGCGCGGCAGGGCCGAGCCCGCGAGCCGCGAGGCCCGGCTTTCGTCCCGCTCCGTGTTTGCGCGCCGACGCGCACGCCGGCCCTGCGTACCGCCCCACGCAATTGGGTGACCAATTTTCTCGGCGTTCTTGGCCGCCCGGGTCCCCCCTTCGCGCTACGGCGCTTCGGGGGGCAGGCTGTTGCGCTCGCTCGCCGTAGTTCTCCGTCACTACGCCTCGCTCGCGCGGCTAGCGGGCGGCCAAACTTGCCTTCGCCTATGGGGCACCGACTTCCGTGGAGCGGTACTAAGAGCCCGTAAAAAACAACTCATGCAGTTCCGAAACCAGGGAGTTCCTCGGGAAAAGGCTCAAGGCTCAATGCTCAATCTTCAGACAAGGCTCAAAGTTCAAGGCTCAGAGTCCGCGATCCCGTGCCCGGGCTAGGTTCCGTGATGGTCATTGAGAATTGAACCTTGAGCCTTGTCTGAGTCTTGAAAATTGAGCATTGAGAATTCATGTCGCCCTCCTGCGCGTCAAACGAGCGAGTTATCTTCTTACGGGCCCTAAGGCCTCGCCCCGGCCGAAAATCCTTCCCTGCCGCCCAGGGCCGACTATAATGTCCCGCTTCCCCTCGTCGGCGCGGGCGCCCCCGGCGGGCGCCCGTCGCCGAGTCGCGAGTCTTTCCCGTGCAAGTCCGGAGCAACGCATGGCCGAAGATGAATTCTACAACCGGGCGCAGGTCGCCGTGGTGCGGAAGACCCTCAAGGCCCGACTCGTCCCGTACTGGTTTCTCCTCATTTTTTTTGTCGGCTGGTTCTGGGCCAGGTTCTTCCTGATTTTCGGCGAGCTGGGCGCCACGACCAAGTTCCGCTTCTCCGTGTGCTGGGAGCCGACCCTGTCCATCTGCGGAGCCGGGGTCATCGCCTACATGATCTACCGGACCTATAAGTTCATCGAGGACATGGAGCA
This sequence comes from Planctomycetota bacterium, assembly GCA_016197205.1. Classification (GTDB taxonomy): domain Bacteria; phylum Planctomycetota; class MHYJ01; order WSZJ01; family JACPWG01; genus JACPWG01. The sequence continues at coordinate 44,891 of JACPWG010000004.1, forward strand.
GATGCCGGTCCAGCGGCTGACGCTGCAGATCGAGGACCCTGGGGTGGGCCAGTCCGACGTCGCCGCGGTGACGGTGAAATACCAAGGGGTCCCCTACGTCCTCCCCCTCGAGTTCCGCAAGACCTTCCCCTTCGGGCATCCCACGGAGGTCTGCTACTGCAAGACCCTCGGGCCCGTCCCCTATCCCCCCCACATCATCGTGAGCTTCGAATCCCCGGAACAGCGTTTCTGAGGAAACTCCCCCGCACATGCCCGCTTCCCTACGATTCGTGTTCGCGATCCACAATCACCAGCCCGTGGGCAACTTCGACAAGGTGCTCGAGCAGGCCCACGAGGACTCCTATCGGCCCTTCCTCGACCTGGTCGAGCGCTACCCCGAGTTCAAGTTCGGCTTCCACACGAGCGGGCCGCTCTTCGAATGGTGGGAGCGGCGCCACCCGGACCAGCTCGAGCGACTCGCGCGCCTGGCGCGGCGCGGGCAAATGGAGGTCATCGGCGGCGGCTTCTACGAGCCGATCCTTCCGCTCCTGCCTGAGCGGGACCGCCGGGGCCAAATCCGCGCCTTCACCGAGTACCTCGAGCGGCGGCTCGGCGCGAAAGTCGAGGGGATGTGGCTCGCCGAGCGCGTCTGGGAGCAGGGGGTCGTCAAGTCGATCGTGGACGCGGGCATCCGCTGGACGGTCGTCGACGACTTCCACTTCCTGTGCTCCGGCCTCGCCGCCGACCAGCTCCAGGGCTACCACGTCACGGACGAAGAGGGCCGCGTCCTCCGCGTCTTCAACATCGCCGAGGACCTGCGCTACCGCATTCCCTTCCGCGCGCCGAAGGACACCGTCGACTACCTGCGCTCCCTGGCCACCGAGGCCGGGGACCGCGTGGTCGTCTACGCGGACGACGGCGAGAAGTTCGGCGTGTGGCCGCGCACGAAGAAGCATGTGTACGGCGATCGCTGGCTCGAGCGCTTCTTCGAGGCGATCCTCGCCGAGTCGAGCTGGCTCAAGCTGTCCTCTTTCAGCGAGGCGGTCCGCGAGGTGCGCCCGGTCGGTCGCGTCTACCTGCCGGACTGCAGCTACCGCGAGATGACGGAGTGGGCGCTGCCCGTGGACACGCAGCTCCAGTACGAGGACGCGGTGGCGGAGGTGGCGAAGGTCGGGGCGCACCATCCCGCGAAGCGCTTTCTGCGCGGCGGGACGTGGCGAAATTTCCTGTCCCGCTACCCCGAGTCGGCCGTGATGCACGCGAAGATGCGGCATGTGAGCGAGCGGGTGGATGCGCTGCCCCTGCGGTCGCGGGCGTACGAAGAGGCGCGACAGGCGCTCTATCGGGGGCAGTGCAACTGCGCGTACTGGCACGGGGTCTTCGGCGGGCTCTACCTGCCGCACTTGCGCGACGCGGTCTATCGGAATTTGCTGGCCGCGGAGGTGCTCACCCGGGAATACGGCGCGGCCGGGGCCGGCGGCCCGACGGGCGCGGCGCCGCCCGTGGCCGAGCGTCGCGATTTCGACCTCGACGGCGAAGAGGAAGTCCACGTCACGAACGGCCGGCTCGGCCTGTACGTGAAGCCCGGCCTGGGCGGCCACGTCTATGAATTCGACGTGCTCGACAAAGGGGCGAATCTCCTGAACGGCCTCGCACGCCGGCGGGAGTCCTACCACCGGAAGGTCAAGCTCGCGAAGGTCGTGGCCGATGCGGACGGGGTCGAGTCGATCCACGACATGGTCCTTGCGAAGGAGGAGGGCCTGCAGCACCGGTTGCACGTGGACCCGCACTGGCGGATGGCGCTCATGGACCATTTCCTGGGCGCGGGCGCGACGCTCGAGGCGTACTCGCGGGGCTCGGTGCGCGACGCGGGCGACTTCCTGCTCGGCGTTTACGGCGCGGACGTGCGGTCGAAGGACGGGCGCGTCGAGGTCGCGCTCGCGCGGGACGGTCGGATCGGGGGACGGGCGGCGCGCGTGGAAAAGGTCCTGACGCTCGGGTCGGGGACGCGCGAAGTGGAGGTCGCGTACGCGATCACGAACCTCTCCGGAGAGCGGCTGGACGCACGCTTCGGGAGCGAGTGGAACTTCGCGCTGCTTGCGGGCCGGGCGCACGACCGCTACCTGGTGGGCGCGGACGGGCGCAACCTCGGCCCGCTCGCGACGCAGGGTGTATTCGCCGACCAGGGCCGCTTCTCCCTCGTGGACGAGTGGCAGGGGATCCGCGTGAACCTGCACTTCGAAGCCGCGGCCGACCTCTGGGTGTTCCCCGTCGAGACCGTGAGCCAGTCCGAGGCGGGCTTCGAGCTCGTCTACCAAAGCACGTCGGTCACGCCGTGCTGGTCGCTCGCCCTCGCGCCCGGCTCGAGCTGGCGGACGCGATTCGTCGTCGCGATCGAGGGGTAGCGCGCGCATGCCTCGCCCGATCCAGCGCTTCGAAGTGGGCATCAAGGCCTTCGTCGTACGCGACGACAAGCTGCTGCTGTTGCAGGAGAGCGGGACGAAGCTCTGGGAGCTGCCCGGCGGGCGGATCGACGTGGGGGAGGAGCTGCTGCCGCAGACGGCGGTCCTCGCGCGGGAGTTGCGGGAGGAGCTGGGGGAGGACTTCCGGGTGGACCTGGGCCCGCTCGCGGTCACTTGGATCCGCAACCGGCCGCCGGACTTTGTTTTTCTCGTGGGCCGACTCTGCTGGCACCGGCAGGGGGAGCCCCGGCTCAGCCAGGAGCACGCGGAAGCGCGGTGGGCGGATGCCAACGGCTGGCGCGCGCTGCCGCTCGCCCCGGGCTACCTCGAAGGCCTCGAGGAATTCTGGCGCGTGTTCCCGAGCCTCGCCGCCACGCGACGCGGGTGAGGAATAGTCCCCCGACTCCCCGGTACACACCCTGAGTACCGCTCCACGGAAGTCGGTGGCCAATAGCCGAAGGCAAGTTCGGCCGCCCGCGAGGCGCGCGAGCGAGGCGTAGTAACGGAGAACTACGTCGCGCGCGCGCAACGAAGCAGGCGGCCGAAATCGCCGAGGAAATCGGTCACCCAATTCTGTGGGGCGGTACTGAGAAGATCTTCGGAACTCCGCCGTTCCCGCGGACGTCGGAGAGGGCCTTCCGCAAGGACGAACTTCCCAGGCTCGTGTACGGAGGAGGAACCCATGTACCGAGGAATGTCGCCTGTCCCGGCCGCCCTGCGCGCGGCGGCCGCCTTCGCCGCGCTGGTTGCGCTCGCCCTGCCCGCCTTCGCCGAGGAACGGCCCGCGCCGCCCCGCACGCCCGACGTGGACATCGTCTTCTGCATCGACCAAAGCGGCAGCATGGAACAGATCATCGCCGCGGCGAAGCAGAAGATCTGGTCGATCGTCAACGAGATGGCCACCGCCCGCCCGACGCCGAACCTGCGGATTGGGCTCCTCGGGTACGGGTACGATCCCTTCCTGGAAAGCACCGGCTTCCTGCACGTCTACACGGACCTGTCGAGCGACCTGGACGCGGTGAATGCCCAACTCATGAAGCTTACGACGCAAGGCTCGAAGGAGTACGTCGGCCAGGCGATCCACGAGGCCACCTCGAAGATGTCGTGGAGCGCCTCCCCGGACGCCCTCCGGCTCATCTACATGGTCGGAAACGAGCGGGCCGACCAGGACGCGGACCAGGGGCGGCTCGGGTACCGCGTGGTTGCGAAGCGGGCGATCGAAAAGGGGATCGTCGTGAACACGATCTACGGCGGGGACACGGAGCTGGCCCTGGCCGAGCCGCAGTGGCAGGAGATCGCCCGCCTCACGGACGGCGCGTACGCGCGGATCGACCTCTCGGGCGGCGTGGTTTCGATCGCGACTCCCTACGACGAGGAGTTGGTGACGGCCAACACGGCGCTGAACGGCACGTTTGTGCCCTTCGGCCGGGACGGCAAGGACCGCATGCTGGAATGCGAGAAGCAAGACGCGAACGCGGCGGCCTCGGGCTCGGCCGCGGCGCCGAGGGAGGCGCTCGCGCAGCGCGCGGCCTCGAAGGCCGGGAAGCTCTACAAGACGGACGAGTGGGACCTGGTCGAGGCGTCGTCGAAGCCCGAGTTCAAGCTCGAGGACGTGAAGGACGAGGACCTGCCGGCGGACCTGCGCGGGAAGTCCGTCGACGAGAAGAGGGCCTGGGTCGCGAAGAAGTCCGCGGAACGGGCCGCGGTGCGCCGGCGGATCCAGGAGCTCACCGAGAAGCGCGAGGCCTTCGTCCGCGAGGAGATGAAGAAGCAGTCGCTCGACGCGGACAAGGGGTTTGACGGCGTGGTGCGCCGGTCCCTGCGCGAAGAGGCGGCGAAGAAGGGGCTGCGGTTTGAGGAGAAGAAGTGAGATGAGTCGAACAGGCAGAAGGGTGTGCGGTCAGGCCGGACATCCGCCTTGACTTCCGCGTCTTCCCCCGACAAGCTCGACGGCCGAGATCCGTTCCCTGGCTGGAGAAGACGCATGACGGTCGCGGCGGCACGCAGCGCGCACACGGAAGGTCGCTGAAGCCCTCGCGTCGCGCCTACCTCGCGGTTGCGGCGAAGAAATAGCGGACGGCCGCGACGCCGAAGGCGAACACGAGTCCGAAGAGGAAGGACTCGAAGCGGACGGAGGAGCGGTCGTGCCGGCGGCGGTGGCGTCCCCATGCCTCGGTGGCCGCGCCGACGGCCAGGGGGGCCGCCACGAGATTGACGACGCGGAGGGTGGGGTTCACGAGGAAGGAGCGCGGGAAGGCGAAGAGGCTGAGCCAGCCGAGGACCAGGCCGAGTCCGAGGTAGGCGAAGAGTCCGGGGAAGGGGCCGAGGTCCTCCCCCTCGCGGAAGGGGGCCGTGAGGATTCGGATCACGCCGTCGATCAGGACCTGGGCGACGATCTGGATCACCAGTTCGCCCAGCAGCTCGACGAAGCACCCGAGCAGCAACTCCATTGCCCTACACCCTTCCCCCGCGGGCGAGCGCGCGCACGGCGTTCAAGAAGAGGTTCACCACGTCCAGGTAGAGGTCGAGGGTCGCAGGCACGGTCTCGGTCGTGTCGCACTGGTGGATGATGCGCGACGTGTCGTACAGGAGGTAGCCGCTGAAGAGGAGCGCGGCCACGACGCTCCAGACCAGATCTACGACCCGGCCGCCGACGAACACGAGGGCGAAGCCGGAGACGACAAGCGTGGAGAGGGCGGTGAGGAGCATGCCTCGAAGCCAGGAGAACTCGCGGCGGGTGAAGTGAACGTAGGCCGTGAGTCCGAGGAAGGTGGCGGCGGTGAGCCCCGCTGCCTGCCAGACGATCCCGCCCAGGCCGGCGGCGACGTAGCGCAAGACGATGCCGGTCAGGGAGAACCCCGATAGCGAGGTGAAGGCCAGGAGCGCTGCGAGGTTCAGCCCCGGGGTCTTGCGGACGCGGAGGGCGGCGACAAAAAAAACAACGGTGAGCGCCAGGCTCGCCCAGACGGCCGCGGTGACGGCGGCCAGGCCGGTCGCGGCGCCGACGGCGCCCCCGAGCGCGGTCACGACGAGGGAGAGGACGAGAAGGGCGTACACGTTGCGGACGAACTGCATTCGGCCTGCGACGGGTTCGCGTGCGGCGGGCTTTTCGACCGCGTACGTGGCGGCGAGGATTTCATGGGCGCGCGCGACCTGGCGGAGCTGCGCGCGGCTTTCCGCGGTGAAGACCGCGTCGAGCGTCTGGGTCAAGCCCTGGATGCGCTCCAACTCCCCGCGGTCGAGGTACACGCCGTTGCAGGCGGTGCAGACGTCGAGCTCCAGCGGCGAGGAGTCGGCGTACGGGCGTTCGTGGAGGATGGCGCCACAGCGGGGGCAGGCGAAGGCGGTGGGCCGGGGCGCGACCGCGACCTGGGGAACGTCCGCGGCCGTGTGGGTGAGGGCCGCGAGCTCGGTGCGATCCAGCCAGACGCCGTCGCACTTGGCGCAGAGATCGACGAGCACGCCCCTGACGCGGCGCTCGAACATGTAGCCGGAACACTTCGGACACGGGATCATCCCTGGCCTCCGCGGGGACGGGCGCGCACAGGCCCGGCGCCGTGCCGGGCGAGGAGCGGGGCGGACGGGGGCGGACGGGGGCGAGAGAGGGATCGGCCGCCCTCTCGGCCCGCCGGGAGCGGTGCGCGAGGGGCCCAGGGGTTCCAGGATACCACGGGGGCGCGGGATTGTCGATTGCGCTTTCGCGGTGTGGGGGCACGGCCGGGGGCGGGTCCGGGGGCGAGGCGAGCGGGAGTGAAGGCCGGTCGCCGTGCGGGTGCAGGGCGGAAGCCCTGCACCACAATGCCGCGAGCGCGGCCGACCACGGGGAGTAGTGCAGCACGAGGGCGCGAGAGCGGGCGAAGGCGGGAGGGCCCTGAACTGCCGGAGCGCCCGGGCGCGTGCCAGGGCGCGCGTGGCCCGGCACGCGGCGTGGACCGTGTCGCACCCTTTGTGGTGCAGGGCTTCCGCCCTGCACCCGTTAGCGCGCGGCTGGTCGGAAGCACCTCCCCGCTTCCGCCAGGGACCGCGCCCGCACTCCACAAGCTCGGTGCTTGTCGCGCGGCTCGTCCCGGCAGTGCAGGACTTCCGCTCCTTGCCTGGGCCGGAGGCTTCGGGGCCTCGCACCCCGCCCTCCCGCCTCGCGACTCTCTCTACCTCTCGCTCCAGGTCGTGCGCTGCTCCCAGGCCGGATCCTCGCCGGCCTGGACACTGTCCATCGCGTCGTTCGTGAGCTGATCCACCCGCTCGTTCCCTCGATTGCCCGCGTGCCCGCGCACCCATCGCCAGGCGACCTGGTAGCGCGCGTTCAGGCGATCCAGCTCCTGGAGCAGGTCCACGTTCTTCAGCTCGCCGCCTTTTTTTTTCCAGCCGCGCGCCTTCCAGCCCGCCAGCCATTCGGTCATGCAGGAGATCATGTACTGGCTGTCGCTGTGCAGCACCACGCTGACGTCGGACTTCGTGAGCGCGCGCAGCGCCTCGATCGCGGCCATCATCTCCATCCGGTTGTTCGTCGTGTGCGCCTCCCCTCCCCTTCGCTCCAGGGCCTTCCCCGTCCCCGGGTGGAAGAGCAGGAAGCCCCACCCGCCGGGGCCCGGGTTCCCGCGGCACCCCCCGTCCGTATAGGCGATCACGTCCGGCATGTCGTACCTCCCCGGTGCTGGTCCCACGACGAAAACGCTTGAACGCGGCGTGGTCATGCGACGTGACGCGACGCCCGCGCGTCCTCACCGCCGCGGTTCGATCCAAAGCTGAAGCTGCGCGTGCCCGTCGAGCTCGAAGTGCTCGATGCGGAGCCGGTGCTTGCCCGCCGCCAGCGAGACCGTGCCCCGGTCCTCCGTGGGTCCGTGCCAGGTCCAGTCGTCGATCACCGGCCGGTCATCGACCCACACGCGGACGCCGTCGTCGCTCCTCGTCCGGAAGTCGTACGCGCCGGCCGGGAAGTCCAGCTCCGTCGTCCCCACGGTCGCGAAGTAGTCCGCGGGCACCCGCTCGCCCGGCGGCTGCGCCCCCCACGTGAAGTCGATCCGGTCGAGCTTTCGGCTCTCCAGCGGGGCCGCGGCCACCACGGCCGTCCAGTCTTCCGGCGGGCGCTTCGGTCCCCGGCCTTTCCACTTGTAAAAGCGCACCTCCCACTCCGCCGCCACCAGCGTGCCGGCGACCTCGAGGGTCGCCTCGCCGATCCGGACCCGGGCTCGAAAGGGGAGCAGGCCGGACCGCTTCGGCGCGATGCGGAGCGTCCCGGGCAGTCGTCCCGCGGCGGGAGTGACCTCGACCTCCCCCTCTACGGTGAGCACCTGATACGCGCCTGCGGGCCCGAGCGCGTAGACCTCCGCCTCGCCGGCCCCGCTGACCGTCGAAGGAAAGAGGCGAGGGGCGCGGAAATCGTAAGGCCCCCACTCGTCCACGAAGATGAACCGCCGGCCCCTCGTCGCCCCTTCGGGCAGCAGGGCGTCCAGCGTGCCGCGCACCGACGGCGGCTCGACCCGCACGGGCGGAATCGCGACTTCCCCGCGCACCGGTCCCGGCGCCGCGGCCTCCACTCTTCCCTCGAACCGCCCCAGCCGCACGCCCTGGCAGGCACCGTCGTAGCGGAGCGCGATGGGCGCCTCCACGACGTTTTCGCTGATCGAGACGTCCACCGTACCGGCCAGCTCGATCGCGGCCGAGGCCTCCTTGCGAAAGGCGTTCTTCGCGATCAGGTACCCCCGCGACGGCGTCGGCCGGGTCCGCCCGTACACCGTTTTCTGAAAGTCCTCGTTCGGGGACGACCACAGCTTGACGCCGAGCTGGTCCCCCTCGAAGTCGTTCCCCTCGAGCCGGTTGTCCTGGCCGTGCTCGATGGCCACCCCGACTCCGCAGCCGCGGATCCGGTTTCCCAGCAACAGCGTGCCGTAGCTGTAGCCCGCCCACACGCCGTACTCGCACTCCTCGAGGCGGTTTTCGACGAACCGGTTCCCCTGCGAAAAGGTCGCCTCGATCCCGTTCGCCGCGGCGTGGGAGAAGTCGTTGCGGTACACCAGATTCCGGTTGCAGCCGCCGACGCCCGTCCGCTGGAGCGTCTCGTTGCCCGCGTAGAGGAAGAAGCCGTCGCCGCCGTGCGTGGCGCTGTTCCAGGCGAAGACGTTGTCGCTCGACTGCTCGTAGACCAGGATGCCGGCCGAGTCCTGACCCCGGTGGTAGACGCCGAAGCTGAACCCGCGGATGCACCAGTCGAACTTGTTGTGGGAGACCTCGTTTCGGGAGGAGCGCCACAGGGCGAGGCCCCACCCGGAAAGGAAGCTCATGTCGTTGTCGTAGATCCAGGAGTCCTCGACGCGCGAAAGGCAGATGCCATTCTGGCCGCGACGCGCGCGATTGCCCGCGAGCGTGATCCCGCGCGAGCGCTCCACGTAGATGCCGGCCCCGTAGCGGAACCACTCGTTGGCGTCATTCTCGTGGCCGAAGAGCCAGTCCGAGCCGTCCTCCGCGCGGGGCGTCGACTTGAGCCGTGCGCGCCAGTTGTCGGAGACGTCGCAGCCCGTGAGGGTGAGGCCGTCGCACTCCTTGAAGTAGAAGCCGAGCTTGAAACCGCGGACGTGGAGATTCTTGAGGGTGAGATTGCGGCAACCGGACGCGACCACCCCCCAGCCCCGGTACTGGTCCGCGGCGAGGTCGTCCGGCGCCCCTGCGAGGACCGCCCCCTGGAAGTCGAGGGTGAGGTCGTCCCCCTTGATGCGGACGACCCCGAGGTCGCCGGCGTCCGGGAGCCGGTAAGTGCCGGGGGCGATGCGGGCGCTTCGCGTGAGAAGCTGGTCGTCCCCGGTGAGGCGGATTTCCTCGAGCGGCGCGTCAGCCGCGCCCGGCGTGGTGGCGGCGGCCGGCGGGTCGGCGCGGGCGGGAAGCGGCAAGGCCGGCGAGAGTCCGAGCCAGGCGAGCAGCGCGAGGACCGCCGCGGGCGCGCCCAGCCCAGGACGCGGCGCGGCGCGCGGGAGTCCCGACAAGCTCCCTCCTTCGCGCGTGTCAAAAAAAACAACGACCCGAACAAAGGCTAAACGCGACCGAGGGCGGCAAGTGGCTAGATCATGGCTCCGCGTCCCAACTAGCCGCGGGCGAAATTTGAAATTTGAAATTTGACTTTTTGCAATTTGAAATTCGGACCGGCCGGGTGGGTCGAATGCGGGACTTTTACACAGAGACGCGGAGACGCAGAGGCCGGGCGCTGAGTCCACGCTCCTCTACCGGCGATAATCGCTGGCAACGCACTGAGAGACCGAATTTAGCTTCATTTCGGCTTGTTGAAAAAAAAGCGGAGGTCCCACAGGGGTGGGGACCTCCGCTCGAGCTGAGGCTGGTTGGTTGGTTGGTTTGGGGAGTGGACGTTCGTTCGAGAGCACCGCGTTTCCTAGCGGCTGTTCATCTTCGACTGCACCGCGTTGAGCTTCGTCGTCGAGGTCGAGAAGAGCGACTTCACCTTGTCGCCGAACAGTCCGACCGCGCCGATCAGGAAGATCGCCACCAGGGCTACGATGATGATGTACTCGGTCATGCTCGCGCCGGTTTCCTTCGACAGGCCGGACTTGCGCGCCATCATCTGCTTCAACATCGGTGTGCTCCTCGCTTCGGGTTTGCTCGGTCCTCGTCAGGTTCCAGTCCGGTCTTTTGTTCGTGCTGTCCTGCCTTCGCTTAAGCATTGTGCGTGCCGATCGAAACAAAATGTTGAACGAGATTGCAAAATGATATGCATACAATAGTTACGCTTCTATTCACTTTTGGGCGGGTGTTCGAGGGAGAAGCGGTCGCAATCCAAATCTTTGGAAGCCGTCCGTATGGTCCCAAACCTTGGACGCAGCTACTTCGCCGCATGGAAGAACCACTCCTCACCGCTGTAGGTCCAGTTCCAAATGATGTGCAGGGTGGAGAGTTTTGCGCCCGGGGCGACCACCATCCGGGAGTTTCCGCCGGAGTCGGTCCGGATGTTGAGTCCCGGGAGCTTCTGGGTCTTGCTGAACGTGAGGTCCATGGTCGTGGTCCCGGACTCCCCGGTGACGCCGTGCTCCGTCACCACGTACTGGACCAGGTCGGCTTCCAGGTCGGAGCCCGCGACCGCGAGCCGGCGGAGGTCCTGGCCGCGGCGGAGGCCGTCCGCGGGGTTGGTCTTGCCGCCGGTGTCGTCGATGCTCATCGCGAGCAACGCCGCGTATTGCAGCCGCGCCAGGTGTTCCGCGAACTGCTCGGCCCGGCCGATGAGGCGGGCGGACTTCTTCCCATACAGCATGGAGCGCATCAAGTTCTTCGCATCGGCGCCCTTGTCGATGACGATGAGCACGACGAGAGGCACCGCCACGATCACCGCGAGGGCCGCCACCAACTTCGCCGTGTAGAGCGCCGTCGCCGCGGCGCTGCCGGCCATGCGCTTCGCCAGCGGCTTCGGCAACTTGGCCACGCACTCCAGGCACAACTCCTGGCCGTGCGGCAGCGGCGTGCCGCACCCGCCGCAGGGGTGCACGACGCTGCCTTTGGACGACGTGCCGGTCAGGACGTTGGCCCCGCACTTCTCGCAGAATTCCGACGACCGCTCCTGCTGCGCGCCGCAGGACTTGCACGCCCCGGGGCCCGCGCGCTCGCCGAGAAAGGCGCCGCACGACGTGCAACTCTCGGCCTGGAAAGGGGAGAGCGCCGCGCACACCGGACACTCCCGGACCCCGTACAGGACCGGCGACTGCTTGGCGACCTCCGGTTCCTTCTCCTCGATCCGGTTCTGCTGCCGCAACACCGTTCGATTCTGCTGCTCCGTCAGGATCCCCTTGCGGACGAAGAGCGCGCCGAGCGGGAGCATCTCCTTCTTCTGGGCGAACAGCGTGCGCTGCTCGGCGAGGGTGTCGCGAAGCTCGGCTTCGGTGATGAACCCGTTCTTGACGGCCAGCCGCCCGTACCCGCGCGCCTCCTGGCGCCCCTCGGTGAACCGCTGCTCCTGGAGGATCACCTCGATCTGCTTGTCCGTGAGGAGCCCCTTTTCCTTGAGGATTTCCCCAAGCCGCTTCCGTACGCCCAGGACCAGCAGGGCCTCCTGGTCCTTGAGCGCCTGCTCGAGCTGGGCCTGCGTGACGTACTTGCTGTCGACGGCGATCACGCCGAAGAGGTCCGACCCGGAGGGCATGGGCTGCTCCCTGAGAGGAGGGGGTGCTGGGGGGGGCCGCCGAAACCTGGGAGTTGTGGAGAAGCGGGGTGTGATCGAACACCCATGGAACCACAGATTACCCAGGGCAGCCGCCGGCCGCAACCAAAGGGACGAGTCACCGAAGACGCCGAAAACACCGAAAGACGAACCGCGAATTTCGCCAATTTCGCGAATGCTCCGCGGAGAATTCGTTTCCAGAAAGACAAGCTTTTGCACGGTGGTTACACCGCTTGCCGACGACTTCCCAGATTACGGGATTCTCGGATGGCGGTCGATCATTTTTTCGCCGCGAGCCGGGCGCGCGCCTCCTCGAGGGCCTTCCGCACTTTCGTGGCGCCCGCCCCGTCCGGGGCACGGCGCAGGTACTCCTCGAAATCCCCGATCGCCTCCGCGTCCTTCCCCTGCAGGACGAGGAGCTCCCCGCGCCCGCGGTAGGCGACCGAGAACGACGAGTCGAGCCGGATCGTCCGGCCGTATTCCTCGATCGCGCCCGCGAGGTCCCCCTTGTTCCAGAGGCAAAGGGCAAGGCTCGCGAACGTGATCGGGTCCTTCGGCTGCAGCCTCGCCTTCTCCCGAAGGTCGGCGATGGCGGCGTCCCATTCCTTCAAGGCCTGGTGGGCGAGGGAGCGCACGGCGAAGCTCTGCACGTTGGGCCCGCCCGCGGCCAGCGCCGCGTCGCAGTCCGCGATCGCCTCGCGCATGCGGCCGAGCTGGATCCGCGAGAGGCCCCTCAGGTTGAGCGCGACGGGATTTTTCGGCTCGAGGCGAAGCGCCTCGTCGAGATCGGCGACCGAGCCCGCGTCGTCGTGACCGGCCTGGCGCAGCAGCGCCCGTTGCATGTAGGCCTGCGCCAGGCACGGGTCCAGCTCCAACGCGCGGTCGATCTCCAGGCGCGCGCCGGCGAGGTCACCCGTCCCCTGCGCCAGCACCGCCCCGTGCGCGAAGCGGGACAGCGCGTGCTGGGGGTTCGACTCCACCGCGTGCTCCGAGGCCTGCACGGCGAGCCTCGTCCTGCCCTGGAGGAGCAGCGTCACGGCCTTCGCCGCGAGCGCGTCCCCGTTGTCCTTGTCGAGCGCGAGCGCCCGCTCCGCGTCCTCGAGCGCGCCGTCCAGGTCGTTCGCCTGTCGGCGCGCCATGCAGCGCCCCACGTAGGCGTCGACGAGCTTCGGGTCGGCCGCCAGGGCCTCCCCATACTCCGCCTTTGCCCGCCCCGTGTCCCCGTTCGCCGTGTACACGTGTCCGCGCACCACGTGGATCATCGCGAGCTTCGGGTTCACCGCCTCCGCCTTGTCCAGCTCGTCGAGCGCCTTCGGGAACTCGCCCTTTTTCCGGTAGAGGTTCGCCTTGTTGACGATCGTCTCCGCCTGCTTCGGGTTGAGCTTGAGCACCAGGTCGTATTCGGCGAGGGCCTCGGCGAAGCGCCCCTTTTCGAGATAAAGGCTGCCCCGGTTGTTGCGCGCGCAGACGTAGCGCGGGTTGAGTCGCAGGGCCTCGTCGTAGGCGGCGAGCGCGCCGGCCGGGTCCCGGCGCGTCCCGGGCTGATCGAGCACGTACCCGCGCACCAGGTAGACCTCGTCCACGTGATGCCCCGACCGCTCGACCTCGTCGGCGATCCGGAGCGCCTCGTCGTAGCGCTTCTCGGCCACCGCCAGGCGCGCCTTGCCCGCCAGGGCGAACTCGCTCGTCGGGTCGAGCCGGAGCATCTCCTCGAAGCACTTCGCGGCGGCGGGCAGGTCCAGTTTCGTGTCCATCAGGATCTTGCCGCGCAAAAAAAGGGACTGGCAGGCGAGGCCCGGGCCGAGGGACGCGGCCCGCTCCAGGTCCGGGAGCGCGCGGTCGTTCTCCGCCAGCAGGAAATACCGGTAGCCGCGCTCGAACAGGGCCTCCGCGAAGTCAGGGTGGATCTCCACGGCCTTGTCGAGGTGGACGATCCCCTGTCGCAAGGCCTCCGGGGTCTCGGTGCTCGTGAACTTCCCTTTCACATAGTAAGGCTCGGCCTTCTGCCGGAGCGCGTCGCGCGCCTGGACCTCGCCGAGCCGCTGCCGCTCGCGCGTCTCGTTCGCCTCCGCCTCGCGCAGGGCGGCCTCGTACGGCGCGAGGAGCGCGAGCGCGGCTTCGTTCGTGGGTTCGTGCGTCAGCGCGAGGTGCAGCCCTTCGGTCGCCGAGCGGAAGTCCTTCCGCGCGAACGCCTGCTGCGCCGCGGCCAGGCCCGAGGCGGCCCCGGACTGCCGCTCCGCGCGCGCGGCCAGCAGGTAGCCGCCGAAGCCCAGCGCCAGCACGAGCAGGACCGTCCCGCCGATCGACGCCGCTTTGTTTTTCGTGGCGCGCCGCCAGAGCCGGTAGGAGAAGGACGGGGGTACGGCGAGGATCGGCTCGCCGTCGAGGTACCGCTCGATGTCGTCCGCGAATTCCTCCGCGGACGCGTAGCGCCGGCCCATCTCCTTCTCCATCGCCTTCTGCACGATGGTCTGCACGTCGTTGTGGATGCGGGGATTCACGCGCCGCGGCGGGACCGGCTCCTCGAACATCACCTGGTAGAGCGTGCCGACGGGCGTGGCGGCGTCGAAGGCCTTGCGCCCGGTGACGCACTCGTAGAGGACGGTGCCGAGCGAGAAGACGTCCGTCCGCCCGTCCATTTCGCTGAGCCGGCCGTCCGCCTGCTCGGGGGACATGTAGGAGGGCGTGCCCATGATCTGGCCGGAGACGGTGAGGTGCGAGGCGGAGCCCAGCTCGCGGGCGAGGCCGAAGTCGACGAGCACCGCGCGGAGCCGTGCCGCCTGGAGACGGCGGGACGTGCTGCCGCTGCGGGGACGCGCGTCCGGGCGGTCCTCGGGCTCGGCGAGGAGGATGTTCTCCGGCTTCACGTCGCGGTGGATGACGCCGTTCGCGTGCGAATAGTCGAGGGCGCGGGCGATGTCGCGGATGAAGCTGAGCAGTTCGCGGACTTTGGGGGCGGCGGGCACGGGCCCCGGCGGGCGGGACTTCACGATGATGTCGGATTTCCGCAGGCTCGTGTCCGTCCCCGGCGGTCCGGAGCGGAGATACTGGCGGAGGCTGATGCCGCGGATGAACTCCATCGCGAGGTAGTGTTTCCCGTTCAGGTAGCCGACGTCGAAGACCTGGGCGATGTTCGCATGCCGCAGCTTCGCCGCGGTGCGCGCCTCGCGCACGAAGCGCTGGATTTCTTTTTCGTCGTCGCCGGCGGACTGCTGCCCGTGCCGGGTGACGGGGGTCCTGATGTCGTCCTCGATCTGGAGGAGCTTGAGGGCGACGTAGCGACCCAGGTCACGCTCCCAGGCCTTGTAGACGACGCCCATGCCGCCGTGCCCCAGCTCGCCGACGAGGACGTACTTGCCGAACTGCGCGCCCGCGCGCGCCAGGGCCTCGCGGACTTCGGGTGGAGGCGCGCCCGCGCCGGAGCCGTGGGAGCGGAGGTGCGAGGAGGTAGGGTCCTCACCCGAGGCGGGTGCGGCCGGGACCGGCGTCGGCGTCGGGGCGGGAGGGGGCGGGGACGGGTGCGCGGTCGGTGCGGGTCGGTGGAGCTGCGAAGCGCGGGCAGGCGCGGGCGCGGGCCCGTGCGCGTGCGCCGCGGCGGAGGCCTGCGCCGCGGCGCGCATTGCCGGCGGGGGTCCGCCCGGGGGGCCGCTCTCGTCCGACCCCGCGAGCGCATCGTCAAGGGTGGGGGAGTCGTCGGGGGGACGCGAGGGGAGTGGGCGCACGGGGGCTTTCGGAGCGGCCCGCGGCGCCGCAGGCGCGGGCTCCGCCACGACGGGCTTGAGCTCGCTTCCGCAGGATCGACAAGGGTAAAGCCGCTTGGCGTCGTAGCCGTTCACCGTCGCACGCGCGCCGCAACCGGTGCACGCGAGAGCGACTCGCCTTTGCCCCTCCAGCGCCTGCTGGACCTCGGCTTCCGTGCAGTAGCCGCGTTCGACGAGGAGCTCCCCCAGTCGCGGGACCGACCCATCTTCGCGGACGCGCTCCGCCTGCATGCGGAGACACTCGTCGATTTGCCGGGCGCCCGCGATGCCGAGCGAGACGAGCACCTTGCCGAGTCGCAACTCCTCGGACGAGCGGAAATCATTGCAACTCGTCGCGCCTTCCTGGGCGCAGCGATTGTGCGTCGAGAAGAGCTTCTTGAGGTTCTCCTCGCTGACGTAGCGGTGTTCGATCAGGATGGCCCCGAGGGAGCGGAGCCGGTGCGGCGGGAGCGACTGGCTCTCGATCTCCTGAAGGCGGAGGCACTCCACGAGCTGATCGCGCGTGATCAGTCCCTGCTGCAGGGCGATCTTGCCGAGGAGGGCGTCGTTGGGCGCGGGCACTCCGGACTCCGTGCTCGGGAAAAAGGGGGCATGGTTCAGATCGAGGGCACAGCTCGCTGTCGGCCGATCTGCGTAGGGGCACGGCGCTGCCGTGCCCACGAAGCAAGACAGGGCTCTCGGCTGGGCACTGCATCGGCGGCGATTTGAACCATGCCAAAAAGGGAGACCCCCGATGGGATTATAGTTGCGGCCGGGAAGGAAAAGCAAGGCGAATGGAATTTCGCTCGCTCGGCTTTTTCGTTGCGGTGGACCGGCTCGCCCGATAGAATGCCGTGCCATACTTTCCCAGGGCCCGCGCTGACTCCCTCCCGACCGTGGTTCACCGCGCGGGACTCGTTACAGCGTGGCAAGTGCGTTTACACGATTTTCTCCCTGCCCGATCGGCGAATTCTCGATTCCGGCGCTCGGGATAGGCTCATCAAGATTCGCCCTCTCTGGTTGCGACATTAGAAGCCGATGGGGCGCGACAAGAGCCCGTCGGAACGAGGTTTGATGCAAGACCCTTCGCCGCCGGCTTTGCGCATCGCACCTTGGGAGTCCTGTTCATGACCCGTGCCCCCCGAACCCTCCGCTCGACCGACCGCGCCGGCTTCACGTTCGTCGAGCTGACCTTCGCCTCCGCCATCCTGAGCGTCGCATGCCTCGGCATCCTCTCGGCGGTCCTCTTCGCCCATCGCGCGCAGGACGGTGCTCATCAGCACGCCGCGGCCCTTCAGGCCTGCCGCGAAGTGATGGAAATCTACAAAGCCCTCCCCTTCGACAATCTGAAGACCTTCGTCCTCGGGGCCGGCGCGACCAAGAACATCTACGTCACCCGGTTCGATTGCCCCGCCGTCCCTCAGCTCAAGAACGCGGACCCCGTCGGCCGGCCGGACCTGAGTCCCGGCATCGTCACGGTGACCGACGTCTCGGGCCTGCCCTACGGCCTCGGACCCGCCGCCGGCAACCGGACGCTCTTCGAAATCTCCGTCCAGCTCTACTACGCCGGCGGCAACGGCTGCGTCCCGCTCTCCATCGGCTTCACCACCCGGAGGGCGCAATGACGCTTCGCCGGCGGTGCGCGGGTTTTTCCGTCGTCGAGTTGATGATGGCGACCGTGGTGCTCTCCATTCTCCTCGGGGTCGCCATGTCCGCCTCGAAGGTCGGCGTCGACGTCAGCACGGACATCGCCATCGTCTCCTACCAGGAGTCCCGCGTGCAAACGGCGATGTCCCGCCTGTCCGAGGAGTTGGCCGAGAGCCGGATCAACCTCGTCTCCATCCTGAATTTCAACGATGGCACGACCGCGAATACCGGGAACGGCATGCACGTCCCGGCGTACAAGGCCTCCACCGAGCCCGTCCAGCGCTGGGAGCGGCTGTTCCCCCAGTGGCGACGGTTCTTCGCGAGCGCCCCCTATCCCGCCGGCGTCCCGAACCAAAGCGCCATCGTCTACCCCACGGCCCGCACCCCGCAGGGCCGGTTCGTGTTCGCGGGGGGCCAGCCCGTGTGGCAGGGGATCGTGCTTTGGTGCGCCCACGACATGCGCGGCGCGAGCGGCATCCAGCTCTTCCGGTACGTGAGCTACGACCCCGCCCCCCCGGGCCCCCGCCGGAACTACGCTACGGACGGGTCGGGGAATCCCCTCGTGCGCATCAGCTCGATCACGACGTGGGACACCGATGCCTCGCCCCGGATCACGCTGACCGACGGCACCGTGTTCTTCCGGAACGGCACGCTCTCCGGCTCGTCCTCCGGCGCGCCGGCCTGCGCGAATTTCCAGAAGCTGTCCTGCGGGACCGGGAACCAGGTCCACGTGGAACTGGACGCCCTCGCCCTCTCGGCGGAGACGGACCCGCGAGCGGACTTCCCGCCGCGCCGCGTATCCGCCGTTCACGCCGAATGCGACGTGTACTGCCGTAACTAAGGGGTTCCCCCGATGGCCGCGACCCGCCTCCACGGACGGCTGCTCCGCGCGCGCTCCGGGACCGCCCTCCTTACCGCCACGATCCTCACGTTCGTGCTGGTCTCCGTCACCGCCGCGCTGCTCGGCCAGGGCGTGTCCGAGGTCCGCGAGGTCGAGCAGCTCGAAGGCGAGCTGGCCCGCGTCTACGCCGCGGAGTCCGTGGTCGCCGACGTGCAGTTCGCCTCCCTGAAGAGCCCCTACGACTCCAAGGGAAACACCTGGCTGCGCACCCCGCCGGGCTCGACGATGGTGAAGAACAAGGCGGGCGCGCAGATCGGCTGGCTGTGGACGCCGGCCCAGGCGCTGACCGGCGCCAAGGCGCGGCTGCGGGCCGCCAACGTTCTCGTGCCGGGCTCGACGACCGCCGTCGGCGGGGTCTTCGCGGGCAACATGGTTCCCGAGACCGCGATGGGCCCTTGGAAGCTCGACCGCTCCGGGTACGTGGAGTTGCCGGACGCGAGCGGGTACTTCAGCGTGACCGGCATCGCCATCTATCTCGGCGCCCAACACGACCCGATCACCGGCCAATCGACGCTGCGCGAACTCGAGAGCCGCGTGACGGTCGAGATCGGCGAGCGGGACGATTTCTCCCGCTACCTGTGGTTCATCGCGAACTCCGGCGTTACCGTGGGCTCGACCATGGTCCACGGGCTTGTCCATTCGAACAACACCATCACGTTCGCCGGCGGCGGCGCGCAGCTCTTCGAGACGGTGACGGGCGTGAAGGCCTTCGCGTTCGTGAACGGCGCGACCTTGCAGAACACGACCTTCTACAAAGGGTACGACCAGTCGGCCCCGACGCTTCCGCTCCCCACGAGCGCGGACGTCAACCAGCTCCAGGCGCAGACCGAAATCCCCCAGGGCTCGACCTCGTCTCCGTACGATGTCTCCACGACGAACGCCCGGTATCCGTCCACGCCGTTCAACACCGAAATCCAGCTCACCGCCGGCGCCGGCATCACCGGGACCCAGGTCAAGTTGACCCTCCGGAACCAGGTTGACGGGTCGATCCTCAAGACCTCGACGCTGCCGCTGCCCTCGAACGGCCTGCTCTACGTCGGCGGGCCCGTGACCTCGCTCAAAGGGGACGTGAACGGCAAGCTGACGATCGCCTCGAGCGACCGCGTGAACCTGACGGGCAGCCTGCGGTACGTGGACGGGAATGGGGATCCGGCCTTCGTGCTGAAGGACCCCCAGGGGAGCCCGATCAGCACGAATACGGCAACGGGCGTGAACTGGAAGACCGCCGGCTACACCTACGATCCCAATCCCAAGTATCACGACCCGGCGACCGGGGACACGGAGCCGAAGTCGGTCGTCGGGATCGTCGCCGTGAAGGACATCACCCTGACCGCCGCGTGCCCCTACAACATGGAGTTCCACGGCGCGGTGTTCTCCGCCACCGGGAACTGGCACGGGGACACGAGCATGGTGAAGGGGAATCTTCGCATCGTGGGGTCCCTGACCTGCAACACGCAGCCCTGGGCCTACAGCCTCAGCGACTTGAAAGGCTGGGGAGTGTCCCGAGACTACATCTACGACGAGAACCTGACGACCAACCCGCCGCGGTATTTTCTCGCGGCGAAGTATCCCACCTTCGGCGCCTGGCGCAAGAATGACAAGGAGGGAGCGTGGCTATGGGCACGCAAGTAACGCGCAAGAATCTGCCCCAGCAGGACACCCGCGAACTCGTGGACTTCCTCCATGCGGTGAAGGGACGGTTCGGGGACGAGACCTCCCAGCGGCGGCAGCGGGTCGTGCCCGCGGGCCCGGCGGCTCCGGCGGGAAGCGCGCCGACCGGGCCGGGCGCTGTGCCGGCCGCGCTGGCGCCTGCGCCGGTGGCCCCGGCGGGGACCGCGAGTCCGGCGGGGACGAGGCGGATCCTGGTCCCCACGATCGCGGCCGGTGCGTCGTGCGCAGCCGGGACGGCCGCGGCCTCCTCGATGGCCGCTCAGGTCGTCCCTCTCCACGACGGCGGCACCCGTCGCTGGACGCAGGACCAGCCCCTGGCCATTCCTCTCCCGGCCTGTCCAACGACCCGGACCCGGCTCGCCCCGCCCCCCCGCTACGCGCGTGGGGTGGTGTGGGCCGCGATCGCGGGCATCGCCCTGCCGATCGCCGCGGGCTTCCTGGTGTTGCCTCACTTCCTCGGCGGCTCGCAGCTCGACCTCGAAGTGAGCCCGGAGGCTGTGCAGGCCGAGCTGGCGCGCCAGGCGGAGCTTGAGCAGCAGCGTCTGGCCGCGACGGAGCCGGGCGCCACGACCGAGGTCGCGGCGACGTCGCAGGTGTCCGGTGAGTCCCCGCTGCCCATGGGCGGCGTCGCGCAGGTCGCCTCCGACGCATCCGGCGGGTACGGCGCGGTCCCCGCGCTGGAACCGGTTTCTCTTGGTGCCCCGGCCCAGGCCGCTGACGGGAACATGCTCCTTCCGGGCCGCGAGGGCGCGGGCCGGAGCGGCTGGTACGAGTCGAACTCCGTGCGGATCTACGTCGCGCCGCGCGCGCCCGCCGCTCGCGGCGGCGCACTGCCCCCGGCTGTCCCTTCCGCGCTGCCCGCGGGAGCGCCTTCGGGCGCGACCGCCGGGGTGGCGTCCCCCGGCGACCTCCCGAACCCGGGCGCGATGTAGGCGCGCATGGCGCCGGAGCCCCACTCCGGGGCCGACACGGAGCCCGGGCCGGGTGAGCCGACCGAGCCTCTGGCCCGCCCTTGGCGACGGGACCAGCGGTTTCTCGTCGCGCTTGCGGTCGGACTCTTCGCCCTCCAAGCCCCCCTCTACCACGCCTTCCTCGGTACCGGCTTCGACGAGGGGTACTACCTCTACTCGAGCTGGCTCGTCTGCTCCGCCGGCATCGCTCCGTACCGGGACATGAATTATCAGTACGGCCCGCTCCTGCCGTACGTGTACGGAGTGCCGCAGTCGGTCTTCGGGGCCGGCTTCGGGGTGGGGCGGGGAGTCGCTCTATTCTTCACCGCGTTGGCGCTGCTCTTGGCCTATCGAGCGGCGGCGGCGTTTGCGGGAAGGACCGCGGGCGCGTGCGCGCTGCTGCTCCTCGTCGCCGACCCCAACCTGCTGCAGCCGCTTTCCGCGGCCCTCCCTTACGCGCCCTGCTCCGCGTGCCTGCTGGCGGGTGCGCTCCTGCTCGGCGAGGGGTGGACCTCGCGCGTCCGCGTCGCCGCGGGGCTGGCGTGCTTCGTGCTCGCGGCGCTGCTGCGACAAAACCTCGCGCCCTACGTCCTGGTTGCCGCCGCGGTCGTATCGGGGAAAGACCTGGTGCGCTGGTGCTTCTGCGCGGCCGTCGGGCTGGGCGTGGCCGCGGTCGGCGCGCTGCCGGCGATCGTCTCCGGCGGGACGGCGTTTTTCGAGCAGACCCTGGCGCCGATGCTCGGGGCCCCGTTCGAGCGGCCCTACGAGTTGGGGCCGGACTGGTCCGTGAAGGCGTGGCTCGGGTGCCTGTGGACGTTGGCGGGCGCTCACCCTCTCTTGTGGCCGCTGCTGCTTGCCGGGCTGATCGGCCTCTTCGGTCGCGGATTCCAGGCGCCGGGGAACGGTGGTGCGCCGCGGAGACCGACGAGCCGGTTGGGCGGACTGCTGGCCGCGCTGGTGGGCGCGGGGGCGCTGGTCCATCACGCCTACCGGCCGACCTCCCGGACCTTTCCCGATTACGCCTCCTACTACCTGCCCCTCGCCGTCCCGCTTGCGGCGGCGCCGCTCGCCGCGCGTTGGGATCGAGCGGCGGAGGCATGGCAAGCGCGGCCCGCGCTCGTCGTGGCCCTGCTCCTCTGCTTTCCGGCCGCCGGCGTGCCGAACCTCGGGCACCCGCTCTCCGGGGCGTGCGACCGCGCGGCGCTCGCGGCCGCCGGGGGCGACGTCGCGGCCGCCGTTCGCACGGACGAACGCATGTTCAGCTTTTGCTATCCGTCCCTTTTCGCGGAGTCCGGCCGCCTCCTCCTCCCCGAGCTCACGCGGAACTTTTATTTTTTTTCGCCGTCGGGTCGCACCGACGTCGTCCGCCGCTACCACGGGACGAACCCGGAAATCGTGCTGGAGCTGCTCGCGACGAGCGCGGACGTCGCGCTCCTGGACGCCCGAGCCTGGGGCGTCTTCGCGGCGCACGGCGATCTCGCCGACCGGGTCCGCGAGGCGCTCGCGGCGCGCTTCGAGCGTGCGGCGACCATCCGCGGGACGCCACAGGGCGACTTGGAGGTCTACAGGCGGGTGCGCTGAGTACCGCTCCACGGAAGTCGGTGACCAAGAGCCGAAGGCAAGTTCGGCCGCCCGCGAGGCGCGCGAGCGAGGCGTAGTAACGGAGAACTACGTTGAGCGAGCGCAACGAAGCAGGCGGCCGAAATCGCCGAGGAAATTGGTCACCCAATTCTGTGGGGCGGTACTGAGGACGATCGGGAGCGGCCGACCTCTTCTTGCGGGCATTGGGCGCCTCGGTCAGCCCTTCCAAGGTGGCTTTGCTGCCCCGGTGCTGGACGCAACACGCCTGTTCACTTGACGATGCGACTTGAGCCTGTCTTGTGGTGCAGGGCTTCCGCCCTGCACCCGATCTCGCACGGAACGTCCGAAGCTCCTCCCCGACCTCCTCTGGCCGCCCCCGCACTCCAAACGCATGGCGATGTTCATACGGGGCGTCCCGGCGGGGGAGGGGGGGGGCCCCCCCCCCGCCCGTAGTGTGCGGAGCGGGCTCCAGCGGAAATCGGGGAGGCGCGTCACCCACTCCGTGCGCGAACGGGTGCGGGGCGGACGCGTCCACCGATGTGCCGCGCGCGAAGGCGGAAGCCCTGCGCCACAGGGCGGACTCGAGTCGCAGGCGCAACAGAGCAGCCTGCTGTGACGGGCAACGGGGCGAGACAAACACCTGGGAAGGGCTGGTCCCTCACCCCACCCTGTTCTGCGCCGCCGTGCTCATCTCCAGCATTCGCTCGATCGGTCGTCGCGCGCGGTCGATCGTCGCACGATCGAGCGAAACCTCCCAGGCCTTCAGGTCCGTCCCCGCGTCCAGCGCGCGGAGTACCGTCAGCACGCCGTCGAGCGTGATCCGCGCCATGTGTTGGCACCGGACGAAGCAGGCCGTCGCGAACTCCACGCCGGGAAACTCCGCCATCAGGTTCGTCGTCAGCTCGCACTCGGACGCCACGAAGGCCTTCTCCAGCCGCCCCTCTTTCACGCGGCGCGCGATGTCCGAGCGGATCTGGCTGGTGCTGCCGTAGACGTCCGCCTCGCGCAGCACGTCCGGCCTGCACTCCCAGTGGGCGTACACGATGCGCGACGCGTGTCCCTTCGGGATCTCGAACGAGCCGCGGATCATCCGCAGGTCTTCGAGCGTGAACCGCTCGTGCACTTCGCAGACCGCGCCGCGCACGTCGTTCCCCTTGCCCGGGAAGAGCACCTCCTTGCGCCCGCGCAGCTCGGTTTCGAGATTCTGGGCGAAGAGGATGTCGGGCACGAAGAGCACGCGGTCCCCCGGCAAGGCGGAGGCGATGGCCGGCGCGTTCGCCGACGTGCAGCAGACGTCGCACTCGGCCTTCGCGTCGGCGTAGCTGTTGATGTAGATCATGACCGGGACGCCGGGGTAGCGTTCTTTGAGCGCGCGGACGTCGGGGCCGCGGAAGTTGTCGGCCAGGGAGCAGCCCGCGCGCATGTCCGCGATGAGGACGCGTTTGTCCGGGTTCAGGACCTTCGCCGTCTCCGCCATGAAGACCACGCCGTTGAAGAGGATGGTGGAGGCGGAGGTGCGCGCGGCGTACATCGAGAGCTGGAGGGAGTCGCCGCGCTCCTCGAGGTCGGAGAGGTCGAAGACCAGGGGCTCCATGTAATTGTGCCCCAGGATGACGACGTTGTGCTTCGCCTTGAGCCGGAGGACCTCGGCGATGAGGTCGGCCTTCGCCTCGATGTCCACGTCGAGGACGAAGGGGAGTTTGCGGCTACGGAGCCGGCGTTTGACCTCGTCCACGTCCGGTGCGGCCGTCGCCATGTGGGGTGCTCCTCGTTGCTCGGGGCCGGATGATCGACAGTCCAACAGCCTAGCCCGGCGCCTCCGGTTCGTCAAGCGGTTCGTCACGCCATGATTGACGCGTCCGCCGCCGCCGAGTATTCTGCCGGCACACGGCCTTCGGCTACAGTCAATCCCAAGGCAGGCGCGCGCCCGAAACCCAAAGACGATGAGTAGCCACCGAAGACGCTGAAGACGCCGAATTTCACGACGGGTCGTTCGGCGTCTTCGGCGTCTTCGGTGGCTCGTCCTTCCGTGGGCGGAGCGCACGGCTTCTCGGACTCTGGGCGGCAGCCCTGACGCTCACGCTAGTCGCGGTCCCCGGGTCCGCCGCGGCCGCCGATCCGGTGAAGGTCGCGCGCGGGCGCGAGCCGCAGGTCGCGGTCGCTCCGGACGGGACGATCTACGTCGCGTTCGGGAACGACAACGCGGTCTGGTGCTCCGCTTCGACCGACGGCGGCAAGACGTTCGGCGCGCCGGTGCAGGTCGCCCAGGCGGGCAACCTCGCGCTGGGCATGCGGCGCGGGCCGCGCATCGCCGCGACGGAGAAGGCGCTCGTGGTGGCCGCGGTCTGCGGCGGACACGGGCACAATGCCGCGATGGACCTGCAGGCCTGGCGCTCGACCGATCACGGCAAGACCTGGCAGGCGCCCGTGCGACTGAACAGCGATGCGGGGGCCGCCCGGGAGGGGCTGCACGGGCTGGCCGCGGGTGGGGGCGAGCACGTCTACTGCGTGTGGCTGGATCTTCGGCGCGGCAAGACGGAACTGTACGGCGCAGCCTCGAGCGACGGAGGCGCGACCTGGGGGGCCGACGCCCAGCTCTACAAATCCGCGGCGGGCAACATCTGCGAGTGCTGCCATCCGTCGGTCGCCCTGGACGCGAAGGGGAACGCGCTGGTCATGTTCCGGAACTGGCTCGGCGGGAGCCGGGACATGTACTACCTGAAGGTGGGCGCCGGCGGCAAGGTCGCGGAGGCGGCGAAAAAGCTCGGCGCCGGCACGTGGCCGCTCAAAGGGTGCCCGATGGACGGCGGCGCGATCGCGGCGGCGGCGGACGGCGCACCGCTGACGATCTGGCGGCGGGCCCGGTCGATTTTTTTTGACGTGCCGGGGCAGCCGGAACGGGAGTTGGGCGGGGGAGAGCAGGCCTGGATCGCGGGCGGCCCGAAGGGCGCGCACATGGTCTGGCTGACCGGTCGCGGCGGCGATTTGATGTACCAGCCGCCGTCCGGCGCGGCCACCCGGCTCTCGGGCAAGGCCTCCGACCCCGTCATCGCCTCCGCGCCCGGGGCGAAGACGCCGGTCGTGGTCGCGTGGCAGTCCGAGGACGAAATTCTCCTGCAGGTCGTGGCGGCCTCGGAGCGGTGAGGAGTCGCGGGGAGGGTCGCCGCGGTTGGTGCACCGTCGTAGGACGCACCAGTAGAAATCCCTTGCCCCCGCAACTCCGTCTCCGTATGCTCTGTTGCTCGCAGAGATTTGCGCGCGTCGCGGTCGGGAGGCGTTTCTCGCGGCCGGGCCACGCGGGCCTCCAGGAAGGTGCGCATGACCACCACGAGCTCGGGGACGGATGCCCAGCGGAAGGGGACGGTGGCGATCGTCGTCGGCGGCGGGCCGGCGCCCGGCATCAACGGCGTCATCGGCGCCTCGACGATCGAGGCGATCAACCGGAAGCACCGGGTCCTCGGGGTCGTCGACGGCTTCCGACGGCTCTCCGCGGGGGACGCGACGGCGTTCCGCGAGCTGACGATCGACGTGGTGTCCCGGATCCACTTCCAGGGCGGTTCGCTGCTCGGGATCTCGAGGCACAATCCCACCGGGTCGCCGGAGGAAATGGACCGGATCGTGAAGCTGTTCGCCGACGCGGGCGTGCGGTACCTCGTGACGATCGGCGGCGACGACACGGCGTACACGGCCAGCCAGATCGAGCGGAGGGCGGCCGGGCAGGTGAAGGTCGCGCACGTGCCGAAGACGATCGACAACGACCTGCCGCTGCCGGGCAACCTCTCGACCTTCGGCTACCAGACGGCTCGGCACATCGGCTGCAACCTGCTCCAGAACATCATGGAGGACTCGCGGACGACGCGCCGCTGGTACATCATCGTCGCGATGGGGCGCAAGGCGGGGCACCTGGCGCTCGGGATCGGGAAGGCGGCCGGCTGCACGATTACGATCATCGCGGAAGAGTTCGGACGCGGTCCGGTCCCGCTCGCGCGCGTCACGGACACCATCGAAGGGGCGATCATCAAGCGGAGGTCGATGGGCCGCGAGGACGGCGTGTGCATGGTCTCCGAGGGGGTGATCGAGTCGATCCGGCCGGAAGACCTGAAGGGGCTCGAGGGGGTCGAGCACGACCCGCACGGACACCTGCGTTTTTCCGAGATCAACTTCGGTCAGATCTTGAGGAACCAGGTACGGAAGAGCCTGACCTCGCGCGGGATCAAGGCGACGATCGTCGCGAAGGACATCGGGTACGAGCTGCGCTGCGCGCCGCCGATCCCCTTCGACTGCGAGTACACGCGGAACCTGGGCTACGCGGCGGTGAAGTTCCTGCTCGAGGGCGGGTCGGGCGCGATGATCAACCTGGTGGGCGGGAGGATGGTGCCGCTCTGGTTCGAGGAGATGCTGGATCCGACGACCGGCCGCACGAGAGTGCGCCTCGTGGACACGAACACCGAGGCGTACGAGGTGGCCCGGAAGTACATGATCCGGCTCGGTGCGGAGGACTTCCTGGAGCCTGGGCAGATTCAGCGGCTGGCGGACGCCGCCAAGCTCACGCGCGAGGAGTTCGAGCGTCGGTTCCGGCCGCTGACGGAGTGAAGTGAACGGGGTGGCTGGGGCGTCCCGCACGGGGGCGGAGAGCGGGGGCAACTCCAACGCCAAGCTCCAACTCGGGCGAAGGCCCGAAACCCAAACGGACGACGAAACCACCAAGCCACCAAGGCACGAAGACCACGAAGGACCATCAGTGAGGGGGGCGAGTTTGGCTCGGCCGAAATGCGCCTTTGTGGTCTTAGTGACTTCGACGCGTCCGCCCTTCGATCAGTCGATCCGACCGCGCCGCCGGGCCTCCATGTAGGTTCCCTCGAGGTCGACAGGAAGATCACCGAGACCGCACACCGCGAGAGGCAGAGTGGGCAGGATTTGGGACACCGCGAGCGGCTCCCTCCACAGGTCGATCTCGTTGCGCTCGCTGCGATGCGCGGGCCGATACGCTGTGGCGTAGAGCGGCGTAAGGCTCGAGAACCGGCCACTCTCCGCTTGTCCGAGCAGGTCCAGGAGATCTTCGTGCAGGTTGGCTGTGCGGGAGGTGACGATGTCCACAACGACCAGTCCGATGCCGCGTTGCAGGTATGTGGCACACTTGGCGGCGAACGCGCGTCGGGCGCCCTCGCGATCCTTGTTCCCGGGGCTGACGAGTTCGACGGCCGCTACCAGGACGGGCCCAGCCGCGCTGTTGAAGACCCGCACTTCGAACTCGTCCGGGAAGACTGCGGGGATGACCGCGGCCGGCGCGGGCGGCGCCCAGACCCGGGAGAGAACGGCGGTCGCAGGTGAGCCGGAAGGGGCCTCGGGCTTCGGCGTCGACTCCCGCAGCGTCGCAAGGTCGACTTCAATTCGGGTTCCGAGCGTCACCTGGAACTCGGCGAAGTACCCCGGGGGCAGGCACTCGTTCAGGGCGTCGGAGATTGCCGCCGCCCACCGGCCGTGAAACCCTTCCCAGTGGCGATGGCCCAGGAGGGGCGGGCGAAAGTGATCGAGCAGCGGCATGACTTCGACTCGCTCGGAAGAGACGGCACGGTCGTCGGCAACCGGACGATTGGGCCGGTCGATCGCCGATACTATGTCACCACGCCCGGTCTCGGGGCAAGGGCATTGTGTCGACGGCATCCCCGTCACGGACCGCGCACGCCGACCCCTGGGTTTCGGGCCTTCGCCCGAGTTGGTACCTGGCGTTCGTAGCCGTCGGCCCTTGGAGTTCCTACGCCGATCCCAGCCGCTTCACCAACGCGTCCTTCTCCTCGACGAGTTCCCGCGGCATCGCGGGCCCGATCGACTGGAAGAACTCCTCCTGCTGCCGTGCCGCCTCGGTCCAGCCGGGGCGGTCCACCTCGAGCAGTGTCTTCATCGACTCCGGCCCGAGGTCGAGGCCCGCGAGATCCAGCGCCTCCGGGGTCGGCAGGTTGCCCAGCGGCGTCTCCGTCGCCTTCGCGTCCCCCTCGCACCGGTCCAGGATCCAGCGCAGGACCCGCAGGTTGTCGCCGAAGCCGGGCCAGATGAATTTCCCCTTGCCGTCGACGCGGAACCAGTTGACGCGATAGATGCGCGGGAGCTTCGGGCAGCGCGTCTCCATCGAGAGCCAGTGGCGGAAATAGTCCCCGACGTTGTAGCCGAGGAAGGGCAGGTTCGCCATCGGGTCCCGCCGCACGACGCCGACCGCGCCGGCCGCGGCCGCGGTCGTCTCCGACGCGATGGTCGCGCCGAGGTAGACCCCGTGCCGCCAGTTGAGCGACTCGACGACGAGCGGGGCGAGGCGCGACCTCCGGCAGCCGAACAGGATCGCGGAGAGCGGCACGCCGTCCGGCCCCTCCCACTGCGACGAAATGCTCGGGCACTGGCGCGCCGGCGCCGTGAAGCGCGCGTTCGGGTGGGCGCCGCGCGTGCCGCTCCCCGGGCTCCACGGCCGGCCCTGCCAGTCGAAATACCCGACGGCCCCCGCCTTCGGCTCCTCCATCCCCTCCCACCAGACGGTCCGGTCCGGCGTGAGGGCCACGTTCGTGAAGAGGCTGTTCGAGCTGAACGTCCCCATCGCGTTCGTGTTCGTCTTCGGGTTCGTGCCCGGCGCGACGCCGAAGAACCCCGCCTCCGGATTGATCGCCCACAGCCGGCCGTCCGGGCCGACGCGGATCCAGGCGATGTCGTCGCCGACCGTGTGGATCTTCCAGCCCTTGTACGAGGCTGGCGGCACGAGCATCGCCAGGTTCGTCTTGCCGCACGCGCTCGGGAAGGCGCCCGCGACGTACGAGAGCCGTCCGTCCGGCCGCTCGAGCCCGACGATCAACATGTGCTCGGCGAGCCAGCCTTCCTGGCGCCCCATCCAGCCGGCCATGCGCAGCGCGAAGCACTTCTTGCCCAGCAGCGCGTTGCCGCCGTAGCCGGAGCCGACGCTCCAGATCGTGTAGTCCTCCGGAAAGTGGCAGATGAACCGGCGCTCCGGGTTCAGGTCGGCGAGGGAGTGCAGGCACTTCACGAACCGGTCGCCGGTCCCCAGCTCCGCGAGCGCGGCGTCTCCCATCCGCGTCATGATGCGCATGCTGAGGACCACGTAGATGCTGTCGGTGACCTGCACGCCGACCTTGCTGAACTTCGACCCGCGCGGCCCCATCAGGAACGGCACGACGTACAGGGTGCGCCCCCGCAGGGCGCCCTTGTAGATGCCGGAGAGGCGGGCGTAGGCGTCGGCGGGGGCCATCCAGTTGTTGGTCGAGCCCGCGTCCTCCTTGCGACGCGTGCAGAGGAACGTGAGCTGCTCGGTGCGCGCAACGTCGTTGGGATTCGAGCGGTGCAGGTAACAGCCCGGGAGCTTCTCCTGGTTCAGCTCCAGCAACTGTCCCGTGCCCAGGGCCTCCTGCGTGAGCCGCCGCCGTTCCTCCTCCGAGCCGTCACACCAGACGACCCGGTCGGGACCCGTGAGCGCCGCCATTTCGGCCACCCAGCGCTCCACCGCTTCGTTGCGCTTCATGCCGTTCTCCTTGCACAGGGGAAGAAGGCAAATCTAGCGCGATGCGGGCAGGTTGTCAATCAATCGGGTTGCACGCGCGGCGCCCGCGCGCTATACTCCCGCACATGACCTCCCCCTTCCTCACGGACTTCGACCTCCACCTCCTCGCCGAGGGCACGCACTACCGCGCGTGGCACAAGCTGGGCGCGCACGCCTGGGAATTGCGCGGCACGCGCGGGACGCACTTCGCCGTCTGGGCGCCGAACGCGGAGCGCGTCTCGGTGGTCGGCGACTGGAACGGTTGGAAGCACGACGTCCACCCCATGGACTGCCGGCCGCTCGCCGGCGTGTGGGAAGCGTTCGTCCCCGGCGTGGGCCCCGGCGCGCTCTACAAGTACGCGCTCCAGTCGCGCGTGAACGGCTACCGGGTCGAGAAGGCCGACCCCTACGCCTTCACGGGCGAGACGCGCCCGAAGACCGCCTCGCGCGTGTGGGACCTGTCCGGCTACGGGTGGGGAGACCAGGAGTGGATGGCCGGCCGCGCCGCGGCCCAGGCGCACGGCGCGCCGATCTCGATCTACGAGGTCCACCTCGGTTCGTGGATGCGCGTCCCCGAGGAGGGGAACCGCTGGCTCACCTACCGCGAGGCCGCGAAGCGGCTGGTGGACTACGTCCGGGGCCTGGGCTACACGCACGTCGAGTTCCTCCCCCTCACCGAGCACCCCTTCGACGGCTCGTGGGGCTATCAGACCGTGGGGTACTTCGCGCCGACCAGCCGCTTCGGCACCCCGCAGCAGCTCATGCACCTGATCGACGCGCTCCACAAGAACGGCATCGGCGTGATCCTCGACTGGGTCCCGTCCCACTTCCCGACGGACGAACACGGGCTGGCCTATTTTGACGGCACCCACCTCTACGAGCACGCGGACCCGCGCCAGGGCCTGCACCAGGACTGGGGGAGCGCGATCTTCAATTTCGGCCGGCGGGAGGTCACGAATTTCCTGATCGCCAACGCCCTCTACTGGATCGAGACCTACCACATCGACGGCCTGCGCGTCGACGCGGTCGCCTCCATGCTCTACCTCGACTATTCCCGCAAGCCCGGGGAGTGGATCTCGAACAAGTTCGGCGGCCGCGAAAACATCGAGGCGATCGAGTTCCTGCGGCGCATGAACGAGCGGATCTACGCTGAGCACCCGGACGTCCTCGTGATCGCCGAGG
This sequence comes from Planctomycetota bacterium, assembly GCA_016197205.1. Classification (GTDB taxonomy): domain Bacteria; phylum Planctomycetota; class MHYJ01; order WSZJ01; family JACPWG01; genus JACPWG01. The sequence continues at coordinate 75,689 of JACPWG010000004.1, forward strand.
AGTCCACGTCCTGGCCGCAAGTCTCGCGGCCGACCTATGTCGGCGGGCTGGGGTTCGGGATGAAGTGGGACCTCGGCTGGATGCACGATTCGCTCGACTACCTGAAGCACGACCCCGTCCACCGCAAGTACCACCACAACCGGTTGACCTTCCGCATGCTGTACTCCTTCACGGAGAACTTCGTCCTCCCCCTCTCCCACGACGAGGTGGTCCACCTGAAGGGCTCGCTCCTGACGAAGATGCCGGGCGATCCCTGGCAGAAATTCGCGAACCTCCGCCTCCTCCTCGGGTGGATGTTCGCCCAACCCGGGAAGAAGCTGCTCTTCATGGGCGGGGACTTCGGGCAGTGGAACGAGTGGAACCATGACAAGAGCCTGGACTGGCATCTGCTGCAGCATCCGCCGCACCGCGGCGTGTCGCTCTGGGTCCGGGACCTGAATGCGCTCTACCGGAGCGAGGCCGCGTTCCACGAATTGGATTTCGAGCCGGGCGGCTTCGAGTGGGTCGACTGCAACGACGCGGACCAGAGCGCGGTCAGTTTTTTCCGCGTCGCGCGCAACGGCGAGCGGCTGCTCGTGGTGTGCAACTTCACGCCCGTGGTGCGACACGGCTACCGGGTCGGCGTGCCGCACGGCGGCCGGTGGCGGGAGCTGGTGAACAGCGACGCCGGCGTGTACGGAGGGAGCGGCATGGGCAACCTGGGCGCGGTGACCACGTCCTGGGTTCACTGGCATGGCCGCGACCGCTCGCTCGACCTCACCCTGCCGCCGCTCGGCATGATCGTGCTGAAGGGCGAGGACTGCGGCTAGTGTCCCGTCAACGCTAATTCCAAGGGTCCGCCGCCGTAGCGGAGTACGCGTTCGGTGAACCCGTCATCCCGACATGTCATCCTGAGCGGAGCGCCGCAGCGCGAAGCGAAGGATCCAAGCAAGGACGGACGCCCAACCTGCTCAACCGGCCCTCGGACCGTGTCCTGGGCGAGCCAATGCCCTGTCGAGAAAAGCGGTCGC
>JACPWG010000172.1 GCA_016197205.1 Planctomycetota bacterium
GGGATCCCCTCCCGGGCGCCTTCCGCGTATACCGGTCGACGACCAGCGGCTCGGGGTGGGTCCTGATCGACACGGCCTACGCGAACTCGTATCGGGACTGGTCCGTCCCGGCCGGCGCCTACTACTACGTCGTCACGTCCGTGGACGGCGATCCTCCGATCGAGAGTCCCTACTCGACCGAGGCCTCCGCCGTCGTCACGGACGATCCCCCGCCGGCCCCGGTTTCCCTCGGGGTCGGGACCTCGCTCGACGCCTACAGCCTGACGTGGTCCTACCCGTTCATCCCACCCGATCTCGTCGGCGTCCGGATCTGGAAGAGCTGGACGCCCGGGGGGCCGTACGTCCCGGCGACCGCGGGGCTCGTCTCGGCGAGTCCGCCCTTTTGGGGAACTCGGCCCCGCGGCCCCATGTACCTCCGGTTGTCCTCGGTGGACGCCGCCGGCCACGAAAGCATGAGCGCCCAGGAGGTCGTCGTCGAGGGGGTGAACCTGGTCCGTCCGGAGCCGAAGCTGAACGCGATGCGCCTCGGGGCGGCGGGGAGCGTGACCTCGACCGGCGGTGAGCTGGTCTGGGACGAGGAGACGCTCACGATCCGGGTCGAGGTCGGGTTCGGGTTCGATTTTCACCGCGTCTACCGCAGCGACTCCACCCACGACACCGTGCTCGGCTATGGCTATTCCCACACGTACGAGCAATCGCTGACGCCCGCCGGCGCGGACTTCGACAGATATGACGGGGCGCGCGGCCGCACGGATCGCTACACGTGGAATCCCGCGACGCAGTCCTTCACGTCGCCGGCCGGCTTCTACGACAAGCTGGAGGCCAACGCGGACGGCACCTACAAGCTCACCGACAGGTACGGGCTGGTCTCGACGTTTACCTCCATCGCCGGGGCCTACCGGCTCACCGAGGAGCGGGACCGAAACGGCAACACGCTCGGCCTCGCCTACGACGGCAGCCGCGTCTCCGCGGTGACGGACAGCGCCGGCCGCACCGTGAACTTCGTCTACGGCGCTGACGGCCGCCTGTCCTCGCTCGTCGATTTCTACGACCCGGCGCAACCGCGCTCGGTGACGTTCGGGTACAGCGCGGA
>JACPWG010000005.1 GCA_016197205.1 Planctomycetota bacterium
GTCCGTTTTTGCTTGGATCCTTCGCTTCGCGCTGCGGCGCTCCGCTCAGGATGACAGGTCGGGATGACGGGTTCACCGAACGCGTACTCCGCTACAGCGGCGGCCCCTTGGAAGTAGCGTAGACGGGACACTAGCCCGGGCACGGAATTGCGGACTCTGAGCCTTGAACTTTGAGCCTTGTCTGAAAATTGCTCCTTGTGCCTTGAGCCTTTTCCTGATGAGCTCCCTGGTTTCCGAGCTGCAGGAGTTGTTTGGTTACGGGCCCTAGGAAGTCCTCCGCCCCTCCCCACCCACCGCACGGTCCCGCCCCCTCAATCGTCCTCGTCGTCCTCCCCGTCCCCGCCTTCCCCCGCTCGCGCGTACTGCTCCGGGTACGGCACGCCGTACCCCTTCGTCGCATGCCAGAGAATGCGGTTCAACGTCGCTTCGTCCGCTTCGTCCACCTCGTCCAGCGCCAGCTCCGTCGACCGCTCAGCCCAGAAGCGCTGCTGCGGGTCGCGTATGTCCTCCAGCCGCGCATTTCGCTCGTCGAGCGGGGAGGTCGCAGGGCGCACAGCGTACGGCGTCGCGTCCGCGTCCGCGTCTTCCCGGAAGCACTCGCGCATCGGCGTCGCGGCGGCGTCCATCTGGTTCATGGGCGGCAGCCCGAGGATCAGCTCGATGGTCCGCACCAGGCTCGTCTGGTTGTACTCCGCGTGCACGAGCGCCGCGCGACGCACGTGGGGGCCCGCGACCAGCGCGACGGTGCGGTGCCCGTCGACGTGGTCCAGGCCGGCCTGCGGATCGTCCTCCACGACGAAGACGCAGGTCCGCTTCCAGAAGCGGCTCTTCGACAGCCCTTCGATGATGCGCCCGAGCGCGAGATCGTTGTCCGCCACGCAGGCGCGCGGCGTCGGAAAGCCGGGCTTCGTCCCCGCCGTGTGGTCGCCGGGCAAGAGCAGGATCGACAGGTTCGGGAAGCCCCCCTTCTCCTCGAAGCCCGCAAGCTCCTTCAGGAACTGGTCCGCGCGGTACTGGTCCGTGACGTTCAGCGGGAACCCGATCGTGGTCGGACAGAGATACGGCTCGAGGCTCTTGATCCGCGCGACGCCGCGGATCCGCACGCGGCCCGCGCCGCTCCGGTAGTCGTCCTGACAGTCCTGAAAGGTGGGCACCCCCTTCGTTCCGTCGGTGAAGGAGAGCTTCGCCTCGGTGAACTCCCCGTAGACGCGCAGGCTCTTGCCGTGGGCCAGGGCATTGTCCCACAAGAACCCGCCGCCGGAGTACGCGAGGGCGTCCCCGCCCGCGAACGGGTAGCTGCGCACCCAGCCGCCGAAGAACTTCTCGAGGTAGTCGGTGACGAAGGCCTCGTCGGTCCACTGGTGGCCATCGGCGCTCAGCACGCCGCAGCAGGAGAAGCGGTCGAGCAGGACGAATTCGCGGGCGAGGGCGTGGTGATTCGGCGTGACTTTTTCGCCGAACTCGCAGAGCTTCGGGTCGCCGTCGCCCTCGGGCATGTCGCCGAGGACCTGGTCGTAGGTGCGGTTCTCCTTGATGATGTAGACCACGTGCTCGATCGGCGACGGCTCACCTTGCCGCTCCGGGACCGGCCGGGGCGGGACGTCCCTGCGTGCCGGCTCGATCGCCGCCAAGGCGCGGCCGAGCCGATTGTTTTCCTGTACCTGGCGCGTGAGCGCGGCGAGCGTCTCCCGCTCCGGGACCTCGAACAGCGACACGCTCCCGCGGTAGTCGTGCGAGTTCGCGCCGCGCTTGCGCTTGCGCTCGACCGACCCGACCCCTTTGACGTTGGCGACGGCGAGCCGCTCGCCCTTCGGGTCGAAGGCCAAGCCGGCCGGATACCAGGCGACAGGCACGAAGCCGAGGGCGCGCGCGGCTGGGGCGGGAGGCGCCGCCGCGGGACCGGCGGCCGGCGCGGGCTTCGACGCGTCGCCGGCCGGCGGCGGGAGCTCGAACACGCCTACGGCATTGTTCGTCCCGTTGGAGACGAGGAGAAGGCTGCCGTCCGGGGAGAAGGCCACGGCATTCGGCGAACTGCCGAGGAGCAGGTCGTCGCGTGGTCGCACGTTCACACGGAGGGCGAGCTCGTCCTTGCGCGTGTCGAGGAGGACGACCTCGTCGGCGTTCGCGCACGCCACGGCGAGACGCGCGCCGTCCGGCGACAAGGCGAGCCCTGCGGCGTGCGGCCCGACGGGAATTTCGCGCAGCGTGGCGCCGGTGGCAAGGTCGAGGACCGATACCGAGCCTTCGCACGCGATCTGCCGGACCGGGTCCACGCGCACGACGCCGATCCCGGCCGGGGCGGCGATGTCGCCCACGCCGGGCCGCCGCCCCCCCCAGCACGAGACGTAGGCCTTGCCGCCGGCCAGCGCCACCGCGTAAGGCGCGACGCCGACCGCGAACTTGCGCAAGACCGACCGTTTCGCGGCGTCGACCTCCCACAGCTCGTCCTGGGCATTCATGGCCACGTAGAGGCGGGCGCCGTCCGTGGAAAGCGCGATCCCGCCCGGCACGGCGGGCTTGGCGGAGAGGGGGATCGGTTCCGCCGCCTTCCAACCAGCCTTCGCCCGTTCGAGGACTTCGATCCGGCCGGCAAGGGAGGAGGCGTACACCCGGCCTTCGCGAAAGAGGATGCCGGCGAAGCTGAACCCGTTCTTCCCTCGGGCGGCTATCGAGTGCCGCACTGCGCCGGTGGCGGGGTCGAGGAAGAGGACCGCGCGATCCGCGAGGACGGCGAGCTCTCGTCCGTCGGGCGAGAAGGCGAGGTCGACGGGTCGACCGGGGAATTCGGCGTTGAGGCCGAAGGGGGTGAGGGTCTGGTTGGTGGGGACGCGTAGGGGACGCCCCAGCTCGAGCCGAGGTGGGGCGAGGGGATAGCAGCCGGCCAGGCCGAGGGCAAGGAGGCACAGGTGCCCCAACCGGCGCGCCAGCCTCACTTGCTCTCTCGGCGGTAGCGTTCGAGCGCCTTCTCGAAGGAGTGATCCTCGGTGATCGAGCGGTTGCGGGCGAGGTTCCAGTAGCGGAGGGCCGCGGCCGCCGCCTCGGCGCCCTGGCGGATGTCTCGGGTCATGACGGGCATGAGCTCCGTGTCCAGGATCGTGAGGGGGACGACCGGCTCGGAGAACACCTTTTCCAAAGCGCCTCGGATCGAGGCGTCGGCGGTCGCCGGATCGACCGGATACCGGATCTGGAGCCGCTTCTTGCCTTCCAGGTCGGCGCGGAGGATCATTTGGAAGAGCGCCCCCTCGGGGTACAAGTACACGGAATAGCTGAAGCGTAGGTTCAGGCAGGACAACTCGACCGCGAGGTCGCCCGCCCGGACGAAGTACCCGAAACGCTCCGGCTTGTCGAGGAGTCGCGGTTCCCAGGCCCAGGTGGGCCCGGAGGTGGAAATGCGGTCCAGGTAGGCCTCCAGGAAACGCGGCTCCATCCCAAGGCTGCCCTCGCGCACTTCCCGGACCTTCAGCACGACCTGTTTCAGGTTCTTTGCCGGATCTTCGCGGACTTCCCACGTGTTGGGACAACCGGGCATCGTCGGCTTGGGCATGCTGGCCTCTCCCGCCTGCGCCCCCGGGTTGAACTGCGGACGACAGTTTACCCCGGGGCGTCGGGCGCGGCAATGAAATCCTGCGGCATCCGGTTGACCGCGAGGGCGGTCGTGCGTATGCTATGCCTCCGCCGGGGAGGCCCTCCGGTCGATGCCCGCCCACTTTTTTTTGAGGAGTACGCATGGCCCCCCTCCGCCGCGACGCCGCACCCGCCCACGCACGCGGACCGGTTTCCGTCTTCGCGCTCGCGCTCACCCTGACGGCCATGGCCGCCGCCGCCGCCGCCGCCGACCCGGCTCCGGAGGCCGGCCTTCCGGCAGCGATCGTGAAGGCGCTCAAGACCTACTACGACGTGGAGCCCTCGCTCAAGGATTTCACCGCGGACGCCAAGCAGACGCGCACGGAGGACGGCCAGGAAAGCACGCTCGAAGCGCGCGTCTTCTGGAAGGCGCCGGATCGCATCAAGTTCACGTCCCCGAAGACGGGTGCGGAACTCGAGGAGGACCCCGAGGTGCTGGCCGAGGACTTTCTTCCCGTGCGAAGCCTCGCGACGCTGCTGGGACGCTACAAGGTGGAGTCCTGGTCGGAGACGAAGGAGGGGGACGCGCTGCGCGTCGAGGGGAAAGCACCGTCGACGGCGGGCAGTCGCGCCACGAGCGTCACGGTATGGCTCGACGGCGCCGAGCGCATCACGCGCATGCTGGCCGTGATCACGGACGGGGGGAAGGACTTTCTGCGGCTGGAAACCTCATTCCAGAGCGAGGAGCGGGACGGCAAGCGCTTCCTGGTCGGCATGACCGGCAAGGGCGCGCCGGAGACGCTCCTCGTGCGCATGGACTACACGAGGATCGGCGAGCTGTTCGTGGTCTCGCGCACGGCGACCGAAGTGGAGCAGAATGGGGTGAAGACGAGGCTCCTGATCGAGCTGAGCAACTTCAAGCTGAACCAGGGGCTCGAGGACCGGCTCTTCAACGACTGACGCGGGCCGTCAGGCATCGAAATATCGGCGGGCGCGGCCGTCCCGGCGGAGGGCGGCGAGGGCGTGATGAATGCGAGACTTGACGGTCCCGACGGGAATGCCGACGGCGACGGCGATTTCCTCGAGGCTGAGCTCATCGACGAAGCGCAGGAGCAGGACCTCACGCTGTCCGGGGGGGAGGGAGGCGAGTGCTTCCGCCAAGTCGGAGCGCCGGCCGCCCGGGCCGTCCGCATCGGCGGGCGCGGCCGGCTCGGCCGGGAGGGTCTCGTCCGACACGAGGAGACCCCGCTTCCGACGCTGGGTCAGGGAGAGGTTCTTCACCGCGGGATAGAGAAAGGTCGTGAAGCGCGCGGTAAGGCGGAAGCCGGGGAACTTGCGGAGCAGGTAGGAAAAGGTCTCCTGCAGGACGTCCAGGGCGTCCTCGTGGTTGCCCGTGAAGCGGAAGGCGAGACGGACGACCCAATCCCGATAGCGGAGGTAGAGGGCCTCGAACGCCCCCACGTCGCCGCGATTCGCGGCGGCGACAAGCTCGTCGTCGCTGCGTGGGTCGCCGGGCGCGGCGGCGGCGGCGCCGCCGGTGTCGGGCGCGGGAGCGGTCATCGGGGGAAGCACCCGGGCCGCGGGCACGGAGGCGCCTGCGCGAGGGCCTCGGGCAGCGAGGGGGCGGCCGAGGCTTTGAGGTCAAAGCGCAAATTGCAAAGCTCAAATTTCAAATTGCGACCCAGGCGAGGGGACCGGTCGAGCGATGGAGGAGCGCTCCGTCGCTATCCTACGCGGGCGGCGGAGACGAGGGCAAGGGAATCCGGCGGGCGGCGTGCCCGCGGGCACCGGCTGCTTGACGCCGCGGCGACACGCGGGCTACAATCCGCCGGCTCGCATGCTTGCCAGGCGACACCGGGTCAACGGCACAGGAGGAAAGCATGGACGCGCGCTACGATCTGGTCGTGCTCGGCTCGGGACCCGCGGGGATCGCCGGGGCGGAGCAGGCGGCGCACTTCGGCAAGCGCGTGGCGCTCGTGGAACGCACCGCATTCCTCGGAGGGGCCGGCATCAACACCGGCACGGTGCCCTCCAAGACGCTGCGCGAGACGGCGCTTTATTTTTCGGGCCTCAAGCAGCGCGGGCTGTACGGCCTGGACTACACGCTCCGCCCCAACCTCACGATCGCGGGCTTTCTCTATCGGGAGAAGCACGTCGTCGAGGAGCTGCGCGAGAGCGCGCGGGCCCGACTCGACCGGAAGAAGGTCGAGGTCGTCTGGGGCAGCGCCACCCTGCTGGACGCGACGACCGTTCGGGTCGAGCTGCGCGACGGCGGCTCGCGGGACCTGAAGACCGGGCACGTCCTCCTCGCCACCGGCTCCGCCCCCTTCCACCTCCCGGGGATTCCCTTCGAGGAGGAGGACGTCTACGACTCGGACGAGCTCCTCTCGATGGACTACATCCCGCAGACGTTGGCGGTCTTCGGGGCAGGAGTCATCGGGTGCGAGTACGCGTCGATCTTCCAGGCGCTCGACGTCAAAGTCACGCTCGTCGAAATGCGGGACCGGATGCTGACCTTCATGGACGCCGAGGTCGTGGACCGCCTGCGGGCCCGCTTCGAGCAGCTCGGCATGACGATCCGGTTCAATGACCGGGTCGCGAAGGTGATCTGCATGCAGCCGGGCATCATCCTGCACATGGAGAACGGGCAGCAGGTCGCGGTGGACAAGGCCCTCTTCGCGACGGGTCGACAGAGCAACGTCCAGGGCCTGCGGTTGCCGGAGGCCGGCGTGTCGCTCGGGGAGCGCGGACTCGTCAAGGTGAACGAGCACTTCCAGACGACGGTCCCGACCATCTACGCGGCGGGCGACGTGATCGGGTTCCCGGCGCTCGCGTCGACGGGGATGGAACAGGCACGCGTCGCGATCTGCCACGCCTTCGACCTGCGGTACAAGCAGCGCGTCTCTCCGGTCCTCCCGTTCGCGATGTACACGATCCCCGAGCTGTCCATGGTCGGAAAGACCGAGGAGGAACTGAAGAAGGATGGCACGCCCTACGTCGTCGGACGGGCGTCCTATGCGAACACCTCGCGCGGCCAGATTCTGGGCGATCTGACCGGGCTCGTCAAGCTGCTCGTCCGCCCCGACGACAGGCGAGTCCTGGGCGTCCACATCCTGGGCGAAGCGGCCTCCGACCTGATCCACCTCGGCGCGGCCTGCATGCAAGTCGGCGGCACGGTCGACTGGTTCATCGACGCGGTCTACAATTATCCGAGCCTGACCGAGACGTATAAGAACGCTGCGTATCATGCGCTGACGGCGCTCGACGCGACGTAAAGCCCAAAGCCCAAAGCGAATCGGCGGGAGCGGACGAGCCAGGAACCACAAATTTCCCAGAGCAGCCGATGGCCGCATCCAAAGCTCGACGAACCACAGATTACCCAGGGCAGCCGCTGGCCGCAACCAAAGGGACGAGCCACCGAAGACGCCGAAAACACCGAAAGACGAAACTCTTGCGAATCGGCTGGCGCAGCCGATCCGAACCGCGACCGTGAGGGAGCGGTCTCAGCGCGTCCTTCGGATCCCTCGGGTTCAGTCCCGCCCGCGATCGACGAAGAACCGCGAATTGCGCCAATTTCGCGAATTTTCCGCTGGGAATTCGCTGCCCCAAACACAAGCTTGTGCGAGCTTGTGTCACAGATTGCGACGATTCCAATCTGTGTAATCTGTGAAATCTGTGGTTCGGTCGTAGTCTGGTTGCGGCCATCGGCTGCTCCGTGAAATCTGTGGCTTCCGGGAGTTCGAGAGCTCTGAAGAGTGCCGCACTCCTCGCCAATTCTCAATTCTCAATTCTGAGATCTCCCTTCCATGCTCTCCATGCCCGCCATCGAGTTCGCCTGCGTCCTGATCGTGCTCGGCGCGCTCGTCGTAAGGCTGCGAGCAGGCGCGCGCGCGGCGACGGCGCTGGACCTGGCCGCGGTGGCCGCGGCCGCCTGGGTGGGCGAGGACACGTGCATTCGCGCCTACGGCTTCTACGCGTATGCGCCCGGCTGGACCGCTTTCCTCGATCGAGTGCCGCTGCTCATCGTCGTCATCTGGCCGGTCGTCGTCTTCTCCTCGCGCGCGATCGTGACCGCCTTCCTCCCCGATGCCCCTCCCCTCCTTCACGCGGCCGCGACCGGCCTCCTCGTGACGGTCGACGCCAGCTTCATCGAACCCGTCGCCACCGCGCTCCGGCTCTGGGGTTGGGCCGAGCCGGGGCTCTTCCACGTGCCCCCGGTCGGCATCCTGGGCTGGGGTTTCTTCGCCGCCTCCGTCTCCTGGTGCCTGGCGCGCCCGGAGGGCCCGCGCCGCCCGCTCGCCCTCTTCCTCGCGCCGGCCTGCACGCACGTCCTCCTGCTCGCGACCTGGTGGGGGCTCTTGCGGTGGGTCAACGGCGCCGTGCCGCTCGGCCTCGCCCTTGCGTGGGCGGCGCTCGTCTCCTCGGGCGGGGTCGTCCTCGCCGTCCGACGCCGCGAGGCCGTGCGACGCATCGGCCTGGCGGAGATGCTGAGCCGACTGGCAGCCGCGCTCTTTTTTTACGGACTCCTGTTCGGCGCCGCCGAGCCGGGCCGTGACCTCGCCGCCTACGCGCTCGTCTTCGCGGCCCCCTACACCCTCCTGCTCGGCCTTCAAAAGAGATCGAGCGGCAGTCCGGCCCACCGCCAGACGTTGTAGACCAGCAGGAGCGCCGCGCCGAGCAGGGTCAGAAGCACGCAATCGGCCCCGGTGATTCGCCGCCGCCGCGTCCAGGCGCGAAAGAGGACCCCTTGCAGCGCCGGGGCGGCCGCCAGAATGGCCGCCCGCCACCGCACCGCGCCCGCCAGGAAGCCGCCGAGGAGCACGGCCGCCGAGAGCCCGAGCAGGACATAGACCAGCCGTCCCGCCCGCCGCTCGCCGTGCACCGCGGGGAACGTCCGGATGCCGGCCGCGCGGTCCCCGGGCGCATCGCGCAGGTCGTAGATCACTTCGTAGCTGACTTCGAACAAAAAAAAGAACACGGCCAGCACCGTGATCCCTGCCGGTGCAAGCGCACGGTCGCCCGCGCCCGGCCAGGCGGCAAGCGGGTAGGCGAAGAGGGTGAGCAGGAAGCCGCAGGCGGAGGCTGCGTTTTTCGCGGCGTAGAGTTGCTTGAGACGCACGCGGCGACCGCCGGGGGCCGGCAGCAGCCGCCAATTGTAGGCGAGCCCCAGGGCGTGGTAGGCCGCGCGCGGCACGAGGAGCCCGGGGAGCGCCCACTCCACCGCGGGAAAGGACGCCGCGAGCAGGGCGAGACCGGTCGGCACGATCACCCGCGCGCGCCGCGCCGCCGACTCGGCCCCCACGACCCGGTTCGCCCGGTCCTCCGGCGCGTCCACGACGCGATTCAGGAGGTTCACCAGGAACCAGTCGAAGCCCGAGACCAGGGCCAGACCCGCCGACTCATGGCCGGTCAGGAGCCACGCGAACGTGAAGGTCCCGAGGCCCGCGATGAGGACGATATGGAAGCGAGTGATGCCGGCGAAGGCGAGGATGCGCGCGTTCACGCCCGCATTCAACACCGCGGCCCGGCGCGCGCGCAAGGGAAAAGGGTCGGCCGGGCCTTTCGGAACCGCGAGCGTGAGCGAGCGGCCTCGCGGCCTTCGTCGGACACGCCGGAATCGTTTCTCCTCGGCCCCACGGCTTGCGTCCGCGTCCTCTCCGCGATAGAATCAGCGGTCGAAACGTCCCCCGAAAGACCCGCCCTATCCGCCGGGAGTCCCCCGTGACCGCCTCGCCCCCGATGCTGCTCGGGATTTTCCTGCTCTCCACGGGAGCGGGACTGCTCGGTTCGCTCGTCGGCCTGGGGGGTGGCGTCTTCGTCGTCCCGGCGCTCACGCTGCTCTTCCACGTCGACTTCAGGCACGCGACCGCGGCCAGCCTGGTCGGCATCATCGCGACGTCGAGCGGCGCCGCGCCGACCTACCTGCGGGATGGCGTCACCAACCTCCGCATCGGCGCTTTTCTCGAGCTGGCCACGACGCTCGGCGCCGTCGCGGGCGCGCACGTCGTCCTCGGCGCGGACCCGCGCCACCTGTTCCTGCTCTTCGGCCTGGTCCTGGCGGCCAGCCTGCCCGCCACGCTGCGCCGCCGCGACGACCGACCGCGCGCGGCCGCGAGCGCACCCGGTCTCGCGCACCGGCTCCGACTCGAAGGAGCATACGTCGACGGCGCCACGGGCGCACGCATCGCGTACGGGGCGAGCCGGCCCGCGCTCGGCCTCGGGGTCATGTTCGGCGCGGGCGTGGCCTCGGCCCTGCTCGGCATCGGCAGCGGCCCGTTCAAGGTCCTCGCCCTGGACGGCATCATGGGCCTGCCGATCAAGGTGTCCACCACCACGAGCAGCTTCATGATCGGCGTCACGGCGGTCGCAAGCGCCGCGACGTACTTCCTCCGCGGAGAAATCGACCCGCTGCTGGCCGCCCCGGTCGCCCTCGGCTCGCTCCTCGGCGCCCGCATCGGCAGCCGCCTCTTGCACGGCACGACCAATCGCACGATCCGCTTCCTGACCGCGGCGGCGCTTGCCGTCGTCGCGACGGAGATGATCCGCAAGGGCCTGCGCTCGCCGTAGTGCCGCGTTGCCGAACCCCGGGCACCGTCGTCCCCGCCGTTACGGCGATGCGCAGCAAAAACCCGAACTGAGGCTACACTCGACCGACGGCGGCAAGTGGCTAGTGGCCCGTTGACGAACTTCGGACACAGTCGTCAACTCTGCGACGGCGGGTCGTAACCCATGCGGCCGTTCGCGCGGGCCGGAGGCCCGCGCCCCCAGGCATCGTGACTGGACTTCGTCAACGGGCCACTAGATGCTGGGTCCGCGTCCCAGCTGGACGCGGGCGAAATTTGAGATTTGAAATTTGACCTTTTGCAATTTGAAATTCGGCCCGGCCGCGTGGGGCGAATGCGAGACTTTTACGCAGAGACGCGGAGACGCAGAGGCCGGGCGCTGAGTCCACCGTCCTCTACCGGCGATGATCTCTGGCAACGCACGGAGAGATCGTTTTTGGCTTCACTTCGGCTTGTTGATTCTCAGGCCATGTGCAGGCTCGCGCGGGCCGGAGGCCAGCGCCCCCAGGACTCGGGACTGAACTTCCGCGCTCGGCCTGCTCCTGGTCCTGGCCGCGGGCTGGGCGAGCGTCGGCGCACCCGACTGGCTGCGCACCGCCGGTTCCCAGGTGCTCGGCCTCGGCGTGGTCTGCCTGCTCGCAACGCCGCTCCTCCGCATCGCGTCCGCCCTCGCGCTCTTCCTCCGCGAGGGCGACCGGACCTACGTCGCGATCGAGTTCGCGGTCCTCGTGATCGTGCTTTCTTCGGCCGTCCTGGAATGGGCCACCCGACACGGCGCACACTGATGCGGGCTTCCCCAGGCACTCGGAGCATGCGCTTGTTCACGCCCGTCGATTTCGGCCAGGCGGCCCGCGATTACGCGGCCCACCGGCAGGGCTTTCCCGCCTCTTTTTTTGACAGGCTGGCGGCCCTCGGCATCGGGCGGGGGGGTCAAATCCTCCTCGACCTCGGGACCGGGACCGGCACGATCGCGCATGGCGTCGCCGCCCGCGGGGCGCGCGTGCTCGCGCTCGACGTGTCCCGCCCCATGCTGGCCGAGGCGCGCCGACTCCGTCCCGGGTCCGACACTGCGTACTTCCACGCCGGGGCGGAACGCCTGCCCATCCGCGCGGCCTCGCTGGACGCCGTCACCGCCGGCCAGTGCTGGACCTGGTTCGACGGCCCCGTCGTCGCCCGCGAGTGCCGGCGCGTCCTTCGGCCCGACGGCACGCTCGTGGTCGCGCACTTCGACTACCTGCCCGTCGCCGGGAACGCAGCCGCCCGCACGGAGGAGCTGCTCCTCAGGTACAATCCCACCTGGCCTCTGGCCGGTCTCCGGGAGCACTACCCCCATTGGCGGCCCCACCTCGAGGGCGCCGGCTTCCGCCAAATCGAGTCCTTCGCCTACGACGAGACCGTCCTTTACGAGCGGTCGGCCTGGCGCGGCCGCATGCGCGCCTGCAACGGCGTCCTGGCGCTTCGCGACGACGCTCGGATCCGCGCGTTCGACGCCGACCTCGCGGCGCTGCTCGCCGCCGAATTCGCCGACCCCCTCGTGATCCCGCATCGGGTGTCGGCGCTGCTCGCACACAGCCACGGGATTTGAGAATGGAGATTTGAGATTTGAGATTTTGCAATTTGAAGTTTGAAATCGTCTCAGCGCCGCCGACCTCGCCGACACCGGACGCCTGGACACCCCACGCCATTTCCGATTGCCTTCTCCCGTCGAACTTGCTTGACTGTTCGTTGCCCGCACCGGCCCCCGCGCGATCCGCCCCTACCCACGAGGCGTCTCCGTGACCCAAACGACGACGGACCTCGCTCCGGCCCTGAAGGAGCTGCTGGCGGAGTACCGGCGCGCGCGCGGACCCGTGCACGCGGACCGGCTCGCTTCGGCGGTGCGCGACCTGTCGGCGATGTTCACGGGCCAGGCCCCGCGCCGTGCCGGCTACTTCGCGCGAGCGGATTGGCGTCGCGCGTACGTCGAGTACTACCTGCCCCGCTATGCCTCGGCCGTGGCGCGCGTGCTGGACGAGATGGCCATCTATGATCCGGAGTTTCTCGACCGGCCGCTGCGCGTCCTGGACTTCGGGTGCGGACCCGGGTCCGCCTCGGTCGGCTTTCAACTGCGAGGCGGGCGAGCGTCTCGGCTGGTCCTCGTCGATTCGTCTCCCGAGAGCTTCCCCGACGCGGAGCTGCTGCTCGGCCGGACTTTCGAGCGGGCCGAGACCCCGCCGGCGGGCCCCTATGACCTGGTCTTCGCCGTCAACGTCCTCGTGGAGTTGGAAGGGCCGGACGCTCTCGCGCCCCTGCTCCAACTGCTCGAGCCGCACGGCTACCTCGTCGTCGTCGAGCCGGCGATGAGCGGTCCGACCCGGAGGCTCATGGCCTGGCGCGACGAGCTGGTGGCGCGCGGCTGGCGGATCGCCGCGCCGTGCGTCGGCGCGGAGCGCTGCCCCATGCGGTCGCAGCCCGACGTGTGGTGCCACCAGGACCTTCCCTGGTCGCGCCCGAAGCTCGTCGTGGAGATCGACCGCCGGCTCGAGGCGCCGAGGGAGCGGCTCAAGTTCGCCTACCTCGTGATCACCCGGGAAGGGCGGGACCTCGCGCGGCTGGCGCCGTGGCGTATGGTCTCGAACCTGCACCTCGAACGCGGCGGGGCCTGGGCGTGGCTCTGCGGGGGCGAGGGGGACCTCTGGCGCGCGGAGCTGCGCAAGCGGGACCGCTGCCCGGGGAAGACCGAGTTCCTGCGGGCGGACCGCGGGGACCTGTTGAAAATCGAAGGCCCGAGCCGGGCGCCGCTCGGCGCGGAGCATCAACTGCGTCGCATCTGAAACGGACCTTGCTGGGAGATAGGCTCATGAAGCGGATCGCCTGGGTCGGACTCGTGGCGGTTGCTCTCTTCGCGACCGCGGTCGCCGCCGACAACTATCGACTGAAGACCGGCGGCAGCATTTCCGGCGAAACGGTCGGAGAGAGCGACACGGACTACTCGGTCAAGACGAAGATGGGCACGATCAAGGTGCAAAAGTCGGACGTCGTCTCGGTCGAGAAGGCGGAGGTGGACGAGACCGCCGACCTCAAAGAGAAGCTCAAGGGCGTCGTCTCTCTGGCCAAGGACGGGAAGTTCCTTCGCGCACGAAAGGGCTGGGACGGCTTGAGCGGCGTGCGTTCTCCGGCCTGGAAGAGGGACGACCTCCAGGGCTCGCTCCTCGGCCAGGCCGGCTGGGAGGTGGCCAAGACGCCCGACGTGAAGACCTTCGCGGCGTTCGTGTCCTACCTGGACGCCCGCGCGAAGGAGCAGTGCGCGGGCTGCGAAGGGGAGGGCGCGCTCGCGTGCGAGCCGTGCCTCGGCCGCGGGCTGCTGCCCTGCCCGGCCTGCCAGGGGAAGCCCCACTTCTGTGAAAAGTGTCAGCGGCAGGGCTCGCTCAAGTGCCCGACGTGCAAAGGAACGGGCTCGGAGCGTTGCGCCTCGTGCGAGAAATCCGAGCGGCCGGGGTACGTCGTCCGGCACGAGACGAAGCAGGTGTTGACGGGTCGCGACTACTCGGGGAACCCTCAGTATTCGAACCAGAGCGTGACCACCGCGGATCCCTGCCCGACCTGCAAGGGGTCGGCGCGGCTCCCCTGCAGCGTCTGCCTGGCCGTCCCGAACGGCGCGGGTCCGGGGGAAGGTGGGAAGGCGGTGAAGGGCAAGCTCCGATGCGACGCGTGCGGCGGGACCGGCAGGCTGCCCTGCACCGCCAACTGCGACAACGGCGTGACCAAGGAGAAGTGCGCGGCCTGCGGCGGCAAGGGGAAGAAGCCGTGCGCCGCGTGCGCGGGCAGTGGAAAGGCCGCGGGCTCGGCTGGAGGCGCGGGTGCCGGCGCCGGAGCGGGCGCGACGGGCGGACCGGGCGGCAAGGCCGGGAACGGTGGGTAGCGGCCCGTCGACGAAGTTCTCGCTCACTCGCCATTCGATGGCCCCGCTGCCCGCCCTCTCAACGTCGGAGGAGCTGTTCGACGCTTGCCAAGCGGGGCATCTGCGCCCGATGGCAGGAGCAGGCGAAATTCCCGGTGTTCCCCTCCGCCGGCCACAAGCCCTTGTGGTGCAGGGCTTCCGCCCTGCACCGACGGGGCGACTCGGTTGAATAACACCGAGCCCGATGGGTGCGGGGCCGGCAATGGGAGAGAACGGGGAATCGCTGCTCACGATCCGTACGCGAGCGGGTGCAAGACGGACCCGTCGACCGAAGCGCCGCGCGCGAAGGCGGAAGCTCTGCACCACAATGTGGACTCACGACGCGGGGTCAGGTGAATCGGCAACTTGCGGGCGGATTTCCGGACGAGGCAGCCACCGTAAAAGGGCCGGCTCCAGCGCCTCAATCGTCGTTCTTGTAAAATTGGTACGAGGACTTTCGGTACACACCCTTCGGGCTCACAGGTCGAGGCTCCAGATCCTCCACCTCCTCGACCAGCAGGGACTCGACGGCCACAGTCTCAATCGCACGCACATACTTGAGGGCCTCCTCGACATCGTCCGCAACCACATCGACGGTCACATAGAAGCCCACGGCTTCGTACGCGCGGGCACTCTCCGTTTCGAGCGTGCCATGTACGAGGAGGCGGAGATAGCGGGCCGACTCGGAGTACCGCCCATCCAGCTCACGGATGAGCGAAAAGACCTCCCGACCTGCATCACGCTGTGAGAGCCACGCCATCGTGTGCCTTCTTACGTCTCCCGAGGACTCGCCCATCCCCAGGCGCGCCCAGCCCACGTTTGCGATCAGGCGATCCAGGTCATCGACGTTGGCGTCTTCCGCAGCGTCATCCAACGCCGGGACTGCTACCGCCAGTGCCTCCGCGAATCGCCGAAGTCTGAGGAGCGCGCCTGACCGCACGGCCGAGACCTGCGTTCGGAGGGCCTCGTCGCCCACGCCGTCCAGGATCCGAATCGCCACTTCGTCTTCACCTTGACGGCTGAGCAAAATCGCTTGGTTCAAGCGCACGGAGGCGACCCAGCAACCATCGCAGGCGAGTGCCTGCTCGTAAGCCGCTGCGGCCTCGCCGTACTTTTCGAGATCAGAGCGGTAATTGCCGAGCAACTGCCAGTTGAGCCATGCGCCGGGCGCTGCGGCAACCCCTCGCTCCAGAACCGTGATCGCATCCGCGAGGTGCCCGCTCCCGGCACGAGCCGAGGCGGCGAGTTCGAAAGCCCCCGTGAAACGCACCGCTTCAAGCTGCTCGGCGATCCGCAGGGCGCCCTCGAAATCGCCGGCCTCGACGAGGGCGTACCCTTCGCCGAGTAACTGCTTCGAGCGTTCAAGGGTCATGCTCATCTTCGTGAAAGCCGAGATCCAGAAAGGTGTCCACAGCCGACGGAGAGAAGCGATCCTGGGCCAGTGGAATGCGCCCTCGGCCGCGCTCGCACCCGAAATCCGCGCCCGGGGCGAAGGTCAGGCAGCGCACCACCTACTCCCGTCGCGATTGCCTCCTTCCTCCGCATTTCGGAGCCGCCCCTCGGGGCGGCACCGACGGAGTACTGCGAACAGCGAATGGGACTTCAAGCCTGGAGTGTACCGCACAACTTGAAGGTAGACAAGTGGAGTCCGGCGCCGAAGCGTCGAGCCGGAGTGCCCAGGGGGACTCGTGGGGAGGGTGGGGGGAGGAGGTGCAGAGCGGCCCGTTAAGAAAGCTCATGCTGGTTTTCCGACCGATGGCTCCGCGGTCGGCAGCCATGCCGCCCGACGCGCCGCCTGAAGGCGGAACTACGAACGGCGGGGTCGGCCTTCCAGGGCCGTGATCGCGTTCGGACAAGTGGCGACGAGGGCAGTTCGCCCGTCCCGGTCCGGGGGCCCCTCGCGCGGGGCCCCCGACGCCGGGTGGGTGCGGCTCAGGTGTCCACCCTACTGCACTTCGAAGATCGTGAGCGCGCCCTGCGGGTACTTGCCCGCCGAGGTCATGCCGCCCATGTTGTGATCGTGCATGATCGAGACGCCCTTGCCGATGTTGCACGATTGGCACGCGCCCTTGTGCTTCTCGCCGATCTTCACCAGCAGGTCGTACCGCTCCCCGCTGGTCACCGGCAGCGTGTCCTTGAAGTACGGCGCCGGCAGCGCACGTCCGTCCGTCCCGATCACCTCGAAGTGGTACGCATGCGGGTGCAGGACGAACGTGTGGTTGTTCGCGATCGCCGACACGCGCAGGAGCACCGTCTCCCCCACCTTGCACACGATCCGCGTTTTCGGATCGTTGATCGAAGACAGCGGGTTCTTCAGGTTCGCCGAAAAGATCCGGCCGTTGATCAGGAAGTAGTCCGACTTCCACGTGAGCATGTCCATCCGGCCCTTCGTCCGCAGCACCTCGTTGTGGTGCGTGTCCATTTCGCTCAGCACGAGCGTGTATTCGCGGTCGTAGTGCCTGCCGTAGATCGTCTTCGGCTCGTCCCCTTCCACCACCACTACGCCGTACATGCCGAGGAGGATGTGGCTCGCGGAGTCCACGTGGCAGTGGTAGAGGTACGTCCCCTCGAAGTCGGGCACGAACTCGTACGTGTACTCCTGCCCCTCCGGCACGCCCGGCGCCGGCAGGTCCGGGACGCCGTCAATGGGGGCAAGCAGGTCGAGCCCGTGGAAGTGGATCGTGTGCGGCGTCCCGAGGAATCCGCTGCCATCCGGCGCGTGACAGAGCCCCGCGTTGTGCAGCACGACCCGCACGCGCTCCCCCTTCTTCACACGCAGCTCCGGTCCCGGGACGGTCAGGCGCTTCGAGAGCCGCGCCTTGTCGATCGGCTCCGGCGCCTTGCCGAACGCGTCGTCGTAGTTGGCGAAGCCGACGACGTACGTCGCGTTGCCGTCGGCGAATTCCAGCTCGCCGTCGACGGAATACACGTGGAACTCATGCACGGGGGCCGTCGCCTCCGCCGGCGCCGGCGCCGCGCCCCGCGAGTCCCTCTCCACCGCCGGCGGTCCCTTCACGTCGTCCCCCGGCGCCCGGCCTCCCTGAAGGAGGAGCAGAAGCGCCATCCCCACGGCCGCCGCCGCCCCGATCCCACCGAACCGTCCGATCCTCGCGAGCGCTCGCGCTTGCATGGGCGTCCTCCTGTTTGTGGTGTCGTGGACGAGTCTCATACCGTTATCGCAGGTCGCCTGGCTACCGGCCGAGACGCTTGGCGCTGTCGAAGTTCACGACCCACTCCGTCTCTTCGCCCGCGCGGATCGTGACCTGTTCCTGGAGGGGAGCGAAATTCTCCAGCCACGCGCGGACCTTGTACGTGCCCGGGGGAACCGCCGGAATGCGAAACTCCCCCTCCTTCGAGGGCTGGGCGAAGAACGCGTTGGGCAGGACCACGATCCAGGCCTTCATTTCCGCGTGAACGTTGCACAGGATCTCGATCACCTCCGCCTCCGGGAACGCGCGACGCGTGTTCTTCCCGGGGACGAGGCCGAGGTTGAAGGGCGGGTTCGAATCGGACTCCGCGTGGATGTTGTGCATGCAGGCATCGGTGTTGCGGAACTCGATCGTGGCGCCGGCGACCACGGGCAGCACGTGCGGGACAAAGGCGATGTCCTTTTGGTCCATGACGGCAGGCTCGGCCGGCGGCGGAGGCGTGGCCGCGGTGAGCACGTCGCCCACGAGGTTGATCACGGCCTCGTTCCACTTGATCCGCCGGAATTCGCTCTTTCCATCGATGGTCAGGCGGCCCCGAAGCACGCCCGTCGCGGAGGTCTTGGGCTCCGCGTTCGGGGCGTCGGCAAGCGCAAGTCCACAGAGCGCCGCGAGCGCGACCAGGCCGAGCGTGGTACGCAAGGGAGTCATGGGTCTCTCCTCTTGAAAAACAAACAGGTCCTGGCGGAGACGCGTTCCCAGCGCTTCCCGCGCGTCGCCCCCGGGGCGAGTCCAGGCCACAACCGCAATGGCGAATCGCGTGCCAGGCGTCGATGAGCACTCGGGCGAATACGGCATTCGCGGGGCGGCGAAGCAAGACGCTAGGTCGATGAGGTGGCGAATTCGGCCTCAACGGGGGCAATGGCGCGGGTGCGACCACTTCTTCGGAGGCGAGCGCGTTCCCGGATCCAGGCATTCGAAGCAGGTCGGACGCGCCACCGCAACGCCCGCATCGGGCGCCGCTAGCGCGCAAGGAAGCGTCCGATTTCGCAAGAACGGTCGACGACTGCGGAAAACTCCCCACGCGGGGTCCGTTCTCCACGCCCCACGCCCCACGCCCCACGCCCCACGCCCCACGCCCCACGCCCCACGCCCGCGTTTCGCCGCTGCCGCCGCTGACGCCGCCCGCGAAAGCCCCCGTCGCACAAGGCGAGACCGCGACGCCGGAGTCTCCGGAGACGTCGGAGTCGAGGGCCTCGCTGGACGCGACGCTGAAGGACGCGGATCGGGCCGCGGCCACGCCGGCGCTGTTGGGTCGCCAGTCAGCCGCTCTCGAACGCCCTCGCCCCGTGGTTCCGGACGCCTCCGCGCTTGAGGCTCCGCTTGCCCGTCTGCGGGCGCGCTGCATCCTTTCACGAGGAGGTACGCATCACCACGGAGGCACGGAGAGTTTGACATGTCGATTCAGGAATCGGGCGACTCTGTTTTGACAGGATAACAGGATCAACAGGATGTTCCAATGCCGTGTCCCGTTGATCCTGTTATCCTGTCAGAGAGAAGTCCGACGCAATTCCCCCGGCGGAAAATCGGCATGGTTCAAATCGGGCGGCGCAGGGGTAACACTCATCGACGTCCGGTCGTAGGGGCGGGCCTTGTGCCCGCCCTCGTGCGAGCACCGCGCAGTCTAACGCCTTGCGGCCAATCGCGGGCGCCCACAAGGGGCGCCCCTACGGCGGGAGGCCGACGCCAATCTGTGACCCAGATTTGAACCATGCCGGAAAATCGTATGTTCGCAAAGCCGCGAAGGCCCTCCCTGAGGCCTCCGTTTCTCCGTGCCCCCGTGGTGAACGGTTACAAAAACGGTAGCCAGGGCCGGCGGCGCTGGAGCCGACGCGCTGTTTGGAGAGCGCAGGAGCAGGCCGACCGGAATTGACACCGCGGGACGCCCGAGCTAGAATTTGGGCGAGCCGCATCGGAATCCGCGAGCAGGAAGCGGCGGAGACGGCGGCAGGCCCTGGGAGGAAGACCATGCCCGAAGGCGGCGCGAGCGCTTGCCTCGTCTGTCGTGCGCCGATCCCGACAGGGGTCGAGGCCTGTCCCTCCTGTCGCACGCCCGTCCCGCGCGCGAAGACGCCCCGGGCCGCGTCGGGCGCCGCACCGGCGCCTCAGCAAGGTCGGGCCTTCCCTGCCTCCCGTGGCCTGCATGCGTCGCCGCCGGTCCCCTCCCCGCCTCCCGCGGCGCCCCCCGCACAGGCCGCCACTCCGCCGACGGCCCTCTCGCTCGGCGCGGTCGTGGACGGCAAGTACGAAGTCCGCCAGGTCCTCGGCACCGGCGGCTTCGGGGAGGTCTACCGCGTCTACCATCGCGTGCTCCGCACGGAGTTCGCGCTCAAGACCCTCCATCCCGGTCTCCTCCTCGACCCCAGCATCCGGGAGCGCTTCTTCCGCGAGGCGCGCATCCTCATGGGGCTCATTCACACGAACCTCGTCCCCCTGCGCGAGGTCGGCGAGTGGGAGGGTCTCCTCTACCTCACGATGGACCTCTGCCCGGGCGAGACGCTCTCCTCGCTCCTCAAGCGGCGGGCCCGGCTGTCGGCGCGCCAGGCCGCGCGCCTGGCACTCCCCGTCCTGGGGGCCCTCGAACATGCCCACGACAAGGGGATCGTCCACCGCGACCTCAAACCGGCGAACCTCATCGTGTCGGAGGTAGATGGCGGGCGCTGGGAGGTGAAGGTGCTGGATTTCGGCGTCGCGAAGATCCTGCACGAGGGCGGCGCCATGGACGAGGACGGGCAGAGCCTGACGGCGACCGGGGCGATGGTGGGAACGCTCGCGTACATGAGCCCCGAACAGGCGCAGGGGTTGGAAATCGACGCGCGGAGCGACCTCTTCTCGATGGGCGCCGTGCTGTATCAGGCTGTCACGGGGCGGCGCCCGTTCGAAGGGCGGAACCCGCGGGAGATCGCAATGAAGATCCTCCTCCACGCCGCCCCGCCGTTCGAGCAGGCTGGCGCGACGGACGCAGACCTGCCGGGTCTGGAGGCGCTCGTCGTGCGCTGCTTGGCGAAGGACCCCGCGGATCGACCCGCGTCCGCGCGCGACCTGCGGCACGAGCTGCAGCGGCTGCTGGACGGGGGCCAGCGGAGCGACAGCGGGTCCGTCGAACCGCTCTCGGCGACGATCGACCGAGCAACCGGGCCGACGGTCCCGGACGCGAAGGCCGCCGAACCCGAGCCCGAACCCGCGCGACGCACGGAGCCGTTTCCGCCGACGGCGGACCGGGCCACGGGGCCGACGGTTGATGCACCGCAAAGCAAATCGCGGCCGACCGCGGCGCCGGTGTCCGGCGGGGGAAACAGCCGGCCCGCGACGGGTCGCGCGGATGCGGTGACCTCTCCCTCGCAGGCGACGGCGGTCGACGGGGCCCCACGCTCCGTTGAGACGGCTCCCCCGGCCCGAGCCGGCCTCGGCCGCGCCGGGGCGCTCGCCGCCGCGGTCCTCGTCGCGGTCGCGGGCCTCGCATGGCAACTCGGGTGGTTCCCTGATCGGTCGGGGGCTGCGCACACTGGCGCCGCAGGGCCCGCCTCGCCGCCCACGGGTGCCGCGCCGACGAAGAGCGCGGGCGCCGGACCCGCGCCCCTGTCCCCGTCCGCCGACCTTAAGGCCGCGAAGCGTGCCCACGACGAGGCCATCGCGGAGGCGCGCGAAAAGGTGCAGCTCTCCGACTGGCAGGGCGCGGAGGTGGCCGTGAATCGGGCCCGCGGCTTCCGAGTCGATTCCGAGGACGCGGCCGCGGTGGAGTCCGCGATCCGCACGGGCCGGGCGAACGCGGCGTTCGCCTCCGTGAAGGCGAAGGCGCTCGCGGCGATCTTCGCCGAGCCCGCGGCGGAGGCCCACCCCTACCGTACGGCCATCGAGCTCGTCCGCACGTTCGCCGAAGGACCGGACGCAGGCGCATCCGCCCAGGCAGCGCGGGAATTCCTCGCGACCTTGGAACTGCAGGAGGCGGAGTCCGTTCGTAAGGGGCACGAAAAGGTCCTCGCGGAGGCCCGGGAGAAGCGACCGGCCCACGAACGGTCGGGCGCCGCGACCGCGGCGGCTCGCGCGCTGGAGTTTGTCCCCGGGTCCACCGAGGCGGAAGGGCTGCTCGGCAAGCTCAAGCTCGACCAAGCTCGCGAGGCGCTCGAGGCCGTAAAGTCG
This sequence comes from Planctomycetota bacterium, assembly GCA_016197205.1. GTDB lineage: Bacteria > Planctomycetota > MHYJ01 > WSZJ01 > JACPWG01 > JACPWG01. The sequence goes on from JACPWG010000005.1 coordinate 21,393, forward strand.
AAGGCGCGTGCGGCCCTCCCGACAGGCGAGCCCGCGCCCGGCCCCCACCCCTACCGCGCGGCCGTCACCCTCGCGCGGGCCTTCGCCGAGGGAGAGGACGCCGAGCCCGTCCGACAGGAGGCGCGGGCCTTCGTCAAGTCGCTCGAAGGGCAGGAGGTGGCGGCCGTGCGCGCGGGTCTCGATAGCGCGCTGGCCGACGCGCGTGCGCGCATGAAAGACCGCGAGTGGACCAAGGCACAGGCCGCGGTCGGGCGGGCGCTCGCCTTCGATCCGAGCTCGACCGAGGCATCGCGCGTTCAGGGCGAGCTTGCCGCCGCGAAGGAGGCCCCGGAGCGGCCGGCCCCCAGCGGCACATGCCCTGCACCCCTGGCGTTCCCCGGCTGTCGCGCTACCGGCCGCAACGCGCAGGGCCGCGAGGAGTACTTGCACGAGAAGACCGGGATCGTGATGGTGTTGATCCCCGCGGGGGAGTTCAAGATGGGAAGCCCCACCGGCGAATCAGGCCGCGACGGCCTCGGCCAGGAGAAGCTGCACGCCGTGCGCATCAGCCGCCCGTTCCTGCTTTCCAAGTACGAGGTGACGCAGGCCCAGTGGCAGTCTGTCATGGGAAGCAACCCCTCCGCCTTCCCGGCGGCGGGGACGAAAGCCCCCGTCGAGGGAGTGAGCTGGGAGGACTGCAAGGAGTTCTGTCGGAAGACGGGGCTCTCTCTGCCCACCGAAGCACAGTGGGAGTATGCCTGCAGAGCGGGGACGACGACCCCGTTCCACTTCGGGACCACGATCCCGACGGACCAGGTCAACTACAACGGCAACTACCCGTACGACAACGCACCCAAGGGGAACTATCGCGCGACCACCGTGGCCGTGGGGTCGTTCCCGGCCAATGCCTGGGGCCTGCACGACATGCACGGGAACGTCTGGGAGTGGTGCGAGGACGTCTTCGACGCGGGCTACTATGCGCGCTCGCCGGCGATTGATCCGCTATGCGATTCGGCATCGCTGAACCGCGTGGTCCGGGGCGGCTCCTGGAACTGCGGCGCCGGGAACTGCCGCTCTGCCGAACGCTTCTGCCGCAGCGCCGACGGGATCGACTCCGCCGGCCGCGGCGGGCTCAACCCCGGGGACCGCTACGGCGACGTCGGTTTCCGCCCCTCCAAGCCGTTACCATAAGTCCGTGTTGCCGTCTTGCCGTCTGCGTTTGCGGTTAGGTGAACGCGAGTCACGGAGCGGTGTCCGCCAGCGCGAGTGGGCCGAAAACAAAGCGCGGAATTGCATGGTTTTTCCTTGCAGCTATGCTATTTCCCCGCGGGATTTGCGCATCGAGCGCAAATCCCGCGGGCGGGAATAGCATACCCCCCGAAGCTCGGACGCAGGCGCGAGCGAAGGGGGGTGAGGTCTTTGGTTGCGGCCGTTGGCCGCGGTAGGATAGTAGACTGACAGGGCCTGCACTGGTATGGGTCGCGAGAACTTCCCGGCGTGGCCGGGGATCGCGGCCTGGACCCAGCCGGCGAGGCCCCCATGCTCTACCGCGTCCTCGATCTCCGCTATTGCGAGAAAAAGCAGCCCATCGACGACGAACCGCTTCAGCGGCTGCTGCACGGGCACGAGACGGTCGCGATCACCCAGCAGTTCTACCGGCACGAGGGGGTTCCCCACGTCCTCGTCGGCGTTCAATACCGGCTCGCGCGACTTGCCGGTAGCCCGCAGCACGCCGCCGCGCCGGCGGCTCCGGCTGCCCGGCCTGCGGGAGACACCGCGGAGGGCGGGCCAGATTGGAAAGCCGTTCTCGCCCCCGGGAACGAGAAGCTGTTCGAGACCCTGCAAGCATGTCGCACCGCCCGCGCCCGGGCCGACGCCGTCCCCCCCTACGTGATCCTCACCAACGTCCAGCTCGCGCAGGTCTCGAATCCGCGACGGCCGGGAGCTGTTTCGCCGGGCCAACGTGCGGTCTGATCCTCAATCCCGGAGACGTATTCAGACAGGATTACAGGATCAACGGGATAGGGATGGATCTATCATGTCGATCCTGTTATCCTGTCCAAATACGTCCCCGCACTTGTGGATCAGAGCAACAGATGCTGACTATCAGTTCGGCAAGGTCCTCACTTTCCGCTTCACCTCGACCCTGTTCTCCCCGAAGTTGAGGAGCAGCCCCACGGGCTTGCCGGTGGCGACCAGATAGTTGACCAGTTGGACTTCATGAGCATTGACTACCCGACGCACGGACTTCAGCTCCACGAGCACCGTGTCGCCAACAACGATGTCCGCAATGAAATCGCCTACCACCTGGCCGTCGTAGTGGACCTTGATCGGATGTTGCGATTTCGCGTCGAGACCTGCCTTCCCGAGCTCAATCAGCATGCATTTTTCGTAAACGGATTCCAGGTAACCGAATCCCATCTGGTTGTACACACGGTAGGCACAGCCAATGATCTTCTCCGTCAGTTCCGCCTGTTCCATCGAGTTGACCTCCTGCACGCTGTGATACGTGGGCTTCTTCACGCCCTTCCCAGCATCCCGTTCATCCTGTTATCCTGTCAAGAAAAAGCGTAACCGTTCACCACGGGGGCACGGAAAAACGGAGGCCTCACGGAGGACCTTCGCCGACTTTGCGAACACACGATTGTCCACAAGCAATTGCGTCGGATTTCTTTCTGACAGGATAACACGATCAACTGGATTCGGCATTGGAAAGTCCTGTTGATTCTTTGATCCTGTCAAAATGGAGTCGCCAGCTTCCGGAATCGACATGTCAACCTCTCCGTGCCTCAGTGGTGATGCGTCCCTCCCCGTGAACGGTTACGAAAAAGCCATGCGCCACGCAGCTTGTGGAATCGGCTACTGGTACTCCAGCAGTTGCGAGTCAGGAGGTGCGGCCGCTCGGCTACTTCCGCTCCATGGACGACCTGGCGCTGGGCGCGAGGGACAAGGCGCACGCCCTTGCGATGAGGTCCGGGCTGATCGCGTTTTTGGCCGGCGATTCTAACCCGCGGGGCCGACTCGCCGCGTTCCCACACTTCATTCGTCGCGCTTCGCCGGCCTCCACGCTCGAACTCTCGGCCCGTCCTCACCCTCTCCCACCTTCACACCGCCTGCCGGCCGGACCCCTCGAGGTACGCGAGCAGCCGCTCCTTGAGCTGCCCCGCGGTCTTCCAGAGCACTTGCTGGATGTGCCAGACGTTCAACCGGTAGATCAAGTACCCGAGGGGCAGGAACAGCACGAAGAACACGCACACGTCGTCCGACCGCGTGCGCGTGTCGTACAGCGCGGCGGCCAGGATCAGGTACACGGGATTCAGGGCGAAGAGCGGAAAGCAGACAAGCCCCGCGGCATACTGGAAGGCCAGCCACGCGACTTGCGCCACGATGCCCGACACGACCGCTCGGGTCTCCGTGTCGCACTTGAGCGAGAGGCTGAGCCCGTGCGCGATCGTGAACGCCATGCCGAGCGGCAGGGCGAACACCACCGACAGCGGCACGAGGATGCTCCCTCGCCCTCCGATGCCCACGAACAAGGACTGCACGAAGGCCGGGACGCAGACCAGCAGCGAGATCCAAAACAGCCCCAGGTATTTTCCATAGACGTACCGGAACGGGACCAGGCCGTGCAGGTACAGCAGCTCGAGGGTCTTGTTCTCCTTTTCGGTGGCGATCGAAGAAGCAGACAGGGCCGTGAGGACGAGGAGGCCGCCCGCCGCGAGCGCGAGCAGCAGCAGTCGTTGCTCCGGCGCGTCGTAGGGGCCGGCCGCGCCCGTCCCTTGGTAGACGCAGAGCCCCACGACCGTCAGGAGCACCAAGCCGCCGATCGAGCGCAGCCCCACGCGCGTGCGGCCGTAGACCTCCCGCCAGGCGTAGGGATTGAAGCCCGTGTCCGCGTCCTCCGCCTCCAGCAGTTGCCGGCTCGAGGGCACGGCCGAGGGGACCAGCGACTCCAGGGCGCGTCCGAGCCGGCCCAGAAACGCGGACGGACGGAACCCGCTCTGCGACAGCCACGGCAGAACGACGCACGCCAGCAGCACGAAGACCGCGGCCTGCGCCAACAACGCAAGGTCCGAGCCCGCCCAGGGCGCGGCGAGCGAGAGGTCACCTTCTCGAAGCAGTCCCAGGTCCAGCACGTTCACGAGGACCGCGACCGGTCCCGTCCAGTTGGCGCCCGCGCCGACCGCCGCGGGCCACGCACCCGGCGCGCCTCCCCCACCACCACCCCCTCCGCCGCCACCCGCCGCTCCGGGAAAAACGAGGGCCCCGCTCCCCGATCCGCCCCCTGACCCGCCACCGAACACCCCTCCCGAATACAAGAGGATCCAGGCCAGGCAAGCGATCAGCGCCGCCATTCTCTCTTCGATCAGGACGGAGGCCAGGATCCCCGTCGCGCTCCCCCACGCCGCCGCGGCGAGGCAGGTGGCGAACACCACCACGACCTCGACCAGGCTGACCCCGCCGTACGCGTACACGAGCACGAAGATCGGCAGCGCCCCGAGGAGCGCCATCGCCACCGCAAGGAACCGCGCCACGAACTTCGCCAACACCACCCGCGCCGGCGTGTACCCGACCAGATACAGCACGCCGAGCGTCCCCTTGCGTCGTTCGCCCGAGACCGCGCCGAAGCTCAGCGCAGGCGCCAGGAGGAGCGCCCCCGCGAGCAGAATCCACGACAACTGCGTGAACATCTCCCGCCCGTATTCGGGGAAGGCGGACGGATCGTCCGCACGGAAGGCGAAGCGCCACATGCCCAGGAGCAGCGAAACGGCCATGCACCCGATCGCGAGCGTGCGGACCGCCGCCATCCGGCGGGACCCGGTGTCGATGCGCAGCTCCTTGGCGACCAGCGCGCGAATCACGCGACCTTCCCTTCGGTGAAGTGAAAGTACACCTCCGCGAGCGTCGCCTCCTCCCGCGCCACTTCCACCACCCGCAGCCCGTTCGACACCAGCCGCTCGACCACGGGCCCGGGATCCGAAAGCGGCGACACGAGCCGGAACGCGAGCCGCGGCCGCGCCCCGGCAAGGTCCGCCCGCGCCTCCGCCACGCCCTCCGTGCCCGCGACCGCCGCCACAGCCCGTGCCGCGGCCTCCGCGCCCCCCACGAACGCGATCCGGTAGCCGAGCCGGTGCTCGACGGCCCGCCGCGCCTCCTCCACGGGGCCGGAGAAGCGTGTGCGCCCCGCTTCCAAAATCGCGATCCGGTTGCAGAACCGCTCCAGGTCCGACAGGACGTGGCTCGAGATCACGATGGTCCGGCCCGCGCCGCGCAGGTCGCGAAGCAGTTCCAGCACCTCCACCCGGCCTCTCGGATCCAGGCCGGAAAGCGGCTCGTCCAGGAACAGGATCGGCGTCGGTCGCAACAGCAGACGCGCGAGCGCAAGCCGCTGGTGCATTCCGCGCGAGAGCGCGGGCACTTCGTCATTTCGCCGGTGCGAGAGGCCCACCTGCTCGAGCACGCGGTCGACCGTCCGCGACCGCTCCGCGGCGGGGACCCGGGCGAGCAGCGCGAAAAACTCCAAGTACGCGGAAACCGCGATCCGCTCTTCGATCCCCGTCGCGTCCGGCATGTACCCGATGATCCGGCGGACCGCCTCCGGCCAGATCCGCACGGAGTTTCCCCCGACGTACATGGAGCCTCGCGTCGACTCCAGCAGCGTCGCGGCGATCCGGAGCAGCGTCGTCTTGCCGGCCCCGTTCGCGCCCAGAAGCCCGTAAAGGTCGCCCCGACGCACTTCGACCTCCACGTCCGCGAGGGCCGCATGCGTCCCGAACGACTTGCAGAGGCCGAATGATTTCACGGCGACCTCCGGGTCGTGAAGCGCGGGCTTGTAGCGAGAGTCCGTGGGCTCGATCCACTTCAGGCGTCCGTCCTGGGTCTGTTCGCTCAACTCCCACCTCCCTCGGCGGGGACGGGCGCGCCGGCGCCGCCGGCCGAGGACCCCGGCTCGGCCTCCACCTCCACGCGAAACAGCGTCGCGAAGTCGATCGGCCGGTCGATCGGGGAAACCGAAAGCGGCACGACGCCGCCCGCCCGGCTCCACGCGAGCAGGTAGGGTGTTTCCCCTAGATGGCGCGGACGACGGCAACGCACGGACTCGTCCGGCTGGCGCCTCGCCGCCGCGGCTCTCGCGACCTTCAACGCGAACCCCCAGCGAGCGCCGTTTTCCTCGTTCTCGTCCGCGTCCGGGTGACCGCCGAGCACGAGGCGCAGGAGCGGCTCGCTCCATTCCGCCGACACGGACGCGCCGCTCGCTCCGCTCCCCGGCGAGTTCGCGCCCGGAGTCGCCACCGGGGGGCGCCCCGGGACGCCCTCCAGCGGCAGGGTTTGCTCGCCCGGCCCCACTTCGCCGGGAAGGGAGAGCCTCCCGCCGGGGCGCACCAGCACCAGCCCCTGTAGCGGTGCGCCGGTGCGATTCCGGATCGTCAAGGCCGGCCGGCCCTCCGCGACGGCGAAGCGCGCAGCGACCGGCGCCTCCCCCTCCGTTCGCCACTCGGCCTCGAAGCACTCCGGCGTCCAGGAGCGCGTGCCGAACCGGAGCTCCGCGCCTTCCGGACCGACCTGGAAACGCGAATCCACGTCGAAACCGGTCACCGCGGCCGCGCCGAGGAAGCCCCCCTCGGACCGTCGGACCCGTTTCAGCCAAACGGTCTCCCGCGACGACCGCACCACCGCGTCGGCGTTTCGCGGGAGGAGCAGGACGCCGTGCGTCAGCCCGCGCGCCGCCCCGCCGCCGGCGGCCACGTCGAGCAGCGTCAAGAGCCGGCAGACCTCGACGGTCGAACGGAGGGTCCCGGACAGGACGAAGGCGAGGCCGGAGAAAACGAGGACCACGCCCGGGTACGCGACCAGCCCGAGCAGCGCCTTGCGGCGGCGCCGAAAAACAAAGTACAAACCGGGCCCCACGACGAGGCCGTACGCGACCGCAAAAAAAAGGACCCAGCCGGAGCCCAGCGGCGGGGCGAGCCGGGCGCCGGCGGAAAGGGCCCTTCGCAGGCGCTCGCTCTCGTCCGCGCCCGACCAGGTCTCCACGTCGTCGGCGAGCCGCGGGACGCCGAGCCAGCGACGCCACATCGCCTGCGTCCCCGGCCAGTGCGACCAGAACGGGCGCGAGACGTCGATCCCGACCCACGTGACTCTGCCCAGGCCCACGACCTGCTCGCAAACGAGCGGCCGGGCCTGGCACGTGAAGCGGGTACCCGCGCCCGGCGCGGGTCGCACGTCGGCGGCAAGGAGGCCCGTCGCCACGACCTCCTTCGGGTGGAATTCCCGGAAGGCGGAAAGGTCCGTGAGCGGGCGTTCGCCGGTCACCTCCACGGGGGGGAGGACCGCTTTCGACAGGGCGCGCTCCGGATGCCATCCGGGTTCCCAAACGAAGACGACGTCACCGCCGCAACGCAGCCAGGTCGCCAAGGCCTGCGCCTGCCGCGGCGACACGCTCCCGTCCTCGACGCCGGTGAGGAGCAAGGCGCGCGCGGCGCCGTAGGCCTCGGGGACCTCCGGCAGGCCGCCTGCCGGTACCACGTGGACCTCCAGCGAGCGATCGTCCGGCGGCGGCAGGAGCCCCACCTGCACCAGCGGCGCGCCGCGACCGTAGACCAGGAGGAGGGCGCGGGTCAGCGTGACACCGGCGAGCCGCGGCTCTTGCACCCACAGCACGCGGCCGTCCGGGAGGGTGAGGAGTTGGACGAGCACGCGATCGGGCCTGGCGGGAGGAGCGGGCGTGGAAAAGGGCACCCAGACCCGACGCCGGGCGTTGTGCGGGAGGTCCACCACCCGGCGGAACTCCGTCCCTTCGCCGGGAACGCGGACCCGGACGCACGCTTGCAGATCGGGCCCCGGGTTTCGGACCTCCAGCACGATCGTGGACCAGCCGCCGGGTCGAAACGCGCCGTCGAGCGCGACCTGACACTGCACTTCGAGGGCGCCGCTCTCGGCGCAGGCCGGCGACGGCCGGAACCCCGCGCACACCGCCGTGAAGCCCAGGAGGAGCAACCGCACGAGCGTGTCCCCTCCGCGGCCTCGTCCTTCGGCGCGGCCGAGGCCGGCACGAGTCCTGGCGCGCGGGACTCGACCCAAACCCATGCGATGTCGCTCCGATGTCCAGGGTCCGCCGCGGCGGTACCCCAATCCTTGACAAGTCTGCTCAGATTTCGCAGATTCGGGGGGGCGAAGCAAGGGAAAACCCCCATCGGGAGCGCGACGATGAGCCGCAAGAAAAAGAAGCGAAGCGGGCCGAAGCCGCGCGTGCGGCCGCTGGCGATCTGCGTCTTTCGGGACGGCGACCGCATCCTCGCGGCCGAGGGGTACGATCGAGAGAAGCGCGAGACCTTTTACCGGCCGCTGGGGGGGCGGATCGAGTTCGGGGAACGCGGCGCCGAGTGCGTCGCGCGCGAGATCCGCGAGGAAATCGGGGCCGAGGTGCGGGAGCTGAGCTACCTCGGAACCATCGAGAACCTCTATGATTTCGAGGGGGAAGCCGGGCACGAAATCGTCCTCGTGTATGACGCCGCTTTCCAGGACCGCTCTTTCTACTCGCGGGAGCGGATCCGCGGCGTGGACGGCCACGTGCGCATTCGGGGCGTCTGGCTCGCGCTCTCCCAGGTTCGTCGCCTCGGCGTCGCGCTCTATCCCCAGGGCCTCCTCGAGCTCCTCGAGGGACGGCAACGCTGAACGGGGCGGCCCCGCACCGGCCCTTCGCCCGTGCGCGGCGCCTCGCCGCGTCGCCGGGGCCCCGCCGCAGGCCTACGCGCCCGCGCAAAAAATACTTCACAGTTTCGTGGACCGACGGATGCCTGGGGGCGCGGCCCCGAGGGCCGCGCCCCCCCGAGCCACGAGGGCCGAACGCTCGCCGGATTCCGCTTGCTTCCGCTCGCCAAGTTTCATACACTTCTGACAAATAGTATGAACCATGGAACGGCACAGCACGATGGTGGAGGGTCGCATGCGCAAGCTCGCGCGCTTCACCGTGTCGATGGAGGAGGACCTCCTCCGCGCGTTCGACGCCTTGAGCGCACGGCGACGCCTCCGCACCCGTTCCGAGGCCGTGCGGAAGCTGATCCGCGAACGGCTCGTCGAGCGGGCGTGGGCGGCGGGGAACGGCCGCGGCCGCGAGCCCGTGGCCGCGGCGATCCTCCTCGTGTACGACCATCAGCGACCGGAGCTGCTTTCGCGCATCGTGCAACTCCAGCACGAATTCGAGGGCGAGGTCCTCTCGGCGAGCCACGTCCACTGGACGCGCGACACTTGCCTCGAGGTCATCCTCGCCCGCGGGCGTCCTACCGAAGTCGAAGGCCTGGCAGACTCGCTGATCAGCCTCCGCGGCGTCAAGCACGGACGGCTGGTCACCACTTCGCCCGCGGACCTCGACGGCGACTCGGCCCGCGGCCAGAAGCACCCGCACACCCACAGGCACGCGCCCGCTCCCGCGCCCGCTCACGCTCCCACGCAACGCACCCCGCGACCCGCCGCGACCTCCCGGCGCAGGCAACCCCCGCGACGGCGCAAGAAAGCGACCCATGCACATCCCTGACGGGTACCTGGGCCCCGCGACCTACGGCTCGATGTTCGTCGTGATGGCGCCCGCGTGGGCCGCAGCGGGGGCCGTGGTCCGGAAACGCCTCCGCGCCCGCCAGGTGCCCTACCTCGCCCTCGCCGGCGCCTTCTCCTTCGTCGTGATGATGTTCAACTTCCCCATCCCGGGCGGCAGCACGGGCCACGCGACCGGGGCGGTCCTGGCCGCGATCGTCACCGGGCCCTGGGCCGCCTGCCTCGCCCTCTCCGTGACCGTCGTCCTGCAGGCGCTTCTCGCCGGGGATGGCGGAGTCACGTGCATCGGCGCAAACTGCTTCTCCATGGCCTTCGTCACGCCGGTGGTGGGCTGGCTGGCCTATCGCCTCCTTGCGGGCAAGTGCCCGGCGGGGGCGACCCGGCGCGCGGCGGCCGCCGCCGCGGGGGGCTTTGTCGGCCTGAACCTCTCGGCCCTGACTACGGCCTTCCTGCTCGGTCTCCAACCGCTCCTCGCGCATGCGGCGGACGGCTCGCCCCTCTACTGTCCGCTGCCGCTCACCATCACGGTCCCGGCGATGATGGCGGGCCACATCCTCTACTTCGGCTGGATCGAGGCGGCCATCACGGGGCTCGCGGTCGCGTACCTCGGCCGCACGGCGCCGGAGGTCCTCGCAACGGGAGAAGCGTCCACCTCCCTCTTCGCGAGGCCCGCCCTCCCCTGGCTCGCCGTGACCGCCCTTGCGCTCCTCACGCCGCTCGGCCTGCTCCTGCCGGCGCTGACGGGCGCGGGCGGCGCGTTCGGCGAAGCGAGTCCCGCGGACCTCCGCAACCCGGCCGTCGCCGGCCCCTCCGCCGTTGCGAGCGTGCCCCCGGGCATGGAGCGCCTGCACGGGAAATGGACCGGTCCGCTCCCCAACTACGGCCTTCCAAACCAGGCGGTCGCGGCGTCGTGGTTCGGGAAGAGCGCGGCCTACGTGCTCGCCGCCTTCGTCGGGATCGCCGCGGTCGCGCTCGTCGTTTTCGTGCTCGGGCGCCGCCTGCTCGCGCCGGCGCCAAGGGGGCCGGATGCCCGCTGAACCCACCGGCTCCGCCGCCCACGGGCCCGACCCGAGCGAGCCGCGCGCCTCGGCCCGCGCGCCCTCGTGCGCAACTTCGCCGGAGGCTCGTTGCCGCGAGGCTGCCCGCGGCGGGCCACGCCGTCCACGACGCTCCTTCCTCCAGCGCACGCTGGAAGAGTTGCTCGCCTTCCTGGAGGACGCGCTGTTCGCCGAACGCATCGCCGCGGTCCCCGGCCTCCTCCAGTCCTTTGATGCGCGAGCCAAGCTCCTCTTCGGGGTCTGCCTCGCGGTGGGACTGACCTCGGTGCACGCGGCCTTGCCCCTCGCGCTCGCGCTGCTCCTCGCGCTGCCGGCAGCGAGCAGGAGCGGCATCCGACCCGCTCTCCTGGTCGCCCGCGTCTGGCCGGTCACGCTCGGCTTCACCGCCCTGCTTGCCCTCCCCGCCGCGGTGAGCTGGGTGCGCCCGGGTGCGCCGCTCTTGCAGCTCTGGACGTTTGCGGACGGCGAGACGCTGGACGTCACGCGCCCGGGCCTGGAAGGGGTGCTTACGCTCAGCCTGCGGGTCTCGTCGGTCGCGTCCTGGATGACCGCGCTCCTGCTCACGACGCGCTGGGACCGCGCGCTTTCCGCCCTGCGGTCGCTCGGCGTGCCGGCGGCCTTCCGACTCGTGGCCTTGCTCTCCTACCGCTACCTGTTTCTTCTCTGCGACCTCGTCCGCTCGGAGCACCTGGCGCGGGAGAGCCGGACTCCGCACCTGCCGGGCCGGTCGCGTGCGGGCGGCGCGGAGGAGCGAGGCTGGGTGGCTGCCCGGATCGGCGCGCTGCTGCTGCGTGCGAATCAGGCGAGCGAAGAGGTCTACCTGGCGATGCAGGCGCGTGGCGCCGGCATCGCGATCCGCACGCTCACGCCGCCCGCGTGGCGCGCCCGGGACGCGGGGCTCGCTTTGCTTGGACTCGTCCTGCTCGTGGCGTCGGTCGCGGCGGGGCGGTGAGGTCGTAAATCCCAAATCCCAAGGCTGGCGCGCGCCCGAAACCCAAAGACGATGATTAGCCACCGAAGACGCTGAAGACGCCGAATTTCACGACGGGTCGTTCGGCGTCTTCGGCGTCTTCGGTGGCTCGTCCTTCCGTGGGCGGAGCGCACGGCTTCCGAAATCGCAACCGAAGGGACGAGCCACCGAAAACGCCGAAGTCACGGAAGGACGAAACTCTTGCGAATCGATTGGCTCAGCCGATCCGAACCGCGACCGTGAGGGAGCGGTCTCAGCGCGTCCTTCGGATCCCTCGGGTTCAGTCCCGCCTGCGATCGACGACGAACCGCGAAATTGGCGAAATTCAAGGTTCGTCTCTCGGTGTTTTCGGCGTCTTCGGTGGCTCGTCCCTTGGGTTGCTGCCATCGGCTGCAGGGGGAAAGCTGTGGTTTCGAAAATCCGGCCTCGAGAGTGTCCCGAAGAGACTTCCAAAATTTCTGAGTAGGGAGCCAAGGAGGCGGCGCCGCAGGTGAGCGAGGTTGGGGCCCCGCGTCTCACGCCCCATGACCATCGCCTGGAGCGGCCGATCCGACGTGAAGCGGCGTTGGGCGATCCAGGTTCCGGTTGTGGTTCGATTCCCGCGGGCGCTGCCCCTCGAAATCACAATTCTCCATTCTCCATTCTCAAATCCCCCTGACGGAGTGCCCCCGTGACCGGTCCCCCGCTGTTCCTCGTGCAGGGCGCGACCTACGACTACCCGGGCAACATCCGGGCCTTGGCCGGCGTGGACCTCGCCATCCACGAGGGGGAGCGGGTGGCGTTGCTGGGGGCCAACGGCTCGGGCAAGTCCACGCTCCTGCTGCTCCTGAACGGGCTGGTCTTCCCCGAACAGGGCTCCGTTTCCGTGTGGGGCGTTTCCCTCACCGAAGACCGCCTCCACGAGGACGCGTCGTTTCGCCTCCGCTTCCGTTCCGCCTGCGGGCTCGTGTTCCAGAACGCGGATCATCAGCTTTTCAACGCCAGCGTGGAGGACGAGCTCGCCTTCGGCCCCCTGCAACTCGGCTGGCCCGAGGCACGCGTACGGGAGGCGATCGAACGCGTGCTCGCGCGCCTCCGGCTGGAGAGGATCCGGCACCGTCCGCCGTTCCGCCTGTCCGGCGGTGAGAAGCGACGGGTGGCCCTCGCGTCGGCGCTGGTTTCGGGTCCCGAGATCCTGCTCCTCGACGAACCCTCGAGCGGCCTGGACCCCCGGTCCGTCGCGGAGACCGTGGACCTGCTCTCGGCCGGCACGAACGACACGTTCACCGTTCGGACGCTGGTGTGCGCAACGCACGACCTCCACCTGGCGGGTTCGCTGGCGCAACGGGTCGTCCTCCTCGGCGAGGACGGCCGCGTGGCCGCGGACGGACCCGCCACGGCCATTCTCGCCGACGAGGACCTGCTCCGCAGGCACAACCTGCTCCACGAGCATGGACATCGTCATGCGGGGACCTGGCACAGCCACTCGCACCCCCACGGTGAGGCGTCCGACCACCGGCATGCCCACGGCGATGCGCCGGGCGCCTCCTCGCCCGATACGCCCGACGCTCCCCCATCGCCGGCCGCGCCCACGACCGGCTAGCGGCCCGGAAAGCAAGAACTCATGGATCGGCACATTCCTCGGACGGAAGAGGCTATTGGGGTGCAGGCATTCCGGCCTGCACAGATTGGCGAGAGAGCCTGCCTTGTTCCCTTATGAGCCCTCACGGCCGCTGTCCACGCGCCGGTCAAGGCGCCCGCCTCGCCTGGGTCGCCCGCACGAACCACCGGACGGCGGCACGCAGGGCTTCAAGATCGTGCCCGGGACCGAGTCGCAGCACGATCCGCCGATCCGGCAGCTCGTGCCGCAGTCGGTACTGCCCTCGCACCATCAGGCGGATCGGCCACGGCGCGAAGGTCTCCGAAACGGCGAAGGGACCAAAAGGCTGGACGCGCACGCGGAGCCGCAGTTCATGAGGCACGCCGCCGGTTTCGCAGTCTTCCACGATGGACCAGGGGACGAAGACCCGGGTGCGGGGCCTGCGATAGATGAGCCCGGAGGAACCCAGGATGAGTCGCGCGGCCGTGCGCGGGGCACGCAGGCGCAAGGCCAGGGGAAGGACGGCGATCGCCGGCCCCAGCAGACACGCCGAAAGCGCGTGTCCCTGGGCAGCGGCGACCGCGGCCAGGATCGCCAGCAGGCCCGCGGCGGCCGCCGCATCCCAGGTGGGCCTGTCGAGGCGGAGAGCGGGAAGTACCTCGAGCGTGCCACGAACCGGGTCCTGGAGGAAGGAACCCGTAGGCATTTCCTTGCCGAAGACCTCGGCCGGATCCGGAGGCGGAAGTCGCGTGTCAGCCACTGCGAGAGCTCCCGGTCGATTGGAGAAAAAGGGCATGGTGCAAACCGGGACAAGCGCCCGTAACGGAATAACTGGCATGGTCCAACTCGGGCGAAGGCCCGAAACCCAAACGGACGACGAAACCACCAAGCCACCAAGGCACGAAGACCACGAAGGACCGTCACTGAAGGGGGCGAGTTTGGCTCGGCCGAAAAGCGCCTTTGTGGTCTTAGTGACTTCGAACCCAAACACTCGCCGTCGGGGTCGCGTGCTCCTCCGCTTCGCAACCTCGGCCATTTTTCAGGAATTCTTGAAATTGCTCCTTGACAACTGTCTCTCGCGTAATATACTTGGTGCCGTTGTATCAGTTGAAATAGGAGATCGGGGCTGATGGAAACACACACGCTGCACTTGCGGAGCATCCTCAGGTCGGAAGTGAAGGGGACCACCGGTGATCTCGTCTCGCGCCAGGTCGGGGCCGTGCTCCGGGGCAAGTTGGAGGAGGCGATCGCGGCGTACGCGGAACCCTGCGTCGTGAACCTGGACTTCCTCGGGGTCGGGATCGTGGACTTCGGCTGCGCCGACGAGGTGTTCGTGCGGATGGTCTCCCGCCTGCTCGGCGGGGAGTACGCCGATCGCTATTTTGTCCTGACCGCGCTTTCCTCGGCGCAACGGGAGAACATCCACGTCGCGCTCGAGCAACGCCGGCTCTGCGTATGGGGCGCCAGTTTGCCGGAAAAGCTCCCGGCGACCGTCAGCTCGACGATGCGGCGAGGGAAGCTGGTGCGCGGGCAGTGGGAGACCCTCGGGATGGTGCTCCCCTACCTCGCGGACACGCTCAAGGTCATCCTGGACAGAGGGCGGGTGACGGCCAAGGAACTCGCGGAGGCGCTGTCCCTGGAACTGAATACGGCGAGCACGCGCCTCATCAATCTGAACAAGTCACGCCTGGTGTATCGTCACGAGGAGGTCTTGAAGGACGGCGGCCGCCAGTATGTCTACGAGTCCGTCGACCGCATCACCCAGGGGGACCGAAAGGAGGCGGGAACGTAGCGCGCGGGGGGGGACGGGCTCGCGGCCAATCCGGCTGGGGTGGCGTGGGCTCATCGAAGCATGAAGGACCCAGGCGCCGGCGCGGGTTGGGCAGGGAGGAATAGCCTACCCCGTCCCCTCGGCCGCGGAACAGTTCATGGGTCGGGCACGCGGAGCTGGGGCCAGCGGCAGGTCTCTCCCGACGGCGGCGGCAGTTTGGACCCTGCCGCGCCTTTTCCGAAGTTTCGAATCAAGGAGCAAGGAGAGGGAACATGGCCAACCTGAACAAGGTCTTTCTCATCGGCAACCTCACAAGGGATCCCGAACTTCGCTTTCTGCAGAGCGGCACCGCGGTGTGCGAGTTCGGCCTGGCCGTCAACCGCACCTGGAGTGGGGCGAACGGCGAAAAGCGCGAGGAGGTCTGCTTCGTCGACATCGTGGTGTGGGCCAAGCAGGCGGAACTCTGCGCGGAATACCTGAAGAAGGGACGGCAGACCCTGGTCGAGGGACGGTTGGAGTTCGACCAGTGGCAGACACCCGAGGGGCAGAAGCGCAGCCGCCTCCGGGTGGTGGCGGACCGGGTCACCTTCCTCGATTTCCGCGGCGGCGAACGCGGCGAGCGCCGTCCCGGCCCCGGGCAGCCCGAATCGGGCGCAGGTCCTTCCGAGGGGCCTCCGGAAATGAACATCGAGCCCACGCCGATGGGCTCGGGCGATCCGACCCCTTTCTGACCGGGGCGGCGAGACGCGCCCAGTGCGGGGGCGCCTGACCGGCGCGAACCCGGCCCGGCCGAGAGGCATGGTGTCGCCTTGGGGCATCCGCCCTGCGGGGACGCTGCTCCAAAGCGGCAGCCCGCCCCCGCGGCAATCGAGAGATTCCAGGAGGCGCAAGTGCGGAATGCCACCCTGCCGGCGGCCTTCGTACCTCGCCGCGGAGTCGGTGGCTGATCGGCGAAGGCAGTTCAGTCTGCCTGTGGACCGCTCCACCCAAGTCAGTGGCCCATGGGCGAAGGCCAGTTTGGCCGCCCTCGAGGCGCGTGAGCGAGGCGTAGTAACGGAGAACTACGGCGAGCGAGCGAAACGCTTGCGCCCCGAGGCGCCGCAGCGCGAAGGGGGAAGCGGGCGGCCGAAAGCGCCGAGAAGACTGGGCACCCAGTTGCGCGGGGCGGTACGGAGGGGACGAATCTCACCCTACTCCTGGGCGGGAGAGGGTCGGAGGGAGGGAGGCCACGGGCGTCGTGCCCGTGTCCGACTTTGGTTGCGGCGACCCGCGAAGGAGGTGGGGCGTTGCCTGCAGCCGCTGCGGCAGATACCGGAGAGACGCTCAAGTATGCTATTCCCCCGCAGGATTTGCGCGTCAGGCGCAAATCCTGCGGGAGAGAATAGCATACCCCCCGAAGCTCGCCGCAGCGAGCGAAGGGGGGTGGGGATTTGGTTGCGGCCATCGGCCGCGCTAAGATCGGGGCTGTTGGGAGGGAAGCGATGTCCGAACATAATCCGTCCCCCATTGCTCGTGAACGGCTGGGTACCTCGCCTGAGCCACGACCCGCCGACGCTGCCTCACGGCGGGAAAGAGCGCCCGCGAGGGAACCGGTTCGGCCCCTCACGGCGGCGGAGCCGGTTCCGCGCGCGGTGGGGATGGCCGTGCTCCTTCTCGTGAAGGCATGGAACGGTCAACTCCCGCGATCGTCGATCGCGGGCATCCTGCGAGGGGATGAGGCCTGCTCCGTGGTGTGGAACTACGGACCTGAGCGGTTCGCGCAGTTCGGGACCCTGCGCCACTTGCCCTATCGAGAGGTGGTGCGCACCCTGGACTTGCTGGTCCTGAAGGGGTATGTCCGCCTGGGGCGGGGGCCCGGGCAACGGAACAAGGTATGGCTGGGGGAGGTGGGGGAACAAGCCCTCGGTGCGACGCAGGTTGCGCCACGCGATTTCCGGGAGGAGGGCGCAAACGGAGCCCCAAGTGTCCGGTGACGAGGTCCAAACACGAGGCCTTGGTACCGCTCCACGGAGGCCGGTGGCTCATGGGCGAAGGCAGATTTGGCCGCCTGGGAGACGCGCGAGCCGGCGGAGTAGCGGAGAACTACGGCGAGCGAGCGTAACGGCATGCGCCCCGAAGCGCCAACGCGTGATGGGGGGAAGCGGGCGGCCAAAATCGCCGAGCAATTTGGTCACCCAATGCCGTGGGGCGGTACTTAGCGCCCGCGCAAGAATTACTTTACATTTTCGTGGATCGACCGATGCCTGGGGGCGCGGGCCTCTGGCCCGCGCAGCGCGGCCCAGAGGGCCGCGCCCCCAGGAGCCTCGAGGTCCAAATCTGCGCAGTAATTTTTTGCGCGGGCGCTTAGGGCGCGGGCCGCTCACCTTCGGTCGCTCGCCGCGAGCTGCGGAGCGCGGGCCGGCTCCTGCGCATGGGCGCCGTAGCAACGACTTGTCGTGACTCGGACACGCGCTGGGGTCCGCGTTTTTTTGCCAACGGGCTAGGAGTGCACCATCGATGGTGAGCCGGTGGGAAAAATTCGATGCCTGGGGGCGGGCCTTGTGCCCGCCCGGGTTCCGGATGGGCCGTCCCCTGCTGGGCGCGCAGAGCGGGCCCCTACGCGAACCCATCGAATCGAGGGTGAACGTCCACGACAGGAAGCCGGCTCCCCAGGGTTCGTCATGCCGGCAGACCGTGCTCGCGGACTATTCCAAGTCGGCGGGAACCGGGCGGCCACAGAGCTTTGCAACCTTGCGACAGACCTCGGCGAGCGTCACGGGCTTCTGGACATAATCGACGTGCAGCCTGATCGCCTCGATGCGGCGGTCGCGGGAGGTGTCCATGGTGAGAACCAGGATCGGCACGGACAGGGTCCGGGGTCCGCCGCGCATCCGTTGGACAACCTGCATTCCATCTCCGAAGGGGAGGATCGGCTCGAGAATCAGCAGGGCCGGGGGTTCGGAACTCTCGAGGGCATCCAGCGTTTCCGAGGCGTCCGTGAAACCCCTCACCTCGTACCCCCGAGTCGAAAGCTGCTGGGAAACCAACTCACGGAGTGAGGAGTCGGGTTCGAGAATCCACACCCGCGGCGCACTCGCAGCAGCCGTTTCCAGGGTCACGAGCATTTACGCTCCCCAGAGTTGGGATCCGTGACGGAAAACCACCGAATCCAGACCGATGCAGTGCGCCATTCTCCCAGTCAGGCTCACACCCGAAACCCAACGACATGGATTCAGCCGCGGAAGACGCCGAAAGTCACGACGGTCGCTCGGCGTTTTCGGCAAGTTCGGTGGCTCGTCCCCTTCTCGTTGTCGTGCAGGGGCTCCGAACGCTTGAACAGTTGTCGCGAAGCCGAAGGGTAGGGATCGAGGATGCCGTTCGCGAATGGACGAACGATCCAGGGCAACGACCACCCCCTCCCCTCCACAGGAAAAGGGTCGGTGTGAGGGGTAGGCCGAATGCAAAACCTTCACTCGACTCCAATCTTGCTATCCGCATCGGGAATTCGGACATGGCTCAACTCTGTACTGCTCCGCGGAAGTCGGTGGCCAGGAGGCGAAGGCAAGTTGGGCCGGCCGCGGGGCGCGCGAGCGAGCCGCCCTGACGGAGAAGGACGGCGAACGAGCGCAACGGCCTCCGCCCCGAAGCGCCGCAGCGCGAAGGGGGCACGCAGGCGGCCGAAATCGCCGAGCAAACTGGTCACCCAATTCTGCGGGGCGATACCCAGGGCGACAACCTGCCGCCGGCCGCTCGCCGGTGGGAGGTATCTTGCGGGCGCGCGTGTTCGACTGCAAGCTTTCGACTGCGCGGTGTGACCGAACGGGCGGGCACAAGGCTCAGCCCGACTGCCGAGCGGCGATTCGTATTGCCGAGGGCCGGCGGACCTGAGCCAAACCGGAGTTCGCGAGCCGCAATGGACAGTCGATGTGGGGCGGAGCGAGCAGCGCATCGCGGGAAGGGCAGGGAATGGCTCAGGGGCTCCCCACCGAGCCCCCGAGCCACCCTTCGCCCACCCTCCTGAATATTTGAGCCGGCGGGAGGGGGGGTCCATCCCGCCGGCCTTGTGAGGATGACAGGTGGGGCAAGCACCCATCATCCTCGATTTTTTTTGCGGAAGAGGCGCCCTTGGTGGATCCCGATAAGCTCCTCTGCTCCAATCTCGCACTTGTCTGTTGGTGATTCGAGGACACCAAGAGAGACCTCGCAACCGCTGTTCCGGAGGTTAGATTGATATCGCCCGCGAGCAGTCGATGCGCAATGCATGTATGCACAATAGCTTGCGACAGTCATACAGAAACACAGAGTATGCCGGGAGCGTGTCGTCAAGTAGATTTGGGGCATATTGCCCCTCGCAGGAGAAGGGAGGTGGAACGGTTGAGCACGGTCGTGGGTAGAACTCTGGCAGCGGGGATGGGCCATGGACATGACGCTCAGCCGGCTGACCGGGGTCCCGGGAAGCTCGGGGAATTTCATGCGGACAGGGATTCGATGGCGTGGCGGTAGCGTATGCAGGACGGCTGGGGTCAGCGAGAGTCGTGGGCGTCGCCGGATGGAGCGGGCGTGAATCCTGGAATCCGGACCGTGGCAGCACCGCAGCGACACGCCGGTCGAAGGGTGGGCAGACCCGTCGACCGGTCGGTTCTGAGGTGTCGGCTGGACAGGAGGAGATGGAATCCTGAGCCCGTCGTTTGACGTTTTCGGCAAATCGCGCTTGACCGAGGTCAAGACAAATTCACCCTGGGCTGCCATTGGGGCAATATGCCCCTATCTTGGCTACTCGGGTTATCCTAACTATCAAATGTTAAATATGTTACAACATCACAAAGATCGATATTTTGGGGCAATATGCCCCGCCTGTTTGTTAAGAGTTCTACCGCATCTAACATTGGAGCAGGAAAAAGTGTCGAACAGAATATACAGTCGACGTGCACTCACGGACCCTCCATCTTCAAACCATACCGCAACGCTTTTCGGTACAGAGTCTTGCGATCGATCGCCAGGATATCAGAGGCCTTTTGACGATTCCCTTGGCAGGCGTGGAGAACGCGAAGAATATGATTCCGCTCCATCTCCTCCAGCGACAGAAGAGTTTCCGCAGGTGCTTGGCGGATCTGGGTTGGTAGGTCGTCGAGGGAGATCAAGTTCTTGGTGTTCAACGCCATCGCTCGCTCGATCGTGTGGACCAGCTCACGCACGTTGCCGGGCCAGGCATACGACCAGAGGCGTTCCATCGCTTCCGGCGTCATTCCTGCCACTTGCTTTCCGTAGTCTCGATTGTACTTTTTCAAGTAATGATCCACGAGCAGGGGCAGGTCCTCCAGCCTCTCCCTCAGGGGACACAGATGCAAGGTGATGACATTCAGGCGATAATACAAGTCCTCCCGGAAGCGACCGTCCTGCACCGCGGCGGTCATGTCCTTGTTGGTGGCCGCGATGATCCGCACGTCCACAGGAATCGACTCGTTCTCCCCGATTCGACGAACCTTCTGTTCCTCCAGGACCCGGAGCAGCTTCGCCTGCAATCCTGGCGTCGTGTCCGCGATCTCGTCGAGCAGCAGCGTGCCGCCGCTCGCCTCCTCGAAGAGACCACGCTTGTCGTAGTGCGCACCGGTAAAGGCCCCGCGCCGGTGACCGAAGAGTTCCGACTCGAGCAGCGACTCCGGCAGCGAGGCACAGTTGATCGCCAGGAACGGCTTCCCCTCCCGGTGGCTGTTGAAGTGGATCGCCCGGGCCACCAGCTCCTTGCCTGTCCCGCTCTCCCCTTGAATCAGCACCGTGCTCCGGGTGTCCAGCACCTTGGCGATCGTCTTGTAGACCTCGGTCATCGGCTTCGAGCGCCCCACCAGGCTCGACATGCCGTACTTCTCGAGCATCTCCTCCTTGAGCTGCCGGTTCTCCCGGAGCAGGCGTCGCTGCTCGCACGCGCGACGCACGGAGAGCTTGATCTCCTCCACTTTGAAAGGCTTCGAGATGAAATCGAACGCCCCTTCCTTGACCGCGCGGACGGCGACTTCCACCGAGCCGTAGCCGGTCACCAGGATCACTTGCGTCTCGGGACTCGCCTCCCGGAAGCCCCGAAGCACCTCAAACCCGTCGCTCTCGGGCAGACGAAGGTCGGTGATCACCACCTCAAAGAAGGTCGCCTTCCCCTTCCCGATCGCCTCCGCCGCGCTCCCCGCTGAACTGACCGAATAGCCCTCCCTCGCGAAAACCCTGTCCAGGAGCTGGCAGGTGACCGGCTCGTCGTCCACCACAAGAATTTTCTGGCTCATGTCGGAGCTCCCCCAGGGGGCTACAACCGAAGACCGCCCGACACGCTCCAGTATACCAGCGACGAACGAATCCCGCCAGTGCGCGGGAGGTCGCATTTTTGAGCAGGGTTCAAACCGGACGCAAAACGGGAGACACGATCCTGAATTCCAGTAACGTCCTCGATTGCTCGTAAGCCCTTTCCGGAATTCAGGTCATGTCCCCGCTTTGCTCCCCTTGAGCGGGC
Organism: Planctomycetota bacterium; assembly: GCA_016197205.1. Taxonomy (GTDB): domain Bacteria; phylum Planctomycetota; class MHYJ01; order WSZJ01; family JACPWG01; genus JACPWG01. Next base: position 42,777 of record JACPWG010000005.1, read on the forward strand.
AAAGGTTGTTACCCCGGTTTGCACCATGCCTCAAAATTCAAGGCTCAGTACCGCCCCACAGAATTGGGTGACCAATTTCCTCGGCGATTTCGGCCGCCTGCTTCCCCCCTTCGCGCTGCGGCGCTCCGCTCAGGATGACATGCCGGGATGACGGGTTCACCGAACGCGTACTCCGCTACAGCGGCGGACCCTTGGAATTAGCGTAGACGGGACACTAGGCGTCGGCGTTGCCAGGGCGAGCAGGGCCGGTGTCCAGCAAGAAGTTGTGGGCAACGATCAGCCCTGAAGGGGGTACTACAAACAGTGGGTGCTGCTCTCGGAACCTACTGTTCGTAGTACCGCCTTCAGGCGGTCTGGGCGCTGTCGTCGAAAAGTAGCCACACCCATTGAGAATTGAACCTTGAGCCTTGTCTGAGTTTTGAAAATTGAGCATGGAGAATTCAATTCGCTCCCCTGCCCGTTAAACGAGCAAGTTGTTTTCTTACGGGCCCTTAGGATCCACCCGGCGCCGCGCCGCCGTCCCCCACCGGTGCAGGGGGGACTTCGATCCCTCGCCGGCGGGCCTCCGCACGCGCGCGCGCCGCCCCCTCGGGGTCGCCGCGGAGCGAACGCGCGCGGACCAGGCACTCGTAGGCCTGAGGGAGAAAGGGGGGCGCCTCGCCGATCAACCGCTCCAGATCACGAATCGCCCGGTCCAGCTCGCGGCCGAGCCGAATGCGCACCCGACAGGCTTCGAACCGGGCGGGTGCGATCCCCGGCTCCGCCTCCACCGCCAGGTCGAACTCCCGGAGGGCCTCGTCCGCACGGCCGAGTTGCGCGAGGGCGAGCCCCCGGTGGTACCGCGCCTGCGCGTGGCCCGGCGCACGCGCCACCACGCGGTCGAGCCTCGCCAGGGCCTCGACCGCCCGACCGCCTTGCAGCTCGAGGAGCCCCAGCAAGCTCCCGGCATCCGCATTTTCGGGATACTCCCGGAGAACCCCCTCCAAGTCGCTGGAGGCCTCTGGACCCCTGCCGATCGAAACCAGCAAGGACGCCCGATACACCCTCGACCGGGGGGTCAGGTCCAGTTCGATCGCGCCCGCGAGCGCCCCGACGGCTTCCGCCGCTCGCCCTTGCGCCTCGAGCCCTTGCGCGAGAACCAGCATGCCGTGGACGAAATCGGGACGAAGTCGAAGGGCCTCCTGCGCCTCCTGGATCCCCTCCTCGACCCGCCCACGCCCGATCAGCTCGGCCCCGAGCCCGGCCCGCGCCATCGGATCCTCGGGTTGCCGTTCTGCCAGGTCCGCGAACAGCGTCAAGCCGTCCTTCCAATCGCCGTTTCTTCGAAGCGTCAACCCAAGGAAGAGCACGCACACCACGGCCAGCCCCGCGGTCGCAACCACGCCCGGTCCCTGCGGCGCCCCCACCCCTTCGCTAGGGCCCCCTGCTCCCCGCGCGGAGGTCGACGAGGGACCCTGCGGTTCTCCCTCCGGGAGTGCGACCCAACGACCGACCAGCCCTCGGGCCGCGGCAGCGAGCCCCCACGCGAGCGCGAGGCAACCCCCGACGCTCGACCAATACAGGAAGCGCTCCGCCTTCACCATGCCGATCTCAAGAATCAGATTGGAAAAGGGCGCGAGCCCCACGAAGAACCACCCGATGCCAAGGCCCCCTTCCTCGCGACGACGCCAGCCCGCGCACGCCGCCCACGCGAGGACAGCCAGGAGCGGGGCCCCCAGGAGCGCCGGTCCCCAGGAGCGGTCCCGGAGCATCGCCGGATGAAAATTGAAGGCGTAGTCCGCCGAAAGCGGCCAGGGCACGACCAGGAGCCGCGCGTAATCCGCAAGCACCTCCGCCATGGTGAGGAGCCGGTCGCGCGTCCCAAGGTGGTTCGCGGTGAAGAAATGGAATCCCATCGTCGGCACGCCCAACACCGTCACGCGAAGCGCAAGGTAGGCGACAAGGGCGATCGCGGGCACGACCGCCGCAGCGAGCGAGGCACGTTGGGCGTCAGCGGCGCCTGCAGCGGCGGGCGCCGCGGCCGACCGAGGCGCCGAAGCCGGCGCGTCGTCGCGCACGAGCGCGAGCCCCTCCCCAAGAAGCCGACGACTCCGCCAGGCGGCGCACAGGACCGCAAGGGCCGGCAGCGTCACGACCGATTCCTTCGCCAGGAGCGCAAACCCGAAGAGGAGCCCTCCGCCGACCCGCGTCGCCACCCCGGCCACGCCGCGCCTCTCGGCAAGCCCCAGCCGAAGCGCACCCAAACCGAGGACGGTCGCCAGGACCTCGGACCGCCCTACGATGCCCGTCACGGCCTCCGTGTGCACCGGGTGTACCGCGAAAAGCAACGACGCGGCGAACGCGGTCCAGCCCGGTCCGACGACCCATGCGACGAGGGTCGCCACAAGACAGGTGGCGAGCCCGTGCAGGAGGAGATTCGTGAAGTGGAATTGCCCGACCGCGCCTTCCCCGAGGTGATGGTCGATCCAGAACGAGAGGACCGTCAGCGGGCGATAGGAGTTCGCCCCCACCTGGTCATTCGGGTAGGGCGTGCGGAAGATCCGTCCGAGCTGAAGCGGACCGAGCACGATGGGATTCTGACGGATGGCCTCGACATCGTCGTACACGTAGTCGTTGCCGAAGGTGTTCGCGTAGGCCGCAACGCAGGCCAGCAGCAAGACCCCGTACTGCAACGCCTCCGCCCCGACCCCGCCCCTCCTGCCTCCACCGCCGTGCCCCGCGGCCTCCACGGCCGACCCACAGGCCTTTCGCCCGCCTTGCCCGTCGGCCATCGCTCAAGTCCTGCAAAAAAAAAGCCCCCGGGCTTCTCCCGTGGGCGAGGGGGCTGCCGCAAGGTTCTGCATGGTTCAACTCTGGGTCCCGGATCGCCGTCGGCCGACTGCCGTAGGGGCGGCCCTTCTGGGCGCCCGCGCTTGGCGGCAAGTCGTTGCAAGGCGCGGTGCGCCGAGAGGCCGGGCACAAGGCCCGCCCCTACGTCCGGGCGTCGAAGCGTGGTCAAGGACCCGTAAGAAGATAACTTGCTCCCTTGACGCGCAGGGGGACGACAAGAATTCTCAATGCTCAATTTTCAAGACTCAGAAAAGGCTCAAGGTCCAATTCTCAATGACCACCTCGGAACGTAGCCCGGGCACGGAATCGCGGACTCTGAGCCTTGAACTTTGAGCCTTGCCTGAAAATTGATCATTGAGCCTTGAGCCTTTTCCTGAGGAGCTCCCCGGTCTCCGAGTTGCATGAGTTGTTTCTTTACGGGCCCTAAAGGAGTAACTCATGGATCGGCACTCTCGTCGGAGGGAAGAGGCCCTTGGGGTGCAGGCCTTCCGGCCTGCAGGGACTGGCGTGAGTGCCTGACTTGTTTCGTTACGGGCCCTCACCAAGCGCAGCCCGATCCGAACCATGCCCGAAGTTCGCAAGGAAGCGAGTCGCAGCAGGCGCCTGGTTCCGCGTCGTCGAAGTCCAGACGCGACTCCTGGGGGCGCGGGCCTCCGGCCCGCGCGAGCCGCTGCACGCTCTACGCTTCGCCAAGCCCTCAGGGGCAACCGGCGCCGATGTTCGTCGAAGCGCCGCGCGGGCGCAATCCGACACTTTTTTTTTGCGTGGCTGCACGGGGGAGCCGGCGCAGGCGACCTCCGCGCCCTCGTGACGGAGGGACGCCGGGCATGCGACTCGAAGCTCGCCGGAGCGAGCGCAGGGCTCGGCAGGAAACGTGTGAAGGGCGAGGGGCGGGTCGGGACCTTTGGCCGTGGATCGGGGCCGCCCGCGCTAGACGATCACCCCATGCGCCTTCTCGAAGTCGGTCAGCGACACCATGTCGATCGCATCCCAGGGGCACCCCTCGAGGTAGGTGTCCAACGGCCCCTTCGAAATGCACTTCTTGCACCCGATGCACTTCAGCGGATCCACCCAGATCCGGATGAAGGCCGGCGCGTCCGGGTTCTGTACGGGGATCATGCACTCGTCGACCGGGCAGAGCTCGACGCAAACCGGAGACCCGGAACACCCCGTGCACGAGTCGTTGATGAAGGCCAACTCCTTCGGCTTTCTCTTCCTCTGGCCGCTGACCTGGGGAGCGGGCATGCGTCTTCTCCGAATGCCGGGCGCGAAGCCTGGACGACCACGAAAACCTCGTCGCGCGCCGCGTGACCGAAGCGTCTTTCATTCTACCGCCATTCCCGACAATTGCAAGGATCAGGCCATCCCCGACGCGACCGCGCCGCAACCAGATTCGAACGCGGGCGCGACGCCGGCGGCACCCCTCCCGCCGAGCCTCTCCCCTACGAGGGCAGACTGTGGCCCTTCCCCCGCGCCGCTTCCCAAACGATGCCCCTTGCTGCCGCTTCCTCCCGCTGCATAATATCGCCTGCGGTCACTGCGTGCCACCACTCCCAGCCACCCGGTTCGCAGGAAACAGCACACGACCAGGGGAACGAGAGGATGAGGTGCGCCCGATGCTGGACAGCCTTCGTCCCGCCCACATCCCCTGCCGGAAAGCAGCTTCCGCGGCTGCGTCGACATGGCCGGCAAAGTCCGGGAGTGGTGGGCGGACGCCTACGACCCCAGTGCCGATCGGGGGAAAGGGCCTCTCCTCAATCCTCGTGGCCCCGATGCAGCGCCGCAGCGGGTGGTCCGCGGCGGGTGCCAGCGCGACCCCGCCCCGTCGCTCCGGACCAGCCTGCGCGCCGGCGCCGATCGGTGTACAGGCGGAGACTTCGCTCCGTACATCGGCTTCCGCTGCGTCCTCCTCCTCGGCGAAAAGCACGGAGCCAAGTAGCGCAGCCCGCGCCAAAAATTCGCGAAACTGGCGTGATTCGCGGTTCGTGTCTCCGTCTCCGCCGCTTCCGCGGTTCTCGCCCCCGCCCTTCGCGGTTCGTTTTCCGCTTGACTTTCGCCCCATGCGCTGCTACCTTAATGCGCTTAATTTTGGGGACCCGCCGTGGGGCCCGGGCCCTCCCCCTCCTCGGCATCCAATCCCTTGTCGGGGTGCTTGATGTCGATCCGAAACCTCGTCCTGCTGGCAGTCCTTGCCCTGCTCCCCGCATCGCTCCGCGCCGACCTCATCCCGACAGCCCTCCAGCCTGTTGCGGAACTCCCTGCCGACCAAGCCTCCGAGCGCCTCCCCGAGCGGTTGAACAGCCTCGGGCTGACACCGCACGAGGCGAGCGAACGAGTCGCGCAACTCGCGCCCGACGAGGTCGCCGCCCTCGCCGCGAATCCCGAGCAGGTCCAGGTCGGCGGGCTCCAGTTCTTCGGCCTGGGCAAATACGCGACGGTGAGCACCCTGCTGGTCATCGGGGGACTCTTCGTCGTAGGGATCGTGTTGAACGCCATTTTCCGGTTCCTGTAGTTCCACTCTTCCTGCAACCAAAACACCTTCCACCTTCATGACGCAAACGAGGGGACGAACGATGTCGATGGGCCACCTTGTCTGGCGCGGTCTTCGAATCGGCGCCGGCCTTTTCGGTGCGCTGCTGGCCGCCGCCCTGCTCCTCGCTCTCACCGCCCCCGTGCCCGCGAAGAACGGGGCGCGCGCGCAGGCGCCGGCCCCGCCCCCGCACCTCGTCCCCGCCGCGACGATCTCGGCCAACGAACCCCCGGGGCTCGAACATCCGCGCCCCGGCACGCATGCCCACCCGCATCCGCATCCCCAGACCGATGCCCTCGCGGACGTCCCGCCCGCCCCCCTCGATCGCGGACGCCTGAATCCCATCGCGCTCTCCGGCGCCACGTTCCGCGCCCAGGTCGTCGAGGACCGGCTCCTCGTCCGCGCCCGTCCCGGCGCCGCCGCCAACCGCCGCGAAATCGAACGCTCCCTCGCGGCCGAGGGCATGACCATCGAACGCTTTGAGCCCGCGCTCGAGCTCTTCACCGTCTCCATCCGCACCCACGAGCGCGTGGCCGCCGTCGCCGAACGGCTCGGCCGGCTCCCGTGGGTCGTCTGGGCCGAACCCGACTACGTCGCCACCGTCGCCCACGACGACATGCACGCCCCGTTCACGACCGGGGATTCGCCGATCGCCGCGTGGAATCAGCCCACGCTCGCCTCGTGCGCGATCCCGGCCGCCTGGGCCCAGACCACGGGCTCGGCCGCGCTCACGATCGCCCTCCTCGACACAGGGGTCTACACCTCCCACCAGGAGTTCTCGGGGCACCTCGTGCCCGGCTGGGACTTCGTGAACGGCGACGGCGATCCGCAGGACGATGCGGGCCACGGCACGGCGATGGCCGGCCTCATCGTCGGTCGCGGGGATGACGGCCTCGGCCTCACGGGCGTCGCCTGGGGCTGCAAGCTCATGCCCATCAAGGTCGCCGACTGGCAGGGCAACGCGAGCCTTTCCGACCTCGTCTCCGGCATCCTCTTCGCCGTCGATCACTCGGCCCGCATCCTCAACGTAAGCCTCGGGTCGCGCGTCGGCTCTGCGGCGCTGCAGGACGCGGTCAACTACGCCTGGTCGCACGGCGCACTCGTCGTCGCGTCGGTCGGCAACGACAACACCAACGCCGCCCTCTACCCCGCCGCCTATCCCCACGTCGTCGCGGTCGGCTCCACGACCGCGAGCGACGACCTCGGCTACGTGACCAATGTCTCGAAGCTGACGACCGTGTCCGCGCCCGGCGAGAAACTGGTCTCCTCCATGCCCGGCAATTTCTACCGAGACGTCGGCGGCACCTCGACCTCGGCCGCGCTGGTCTCCGGCGTCGCCGCGCTCGTCTGGTCGAAGTACCCCGTCCTCACCAACGCGCAGGTCCGCGCCGCGGTCCAGTACGGCGCCAACCCCATCCCCGCGCTCGCGCCCGTCCGCTCGGTGTTCCGGTTCGGCAAGATCGACGCCGTCAAGGCCCTCGAGCGCGCCTCGGGCCTCGGCATCGACGTCGCCGTCACGCGCATCGAGTGCGTTCCGCGCCGGCCCATGCCCGGCCAGGCCGCGACGGTTGAGGTCGAGATCGAAAACCAGGGCGTCTCCTCCGTCTCCGGCGTCGCCGTCTCCGCCACCGCCGCGGGCGTCTTCCTCGCCTCTCCGCCCCCCTCCGTGAGCCTCGGCGCCGGCGAACGCACCCTCGTCTCCTTCCCCTGGACCCCCGGCGCGGCCGGGAGCGTGACGATCGCGGCCCAGGCGTCCATCCAGCCCGGGGAGACGATCACCGCCAACAACGCGTCCGCGCTCCCCGTGAACGTGTCCTCCACGCCGGACCACGCCGTGCAGTACGCGGACATCGGCGCCGGCGAACCCACGCCCACGTCCTCCGCGCTGGACTTCTGGTACACCGTGCGCAATCGCGGCAACGTGACCGAAAACGGCGTCGCGCTCCGCGCGTTCTACAACGATGCGGAGTTCGGCTCCGCCGCGCTCGTGAACCTCGCCCCGGGCGCGAGCCAGACGGTTCACTTCGCCTGGCCGGTCCCGAGTCCGACACCCGCGGACACGATCTCGCTCGTCGGCAAGATCCAGCCGAGCGGCTACGAGCCCCGGCCGGTCGAGGCCACGGGCTACTACGACTTCATGCTCGGCTCCGGCGAAGCGAAGCCCGTGCGTTCGCAATACCAGCAGTCGGGCGGGATCGACGTGATCCCGGATGCCCCATATCGCGTCAATGCCGGCCGTCCGTACCTGCCGCTTCTCCTCTTCGTCCCCGACAAGGGGAGCGGCGACACGCTCACGGCCCTCACCATCGACGACATGAAGATCTGGCAGAAAACGGCGCCCGAGGCCACGTCCTCCGGCACGCTGGTCTACGCCGACTCGATGTCCGCGCTGCCGACGGCCGTGCCGCCCGGGCTCGTGATCGTGGACGAGCTGGGCGCGCCGCAGGTCAGCGCCGCCGGCGCCCCGGACCCGAACATTTTCAAGGACCTCCCGCTCGATCAGCGCGGTCGCCACGCGGTGCTGCGCATCCCGCGGGAGGCGCTCGGCATCCCCCTCACACCGGCCGCGCCGGTGGTCCGCTACTACTGGGTCACCACCGAGTGGAGCTTCAACCACCACGTCATGACGTGGACGCCCACCAGCCACGGCACCACCAACAAGATGCTGCGCGTGACCTTCGGCTCCGGCGGCATCGCGGCCGTCCCCCTGGAGGGCCGCTTCTACGACGCCCACATGCACACCATCACCGAGTGGCACTACAACGACCACCTCGACGTCTTCTCGCCGCAGAAGGCGCACGGCGGCCCCATCCAGATGATCAAGGAATGCGCCTACGCGGTCGGGATGATCGACTCCCCCGACGACGTCTTCGACAAGGTCGTCACCTCCGACCACAACTGCTTCTTCGGGAGCCCCCTCGACCCGATCCCGAACTCGCCCCTGCGACGCCCCCCTTTCGGCCCCACGTCGGTCGGTCAAAGTCTCGACCCGGCCGGGCACGTGAAGAGCGAGTTCGCGCGGATGCGCGAGGTGTTCGGCGAGGCCTGCGCCGAGGAAGTGGCCTTCAGCCAGAATACGACCGGCGGTCCCGCCCCGCTCCCCATCGGCGCGCACATGCTCGTGTATCGTGCGCAGCACTTCGACGGCACCTGGCACGCCGGCAGCGACCTTTCCATGCTGCTCCACGAAGGGGAGCCTCTCTACCTGGAGACCATCCTCTCCAACATCGCGAACACCAATCCCGCCGAGAACTCGCTCTCCTTCGCGTACGCGGCGCACCCCTTCTCCGGTCAGGGCTGGAACGACCTCAACCTCAATCGCACCCTCGGCCTCCTGCCGCTCCAGCGCGACCACGCCCTCGTGTCCCTCCCCTCGCAAAAGTTCGTGCTGAAGGGACTCCAGTTCTGGAACGGACGCGGCCCCGGCTCGATGCCCACCGACGCGATCGAGTTCAACAACCTCAATCCGTTCGCGCACGCGAGCTTCGCAGGCTCGGCGAACTGGGACCACGGTCTCCAGTATGGCCTCCGGAAGTGGCACGAGTACCTCGCCACCGACATGGACTACAACTTCGTGGACGAGCCCGGCAAGAAGTTCCCGCGCAAGATCTACCTGGAAGGCGGCACCGACGCGCACGGGGATTTCAACTATTCCATCGGCCGGCTCGCAGCCATGGTCCCCGCCCCCTCGACGTTCGGCGTCGACTCCGGCGCCTTCGGCGACACCCGCACCTACGCGTTCGGCGCGGGGAAGCCCGGCGCGACGGTGGAAAAGCGGGCGCTCGCCGCGCTCGGCGACGGGAACTCGTGCGCGACGGACGGGCCGGTGCTGTACTTCGACATGGACGCCGACGGCCGCTTCAACTCCACCAGCTTGAAGTGGCACGACGCGTCGAACGTCCTCGAAAACGCGGACGGCAAGATGGGCGGCGGCGGGAAGTTCGACGGCGAGCGCACGATGCTCGTCCGCGCCGGCAACCCGGACCTCCACTTCCGCTACCTCTGGTCGAACGCCACGGACCACGGGTCGGCGGGCGGAGCGCTTTCCACCATTCACATTTACAAGGACCAGCCGGGCGTGCCCTGCCCCACCCTGTCGCGCGCGTTCGGCGGCTCGGTCATGCAGGTCATCAAGGGCCTGGGCTACCTGGCCCCCGGCGCTCCCGGCGCCTTCCACAGCGAGCCTCTGAACGCGGCCGAAGAGGGCCTCGTCACGGCGCGAACGGCCTACTCCCTCGGCGGGTTCACGGGCGGTGATCCGAACGTGGCCCCGATCGGCCCGAACGAATTCCGCGCTTACACGAACCCGGTGTGGGCCGTGCCGGTCGCGGTCAACGTGAGCGTGAACACGGCCGGCGTCACCACCGCAAGCCCGAACCTGTCGCCGGGGACCGTCACGGTACAGTTCAAGTTCGAAGGCTCCATGATGCCTCTGCCCTTCGCCGTCCACATCAAGCGGCTGGACGCGGCGGGCAATTCGACCGACCTCTCGGCGCCGCCGCTCTCGACCTGTTCCCCGCTCCTCACCTGGCAGTGGGACTACGAGAAGGGCATCGCGGACGCGGTCTACACGGTCAAGAACGACACCGCCATCCCGCTCACCGGCGCCAACTACCCGGCCGCGGGCAAGTACAGCTTCGTGGTCTACTTCAAGGACGCGCCGAAGGACCTCCACGGCAACGCCCTCAACTCGATCGCGAAGACATTCACGGTGAACGCGCCCCCGCCGCCGCCGTCGAAGAAGTGCTTCGTGGGCGCGCTCGCCGGCCTCCCCGCCGCGGGCCCGGCGATCCCCGGCGCACCCGCGGCCCTCTTCCTGCTCGTCCTGGCCGCTCTTGCCCGGAACAAGTTCCGCGCGCGCCACTGAGCATCGCCCCTCGGAAGGCGCAGAACGGAACCGCGACCGTGAGCGAGCGGTCCCGCGGCGTGCGCCTACAACGCGGGGTTCCCTCTCGCGCCGGCCCTTCGAACTCGCCGCGCACCCTCACCGGAATTCAGCGCGCTTGCCGGAACCGGCCGTGACCCGCCGAGGGACCCATGCCTCAGTTCCTCGCTCGCAGCGCTGTGGGCCCGATCGGCTCCTCCCCCCTCCGAAACCTGCATGCGGACGGCGCGGTGGCCGCTCTGCTGACGCTGCGAGACCGGGGCCTCCACGGCAGCAACCTCTATCGCTTCGAGGAGTCACCGAAACCGCGCTATGTCGGGCTCTTTCCGAATCCCAACTGGCCGCTTGCGCCGTGGTGAGGTGGCCGGCCGGACCCTGTGCTGGGATCAGCCGGCCGGCACAGGGCTCGAGGGCTTCTCGCTTCCGGGCAGAGTGACCGACCCGGTCATCGTCTCCCTCGCAGCCGCCGCGGGCATCGACCCGACGGTGCTGCCGCCCGTTCGTGGCGAGCGGAAGGCACGGGTGGGCGCCGTCAGGGTCAAGCGCCCGCGCAAAAGTAACTGCGCAGATTCGGACCTCGAGGCTCTCGGGGGCGCGGCCCTCTGGGCCGCGCTGCGCGGGCCGGAGCCCCGCGCCCCCAGGCATCGGTCGATCCACGAGAATGCAAAGTGATTGTTGCACGGGCGCCAAGTCGCAGCCGATGTGCGGATGCGCGAGGAGGGACCCGAGCTGGAACTGTCCTGGGAAGTTGACCTGACCTCAGGGCCTTCTCGCGCGACCGGCGCCCATACGCCACCCATCGCCCCTCCGACCCGCACGCCCTTGCACTCCGATGCAGCATGCGCTATCATGGGTGACGGTAACCGTGCAGCGGTATGCGCGTTTCACCACGGAGACACGGCGGCTACACGGAGAAAACGGGGAAGCTGAAGAGAGTCCTCCGGGCGGTCTCGGTGCCTCCGTGGCTCCGTAGTGAACGGTTAGGCGACATACCCCTGTCCGCCCTCCCCCCTTGAGGAGCGCACCCCATGCGTTGGACCCTGCGAGCCGTCGGCCTCTCGACTCTCGGGTTGCTGCTGCTCTTCGTCGGGACCGCCCAGGCGTACAAGTACGGCGACGACTGGGCCTTCAACAAGTGCCCGACCTGCAAGAAGCTCTACAAGCATACGGGCATCGACCTCTCCGCGAAGGCGGGACAGGAGCTCGTGTTCAAGCAGAACGGATACGTGTTCAAGGCGAAGCATCTGGACTCCAAGGGCTGGAAGTGGTGCGTGATCGTCGCGGACGATCTGAACACCCACACTTACGTCATTTGGCACGTGGACAAGGTCCCGAACTTCAAGGTCGGCGAAAACGTCAGCGGGAAAAAAATCGGGGTCGTCGCGGATCTCGGCGGCAACACGCACGTCCACGTCGGCCTGCGCAACGCCCCCTTCGACCTCAACCTCGCCATGAAGGGCGCTCTCCCCGCCTGCACCCACAAGCCGAACGGCCTCCCGCAGTTCCCGGAAAAGTTCGGCCCCACCGACGGCAAGGTGATCTCCCTCAAGTAAGGCCTCCCCGAAGCGACCCGGGCACCCCAGGCCCCAGGCAGGGCAGCGCACGCAAGAGGTCACGCCGCGGTTCGTAGTTCCGCCTTCAGGCGGCGTGCCCGCGCGCTCCCGCATTCGAGCCGCCTGAAGGCGGAACTACGAACGGCTCCGGAGCGGCATCGAACCCCCGGGAGCGCCGTCGGGCAGCGCAGCCTCGGCACGGCGCCGCACGCCCTTCCGTCAGCGCACGTAGATCGGATTGCCGTAGATCCACGGCCACACTTTGCCGCGCGCGGCGATCCGCATTTCCACCCGGTACACCCCCGGCTCCGCAAGGTCGCACGTCAGCGAGTCCCCTTCCGTCCGCAGGATGATCCGACCGTCCTTCACGAGCCGGAAGAAGCCCGACCGCGGCGCGTGCGCCTCCAGGACCGTCCCCGGCCGGAGGGCGACCTCGTCCCCCATCGTTACCAGTTCGTCGCCGTTGTCGACCGTGCAGGTGAAGCCCCTCGCCTTGCCGAAGACCTCGAACGACACGTAGACGTGCCCGCGCACCAGCGCGTCGCGGATCGATTCCCGATCGAGGCGCGACGCGAGGAGATGCGTGTTCACGAAACCGAAGCTGATCTCGTATTTGTCCAGTTTTTGGCCGAAAAGGACCACGTTCTGGTGGGAATCATTCCCGGCGATGCCCACCACGCGCCGCTTCTGGTTGAGGTCGTCCCACTTCCGGAGGTTCGCCGTCGGCGGGGTCAGGATGAGCGGCAGGACCCACGACGGATCCGCCAGGAGACGCGGCAGCTTCGCGGCGAGCTTCACGACGTTCTCGTCCATCAGGTCCGCGTGGATGTTGTAGATCTCCATCCCCTGGTAGCCCGGCAGCTCGTAAGCGGGGAAGCTCTCCGGGTGCGCGACGAAGGCCAGGGCATCCTGCTCCTGGAGATCGCGGAGGGCCTCCGCCGTCGAGTGACCCTGGCAGGGCCGCCGCATGTCGATTCCCAGCCAGTGCTCCACTTCGGCGCCTACCAGGAAGTAGGTCCGTCCGTGCCAGCCTTTGAGCCCCTTCGAGAGGGAGAACTCCGAAGGATGGTCCGTCATCAGAATGAAGTCGATGTCCGCCCTCGCGGCCGCGGCGATGATCTCCTCCTGGGTGCCCTTCGAGTCATGCGAGTACAACGAGTGGCAATGCATGACTCCCTGGTAGTCCCGGAGGCGCGGTCGGAGCCGTGCGACCCGCGCATCTCGCGCGAGGGGCGAGTGAGGTGAGGGCCCGAGGAGCAGACCGGGCTCCCCGTTGCAGCCGGCGAGGGACAGGGCCAGGATGCACGCAAGCCGGGTGCGAGATGAGGGCATGGGGAGGAGCCTCCATACTGCGGGGGAGCAGGGGGCTTTTTCGTACAACAAGCCGAAGTGAAGCTGAAATCAATCCCTCCGTGCCTTGCCCGAGATCGTCGCCGGTCGAGGACGGTGGACTCGGCGTCCGGCCTCTGCGTCTCCGCGTCTCTGTGCAAAAGTACCACCTTCGACCCACTCGGCCGATCCGAATTTCAACGCGACGGCGAAAGACGGAGCCGCGACCGTGAGGGAGCGGTCTCGGCGCGTCCCGCCGCATCCCTGGATTCAAGCCCGCCGACAACCTCTGGCGCCGCCGCGCTCAGCGAAACGTTTCCACTTCGAGCCGGCCCGGGAGAAAAGTGAACGTGATCGCGCCGTCGCGCCACGTCTCGAGCACCCGCGCGCCGCCGGCCGCATAGGCGGCGCGCACCGCCGGCGAGACGAACCGGGCATCCGAGCTGATGACGGCGTACCCGCCCCGACAGAGTGCCACCAGGCGCGGGTCGAGCGAGCCCTTGCTGCCATGATGCGGGACCGCGAGGCAATCGACGCGCTCCGCGCCGAGGCTCGAAAGCACTCCGTCGATTCCTTTCGCCTCCACGTCGCCGCAGAGCAGCAGCCTCGCGCCTCCGTATTCTACGAGGAGCGAAAGGCAGAGATCGTTGTCGTCAAGGGCCGCGCCCTCCAAACCCCCGGGAGGCCAGAGCAAGCGGAGGCTCACGCCGTCCCCGCCGCCGCCGCCGCCGACCTCGGTCGGGGCGAGCAGGGTTCGGCGTGGGACGCCCCGTCGCTCCAGGGCTTCGAGCACGGCCCGTCCTTGCGGCGCGCGCAGGAAGTATGGCGAGGTCGATGCCTCGCGCACGGTCACCCGCTCCGCGAGCGAGGCCGCGCCGTCGTAGTGATCCGCGTCGGGATGCGACAGGTAGAGCCTGTCCACCGCGCGGACGCCGCGCGACCAGAGGACGGGCGCGGCGACCTCGGCGCCCGCGTCCATCGCGCCCGTGCAGCCCACGTCGTACACCGAGGCAGTGCCGTCCGGAAACTCCAACAGCACCGCCGTGCCGTGCCCGACCGCAAGAAACGTCGCGCGCAAGCCGAGCGGAGGCGGGCCTGGCGCCACGTCTCGCGCGAAGGAGCAGGCCGCGACCGACAGGCCGAACGCGAGTCCCGCGAGGGCTCGCCGCGAAGGCGGCACCCAGGACCACAACCCCAGGCTCCCATAGTAGAGCACCAACGTCGCGGCGGACACGACCGGCACCGCCATCCACGCCCCCGGCAGGGATGCGAGCAAGCGAACCGCGCTTTCCATGGCGAGCAGGACGCCGCCGAGCGCGTACCCCAACGGCCAGGTCACGAGCGCGGGCAGCCACGAAAGCGAGAGGAGCATCAAGCCGAGCCCCAGCGCGAGGGCGACGAGCGGACAGACGAATAGGTTCCCGACCAGGACTCCGGGCGTAACGAGGTGGAACTCATGGGCGACGAGCGGCCATGTGGCCCCCCACGCGCCGAGGGTCGTAGCGACGGAGCCGACGACGAAAACCCGCGCCCCCCTCGCGAAGCGTTCCCACCGAGTCGGCGGAAGCAGCCGCGCAATGGGGTCCGGCGCCGGCGTCCATGCGGCCAGCACCCGAGGCGTGACGGCCAAGAGCCCCACGACGGCAAGGGTCGACAGTTCGAAGCCGAGGTCCCAGAGGTCGCCGGGCGCCCACGCGAGCAGCGCGAGCGCGGCGGCGGCCAGCGAGTTGCCCCCTTCCGCGCGCCGGGTCACGAGCTCGGCGCCAAACCAGGCGACGGCCATGACGGTCGCCCGCACCACCGACGGCGACCCGCCGGTCAAACCCGCATAGCCCACGAGTCCGGCCAGAAGGAGGACGAGCCCCGCCCGCCTCGGGACGCCGAGCAGTCGCAGCCCACCCCAGAGAAACGCGGCCACGAACACAACATGCAGGCCGCTCACCGCCAGGACATGGATGGTGCCGCTGCGTTGGTAGGCGTCCTCCAGGTCCGAGGGGAGCGCGCTGCGCGCACCGAGGAGAAGCGCCGAGGCCACGCGCCCCTGTCCCCCGGGTAGGGCGCCCTCGAGGAAGGCACACGCCGCTCGACGCGCGCGAGACAAGAGTCCGGTCCCGCCGACCGGTCCGCCACGACGGGTGACCGCGTCGGCGCCGGAGACACGCAGCGTCCAGGAGATGCCGCGCCGTTCGAGGTAGAGACGGTAGTCGAACTGTCCGGGGTTGAGCGGGGCCGGGGGCCGGGCCAGCCGCCCGGTGACCTGCACACGGTCGCCGCGGGCGACGGCGGGCAAGGCCGAGAAGACCGAAACCCGGACGAGTCCCGGGGCCGGGCGCCAGCCGCCCCCAAACCGGAGGTCGTCCACCTCCAGCACGAAAGCCGACCGCCGACCGGCCTCCGGCTGCGGCAGCTCCGCTTCGTCGCCGCGCGCCGTCAGGGCCTTGCCGTAGACGACCACGTCCCCCGCGACCGTCCCCCGGACCGTCAGGATCGCGCCCTCGACCGCCACGCTGCCAAGCCCTGCCTCCGAGTCCGTCCGCGACAGCCCGACCCGGGCCGCGCCGAGGGCCGCGACGGCGAGGAGAAGCGCCACGGCACCGAAGGTCGGCCGGAGCGGGCGCCTCCACGACACCGCGCAAACGGCGAGCAGGGCGCACGCGGCGGCGAAGGCCTCCGGGAACGGGAGAACCCATCGGTCAGCGGCCCAGATGCCCGCCGCGAAGGCCGGCGCCACGGGCAGGAGCGGGCGGTGCGCCCGCAGCCGCGGCCCCTGCGCGACGGAGAGCCCGGGGACCGGGCCGTCGGTCCCCGCGTCCGGCGAGGACTGCGCGGCCCGCTCCGCGCCCCCCGCTCCCGTCGCCGGCGCCGCGACCGGTTCCACGGCCCGCTACTTCGCCACTTGGACGAAGGCCATCTTGAGCTGGAAGAGGAGCCGGCCCAGCGTCCCCTCCTCCTCCGGGGTCAGGTTGCCCTTGGTCTTCTCCCGCAGCAGCTCCAGCATGTCGATGGTGTACTGCGCCTGGTCGAGGTCGACTTCCTTTTTTTTCGTCACCGGATTCTCCATCTCCCCCAGGCCGATCATCGCCTGGAGGCCGAGGCTCGCGACGAAGTTGGTGAAGTCGACCGGGGGAAGGGCGGGCCGGGTCGCGGCGCCCGCGCGCGCCTTCGCGGCGTCCTTGGCCTTCTCCTCCTGCGCTCGCCGCTTCCACTCCTCATCGACCTCCTTTTCGGCCGTGGCCTCGCGGTCCGCGGCCGGGGGCTTCTCTTCCCCGCTCTTCGTGGGCGTTGGCTCGTCCGGCATGTTGGCGTGCTCCCTGGAGTCGTCGTCGGTTTCGAAAACAAAGTCGCCTTACGTGCCCTGCTGGTGGTCCAGCGCCGCGCGGATGAATTCGCGGAAGAGCGGATGCGCGTCGGTGGGTTTCGAACGGAACTCGGGGTGGAACTGCGTGGCCACGAACCAAGGGTGCTCGGGCAGCTCGATGATCTCGACGAGTTCCTCCTCCACCTTCTCGCTCCGGTGCAGCCCCGAGAAGACCAACCCCTTCCGTTCGAGGTCCGGCCGGTACCGATTGTTCACCTCGAAGCGGTGCCGGTGCCGCTCGTGCACGAGGTCCTTGCCGTAGGCCCGGTGGGCGGCCGAGCCCGGCTTCAGCCGGCACGGGTAGGCGCCCAGCCGCATGGTCCCCCCCAGGTTTTCCACCGACCGCTGGCTCTCCATCAGGTCGATCACCGGGTGCGCCGTGTCCTTGTTGAACTCCGTGCTGTGCGCGTCCTTCCACCCCAGGACGTTCCTCGCGAATTCGACCGTCGCCACCTGCAGGCCCAGGCACAGGCCGAAGTACGGGATCTTGCGGGTCCGCGCGAACCGCACCGCTTCGATCTTGCCCTCGATCCCGCGCTCCCCGAAACCGCCCGGGACCAGGATCCCGTGCGCACCGGCCAGGAGGCCCTCCACGCTCTCCGGCGTCACGTCCTCGGCCTGCACCTTCCGGATCCTTACGCGGCTCCGATTCGCGATCCCGCCGTGCGTCAGCGCCTCGAACATCGACTTGTAGGCGTCGTTCAGGTTCAAGTACTTCCCGACGATCGCGATCTCGATCGTCCGGTCGGGCTGCTTGAGGATCCCGACCAGGTCCCTCCAGGCGTCGATCGAGCGCGCCGGCGCGTCGAGGGCCAGGTGTTTCACGATGAGCTCGTCCAGCCCCTGCTCGACAAAGACCAGCGGGACCTCGTAGATCGATACGTCCACGTCCTTCTCTTCGATGACGCTTTTCCGCTGGACGTTGCAGAAGAGCGAGATCTTGGCCTTCAAGTCGTCCCCGACCGGCTTCTCCGAGCGGCAGATCAGCACGTCCGGCACGATGCCGATCTCGCGGAGCTTGCCGACGCTGTGCTGGGTGGGCTTGGTCTTCAGCTCTCCGCTTGCGCGCAGATACGGCAGGAGCGTGAGGTGAATGAAGAGCACGTTTTCGCGTCCCAGCTCGAGCCCGAGCTGCCGGACGGCTTCCAGAAACGGCAGGCTCTCGATGTCGCCGACCGTGCCGCCGATCTCCGTGATCGCGACGTCGACCCCGGCGCCGGCGACGCGCAGCACCGCTTCCTTGATTTCGTCGGTGATGTGCGGCACCACCTGGACCGTCTGGCCGAGGTAGCCGCCCTTCCGTTCGCGTTCGATCACGGAGCTGTAGATCTTGCCGGTCGTGATGTTGGATTCGCGGGTGAGCTTCGCGTGCGTGAAGCGCTCATAATGCCCGAGGTCGAGGTCGGTCTCGGCGCCGTCCTCCGTCACGTAGACCTCGCCGTGCTGGAAGGGGCTCATGGTCCCGGGATCGACGTTGATGTAGGGGTCGCACTTCTGAACGCTGACCTTCAGCCCGCGGCTCTCCAGGAGCATGCCGATCGCCGCGGAGGTGAGCCCTTTCCCGAGGGAGGAGACCACGCCGCCGGTGATGAAGATGTGCTTGGCCATGTCGGATGCTGCCCTCGATTGCTGTTGGGTTGCTGAGGTCAGTGAGGAAGCGAACGCCACGGAAACCACGGATTTCACGGATTACACGGAGCAGCCGCTGGCCGCAACCAAAGCTCGACGAACCACAGATTTCACAGATTACACAGATTGCGACGATTCTAATCTGTGAAATCTGTGACACAAGCTCGCAAAAGCTTGTTTTTCTGGCAACGAATTCTCCGCAGAAAATTCGCGAAATCGGCGAAATGGGCGGTTCGTCTTTCGGTGTTTTCGGCGTCTTCGGTGGCTCGTCCCTTTGGTTGCAGCCGGCGGCTGCCCTGTGCAATCTGTGGTTTCGTCGACCCTGGGATCACCGAGAAAGCTTGCCAGAAAAACAAGCCTTTCCACGATTGTGGCACAGATTACGAGGGAAGGCATGCCTGCCGACTCCGCACAAGCCTCGGTTGGGTCAGTCGCTCCAACGCCGAAGGGACTGCCATGAAGACGAGCGACTGCGAGGTGGTGAAACGGATTTCACGCATCATGCTTTTCGCTGTTTGTGCAATCTGGGAAATCTGTGGTTCGTAGCTCCTTGGCCGCGACCCCGCCGCGCTGCGAGCTCTGTGGTTCGGTGTTCGCCTCCCCGCGGCGCCGCCATCGCTCCACGAAGGCCCGGTAGTCCTCGGCCGTGTCGATCCCGGGCGCGGCCGCGGCCACGAGCACGACACGCGGCGGAAAGCCGGCCTCGACGGCGCGCAATTGCTCCAGCCGTTCGCAGGCCTCCAGGTGCGACGGGGGCATCGCGACGAAGCGGAGAAGAAACTCCCGGGAATAGGCGTAGAGGCCGATGTGCCGGAAGAAGGGCCCGTCCGGCCGCCCCGCGGCGGCCTCGAACTCCTCCCGGCTCGCGTTCGGAATCGGGCTCCGGGAAAAATAAAGAGCCCGCCGCTCAGCGTCCAGCACCACCTTCACTCGATTCCGGTCCACGTACTCCTCGTAGCGCAGCAACGGCGTCGCGAGCGTGCCGTAGGGCGCGTGCATGCCGGCGAGGAGCGCCACGAGCGCGTCGATGTGGTCCGGCTCGACTTCCGGCTCGTCCCCCTGGACGTTCAGGATCAAGTCCGCCTCGATCGACTCCACCGCCTCCCGAACCCGGTCGGTCCCGCTCCGGTGGTCCGCGCGCGTCCGCACGGCGCGTCCGCCGAAGGAGCGTACGGCGTCCGCGATCCGCTCATCGTCGGTGGCCACGATGACTTCGTCCACCAGCCGCGCGGCCCGCACGCGCTCCCAGGCGTGTTGGATCAGGTAGCGCCCGGTTTCGCGCAGCAGCGGCTTCGCCGGCAACCGCTTGGAGGCGTAGCGCGCCGGCAGGACCACGACGACGCGTCCGCTGCTCATGCGCACCTCCCGGCCGGCGTCGCCGCAAGCCGCGCGAGCGCCGCCAGGGCGTCGGCGGGCTGGAGCAGTCGCATGCAATCCGGGAAGGCGCAGGTCCGGTACAGGCAGGGGCTGCACGGCACTCCCTTGTACAGGACCTCGTGGGGATTCCCGTGCGGTCCGTGCAGGACCGGATCCTTCGGCCCGAAGAGCGCCACGGTCGGGACCCCCAAGAGGCTCGCAAGCTGCAGCGGTGCGGAATCGCTGCCGACGAAGGCCGCGGCCCGCGCGAGGAGCGCGGCCAGCTCCCGCAGGTCCGCGGTCCGGCAGGAAACCAGGCCCGGCGCGCGCATGCGGTCGACGACCGAGCGGGCAAGCCCCTCTTCTCCGGGTCCCCACGAGACCACCGCCGACAGACCCAGCCGCTCCCAGGCAAGATCGCCGAGCCGGGCGAAGGACTCGACCGGCCAGCGCTTGTAGGCACCGAAGGCGCTCGTGCCCGGGTGAAGGACCACGAACCGACCGCCGGTTGCCAGGGCACCCGCGAGCCAGCGGTCCATGCGCAGCTCGGCTTCCGGTCCGATGCGAAAGGCGGGGCCGCCGCCGCCCACGGCGAGGCCGAGGCCGCGGAGCAGCCCGAGGTTTCGCTCGATGCGGTGGACCCGGACGGGGCCGGGGCGCACGTGGACGTTGGTGAAGAGGTGGCTGCCCTCGCGGCAGGCGTCGCGTGAAAACCCGATGCGGATCGGCGAGCGCGACGCGAAGACGGACAGACCGCTCTTCAGGTTCCCCTGAAAGTCGACGACCCAGTCGAAGCGTCCTTCCCGGAGACGACCCGCGTAGCCGACGAGGTCGCGGAGGACCTCCGCTCTCCCGCCGCGAAGCCAGTTCTCCCGCCAGCGGCGGCGATCGAAGACGAGGACCTCGTCGAGGCCGGGCTGTCCCTCGACCGCGTCCCGCGCCTTGTCTTCCACGAGCCAGGCGATGTGCGCGGACGGAAAGTTGCGGCGGAGGGCGTGAAGGGCGGGGAGGGTGTTGAGGCAGTCGCCGATGGCGCTGAGTCGGACGATCAGGATGCGAGCCGGCTTGCGGGGCGGACGGAGCATGCGCGCCCTCCGTGGGAAAGAAGTAGTCTACGGTCCGCGCACCTCGAAGTCAAGCGATTCGATTTCAATTGACACCCTGCCCCGCCGCTGCTACCGTGAAAGCCCTTTAATCTATCCGGAGAGAGCATGGCCGTCCCGGAGGTCCGCGGGTTCCGCGTGGAGTGGCGGGGCGCGGCGCTCGTCGCCGTGCGGGACGGGAGCCCGCAGGCGGTCCTCGACCTGCTGGAGCGCGACGAGCACGCCCTCGACTACCCGGGAGGAAGAGGCACGGTCCGCGTTCTCCCCGGCCCGTCCGGTTCCGGCGACTCGGTCGTCTACAAGAGATACCGCCGGGGAGGGTTGCTCGGCCGGCTCTTCGGCGGCCTCCGGTTCGGGTGGCAAGGCCTTTTCCGGGAGCTGGAGACCACGATCGCCGCGGCGGAGCGCGGGCTCGACGTCCCGGAGGTGCTCGCGGTCCGCGCCACGAACCGCCTTCCGGGACTCTACGCTGCGGAGGCCTGCCTCCGGGAAATCCCGGACGCGCAGGACCTGGCCGCGAGACTGAGCCTGCTGGGACCCGCCGGCGACCCACGTGCGCGGCACGCGCTCATCCGCGCGGTCGCCATCGCGATCCGTCGGATGCACGACGCGGGCCTCTGGCACGCCGACCTGAACGCCCGCAACATCCTGGTCCGGGGCGGGCAGGGGACCCCGGCCCTGCCACGCGTTTACCTGATCGACTTTGACCGCGCGCGCTGGATGCGCGAGATCCCGCCCCACGACCGGGAGTCCAACTTGGTGCGCCTTCATCGCTCCACCCAGAAAATCGAGGCGCTTCGGCTCGCCCTGACTTGGACCGATCCCTTTCGCTTTCTGAAGGCGTACGCCGCGCCGACCCCCTGGGGCCGCACCGCGAAAGAACGACTCCTCCGTCGAAGCCGGTGGGACCTCGCCTGGCACCGATGCTGGTGGACGCTTCTCGGGCGCGACGCGCGGGACGCGAGCGGGGCGCGCGCATGAGCGAGGTCGAACGGATCCTGGTCAAGGGCGCCAACTGGCTCGGGGACGCCGTCATGTCGCTCCCCGTACTCGCGGCCCTGCGCCGGTTGCATCCAGCCGCGCGGATCACGGTCCTGACCAAGCCCTCCCTCGCGGAGCTATACGCGCTGGCCCCGGGCGCGGACGAGACCCTTTCGCAGGGCGCGGGGCTGAACCCGCTCCGCGCGCCCGCCGCGTGGTGGCGCGTCGTCCAGGAGCTGCGCGTCCGCCGCTTCCAGCTCGCGGTGGTCCTGCCCGGCTCGTTCGTGGCCGCTCTGGCGGCGTGGGCGGGGGGCGCAGGGAGGCGCATCGGGTACGCGCAGGAGGGACGTTCCTTCCTGCTCACGGAGGCGCTGCCGAAGCCGCCCGAGCCGGCGAAACGGCACCGGGTGGAGTTCTATCTGAACCTGCTGGCGCCCCTCGGACCGGTCCCGCCGCCGACCGCTCCCCGTCTCGAGGCCCCGTCCGACGCCCGCGCGGAGTTGGAGCGACGCCTTCGGGAGGTGGGCATCGCGGCCGGGGCGACGTGCGTCGCGCTCAATCCCGGCGCGACGTATGGCAGCGCCAAGCAGTGGCTGCCTGAGCGCTTCGTCGAAGTCGGGCGCGCACTCTCGGCGGATGGAGCGAGGGTGCTGGTCCTGGGCGGGCCGGAGGAGGCCGCGCTCGGCGCCCGAGTCGCCGCGGAGATTCCCGGCGGGACGAATTTCGCGGGGAGGACCAGCCTGCCGCTCCTCGCGGCCGCGCTGGCCCGCACCGCGGTGCTCGTCACGAACGACACGGGCCCCATGCACGTCGCGCAGGCCGTGGGCACGCCCGTGGTGGCGATCTTCGGGCCGACCGATCCCGTGACGACGCCCCCCTTCGGCGACCGGCACACGATCGTCCGGCGGCCCGTCGAGTGCAGTCCGTGCCTGCTCCGGACTTGCCCGATCGATCACCGGTGCATGACGCGCATCGAAGCGGGCGAGGTGCTGGAGGCCACGCGCGCGTGGCTCGCGCGGGCCGACGAAATCCCAAATCCCAAGGCAGGCGCGCGCCCGAAACCCAAAGACGATGAGTAGCCACCGAAGACGCCGAAAACGCCGAATTTCACGACGGGTCGTTCGGCGTCTTCGGCGTCTTCGGTGGCTCGACCTGCCGTGGGCGGAGCGCAC
>JACPWG010000189.1 GCA_016197205.1 Planctomycetota bacterium
CGCGCAAAAATAACTGCGCAGATTCGGACCTCGAGGCTCCTGGGGGCGCGGCCCTCTGGGCCGCGCTGCGCGGGCCGGAGGCCCGCGCCCCCAGGCATCGGTCGATCCACGAAAATGTAAAGTAATTCTTGCGCGGGCGCTTGGCGCCGCCATAACCGCCGGGTGGACCGTCCCGCGCGCGCCTGCCCCCTCTCCCGACCCCCTTTCCCTCTCACCCCCTTCCACCCCGAGAATGCCGAGCACCCCGATGGCGGTCGTCGAGTACGAAGAGTTCGGACCCGTGCGGCGGTGGCGCGTGAGCCGGACGCTCTTGGGCCGACCCGTCTTCTGGGTGTCGTTCTTCCTCGTCGACGGCCTCGTCCTCGACGCGGGGCCCACCGTGGCTTGGCCCGTCGTCGAAGCGGCCCTCGCCTCCCACGCGATCCGGCAGGTCGTCCTCACCCACCATCACGAGGACCACAGTGGAAACGCGGGACGCCTGGCCGAGCGCTTCCGTTGTCCGGTCCATGCCCCGGCCGACGCGCTTCCCCTGCTCGAGCACGGCGACATCCCTCTCACCTGGTATCGGCGCTACGTCTGGGGCTTGCCCGCCCCCGTCCGCGCGCTGCCGCTCGGCTCCGAGTTGGCGACGGAGCGGCATCGCTTCCGGGTCCTCCCCACGCCCGGGCACTCTCCCGACCACGTCTGCCTGTATGAGCCCCGCGAGGGCTGGCTCTTCACCGGAGACGTCTTTCTGCACGACCGGATCAAGATGATGCGGTGGGACGAGGACCTGCCCGGGGAAGTGGCGTCCTTGGAGTCGCTCCTCGCCCTTCCGCGTGCGCGCCTTTTCTGCGGTCATTACCCGCGGGTCGTGGAGGACCACCGCGAGGCGATCGCCGCCAAGCTCGCGCACCTGCGCGGGCTCCGCGAGCGTGCGCGGGAGCTGGCGGGACGAGGCGAGGCCGTGGGGGGCATCCGTCGGCGGCTGCTTGGCCGGGAAGAGGGCGTCGCCTACTTGTCCCGCGGAAATCTCTCGAAGCGGAACCTGGTCGAAAAGCTGCTCGCCTGGCAGGCGTCGCCCGAGGACGGGACGCCGGCGGCGCGCCCTGTTGCCGACGGACGCGCGGGACCGGTTGCTTGAGAACGCGGCGCCTGGCCGGCGCTCGCAGAGCGTGACGGAGTCCCCACCATGGAGTCCCTGACCCCGCGTCAGCGCGGGCTGGTCGCGGCGATCCTCCTCGCGGGGGTGCTGCTTCGGGTGCACCTCGTCCTCTCCCTCGTAGACCATCCTTTTTTTCAAGAGCCGCTCGGGGACGCGGGCGCGTACGACCGCTGGGCGCGGGAGATCGCCGAGGTCGATTTCTGGGGGAAGAAGGCCTTCTGGCTCGATCCCCTCTATCCCTACGCGCTCGCCCTGCTGTACAAAGTCGCGGGCCACAGGCTGCTCGTCGCGCGCTTCGTGCAGGTGGCCGTCGGCGCGGCGGGGTCGCTCCTGCTTTTCGAAACGGGGCGTCGGCTCGCCGGCTTCCGCGTCGGCCTCGTGGCCCTCGCGCTGTCCGTGGCGTGCAAGACGCTCGCCTTCCACGACGCCTGCCCCCTGAAGGAGGGACTCGCCGTCGCCCTCGGCGAGGCCGCGTTCTTCGCCCTCGTCACCGCGGAGGACCGACGCTTCCGGCTCCTCCTGGCCGGGTTTGCGATCGGTCTGTGCGGCCTCCTCCGCGGGAATTACCTCATTTTCCTGCCCTGCGCGGCGGCCTGGACCCGTTCGTGGCGCCGGGCGTTGTGGGTCCTCGCGGGCGGCGTGTGCGCCGTCCTCCCCGTGACGATCCGCAACACCGTCGTCGAGGACTTCGTGCCCACCACGTACCTCCTCGGCGCCAACCTCTACGTCGGGAACAATCCCGACAACACGACGGGCCGGTACAAGCCCCCGCCCTTCCTCCTCCGCGGCACGGCCGTGTACGAGGAGAAGGGGTTTCGCGAAGAGGCGGAGCGGCGCCTGGGGCGGCCGCTTCGTCCCTCGGAGATCGATCGGTACTGGCGCGGCGAGGCGGTGCGCTACGTGCTCGCTCACCCGCTCACGTTCGCCGAAACCTGCGCGAAGCGTCTCCTCCTCCTCGTCAACCGCTACGACCTTGCCGACGAATACGACGTCTACTTCTTCGAAGCGTTCTCGCCCGTCCTGGCGTGGCTGCTGCCGGTCGGCTTGCTCTTTCCGTTCGCGTGCCTGGGTCTCGCGCTCGGCTGGCGGCGCTTTCCCCTCCTCACGGTCTTCGCCGCCTCCTATGGCGCTTCGGTCCTCCCGTTTTTCATGTTCGCGCGCTATCGGCTGCCCGCGTTCCCGGCCGTCTTTTTTTTCGCCGCGCTCGGCCTCGTCGAAGCGGAGCGGCTGGCACGCGGGAAGCCCGGTCGTGAGCTGCTGCGCGCGACCCTCGTGCTCGCGACGTCCTTCGCCGTGGTGCACGCCCCGATCGAAGCCTGGCTCGACGTGGGGCATTTCGACACGGCGACCTCGCACATGAACTACGCGAACGCGCTGCTGCGACGGGGGGACCCGACGGGGGCCGCGCGCGCGTTCGAGGAGGCGATGCGGATCCGGCCGGCCATGGCGGAGCGCGCGAGCGTGCTCTACGGGGCGGGCGTCGCCCAGGGCCGGAGCGGAAACCTGCCGCGCGCGGAGCTCTTGCTCCGCGCCGCCGCGGCGCGGGAGCCGAAGGACCCGTATCCGTGGCTCGATCTGGGGTTGCTCCTGCTCGGACAGGGCGACGCGAAGCGCGCCGCCGCTGCCTTCGCGGCGGGCCTCGAGCGGGCCCCGGAGGAGCGCCGGGCGCACCTCCTGTTGGGGCGGGCGTTGGCGGCCGATCACCGTGCCGAGGAGGCCCTGCGGGTCTGGCGGGAGGCGGGCGCGCGCTTCGCCGATGCGCCGGAGTTCCCGTCGGCGTGCATGAAGCTCCTGGCGGGCCTGCCCGGCCGGGAGGCGGAGGCGCAGGCGGCGGCCCGCGAGGTCCTTCGCCGGGAGCCGCGGAACCTGGAGGCGCGCGGGTTGGCGGAGCCGACGGAAGGGCGGGAACATGACGGCCGGTGAGGAGGGCCGGAGCGGGCCCGGAGAGCCGCCCGAACCGGCGCGCGTCCCGGAACTGGACGGCGTGCGGGGCCTGGCCCTGCTCCTGGTCGTGCTCTGGCACTACGTCACCTGCCAGCTCTATGCGGCCCGTTTCGCGGACCCCGGGCCTTGGCTGTCCGCGGCGACCGCGGCCACTCGGCTCGCCTGGAGCGGGGTGGATCTTTTTTTTGTGCTGTCGGGCTTTCTCCTCGGCGGCATTCTCCTCGACCACCGGGACTCGAGCAACTATTTCGCCGTTTTCTACCTGCGCCGACTGTGCCGGATCGTGCCGCTCTACACGGCTTGGGTGCTGCTGTTCCTGGTCCTCGCGCTCCAGTACCAGGGCGGCGCCGCGCGTTGGCTGGTCGGCCGACCCTTCCCCGCGTGGGCCTACCTTACCTACACCCAGAATTTCTTGATGACCGACCGGGGCGACTTCGGGCCGCACTGGCTGGGCATGACCTGGTCGCTGGCGATCGAGGAGCAGTTCTACCTGGTCCTGCCGCTCTTGATCCGTCTCGTATCGCCGCGCGTCCTCCCGTGGCTGCTCGGGGCGCTCGTCGCCTCCGCGCCCGTGTTCCGGGTCGCCCTCTACGTCACGCACCCGCACGAAGGCCTCGGCGGCTTCCTCCTCTTGCCGGGGCGTTGGGACTCGCTGTTCACCGGCGTGCTGGTCGCCTGGTTCCTCCGCAGGGCGGGGGCCGCCGTGGCCCTGCGAGCGCGGCTTCGGGCGCTCCGGGTCCTCTTCGTCGTGCTCCTGGCGGGGGCGACCGCGTTCACGGCGTGGAACTACGAGAGCGGATCGGCCGGGATGACCGGCGTCGGGCACACGTGGCTGGCGGCGTTTTACGCCTGCGGCCTGGTCCTGGTGGTGGTCGGCCCACCCGGCTCGCTCTTGCGCCGACTGGCCGCCTCACCGCCCCTACGCCGGCTGGGGACGGTCTCCTACGGCGTCTACCTGTTCCACCAGGGCGTGAGCGGACTCTTGCACGGCTGGCTGCGGGGGGAGAGCCCGCGACTGCGGAACTGGGAGTGTGCCGGCGTGACGGCGCTGGCCGCGCTGGTCACGATGGTGCTGGCCGAGCTCTCCTACCGGTTCTTCGAGCAGCCCCTTACGCGGCTCGGGCACCGGCTGCGGTACGAGCGGGGGAGCTAAGTACCGCTCCACGGAAGTCGGTGACCAATAGCCGAAGGCAAGTTCGGCCGCCCGCGAGGCGCGCGTGCGCGGCGTAGTACCGGAGAACTACGTCGCGCGCGCGCAACGAAGCAGGCGGCCGAAATCGCCGAGGAAATAGGTCACCCAATTCTGTGGGGCGGTACTAAGGGCCCGTAGAGAAGCAACTCATGCAGTTCGGAAACCAGGGAGCTTCTCAGGAAAAGGCTCAAGGCTCAATGATCAATTTTCAGACAACGCTCAAAGTTCAAGGCTCAGGGTCCGCGATTCCGCGCCCGGGCTACGTTTCACGGTGGTCATTGAGAATTGAGCCTTGAGCCTAGTGTCCCGCCTACGCTCATTCTGCTAGTTCGCCGGGCGCTCCGTGGAGGTCGGCTGGCTCCCGTCAGGTAGAGCTTTCAGGGAACCCGTTCGATGCGCTTGTCATCCCTTCGGCC
>JACPWG010000173.1 GCA_016197205.1 Planctomycetota bacterium
GCCGTACGGGCCGGCCGGCTGGACAAGGCGCCGGGTAGCGAACTGGTCGAGCGCGCATTCGCCGCGGGCGTGATCACCGCGGAGGAGCGCGAACGCGTGCGGCTCGCCGACGAGGCGCGCACCGAGGCGATCCAGGTGGACCCGTTCACGCAGGAGGAATTCCGGGGGTTGCGGCGGTAGCGGGGGCGGAGGGGCGGGGGGCCGGCAAGTGTGGCGTTAGACTGTCGCACTTGGCGTCGCCTTGTAGGGGCACGGCGCTGCCGTGCCCACGAAGCGAGAACACGTCGTCGGCCTCGCGCGACGGCGGCGGCGGTTCGTGACGCGTGGCGGTTGGGCCGGAGCGCGCGCATCGGCGGGCCCGTAAGTGCGCCGCACGTCAGTCGTCCAAACCCAGGGCAAAGCGCAGCGCCTCGTCCAGGAGCTTCACTTTGTCGGGCGAGAGGCAGCGAATTCGATCCGTCAGGCTGCGCGGGTGAGGGGGCGGGGCGCGGGGACTCTCCACCCGGACCTCGGGAGCTCCGCTGGTTTCCGGAATTCGCTACAGCCCAAGTCGGCGCCGAAGGGCTCGGCGCAGCTCGCGTACGTGCAACAAGGCATCCTTTCCTTCGGCGAGCGTGGGGGCGGCCATGCCGGGATAGCGAACGAGTACGCCGTAGGGATTCAGCGAGTGGACAAGGGCTACATGGGAGGCGAGGGAGGGATCCCGGACAGCGCAAAGTCGGAGCAGTCGCGGCAGGTCATGGCTCCTTGGGGGCTGGGTGCCCAGGTAAGTGAGGAACGCCTTCAGGTATTTTTCCGCGCACTGCTGGGCATGAAAGCAGACGAGCGACGGTGGGGCGTCTTACGCCGCCGAGACAACGCCACGGCTCCGGCGTAATCCTCTTCCGCCTTCGCGACCCATTCATCGACGACGGCCACGCGGATACAGCACTCGCCCTTGAGCCAACACTTCAGTCAAGAACGGATCGGACACGGCCATCCGCGCTCGGAACTCCGCGGGCGTGTAGACCAGGACGTCCATGGAGAGGAAGGGTACTTCCGCAACCTGCCCCACCCGGCTCATCCGACGACACATTGGTTCCGTCGAATCCATGAGGACCAGGAGGTCCAGATCGCTATCCTCGCGAGGCGTGCCGCGGGCGTAGGAACCGAAAAGCAGGATCTTTTTGGGATGGAATGCCTCGACGATGCGACGCGTGACGTCCGTCAACAATGCCTCGTTGACCCTTGGCCGGAGGGCGCGCCAGTCGATCGGCTCACGACGAGGTCTTGGGGGAACAACCGTCTTCACACCTTACCTCGGAAAATGGCCCGTCATCTGCGCGGGGCCGGCAACCGTTGTTCAAGCGCGCCCGAGCATTTTCATTGCCGGTCGCCCCGCGGCCTGCGCACGAGAACTACCTGCCGCTCAGGTCGAATCTACCGTCGCCTGCCTCTGAAAGTCAAGTCTCAGCTCAGGGTTGGGCCCTTGCGCTTGCGAACGGGCGAGTCTCACGTCGTCTACCGAGACCTTTCGCAGTACGATCCGCAAGGCAGCCGCCCTTGCCCGGATCTGCTCTGGGAGGCAGCCTTGCCCGAAGGCGAGGAGTCAGCCCGCCTCGTGCCCGTTCTGGAGGACAAGACTCAGGGGGAGCCCTACCACGTCCCCCTCCTCGCGGCCGCGATGCTGTTCGAAGACCGTTTCCGCCGACATGCCCTGGTCTCGGGCGACATCGATGCAGCCCAGGCTGCGGGAGCGCAGGCGGGGATCCGCGAGGTGCTGGGTCGCAAGGTGGCCCATCCGGTGCGGGCGAACGCGCCGGCCTTGGTTCGGCGCCTGCGCCCCCGCTTCAAGGGGGACGCGCTTGTGGGCGCCTTCGACGAACTCTACTTGGCGGGCGATCCGGTCGCCCGGTACCAGGTCGCCTTGCGGGGGTTCCCGAGGCCGCGGGCGGAACGGTGGTGGTGTGACCGTTTCCGCGAGTGCGGAAAACCGACCACCGTCGGGTCCCTCTGGTTGCTGATCGGATGGCTGAACGCCAACCGGGACCTCGTGCGGCTGTGCGAGTTGGCCTGCATCGAAGAGGACGGTCTCCGACATCCACCTAAGCGCCCGCGCAAGAATTACTTTGCACTTTCGTGGATCGACCGATGCCTGGGGGCGCGGGCCTCCGGCCCGCGCAGCGCGGCCCAGAGGGCCGCGCCCCCAGGAGCCTCGAGGTCCGAGTCTGCGCAGTTATTTTTGCGCGGGCGCTAAGCGCTTCGTCGAGGCGATTGCGAGCACATGGGCGGGCCTTCCGCTCTCGTCCACGGAGTTCTTCGACGTGTTGGATCGGCCGCCGGGCCAGGCCGACGCGGTCCACAGCCTGTTCGCCATGGGCATGCTGGACCTGGAGGCCACGGGGCGACACCTGCGTGTGCGCTTCGACGACGGGGAGGTCGAGGCGGCGCTGGCACGCGTGTTCGGCGAGGATCCCCGCCGCTGATCGCCGCGTTTCGCGCTCGCGAGCGGTCGATTCGTCGGCCGGGTGCCGTCCGAAGGCGGCGGACTCGCGCGACGAATCTCGCTACGGAGGGCGCGCTGAGACGCGGATCCGGCCCCCGCGCACGGTAACGACGGCACCTGCGGTCAGTGCCTCTGCATGCCGAGCGATCACCTCGGCAAGTAGGGTAATGCGCTGCGTGGGGGGCACGTCGGGGAGGCGCACGAGGCCGGCGTGGGCCAGCTTCTCGACGAAGACGAGCTGGCCGAAGTCCTTGTCATTCGTGACCAGCACCCGCCCCTCGCTGAACGCCCCGCGAAGGATTTCGGCGTCTCCCGGGTCCGGACCCCGCTCGCGCGACTCCAGCACGTCATGTCCCTGGGCGCGGAGCCACTCGGCCAAACGACCCCCGACACACCGATCCAGGAGAAACCTCACCCGCGATGGACCTCCACCGCATCAAGGGAGTCGTTCGCGATGACGGCCCGAGCGTAGGCAAGGCAGGCCCGGAGGTCGTCGACCGCGAGCTCCGGATAATCGGCAAGGATGGACTCTTGCGTCTCTCCCTGGGACAGCAAGCTCAGGATGTGTTCGACGGAGATGCGCATGCCCCGGACGATGGGCTTTCCGCCGAAGATCGCGGGATTTGCGGTGATGCGAACAAGCAGGTCGTCGGCCATGGCAACTCTCCGGACAGCAGTCGATCCCTGCCGATTCGAGTCATTAACAACCTCATTCATTGTAACGTTCTTGACCCGGGCGAACAAGGCAGAAGCAGCTTCGCCGCGCTTTCAACACCGTTCTTGGGGGGCGGGCCCTGAGAGTGAATCGTGGTCTGCGTCGCGGGCGCGGGTTCCTCGAGACCGCCGCCCTGCGGATCGCGCCCCGCCCGCGCGTGGAGCGCCCGCCGACCTTATCACGCGATCGCCGCACGGGTAGCTGACCTTCATCAGGGAAGGGAGGCGAATCCTGTCTCGAGACAGATCCTCCCGCGAAGCTGCTGAACTTCCAAGCTGACTTCTTGAGGTGACAAGGGTCCTGAGCGCCGGAACGAGCTCGGGAAAAACTGTGTTGAGGGGGCGCCTCCATGGTGGTATAGTCGCACGGTCGAATCGCCCGCAATGAAAAAAAAGAGGGTGGTGTCATGGCGGCTGCGGACCTGCCGGCGGATGCGGAATGGCGGGTGGCGGAGGACTTCGTTGCGGCGGGGCTCGTCTCGCTCGGCCAGGTGGTGCAGGCGGTCGCCGAGCAGGGACGCTGGGCCGCGGCGGGGCGACTGTCCTCGGGGGGGCGAGGGCAACCGGCGGGTCGGGAAATCCCGCGTCCTCCCGTGACCACAAGCTCCCGGCTGGCCGCGCCCTTTCAGCTTCGCGTGGAGAAGAGATGAGAACCCCGTCGTTCTCGCGTGTCGATCGTCCCCGTGGATGACGAACTTCCCGTGACTGCCGACAATCCGAGAGAATACTGGTCGTTCATCTCGTACTCGCACCAGGACAAGAGCTGGGGTCGCTGGCTTCACCGGGCTCTCGAGTCCTATCGGGTCCCGCGCCGGCTCGTCGGTCGCGCCGGCCCATACGGTCCGATCCCCCGGCGCATCTACCCCGTGTTCCGCGATCGCGAGGAGCTGCCGACCGCGACCGATCTCAGTGCGGTGATCCAGGACGCGCTCACTCGGTCGCGTTCGCTCGTGGTCGTGTGCTCGCCTCACTCGGCTCGCTCGAGGTGGGTGAACGCCGAAATTGTCGCATTCGCGCGCCTCGGCCGCTCGGGCCGCGTGCTGTGCCTCATCGTCGACGGCGAGCCGAATGCGTCCGACAAGCCCGAACAGGGGCTCCTCGAGTGCTTCCCCGATGCGATCCGATACAAGGAGGTCGGGCGGCTCGATGGGCACACCGACGTGGTCGCGAGCGTTTCCATCTCGCTTGACGGTTGCCGTGCCGTCTCGGGGTCTTGGGACAAGACGGTCCGCATCTGGGACCTGGAGAGCCGGAAGGAGGTCGCTCGTCTCGAGGGGCACACCGACAGTGTGTGGAGTGTCGCCTTTTCGCCAGATGGCCGCCGTGCCATCTCGGGGTCCGGTGACATGACGGTTCGCCTATGGGACCTCGATGGCAGTAAGCACGTGACACGGCTTGAAGGATGCGCAAATCCGGTCTTGAGCGTCGCCTTCTCGCCGGATGGTTGCCGGGCCCTCTCGGGGTCCTTGGACCAAACCGTCCGCCTCTGGGAGCTGGAGTCCGGGAAGGAAATCGTCCGCATGGAGGGTCTCGGCTCTGGAGGCAGCCTCGTCACCGACGGCCTTCATGTCGCCCAGCTCATCGGCAACGACATCCTGGTGTTCCGCGACGCGTCCGACTACTGGCGCGGCTCGGAGGATGCCCCATTCCGCGAGCAGCTCCTCGACCGCTGGGAGCGCCACCTCGGCCTGCGAGTTGAGGCGGAGACAGCCAAGGTGAAGCCCTTGGCCGTGTCCCCGTCCGCCCCCGCATCAGCCCCCGGCGTTCCCCAATCCGCGCCGCCGGCCCCCGTCCCCGCGCCCCGCGGCAAGTAGGCCACCCCCACTCCCGCACCGCCTCCATGGCACCAGCCGACTCGAATAGGCTCCGCGAGATCATCTGCAGGCGAATAGCGTGAGGCGGACACGCGACCGTCGCGCTCGTCGCGCAAGGTTTGCCGGCCCCGATCCCGAACGCCTCCGTCCCTCGCACGCTGCTCCTTGGCTCGGTCGCCCCTCGTCGCGCCCCTCGCTGCGACACCAAATCAGAGCGGCAGGTAGCGCACTTGCCCCTCCCACTCGCCTTCCCTGCTGCACTCGGCGAGTAGCAGGATATCCTCAATGGCCCTTCCGACGGGAACCGCACGCCCTGCTTGGAACACGCCCGGCATGGACAGGCCGGCCTTCACGCGCTCGTAGGCGAAATGCGTCAGAGTTGAGGCATCGTGGGTGAAGAGTACCCGCCCCTCGCCTGCAGCCCACTCCAGCACCTCGGGATCCAACGCACCGTTCAGGCCCGCCTCTTGAACCGACACGAAGTCGACCGCCGACAAACGTCGACGGACGCCGCGTAAGACATCCGCGTTAAAATTCTCATCCTCAGCGAGGCGTATCATGCCGCTCAGGGCCTCTTCGCCCGGCGAGCCAGCAACCGGTCGCGGACGCCCTGCGGATCGAAACGAGCCTCGTTTTGGGCACGCACTTCCGCGCCCGTCCGCTCCCGCTCTCGAAGATATGCTTCCACGCGCTCACGTTGGCGCAGGTAGAAGCTGATCGCGGCGTACACGTCCGCGAGCAGGACGGAGGGATATTGCTGAGCGATTTCCTCCGCCGTCGAGCCCTCCCTGAAGGCGGCGATGAGCGTGTCGAGAGTGACCCGGGTGTCCCCCACTCGAATCACTCCGTCAGACCCTGCCTTCAGGGGCAGCGGTTGGGTTTCGAGTTGTAGTGGCATCGGAAAAACACTCCTGAGGTCGGCGGTTCGACCCTCTCGCAACAGCGACTATACCAAGGTTGTCCGATTGGAAGCAAGAAGGGGTTCAAGGGTGGGAAACCGGTCAGGCTCTCGGACACCAGGAACCCAGAGATGCGCGAGGGAATTCCCCCTGGGTCGGGCGAGGGCGATCGCGCCGCCCCGCGGCTCTGTGAGCTCGTCTGGTGGGCGCCTGAAACCTGAAAACTTCGGGACGCGGTCCGGCGCAGACGACCTCGGGCTGAAAAGCCCTCCGCGGCCTACGCCTCGAACGCCCCGGCCCCTCGGACCCGCCTGCTCAGTTGTCCCGGACCTTCAGGCGCGCGCGTCGCTTTTCGAGCTCGGCGGCCTCGGACCCGCGGCCCATCGTCCGGAGCACTGCCGCCAGGTTGTGCAGGATCGGATCCAGATGCGGCGCGTTCGGGCCCAGGTGCTTCTCCATTGCCGACAGCGCCCGCCGGAGCAACTTCTCGGCCTTCTGCGGCCGGTCCCGCCGGAACCACACCTCGGACTCCCCAATCCAGACGTTGGCCAGAAGCTCAGGATCCATGGCAGCATCGCCCTCCCAGCCTGTGAGCAGCCCGCGAGCGACCGCGAGGATCTCGTCGTGCTTGCCCTGGGCGCGCAACGTGACCCAGAGGTTGTTCGTACAGTGCACGAGGTCCCGGGCGCGCGTCCGGTAGAGGGGGGCGAGGACCTTGACGGCACGGAGCCAGAGCGGCGCCGCGGCTGCCGGCCGCCCGCCCTTCGCGTGAACCATGGCCAGGAGCTGAAGATTGCCGGCGACTTCGGGGTGCTCCGGGCCGAAAAACGCCACGTCGGCGTCCAGGGCACGTTGTGCCAGGGAGAGGGCCTGCGCTTCCTGCCCGGAGATGATTTCCACGGTCGCGAGGGCCGAAAGCTCCACCGATACGCAGGGATGTGCGGGGCCCAGGGCCCGCTCCAGGATCTCCAGGGCGCGGCTCAGGTGTTTCCGGGCCCCGTCGAAGTCCCCGCTTTCCAGACAGGCCTCCCCGAGTTGGTGCTCGCAGAAGCCGACATAGGGATGCCCCTCGCCCAGCAGCCGCCGGCGGATCTCCAGGGCTCGATCCAGGAGCCCCGCGGCCGCCCGCGCGCGCCCCGCGCGGCGCAAGGCCTTGCTCAGGAGCAGCGCGCCGCTCGCGATTTCGAGCTCGTCGGGCGCCGCGCACCCCTCCAGCAAGGCGAGGGCGCGGGTCAGGAGGGGAAGGGCCTCGGCGGGCTTGGTCCCACGCATCCGCAGGGTCCCCAGGTTCTTGAGAATGTGCGCCAGCCAAGTCCGCTCCGCGTCCGCCGCGGGGTCCGGCGGCAGCTCGGCGCGAAGCCGCTCGGCAAGGTCCGCCGCTTCCGGGCGATCCAGCCGGGCGGCCAGCGCGGCCAGGCAACTCCGCGTGAGCATCGGTCGCAGCTCGCCGGCCCCGCTCCCCGAAGGCCAACCCGCCAACGCCTCCTGGTAGCTCTCCCAAGCTTCGCGGTGGCGGAACAGCTCCCACAGGAAGTCGCCGAGCCGGTGCGACGCTTCCGCCGCGAGCTCGGCGTCGCCCGCCGCCTTGGCCTCGGAGAGCAAGCGCCGCGCCAGGTCCATCCCCTCCGCGTCCCGGCCGTGCAGCCGGAGCACCCGAAGCCGCTCCAATGCCTCTCGTTTCGCCTCTCCGTCCATGGTAGCCCTCGTGCTGTGCGGGGAAGCCACCCCGCCGGCCGTGTTCCGCGTCTCGCGAAAAACAAGTCTCCAGCGACGCCCCTCCGCGCGCACGCATCGTCACCGCCGGCCGGACGTCCCGCCGTTCTCCTTCGCCAAGCTCTCCCTGAACGCGCTCGAGCGCGTCGGAAAGCGCCTGGCGCGCCGAGTCGAGGCGCGTGTGCCTCGACCTCTCCCCCGGCACCTTCGTCGTGCCTGCGTCGTTGGCCGCGCTCGTGCTTCCCGAGGCGTCAAGCACGGAGGGGGCCGTGTTTTTCCTCGGGGGCCTTCCATGTCGTTCCGGTAGGTCCTTCGTTTCCATCGCAGGCGCGTCCCGCGTGGAAACCGAACCGCGACCGTGAGGGGGAGCGGTCCGGGGGCGTTCTGCCATGACCTCCGGTTCGAGGCCGCCGGCCCGCAGGGGAACGCCCTGCGAACCCACCGGGCAGCGAGGTCGAATCCGCGGCTCTGGAAGAACGCGCGGAAACCGCTCCCTCACGGTCGCAGTTCCGTGTGTCCGTCGCGGACCCGTTCCGCTTCCATCGTCCCCATACCGGGCACCCCCAGGATCGATAGTGAAGGCCCACGAGGGGGCGTGAACTCCCGGGTGGGCGACGAGCTACGGAAACCACTCCTTGACGAAGAGAAGGGTGAGGACCACGCCGAACCAAAAAAAGAGCACGCCAAGGAGGAGACGCGCGGTGGGGAGGTGGGCCTTCGCGAGGCGGGAGAGACGCTTTGACGAAAGGCCCGCGAGCGTGACCCCGAAGACGCCGAGCATGGGCGCAATGAAGGCGAGGTTGTAAATGAGGATGTAGGCGAGGGCCCGCACCTGGACGGCCGAGGCGCGGAGCCCCGGCGGAGGGAGGGCGAGCGAGGCGAGGGTGGGGATCAGGACCTGGCCCGTGCACAGGGACTCGAAAAGGGCGATGAAAACCCCGAGCAGCATAGCGCCGCCGCCGAGCCGGCCGGCGCTGAGGCGCTCGCGGATGAGGGCGTGGATCCGGGCCCGCACGCGCGCCGGGAGCTGGAGCACGAGCTCGCGACCGCGCCCGGTCCGCTCCAGCAGA
The DNA here is from genome assembly GCA_016197205.1 of Planctomycetota bacterium. Classification (GTDB taxonomy): domain Bacteria; phylum Planctomycetota; class MHYJ01; order WSZJ01; family JACPWG01; genus JACPWG01. The sequence continues at coordinate 8,696 of JACPWG010000173.1, forward strand.
AGCGCATCGCGAACGGAGAGCACCGCGAGCAGGAACGTGAACGGAATGACGAGCAGGGAGAAGGCGAAATGGACGGCCCGGTAGGCGGTCATCGTCAGGAGCGCCTGGAAGAGGCCAAGGCTGAGGAGGAGGTAGGTCGTGAAGGTGCCGAGGGTGAAGAGCCCGCCGATGAGCGCGACCTCGCGCCGTCCGTGGCCGGCGAACGCGAGGAACGAGCACAGGAACACGAGGGTCGTGAAGGCGCAGGGGTTCACGCCGTCGAGCAGGCCCGACAGCGCCACGTAGGCAACGGTGGTCCGTTCGAGGAGGTCGAGGGCGTTCATCGCGTGTGGGGGCACGGGGCGAGCGCCGAGGGCCGCTCCCGCGCCGCGCTACTCCCGGTGGAGCGGACAGGTCTTCGACGTACAGCCCGCTGCCGGGTCGCGCAGGAGGTCGCAGCCGACGAGCAGGTCCTTTTGCCCGGGCTGGAGAAGCTCCAGCCAGCCCTCGACGAGCCGCGTCCGGTCCGGGTCGGTCGCGAGGAGCGCGGCAAGGCGGCCCCGCTGCCCGCCGTCCAGGGACAGGGCCGCGAGCACCCGCCCTCCTCGCTGGGTCACCGCGAGGGCCGAGGCCAGCGCCTGCTCCGCGGGCGAGTACGCGCCCGCGCTTTCGCTCTTGGGCGAAGGCTTCGCGTCCGCGCCACCGTCCACTTTCCGTGGCGGCGCCGGAGCGAGCCTCGCCGTCCCTTCGAGACTCTCCCCGGACTCCGCGACGACCGCCCCCGTCGCCGCCCCCGTCGCCGCCACGGCGCCCGTACCCGCATCCGGTTCCTCGAGCAGGCGGAACGACGCGAGGGCGCCCTCGACCTCCGCCTGCGCGGGCGGCAGCGCGCTGGCCACGGCGTAAACGTACAGATTGTACAGCCGCCCGCGGAAGTTCAGGATGCGATACGCGAGGGAGAGCTGCACGGACCGGAAAGAGGCCGAGGCTTGCACGACCAGCGCTTCCGTACCCGCGAACGGTTCCGTTCGCGCGGCCAGTTCCCTGAACCGTTCCAGCGAGATGGAGCCTTTGACGGCCTCCCAATAGGCTCTGCGATTCATCTTCGGAAGCTGCTCCGAGATCACGACCACGAAGACCTCGCCGGTTTCGTTCGCGAAAACGACGTCCGCCGCCGCGTGCAGCTCTCTGGCCTTGTCCCCCAGGTGGGCGTCCCACCGGGGGCCCGGGCGGTCGATACGGTAGCGGTGGGACCGGTGGACGAACGTGTCGCCGACCATGGCAGGGCGTTCCGGGTAGCAGGCAAGGGCGGGGGGGGCGAGCTTCGTCCCGCACCGCGGGCAGAACTGCCACCAGGACTCCGGAGCGGACAAGCCGCAAGCCGCGCAGGGCTGCCCCGTGTCGGCGGCCGCAAGACCGCAGGCGAATGCGACCAGAAGCCAGAGGCTTATGCACACGACAAGAGCTCTCTTCATGCGAGTCGCTCCACTCTGCGTTGGGCAGGCTTCAAGAACGCCGGCTGCGCGCCGCCGCGGACTCCCATGATAGCATCGACCGATAACGCTGTGAACCTGAAAGTTTATTTTTTCGGGCGGAGCCGGTCGCCGGACCCCTCCCCCGGCTCGGTCACTTGGGGCCGCCCTCGAGCCTCTCCAACTGCCCCTGCGCCTCGGCCCGCATCGCCTCGTATTCGGGACGACCCGCCGCCTCTTCCAGAAACCGCCGCAGCTCCGCCGCCCCCTCCGCCCGCAGCCCCAACAGCTCGAGGGCCGCGGCCGCCTGCAACCGCGCTTCGAGGAGGGAAGGCGCCACCGCACGCACCGCCCGAAAAGCCGCGAGCGCCTCGTCCGGCCGCCCCAGCCGACCGAGCAGCACCCGCCCCAGATTCTGCAGCGCCGCGACCGGCGCCGGCTCGCCTTCGACCCGCGCCGCGACCGCCTCGCGCCAGGCGGCCACCGCCTCCTCCGGTCGGTCCTCGTCCTCGAGCGTCAAGCCCAGCGCGACCCAGGCCTCCGGGAAGCGCCGGTCCCGCGCGACGGCCGTGCGCAGCGCGGACTCGGCCTCGGGCATGCGCCCCAACCGGCGCAGGACCATCCCCAGGCCGAACCAGCGACTTGACGGGCTCGGGTCGACCCCCACGGCCCGCTCGTACCAGGGGAGCGCCTCCTCGTGCCGCCCCCGAAACGCGAGGATCCGTCCCTTCACCTCGAGCGCACGCGCGGCCAGCGGATTTCGCCGGAGCGCCTCTTCGCTGCGCCGCAGCGCCTCCTCCCAGTGCTCCTCCCGACGCGCCGGCGCGAGCACCCCGGCCAGGCACGACACGTCGGCCAGACCCTCCCAGCCCACCGCGCCCGGGGCGCCCGGGAATTCCACGGCGACCCCGCGATGCAGCCCCTCCGCGCGCGCGAGTGCCTCCAGCGCGCCGGCGGTGTCCCCCAGCCCCCGCCGTCGCTCGGCCGCGAGGAGCGCAAGGTCCGCGAGGTTGGCGAGCGCGAGGCCGTTGCGAGGGGAAAGCGCGAGTGCTTGCTCGAAGCAGGCCCCCGCCTCCGCCAGGCGCCCGCGCCTCGCGAGCGCCAGGCCCCGGCCGACGTGAAAGAGCGGATTCGTCGGCGCCTGTCGCAGGAACCACTCGTTGGCCCGGAGGGGCTCGTTCCAGGTCCAGGCGCCTTGGGCCGCGAGGGCGGCATGCAGGAGGAGGGCAAGGCCGAAGAGCACGGCCGTCACGCGCCGAAGGCCCGGCCGCGCCGCGCCCAGCCCCCGGTCCACGAGCGCTCCCGCCGCCAGGCAGACGCCCAGCGAGGGGAGGTACGCGTAGCGCTCGGCCCCGAGGGCGTAGAAACGGAACAGGAGGTTGAGCACCGGCAGCAACGCGAGAAGGGCGAAAAGAAAACCGAGCGCGGCCGCGGAGCGTCGCCGCCAGCAGGCCGCGAGGGCGCCCGCCGCCCCCGCCACGGCACCGGCAGCGCAGGCCCAGGCCCAGGCGTCTCCGGGAGAGGCGTCCGGAAAGCTCGGGGGCGTGTAGTCCGGGGCGAGCCCGAGCCCGAAGAGGAGGCCCGGCACGTAGTGCTCCACGAAGAAACAGGCCTCGGTGAGAGCGACCACCAGCCAGGACTGGTCGTGAAAATAGGTCGCCTGGCCGCCGATCATCGAGCCGAGCCGGGTCTGGCGCAGGACGACGTAGACGACGAGCGCCGGCAGGTAGCCCGCCGCGCGAAGGAGGGCCCGGACGCTCCCGGCCCGCCCCTCCATGCGCCCGATCACGCGATCGGAAAGCAGGAGAACCGCCGGCAGCACGGCCGTGCCTTCCCAGGCGAAGAGACCGACGAAGAACGCGGACCCCGCTGCGAGGTACGCGCCGAGTCCGCCCCTCAGGTGAAAACCCCAGGCGGCTACGAGGAGCACGGTCCCGAGCGCGCCGGACCGTTGGCCGACGCTCGCCACCACCTCGACGTGGACCGCGTGGACCGCGAAGAGCAGGGCCGCCAGGATTGCCGCACGCTCGCGCAGAACAAAGCGACCGAGGCTCCAGGGGATGAGGGCCGCTGCGAAAGCGTGGAGGAGACAATTGACGAGGTGGTACCCGACCGGGTCCGTGCCGCCCAGCGCGTGATTCAGCGCGAGGCTCCACGTGAGGAGGGGCCGATAGCCCTCGACCGGGAGCCTCGCCGAGAAGAGGTGGCTGCGGAGGTCCGGTCCGAGATGGAGCGCGCTGCGCAGCAGGAGGAAGTCGTCCCAGTGGAATTCCCCGCCGAGGGAGACGGCGAAGACCGCGAACGCGAGGAGAAAGGGCGGGACGGAGGCGAGGAGGATACGGAGGGGCGCGGGCCGCCCGGCAAGGTCGCGTTCGCACGTTGGAGTCTGCAATGGACAACTTGCATTGGGGGAGGGAGGGGAGGCATCCGGAGGAGCGGGCGCTCCTGGTCCGTTCCGGCCTACCCGAGCACCTGGTAGACCTTGACCTCTTTTTCTTTGCCCCGCAGTTTCTCCGAGCCGAGGAATTTGGTCTCGAAGAGGTCCTTGACCGCGTCGTAGGTGTTCTCGCCGATCAGGATCTGGTTCGTCTTGCAGAGCTTTTCGATGCGCGCGGAGACGTTGACCGTGTCGCCGAGGACGGTGTACTCCATGCGCTTGGCGAAGCCGATGTTGCCGGCGACGACCTCGCCGCTGTTGATGGCGATCTTGATGTTGTAGCGGAGGTTGGAACGCTCGCTCATCCGCTGCGCCTCCTGGATCATCCCAAGCGCGGCGCGGACGGCGCGGACGGCGTGGTCGGGATAGGAGATCGGGGCGCCGAAGACGGCGAGGATGCCGTCGCCGATGAACTTGTTCACGCTGCCCTGGTGCTTGAAGATGATCTTGGACATGCTCTCGAAATAGCCGTTCAGGAGTTCGGCGACCTGCGGCGGCCGGAGCTGTTCCGACATGCGGGTGAAGGACTCGATGTCGATGAACATCACGGTGACCTCGCGCTCGTCGACCTCGAGGAGGGCCTTCCCCTTGGAGAGGATCATCTCGACGACGTCCGGGTCGTTGTAGCGTTCGAGGTTTTCGCGGATGAGGGCCTCGCGCTTGAGGTCCTCGTAGAGCTGCTCCTGCTTGATGCGGATCGCGATCTGGTTCGCGATGGCGGTGAGGAGGTCGAGGTCGTCCTCCTGGAACGCGTGGGCCTTGAGGAGGTTGTCGACGTAGATGACGCCGAAGACCTCCTGTTTCTCCCAGAGGGGGACGCAGAGGGCGGAGCGGATGTTGTACTGGATGATGGAGACGCCCGCCTGGAAGCGGGGGTCGTATTTCGCGTCGGACGTGATGATCGAGACTTTCTCGCTGATGACCTTGTTCGTGATCGTGCGGGAGACCACGACCTCTTCGTGCGCGATGCGGCCCGCGACGCGGTGACGCGTGACGCGGGGGATGAGCTCGCCGCGCTCCTTGTCGAAAACCATGATGACGCCGCGTTCGGCGCTGATGATGTCGAAGATGCACTTCATGGACTCGTCGAGGGCCTGCTCCAGGCTGGTGGTCGGCGAGGCGACGACGGTCCCGAACTTGTACAGGACGAAGTATTTGTCGCCCGGGGCCGGGGCGGGGGTCGCTTCCTTGCCGGTGGGGGTCGCCTCCTTGCCGGGAGCGGTCCCCTGGCGGGAGATGTCCTTCCACGAGATCCCCTTCGCGATCGACTCGCGAACGTCGACCTTGAACTGTTCGGGGAGGTCGTTGATGTGCTTGATGATCTCGCTGCCGCCGTACATGGAGGCGATGAGGTCCTCGTCGGACTTGTCGCGCGCCTGCGGCGGGGCGTTCGGGCCGGTGTGCGGTTTCGGGGCGGCGCTATCGTCCTTGAAGATGATGAGCGTCTCGCCGATCAGGACCTCGTCCCCCTCCTCGAGCACCTTGACGTCGACCTTCTTGTTGTTGACGAAGGTGCCGTTGGAGCTGCCGAGGTCGTAGAGGGTGTACTTGTTGCCGCGCTTGATGAACTCGCTGTGGCGGCGGGAGACGAGGGAGTCCCGGAGCTCCAGATCGTTGTCCGGCATGCGCCCGACGGAGAAGGTGTCCTTGGTGAGGACGATCTCCTTGACGATCTCGTTCCCCGCCTTGATGAGGAGTTTCGGCAAAGGCGGCGCTCCTCCGCGTGCGTAGACCGACGGTACCCGCCGGATGGGGGCCCGGATGGCGTCCCACTCCCGTCCGACGGGCCTCGACGACGGGGCCCGGATACAAACCGTGCCATTTAACCAAGGGGCTCCGATGGTGTCAAGGGATGGTAACAATCGGTCGCCCCTTCCGGCAGCCGCGCGCCGACGCAGCCGGTGAGGGGCAGGTTTCGCGTCCGATGAACCCGGGACGATGCGCCCGGCCGCACCCCGCCCGTCGTCGCTTCTGCTTGCACGGCCCGGAGGGGAGGGGATAGAATCCCCGGCGTCGTGAAGAAGGAGGCCGCGTGATCCCGCTCGTGCTCGTCCTCGCCCTTGCGCTCGTCGCCGGCCTTGCCTGGTATTTCCACCGGCGGCGCACGGGGCCCTGGCGCGACCTCGCCACACGCTACGGGATGGCCTACCATCCCAACGGCGGCGAGCTCCTGCGGCGCTTCGGCGCGTTCAAGACCTTCTCCCTCGGACACTCCGGCCGCGCCCGCAACCTCCTCCACGAGACGGACAAGACCCAGGAGACTTTCGTCGCGGACTTCTGTTACGCGACGGGCCAGGGCAAGGACCGGCGCACGCACGAGGTTACCGTCTGCATCCTCGTCCGCCCCGGCCTGCAGCTCGCCCCTTGCTTCCTGCGGCGAGAAGCTCCTCTCGACGTCCTCGGAAAGATCTTCGGAGGACAGGACATCAACTTCGCCCAGGACGGCGACTTCTCGCAGGCCTATCTCCTCCAGGGGGAAAAAGAGGACGACGTCCGACTGCTTTTCAACCCGCGCGTGCGCCGGTTCTTTTCCGGCCGAAAGGAAGAGAACCTCCACTTCGAGGCGCGCGGGGACACCGTGCTCGTTCACACCGGCCGCCTCGTCGGTCCCGAGCGGGCGCGTGACCTGGTGGCGCAGGCTCGCGAGGTCCTGGCCCTCTGGGCCTGACGCGCGGTCCCGAAAGGCATGGTTCAAATTGGGCGGCGTACGGGTCACACGGATCGTTGTCGGGACGTAGGGGCTGGCCTTGGCGCCCGCGCAAGAATTACTTTACATTTTCGTGGATCGACCGACGCCTGGGGGGCGCGGCCCAGAGGGCCGCGCCCCCAGGAGCCTCGAGGTCCGAGTCTGCGCAGTTATTTTTGCGCGGGCGCTTGTGCCCGCCCTCTCGGCGACACCGTGTACTCAAACGACTTGCAGCCAGTCGCGGGCGCCCACAAGGGGCGCCCCTACGGCAGGCAACCGCGAAGAATGGTAACCCAGGTCTGAACCATGCCCGAAAACAAAGTCGGGCATGCGTGCGACGCCCGCGGCACCCTCCCCCTCCCCCCCCTCGCGCGGTCGCGCTTCGGACCGACACCTGCAGCCGCGGGCTGCCGCTCCTGGAAGCGGGGCGCGGGTGCGACCCCCTCCCGCTCCATCCCAGGTGGTTGCGCGACCTAGGCTTAGGACTCAGGACCCCCTCGAGCTCGTACTTTCCTGTTGATCGGGGGGCGTGCGGGCGGCTATAATACCGGCCCTTTCTCTTGGGATGGAGTCGCCCATGCAGTCCGAACGGGAGATCCTCTTGGGGAGGATCGCCGTTGAACAACGGTTCCTCAACCCCGAGCAACTCCTGGAGGTCATCGAGACCCAGGAGGGGATGAAGGAGCCGACCCCGCTCGGACTCATCATGGTGCAGAAAGGCTTCCTGACCGAGAGCGAACTGAACACCGTGCTCAAGATCCAGGAGCGCCAGCTCAACGCACCCGCGGGCAGCAGCTTCCGAAAGCGGCAGGACGTGCTCTTCGGCCGCGTCGTCGCACGGAAGGGCTTCCTGCCGATCGCGCAGGTCAACGAGGCGCTGCGGGAGCAGGCGAAGCTGGAGCAGCGGGGAACCCCGGTCCGGCTGGGGAAGCTGCTCGTGGATCGCGGTCACCTGACGCTGAACCAGGTCCTGGAAATTCTCGATTTCCAGCGCAAGAAGATCCTCTTCTGCGAGGCGTGTGATTCCCTCTTCGGGGTTTCGAACTGGGAGCCGGGTCGGAAATTCCAGTGCACCAAATGCACGTCGGTCCTGGTGGTGCCGCAAAAGATCACGTCGCTGGAAGCGGAGGATCTCTTCCCGGATGGAGTGCCCGCGCCCGGTGCCGAAGCCGATAGCCCCGGCAGGCGCGGAGGCCCGTCCGAGACCGCGACGCCGAGCGAGGAAGCGCAGCCCGCTCCGCCGGCCAGGGCGCCCGCCGCATGGGACCCGCCGACGGTCGAGAAACAGCACCGGCCTGCCGCGCGCGCGGGAGCGGCTGCGGGAGGAGGCGGCGGCGGCGGGCCCGGGGAAACCGCCGTCCCGACGGCCCTCCCCGCTGCTTCTCCGGCGCCGGCGGCCACGGCCCCGGTTGCGCCTCCGGCCGCACACGCGTCCAGCGCGCCCGTTGCGTCCAGCGCGCCCGTTGCGGGCGGCGCGCGTGTCGGCAGCCAGCCCGTCGTGGCGGGCCTGGCGAAACCCGCCGCCCCGCCCTCGAAACTCGTCATCACGCCCGGACAGGCGCAGGTCGGGGAGCGCGACGCCCGCGCCGGCGAGCCCGCCGCGGCGGGCGTGGCGGCCCAGCGCGCGGCCGGCGCCTCGCCTGCGGCTTCTCCGCCCGCGGCGTCCCCGGGTTCCGCGCCCGCCGCGGCGCGCTCCGCCCCCTCGGGCGCCCCTGGCCCGGCGGCGGCTGCAGCGGCCGTCGCAGCCGCGAAGAAGCTCGCCCTTCCCGACCTCGAGAC
>JACPWG010000174.1 GCA_016197205.1 Planctomycetota bacterium
CGTGCTCCACGCCCCCCACCGCATGACCATGTGGGGGCGGATCTGGTGGCCGAGCAGATAGCGCGGGCAGAAATCCGTGCAGAGCTGGCACTCGTCGCACATCGACCGCGCCCGGATGAGCATGTGGTCGTCCGGGAGGAAATTCCGCCGGATGAGGCCGTGGCTTCGCGGCAGGACGATGATGCCGTTCGTGGTTTTCGTGACCGGCGTCTCGGGATCGTCGCAGCGCTTCCCCATCATCGGGCCGCCGTCGAGGAAGAGCGTGTCCGGCGCCGTGGCGCCGCCCGCGAGGGCCACCGCGTCGCCGAACGCCATGCCCGTGGGGAGGCGGACGGTCATGGGATTTCTCACCGCGCCGGTGATCGTGACCCACTTGTGCGTGACGGGCCGGCCGTCGAGCGCGTCCGCCGCGTTGACGAGCGTCTGGACGTTGTTGTTCACGACCCCGACGGCGAGCGGCAGGCCGCCCTGCGGGATGACCCGGCCCGTCAGCTCGTACACGAGCAAAAACTCGTCGCCGGCCGGGTAGTAGTCCCCGAGCAGGTGGAGGGAGAGCCGGTCGTCGCCGCTCGCGCGGATCTCTTCCTTGAGCGCGGCAGTCGCGTCGTGGTATTTTTCCTTGATCCCGACGATCCCCTTCGTCGCCCCGACGACCTCCATGAGCGCGCGCCACCCGCGGACGAGCTTCGCGGCGTCCCGGGTGATCACCTGACGATCGACCCGCAGCAGCGGCTCGCACTCGGCCGCGTTGACGAGGTAGCACTCGACCTTCGTCGTGAGCTTCGCGTGCAGCGGGAAGCCCGCGCCCCCGGCGCCGACGACCCCGGCCGACCGGATGCGCTCGATGACGTCCATGCGAAGGCCTCTTGGGGAAAGAGGAAAGGCGGGGAGCGGGACGGCGCGGATTATAGCGCCGGGAGGGGGGCGTGGGAACGGAAAAACCCGGGTGGGGGGGAGGGAGCGCTCACCCGCGCGTCGGTTTCGAGAGGTTGTGCACTTGCCGGCGTGTTTCTCACCCGACCACGAGCCCTTGTGGTGCGGGGCTTCCGCCTTCGCGCGCGCAATCGCGTGTCCACCGCGAGCACGGTACGCGTGCGCACGAGACCTCGAAACCCTTGCCCGGTAATGGCGGATTTCCGGGCCCGGCGCCCGCTGGCCACGGCCCTGCTTGCAGTTCCGCCTTCAGGCGGACCGTGACGCAACCGGCGTTCACTTGCGAGTGGGCCTTCAACGCCGGCCCGGGAGGAGTGCGCGACTCGGGGTCATTCGAGTCGAGACGGACTCTCGAAGGACGCGGAGAACCTGCCGGAACGGCAGCCAGGCCCACGAGGGCGCGCTGAGGGCCGGACGAAAAATCTCGAACTTCCCGCGAAACCCTCCCCCCGCGATCCTCATTGGGGGAATGGAGGCGGCCGCTGCGAGGCCGCCCGTTCCCGGCCCGAACGGGCTTTCCCTGTTCGAAGGAGGATCGACATGCGGCCAACGGCTTCCCCCGCCCCCGCCCCCACCCCCTCGGTCGGCCCCAAGCCCGGCGCACGCACCGACCCCGGCCGCCCGCCACGCCGGCGCCGGCTTCTCCACGTCGCGGCTCTCGCCCTCCCCAGCCTCCTCCTGGCCCTCGCGCTCCGGCCGCCCGATGCCGCGGTCGGCGCGGGTCCCGCCGCACCCCAGCTCTGGTTCTTCCTGCCCGTCGCCTGCAAGTACGACGCGAAGGTCGCCGAGGCGATGGCGCTCATCGATCGCGCAGCCGCCGCCGGGTACACCGGGATGGTCTTCCCGGAGTTCTGGCTCACCGCCTTCCCCGTTGCCAAGGTCTCCAACTCCTACTTCGCAAACGTCAAAAAGATCTTCGCCCACGCCGCCGCGCGCGGGGTGACCGTCGTCCCCATGATCTACCCGTTCGGTTACTCCGGCGCCATCCTCTTCCAGGACCCGAATCTCGCGGAGCCGCAGCGGGTCGTCGGCACGACCTTCACCGTCGCCCCCGACGGCCGCTCGCTCGTCCTCGACCCCTGCCTCTCCGGCCCGGTCGACCCCGGCTTCGAGCTCTTCTCGGGGCATCGCCTGTCCCGTTGGAACTGGCAGGACGGCGCCGGGTCGCGCACGTTCGTGGACTCGTCCGTGTCGCGCACGGGAAAGTCCTCGTTCCGCATCGACGCCGGTTCCGGACGCGGGCAGGCGGCAGTGCGGCTGGCCGTGAAGCCGTGGCGCCAGTATCACGTGCGGTTCTGGTTGAAGACCCAGGAACTCACGGGCAAGGCGACCACCGAGGTTGCCGACGGCGCGTCCGGTCGCAACCGCCACTTCTACGACCGGAGCACGGTCGAATTCGAGCCGACACAGGACTGGACGCCGTACGAGTTCGCCGCGAACAGCGCGGAGAGCACGACGCTCATCCTGAAGGTCGGGCTCGGCGGACCGTCCAAGGGCACGGCCTGGTTCGACGACGTGAGCGTGACGGAGACCGCGCTCGTGAACCTCATCCGGCGTCCCGGGGCCCCGCTCCGCGTCTACGACGCCGCGGGCGCGACCTACGCCGAGGGGACCGACGTGAACCCCATCAAGAACCCTCGCATCTCCCCGGCCCTCACGTTCAAGGACTGGCAGCAGCCTCCGACCGTGACGCTCCCCGCCGGCAGTCGGCTCGTGCCGGGCGCCCGCGTGCTGCTCGATTACTACGCGGTCGCGCCGGTGTACGGCCAGCAGGTCTGCGCCTGCCTCTCCGAGCCGGCAATCCAGACCTACATGACCGGCAACGTGAACGCCCTGGTCCCCTGCATCCCGCAAGGGACGGGCTTCCTGATGAACTACGACGAGATGCGGCAGATGAACTCCTGCGCCGCGTGCTCCGCCCAGAATCTCACCGCCGGACGACTGCTGGGCGCACACGTGAAGCGCTCGGTCGCGACGATCCGCGGCGCCTTCCCCGGCGCCCCCCTCTACGTCTGGTCGGACATGTTCGACCCCAATCACAACGCGTTGCCGAGCTACTACCTTGTCGAGGGCTCGGTGGCCGGCTCCTGGCTCGACCTGCCGTCCGACGTGGTGGTCCTCAACTGGAACATCGGGCCCCGGATGAAGAAGTCGCTCTCGTTCTTTTCGCAACGAGGCCATCGCCAGATCATCGCCGGCTACTTCGACGCGAAGGATGGGGCGAAGGAAGCCGCGCGCGAAGCCGCCGCCGCGGCGGGCATCGACGGCGTGGTCGGCATGATGTACACGACCTGGGCTCACGACTATCGCGAGCTCGAGGCCTACGCCAACGGCGCTCGCACGGCGTGGGCGCCATAAGGGCGGCGGTCGCCGCGTCGATGGTACGGACTCCGACTCGGTTCTTGCCAAAGCACGAGGAGAGAAGCCATGGCGAGGTGCGTGCGTCGTTGGCGCCTGCGAATCGTGGTCGGCCTCGGGATCGCGGCCGGCCTCCTCGGCCCGGTGCTCCCCCGAGCCGAGGAACTGCGGGAGCCCGGGCGCCCGGGGTCGGCGGTCACTCTCGCGAGTCCACGCGGCTTCGCGCGCGCGGGCCGCGTGCGCGGAAGGGTCGTGGCCTGCGAGCCGGCGGTCGCGAGTCCGGCGGTGCGGACGGTCCCGGCGCCGCCAGGCGTGGAGACGACGACGCCGCCGGGCGCGGGGGACACGGAGGCCTCCGCGACCGAGCCCGACACGGCCGTCGAAGCAGCTCCCGAGGCGGCGCTGCTGCGTGCGGGGCCGGCCGGGACCGCGTGGATCGAGCGCATGGACGCGCGGGAGGAGCGGGAGGCGATCGCGCGAGCCGCCGCAGCCGCGACCGAGGAGGACGCGACTGCGGCGCTGGACGAGTTGGAAGGGGAATGGCTGGGGCCCGAGGCGCTGGAGGAACTCGGCCTCCGCCTTCGGGTCGGGGGGCTCGGCGCGGCCGTGCGCGAGCGCTTGGCGGCGCTGACTGCCGGGCCGCCGGAGGACGAACGCCTGGTGCCCGACTCCGTCAGATGAGGCCCTCGGTCAGCCGGGTCACGAGCCGGACCTCCTCCTCGTACTCGTCACGCGTGGAGGAGTACTCGCGCACCAGGAGCCAGATGCGGTTGGCGACGCGCTTGCGGGCGCGATGGAGGTGGTTCTTCACGTCCTGTGGCTTGAGCCCGAAGCTCGCGGCGAGCTCCTCGTGGCTCGCCTCCTCGAAAACGCGACGACGCAGGAGCTCGATCTGCGGCGTGTTCCGGAGGCTGTCGTCGAGCTCCTCCACGTGCAGCGCCTGGTCGAGGAGATTCGCGATCCAGAGCCGATCGAAGCGCGCGTCCGGCTCGGGCGCCGCGAGCTGGTCCTGCAGGCGCCCGCCGCCGGCCGCCTCCGCGTCAAGCGAGAGCGGCGCGCGGCCGCGCTTCAGCGTCCGCTTGCGCTCGGTCGCTTCACGGACGATGTTGCGCGTAATGCCGAGGAGCAGCTTGCGGAAGCGGCCGCGCTCGCGGTCGACCCTGCGCAGCAGGTCGTGTTCCAGGATGCGCTGGAACACCTGCTGCGTGAGGTCGTCCGCGTCCGCCTCCTGGAACCCGTGCGCGAGGAGGTAGCCGCACACCGGGGCGCGGTATCTGCCGAAGAGGTCGTTCACCGCCCCGGGGCTGCGGGCCTTGGCGCGCAAAATCTCCGACCACAGCGTCGTCTTGAATTGGGGAGTCGCGCACATCCCCTTCGCCCTCGATGGTGGAAGTAGCCCGTGCCTGCGGCATTCGCCAGTTTACTTTTCGTCCGGCTCCGCGTCCAGCGGCGTGGTATGCTGTTCCCCTGGATCCTTTGCGCCCGCGCAAAAATAACTGCGCAGATTCGGACCTCGAGGCTCCTGGGGGCGCGGCCCTCTGGGCCGCGCTGCGGGGGCCGGAGGCCCGCGCCCCCAGGCATCGGTCGATCCACGAAAATGTAAAGTAATTCTTGCGCGGGCGCTTTGCGCGAGTGCGCGGAGGATGCGGGGGAATAGCCACCCTCTCCCCTCGTAGGGGAGAGGGTCGGGGCGATGGGTGCTGCAGGCCGCCCCCGGTTTGGCCGCGGCCCCGCCGCGCCAGGCCTCTGCGGCTCCGAGGTTCGTCCTCCGGCGCCCTGGTTGCGGCAACTCGCGCCCGATCCGACGCAGACCCGAAGGGTAGGAGCACGACCATGAGCCAGCCTGGTCCCGGTCAAGGCCCCGGTCCCGAGCCGGCTCCCGGTCGCGAGCCCTCCCACCCGCCGCCGCCCCCGCCCCCCCGACCGCCGGGGCCCAAGTCCGTCCTCGCCCCGAACTGGGCCAGGAAGGGCATCCTGCCCGCCGGTCTCCTGCGCGACACGCAGGCCGGCGAGTCCTTGGGCGGCGCTACCGCGCCCGTCGGCGCCTCCTCTCTCCGCGCGGTCGCCGCCGCGCCGGACACGCGCCCCTCGGGTTCCCGACTCGGGAAGTTCCTCCTCCTGGGCGTCCTCGGCCGCGGCGGGATGGGCGTCGTGTACCACGCGCGCGACACGGACCTGAACCGGGAGGTCGCGCTCAAGACGCTTCCCGACACGGAACTTTGGGATCCGCAGGCCGTCGAGCGGTTGCGCCGGGAGGCGCGGATCGCGGCGACGCTCGAACACCCGGGCATCGTCCCGATCCACGAGGTCGGCACGATCGACGACACGCCTTATTTCGCGATGGCCTACGTGCGCGGCCGAACGCTCGACAGGGCCTTGCGCGAGGGGGCGCTGCCCAGCCTGCGCGAGCGCGTGCTTCTCCTCCATGCGACCGCGGAAGCGGTCGGCCACGCCCACGAGCGGCGTGTCGTCCATCGCGACCTCAAGCCGGGGAATCTCATCCTCGACGACGCGGGCCGCGTCCGGGTCCTGGACTTCGGGCTTGCCCGCGACCTCGACCGCGCGACGCGTCTCACCCTGCCGGGACAGGTGTTCGGGACCGTCGCGTACATGCCGCCCGAGCAACTCGGCGGGGACACGGACCGGGTCGGGCCCGCGGCCGACGTCTATGCGCTCGGTGCGATCTTGTACGAACTGTGTACCGGGCGGCCGGTTTTTGAGGCGCCGAACGTCGAGGAGATGCTCGAGCGGTGCATCGCCGCCGAGCCCGAGCCCCCGCGCCGACGCGATCCGCGCATCCCCGCCGACCTCGAGGCCGTCTGCCTTGCCGCCCTCCGGAAGCGGCCCGAGGATCGCTACCCCACGGCGCGGGAGCTCGCCGAAGATCTCGAGCGCCACTTGCGGGGCGCCGGCGTGCACGCGCGACCGCGAGGCGCCGCTTTCGACCGCGTCCGCACGTGGGCGACCGCCGGCGCGGAGGCCGTGGCGCGCCGGCTCCGGGAACCGGCCGCGCAGTTCGCGGGCGCGGCCCTGCTCGCCGCCGCGGCGGGCGCCGTCGCCTGGTTCGCCTGGGCCGAGCGGGAGGCGGAGCGGCGCGCCGAGGACGCGCGCATCCGGGTCGCGACGGCCCGCGCCGAAGTCGAGGCCGCCAGGGCAAACCTGCGAGCCGTCGAGGCCGAGCGCGACGCGGCGCGCGGGCAGGCAAAGTCCGCTCGCGAGGAGGCCGGCCGTGTGCGGACGGACGCGCAGGCGGCGCGCGATGGGCAGGCGAAGGCGCGCGAGAACGCCGCGGCGCCCGAAGTCCACGCTCCTGCCGCCCCCGGCGGAGAGTCGTCGCCGGAGACTCTCGCCGCGGAGCTCGGCCGCTTGCGGCGCGAGAAGCTCACGAGCCTTCGGTCGTTTGCCCGGGTCGTGAGGGACGCGGCGACCCTGGTTCGGCGCTGCGGAAGCCCCTTGGGCGCCGCGGAGCGCGACCTTCTCCCCCCGCTTCGTCAGGCGATGAAGCAACTGGCGGAGCTCGACCCGCGAAGCGCCGAGCCGCGCTTCCACGAGGGGCGCGTTCATCGCATCCTCGGGCGCTTCGCGGATGCGGCGCGCTGCCAGAAGGAGGCCCTCGCGAAGGCCCCCGACTTCGCGCCGAGCCTGTTCGAGGACGCGCTCCTGGTCGCGCGCGAGTGGCGGGTCCGACTCTCCCGGGTCGAGGATCCGACGGGGAACGCGGCGGCGGAGACCGGAGCGGGGAAGGCCGCCCGCGATGCCGCGCGTACCGCGGCGAGGGCGGAGCTGCGCGGCAAGCTGACGGTCCTCGAGGGACTCCTTCCCGACGACGATCAGCTTGTGCCCGCGCGAGAACGGCAAGCCGCCCTCGGCAGCCTGCGCGGGATGGAGCTGGGCCTCGCCGCGGACGGGTGGGACGCGGCCCGGCGCGAGCTGGAGGCGGTCCTCGCGTCCGACCCGCTTTGCGAGGATGCCTACGAGGCGCTGTTCGACGCGGCCACGCGGTTCGCCAAGGGGGACGCTGCGCTCGACGCCTGCCGGCGAGCCACGAAAGCGGACCCGGGGCACGTGCCGCACTGGCTCCACCTTGTCCGGGCCTGTCTCACGCTGGCCGTCCACGATCTCAACGTCGGCGGGGAGGCCACTCCGAGGCTGGAGGAGGCGACCGCGGCCGCCGAGCGGGCGCGCCAGTTGGCGTCGGAGCGGGCGGAGGCGTGGAGCGCCCGGGGGGAGGCGCGCCTGGCGTTCGCCGAGTCGGTCCAGCGCGGCGGCGGGGACCCCGCGGCACGCCTGGCCGCCGCGATCGACGACTTCGATGCGGCGCTGGAGCGGGACGCCGAGTGCGTGGAGGCGCTGACCGGGCGGGGGATCGCGCGGATGCGCGGGGCCGAGGGGCGCGCCGGCCGGGGGGAGGAGCTGCAACCTGTCTATGCGGCCGCGAAGGCGGACCTCGAACGGGCGATCGCACTCGGGGACGCGCGACCGGGCGTGCACGCATGGCTGCTGCACGCCGAGCGAAAGCTCGGCGCGGCGTCGCCGCGGTAGGGCCGCCGCTCCGAACACTACAACTCTAAATAGAAAACTTCGGCACTTGCGACGGATGTTGCCAAGCTCCGCCCCTGTTCGTAGTTCCGCCTTCAGCGGCGCGTGCGGCGAGAACTGCGACACTGGGTTGGCAGCCCCCGCCTAAAGAGGCTGTCGCAAAAGCCGCGAAAACCCGAGAAAACCCGAGTTCGTCGCCCGCAAAGACGCGTGGATGCAGGGGAGGTTTTTCGGTCGCGACCCTTCTGCGACAGCCTCTGAAGGCGGGACTACGAACCAGTTGGGCTCGAAGGCTCCCGGCGAGGGAGACCGCGTAGTACGCGCTCGGGACGAGCGGCCAGGGGGAGCGGAAGCGCCGGTCCGAGAAGGGCCAGAGGAAGGGGAGGCCGGCCCCGTGCGCCATGGCCCAGTCGCGCGCCGGGTGGAGCGCGACCGCGAGGACGAGCGCCGGGGCGAAGGCGAGCGGCGCCCGCGGGAGGCCGCTGCTGCCGCACGCGAAAAGAAAAAGTCCGGCCGCGAGCGCGAAGACGAGCGTGTGCGTGAGCCCGCGATGCGCGTCGACGCCGCCCGCGACGTTGAGAAACGCGACGCGACGCTCGCCGGCGAGGGGCATGAGGATGGAATCGATATCCGGAAGGACGGCACCGAGGACGAAGAGCCACGGCCAACGGCGGGCAAGCGCGGCTTCCGGGCCGGTGGCGTCGTCGCGGCGCGGCGCCGGCGCGTGCGTCCCGGCGCCCCCTCGGGGGACGAACGCGCACCGGACCGCCTCGTAGCCGGCCAGGGCAACGAGGCCGTGGCCGACGGGTGAGGACATCGCGGCTACCCCGCCTCGATCTGGACGCAGGTCCCCACGTCCCGGACGACCCCGGAAATGCTGGCGAAGATCCGGGCGCCGAGCGCGCCCTTCGGAATCTCCCCGACGAGGTCTCCGGCCGTGACGCGGTCGCCCGGCCGGACCACCGGGGTCGCGGGCGCGCCGATGTGTTGCGAGAGCGGGATTCGGACTCGCGCGGGGTTCACGTTCATTTCGACCATCGGCGCCGGGTGGTCGTATTCCGACAGTCCGAGCCGCATCGTGACCCGCGCGACCGGCGTCTTGCGATCGTGGAAGGCCTTCGGAACCGGGCGCTGGGTCTCGGTCGTGACCTTGAACGCGCGCCGCTGCAGATCTTTTTTTCGAGGCTGGATGATCCGGCGCGGCGAGAGGTTCATCGGGCAGGCCAGGAGGTCGCACACCCCGCACTCGCAGCACAGGAGTTCGTCGACGGCCTTCGTCTCCTCGAACCCCGTGCTCCACGCCCCCCACCGCATGACCATGTGGGGGCGGATCTGGTGGCCGAGCAGATAG
>JACPWG010000175.1 GCA_016197205.1 Planctomycetota bacterium
ACCGCGCCCCCCTGCCGGTTCGCCGCCGGTGGGCCGAGTTGATCAAGCGCGTGTACGAGGTGGATCCCCTCGTGTGCAGCCGCTGTGGTGCGACGATGAAAATCGTCGCGTTTATCACCGACCCCACCGTGCTCGCTCGGAGCTTGTCCCATCTCGGTCTCGCCTCACCGGCGGAGGACGTGCGCGGTCCACCGACCGGGCGGTCTCCGACCTCGTCGGTCTCGCCCGCGGACGAATTCGAGGTCCAGACCGAGTTCGCCTGGGATCAGACGGGGGACGAGGCCGCGTGGACCGGCAGCGACGCTTCGGCCGGCGAAGAGGTCTTCGGTCACGAAGGGCCGACGGACGAACGCTTCTTCGAAATCGAGAGCCACGCCGAGGAGACCTTCGACGCCGGCGACCCTTCGGAAGGCGAGTAGAGGGCATCTCAGGACTCGACCAAGGGAGGGCCCGGCTCGGGTTCTGTCCGGATCCGGGCGAACAAGTTCGTCACCGCAGCTCGAACACAAAATCGGGCTTGCTCGCGGCTGTGCCGATGGGTAGAATCGCGCACATGGGACGGCACGACGGACTCTCGGGGCCCTACCCGGGGCATGCGCCGGCCCCCGGGGGCCGGCGCATGCCCCGGGTAGGGCCCCGCCGCGCCGTTCACCCCCCGGCCGGGTCCTGTACCACGCCGCCCGGTTTTACAGCTTCCTATCCGTTTGGGCCCGGAGCCGAGGACGAGGATGGACTTGAGATCGGTGCGTTTTGGCATCAGGTAAATCCCTGGCAGAGGAGCGCGTCAAACCGGCGGAACGCGGCGGTGACGATAGCGGGGAGGACGCGGCGCGTCAAGAGGAAGACGCGAGGCCCCCCTATTTCACCAGAACCAGTCGGGCGTGCGGGTGGCCGTAGACGGTATAGGCCAGCCAGGTGGCATCCTGTTCCTTCCGCGCGAACTGCCGGGCGCGGACGGTCGCCTCCGCGACGGTCTTTCCCGCCAGCAGGGAACGATAGAATTCCTCGGTGAAGTGCCGCGCGGGGGCGTCGCCGACGGACCAGTGTGCGCCGACGAAGAGGCCCGCCCCGCCCTGGAGGAAGGCCTCGGCGAAGCCGCCGAGCCGTGTGAGGGACCAGCCGACGCGCCCGGCCTGGCACGCATTGAACACCACGAGCGGACGGTTCCCGTCTCCGTCCGTCAGGTTCGCCGTCTGCCGGACGACGGGCGCGCGCAGGTGGTCGCAGTCGGCCGGACCGGTAGGATCCTGCGGCTGCGGCTCGGCGGAGAGCAGGATGGAGGCGCCGTCGATGTCGGCCTGGTCGGCCTCGCCATGCCCGGCAAAGTGAAGTAAATCGAAGGCCGCCGGCCCACGCAGGAGCCGGTTGACCTCCGCCGGGTCCGAAGGACACTCGACTGCCTTGAACTGGCCGATCAGGAACGGCTTCTCCTCCTGCGCTTGCGGGAGCACGTAGCGCGCGTGGCCATATTCGGGAATCAGGTAGCGCGCCCGGTGGGGTCGGACCCACAACTGCTCGGGCGACAGCCTCTTGTTGTGCAGCCAGCGCACGAGGCCCAGCTCTCCGAGGAACCACGAGCGTCCCGGCGGCAGGGTGCCGCCGCTCGGCTTCAGGTGCAGGACCTCCCAAGGGATGAACGGTTCCTCCGACAGCACCTGAATGCTCGGCAATTTCTCTCGGTGCTCCCAGAGGACGTCCTGGAGCTCCTTGGGCATGAGTTGATCGGCCAGCTCCGCCCCGAAAACCTGGAGCTCCTGCTCGAACAGGTCGAGGTTTCCGTTCTTCGGCCAGAGCGCCTCGATCTTCTCGTAGAGTCGCCGGACGTAGTCCGCTCGATCGCGCTTGAAGGCCTCCGACCGAAGGAGCCAATTGCGGCCGAGCGTGGGCGAATTGAGCTCGTATCGGTAGGTGATGCGGTCACCTGCCGACTCTTCGATGATCATCAATCGATCCACGGGCTTCGCGGTCGAGGGCGGCTCGGCGCCTGCGGCCTCGACATGGGCCCGGCGCGGGGACGGCGGCGTCCCGGCCGGCACGATCCGAAACTTCACCGGCAACGTCACGAGCGGCTGCTGGCGTTGCCACGCGAGGATCCAAATCTCCCCCTCGCCCAGCTCCAGCGGAACGAAGCGAAACCGGCGCAGCACGGGCGCGTCGGCATCGGGCGGCTCAACGTCCAGCTCCGTCTGCGTGCCGGCGGCCGGCCTCACGTTGCGCTTCGCGATGAATTGGAGGGTGATCTTGCGCGTGGGGTCCACCTCCGCACGGCCTTCCGACCCGGCCCGGCGGAGCTCCTCCTCGAGTTTCTCGCGCGAGACGGTGACGAGTACGCTGCCTTCCTTCGCCAATTCCACCTCGTCGTTCGTTTCGGCGCGGAAGAGGCACGCGACGGTCGCGGGCGCGGCGACCGGCACGGCAGGCGGCCTCCGCCGCGGAGGCGGCGCGCTGCGGGACCCGCGTCGCCTCGGCCCCCCTTCTCCCGAGGACGCGTCCTTCGTCGGGGCGAGCTCAAGCGATACCGGGAGCGCCGTCGTTCGGCGCGCCGGCTCGGGCACGATGCGGCGGCAAAGGATGCGGTCCTCGTCGGTGCGTGGCCGACTCGCGATCGCGGACAGGTCGATGAGGTCCGCCAGCGAGTGCGCCGCCGGGCGTTCCGGAACGACGCCGACGGGGCGGGCGCCGTCAAAAACGACGCTCCTCGCCGTCGTCGGGGGTTTGCCGGAGACGAGCTCGCGGGGCGCCGGCTCCGCGCCGGCCGGCGCCTTCCCGGACGCGTGGTCCTCGTGAAGCCCCAGACTTTGGACCAGTTGGTGCGTGGGCGCCGGCGACTTCTCGCGGACGAAGTCGAGGATCTCCTCCGCCGGCAGCGCGTACGAGAGCAGCTCGCCGAGGTGGAGCTTGTGCAGGACGACGAAGCTCGGCACGCTCTCGCGGATCAGCGCGGCGGCCTCGCCGACGGTCGTATCCCTCGGCATGTCGAGGATGTTCGGGTCTACGGCGGCCGGCAGCTCGAGCGGGGGATGCACCCCGGCGGCCACGGAGGCCGGCGAAAACGCCGGCCCGCGCCGCCGGGGACCCGTCGCCGGCGCGGGCGGCGGCACCGCCAGCCGGAGCCACCGCGAGAGAGCGCCGACCGTCTGCGGCTGCAGGAAGTAGTTCAGGTGATATACGTAGGGGCTTCGCCCGAACTCGACCCTGTCCTTGAACAGGTTGCCCTGGTGGGGGTCGAGGGAGGTCATCGAAGGCGTATGGACCACCAGGTCGTTGGCCTGGCCGAAGAGTCGATCGGCGACGCCATCCGCGAGGCGGAGCACCAGCTCGCGGGGAAGCTCGCTCGGTCGGCCGTCGTCGATCAGCTTCAAGAGGGAACGGGGCTCGAACTCGGTCGTAACGGCGGCGTACCACGAAGTGAGCGCGGTCGGCTCGCCGGGCTGCGCCCGGTTGATCTGCCGGACGAAGTCGCCCTTCGGCTCCATGGCCGACAGGCCCGGGATCTTGCGCTCCGTGACGGCCGCCGAGACGAGGAACTTGGCGAAGTCGCCGAGCGTCTGCACCGAGCCGTCGAGGACCGCCGATACGGTCTTCGCGCCTGCGCTCGGCAGTTTCCCAAGTGCGCGTGCGGCGGCGGCGGCCAAGTTGGTGTAAAGGCCCAGGAGCTGGTCCCAGTTTTCGGGGTTGGCCAGCTCGGTGCCGCTCAGGGTGCAGCCGACGAAGACGGCGCGGTCGATCTTCGGGGCGGGCGTCAGCCGCGGGAGCAGCTCTTCGGCGAGGTAGCGGAAGACGAGGCCGCCGCGACTGAAGGCGACGACGTCGAAGATGGGCGGAAGAGGATAGGCGTCGATCCGGAGGCGTCGCCAGAGGTCGTTCGCATTTTGGCGCGGGTCTTCGGAGAGCGTGGAGTGATTGAAGCCCACGACGGCGTCGTAGCCGGCGAGGGCGCCGTTCAAGAACGCCTGTCCCCACGGTGTGGCGCCGAGGCCGCCGTAGGTGCCGACGGTGCTGCTGAAGGTGCCGTGAATGAGCAGGAGGATACGCGGCCGCCGGTCGAGCGGCGGGAGGGCTTCGGTCAGGTCCTCGACGCTACGCCATTCTTCCGGGCGGGTCGTGGTGAGGTGGACGAGGCCGCGTTTGAGGTTGCGTTCCAGGAATTTCATGAGGGCGGTCGCGGTCGTGGCGGCGGCGAACTTGAGGACGTAGGCTTTCAGCCAGTCGACTGCGGCGCCGACGATGGCGTCCGTGATCGCGCCGCGCCGGGCGGGGCGGCCGGCGGCGGTTGGCGGAGCGGACGGCGGGGAAGACGGGGGAGGGAGCGGGACCGTGAACCGGGCCCGGCGCGTGGGGGCAGCGGGAGCGGTCGAACGCGGGGAGCCCCCGCGTCGAACGGGGCCGGTCGGCCGAGGCGGGGCGGGCGAAGGCACGGGCGCGGAGTCGATGGCGGGTGCGACGTGCCACTCGTAGAACCCGTTCCGTTCGACGAGGAGAACGGCGTGTTCGCCGGCCGCGAGGGGCACGTCGATGGAAGCCTGCGCGGGCGCCGCGGGAGCGGGCGCGGGGCCGCGGCGCGCGGTTGTCGCCGCGGGGGCGGCGGCGGGGGTGGCGCCGACGACCGCCGGAAGGAGAATCGGGGCGTCTCCGACCAGGCTCAGGTCATGGGATCGCAAGGCATCGACGAGGGAGTCGCGTACTGGGACTGCGGCCGGCGCGGCGGCGGCGCCTCGGCGCCTGGGAACGGACTCGGAAGGCTGGGACGGCAGCTTGGCGCCCTCGGGGAGCTCGACGGTCACTCCGCTCGGCAAGGTTTGACGATTCATGAGCCCTCTCCTCTCTTGCTCCACACCCAAACGGTTGCGAGTCGACCTGCATATCGTGATCCGATAGCCTAAGGCGCCTCAAATTGCAATGGAATCCGTTCGTCGCCTCGTCCCGCGGAGCGGCGCCGAGCTCGGTACAATTCGGATGCGGTCAAGCGAGATGATGTGCGCGCCGCGCCCGCTTGAAGGGTGAAATTCTCCCCCGTCCCTGGTACAATCCGCCGCTCACCCCCCATCATGGAGGCGCGCATGGCTCCTACGAACGAAGTCCTGCTCGGCAAGCTGGCGATCGCGAACGGCTATCTCACGCCGGACCAGCTCGTCCTGCTGCTCAAGGAGCAGGCGTCCCGGCCGGGCACGCCGCTCTCCGACCTGCTGCTCCTCCACAACTACGTCGCGCCGGGCCAACTCTCCAAGCTGCTCCAAACGCAGCTCCGGGAACCCGGCGGCGGCGACGTCCTTGAGGTCCAGGAGCGAGGCCCCGAAGAACTGGAACGAGCAGGCGAGGGACTTGCCGAGGCCGCTGGGGGAGAGGTGGAGGCCGGAGAGCTCGGCGGAGCGGCCGAGGCG
>JACPWG010000165.1 GCA_016197205.1 Planctomycetota bacterium
AGGGAAGTGCGGCGGACGATTTGCGAGGCCGGAGGCCGGTGGTCGCGGTGAGGGCACGGCAGCGCCGTGCCCCTACCGGGGACGACGGTCGTGCCGCGGGGGGGGGGGGGCGCCAAAGCTTCGCGGCGGCGGGGACAATTTCCGGAGCACACTCGCCGCATGGCTGCTTTCCGTAGGGGCACGGCGGTGCCGTGCCCGCGAAGCGAGGCGCCACGTTCGGGCTTGGGCGGCGTCGGCGGCGGTTTTAACTCGGCCAGACATGAGAAAGGGCCCGGAGCGGCGCTTGCCGCTCCGGGCCCTTCTTTTTTTTCGATCCACGGGAGCTAGGCGATGAGCCCTTCTTCCTCGGCCTGGGGGCGACGACCGCCGCGGCCGCGGGGCTGACGCCGGCCATCGGGGTGCTCGCGCTCCTCGGGGCGAGGACCGCGCAGCCGGATGCGGAACTCGCGGCGACCATCGCGGCCGTCCGGGCCGTCATGCCCCTCGGCGCGCTCGCCCTGCTGCCCCTTGCAGAAAGGGCAGGCCGGGCAGGCGCGCTCGCCCTGGGGTCCGCCGTCGCGCGGACCGTCCTGGGCAAAGCCGTGGTGCGGACCCGCGGGTCCCTGCGGACCGCGCGGACCCAAGGCGCCACGCGGACCCTGCGGGCCATGGGGGCCGCCCGGGCCGCGACCGTCCCGCGGTCCGGGTGCGGATCGGAAGAAGAACACGTCGCGCTCTTCCTGCCGACCGGGCCCGCCGTCGCCACCCTGGCGGTGCGTTGGGTCCATGAAGCGGAAGCTGCGCAGCATCTCGCGCGCGTCCCCGCGCCATGCGCCATGCTCGCCACCACGGCCATCACCACGCCCGAAACCGGGGCCCCTCGGGCCCGGCACCCGGCGCTCGAAGGTCCCGTTCGAGCCCTGGCCCCCGTCGTGGAAGCGCGTGCCCGGGTGCGTCCTCTCGAACAGGCGACGCAGCGCGTCGTGGAGCGGCTTCATGCGATCGGCGCCCTGGGCGCGCTCGCCCTGGACGTTCTTCTCGAAGAACCTGCGCACTTCCTGCTGCCACTCGGGTTCGTCCTGTCCCTGGCCGACGCCGCCACGCCCGCCGCGCGGGCCCTGGTGACGATCGGCTCCCCGGTGCTGGTCCCGGTCTCCGTGGTCGTCATCGGCATCATCCTCGTCGTCATCATCCTCGTCGTCGTCGCGATCGTCATCGCGGTCGTCTTCCCGCTCCTCGAGCGCCTCCTGGCGCCGGCCGCGGCCGCCGCGGCCGGGGCGGGGGCGCAGCGCTTCGACGTTCCGGCGACCCTTCTCCTCCGTGACGACCACGACGCCTTCCGCGTCCTCGTCGTCCGAATCCGAGGCGGGCTCGACCTCGACCTCGATCCGCCTGACGTGTCGCTGGGCGGGGGGCGCCGGCGCAAGGGCCTTCTGCGCCTCGCTCCCATGCTTGACCTGACCGACCTCGACGCCGGTCTCGTTCGCTTCGGTCGTGCCGCCGGCAACGGCCGCTTTGCGCTTCGCCACGCAGCAGGGCTCCTGGCAGGGCTTGTGCACCGCCGGGGCCGGCGTCGGCCGCGGCCGAAGGTTCTTGAGGAGTGTCGGGCCGTACTTGCGCATGAAGCCGATCATCTCGATCGGGTCGATCTTCTTCTTGAAGAGAACGTGGTTCTCGCGGTTCGTCAGCGCGAAGTAGAACTCCTGGTCCTTCGAGAAGGCGCGCATCATCTTGGCCATGTCGGCCACGCGCCCGAGCTGGGCGAAGCCGTCATTGAGCTTGTCCAGGTCCTTGTTCAGGTCCTGTTCCGTGGACGGCTTCTTCGCCGCGGGCTTGTCGGCGTGCGCCGCGCCGCCGCGAACTTCCTTCTTGGTGGAGGCGGTTTCCTTGGTGCCGCGGCCCGATTTGCCGTCGTCCACGACGGGCGCGGGCTGTGGCTGCAGCAGGGCCCCGATGCCGTCGAGGGGGTTGACCGAGCAGGCGAATTCGGGCAGGGCGACGAACTTCGGGGCGTTGGACGAATTCGCTCGGGAGCCGAGCGTCGCGTTGACGGTCACCTTGCGACCGCGGCGCAGGACCGTGATGCCGACCTTCTGGCCGGGCTTGCAGGCGCCGACCAGCTCGATCAAGCCGGCCACGTCCTTGACGTCGTGGCCGTTGAACCGGGTGATCCGGTCCCCCTCCTGCAGGCCGGCGTTGTCGGCCGGGCTGTCAGGCGTCACGTTCGCAACCTGGACGCCGCCCTTTTCGTCGTCGGTCGGGGCGATGCCGAGGTAGGCGGGCACGCGAGCGGCCGTGATGGCGGGCGCCGCGCCGGCGTCGGCTTCGTCGTCGTCGTCATCATCCGCGTCCTCGTCCTTGGCGTCGTGCTTCTTCTCGACCTTTCCGGGTCCGGCGCGTCGGGGCTCGGGGCCCTTGTTCTTGCCCTCTCCGCCGAACCCGCCGCGCAGGTCCTCCAGCTTCTTGCGGACGTCCTGGAGGTCCTTCATCATCTCTTCGAGGTCCATGCCCTTCCCGAGGTCCATGCCCTTTTTGAGGACATCGGGCAGCTCGCGATCCTTCCAGCCCTCCACGAGCTTGCCGAGCTGCTCGCGGGCCTGCTTGAGGGCGCGGCGTCCCTGCTCGCTCTCCGCCCACTCGCGGACGGTCTTCAGGCTCTGCTGCAGGTTCTTGAGGTTGAGCGGCGACTCCTCTTCGCCGGACTCGTCGTCCCCATCGTCGTCCGTCAGGTCTTCATCCTTGCCGCCGTTCCGGACCGCTTCCTGAAAGAACTGCTCCGCCATCTCGCGGGCGGCCTTCAACCGGTCGGCCCACTTGCCGAGGTCGGGGCCGCCGGACTTGCCGTCGCGCTTGCCGCGGTTGAGCAGGCCCTTGAGGAACTCCGCGATGCGCTCCGCCGGACCGCTCTCGCGCTCGGTGTCGTCGCGCGCCTCTTCCTTCTTCGGCTCCCGGGTCGGCGGCTTGGGCTCGGCTTTCTTGGGCTCGGCCTTCTTGCCGTCCTGCTTCTTGGGGTGCGTCGGAGCGGCCTGCTCGTCGGCGGGCTCGTCGCCCGACTCCTCGCGGCCCATCCGGTCCAGGAACTTCTTCATGCGGGCGCGCAGCTCTTCGGCGCGACCGCCGTCCTCGCCCGGCTTCGGGGCGCGGGCAGCGTGGCGTTCGCCGGCGGCCGCGGGGGCCTTGGCGGGCGCGGGAGCGTTGGCCGCCGTGCGACCGATCGTGCCCTTGCCTGAGGCGACCTCGGTCCCGGGTCGGGCGCCGAGGACGACGTACACGCACTCCTTCTTGTCGTTGCGAAGGACGCAGAACTTGACCTTGTCGCCGGGGTGGGTCGTCTTCACCATGTCGAAGATCTGGCCGGGATGGCCGACTTCCTTGTCCTGGAAGGCCACGACGACGTCGCCGTCGTGGAGCTTGGCCTGCGCGGCGGGCCCGTCCGGGAGCACGCGCTGCACGAGGACGCCCGGGCCCTCATGATCTTCCGGCATGGGCCGGAACATGGCGCCGATCCAGCCCCACTCGCCGGGCTTGGCGGCCTTGGCGGCCTTCGCGGCGTCGTCCTTCGCGCCGTCCTTGCCGTCGTTCCCGTGGTCTGCCTTCGCCGGCGCCTTCGCGACGGCCGCGGGCGCAGCCGGGGTCTTCGGCGCAGCCGGGGTCTTCGGCGCAGCGGGAGTCGCGGGCGAGGCGCCGGCGGGCTTCGCGGCCGCGAGACCGGTGGGCTTGGCGCCCAGGACCGCGACGACCTCGTGACGCTCCTTCTTGCGCACGAGCGTCAGCTTGACCTTGTCGCCGGCCTTGTGCTTCGAGATCTGCTCCGCCAGCTCGCGCGGGTGGCCGATCGACTTGCCGTCGAACGCGACGAGGATGTCATTCTGCTCCAGCCCGGCCTCTTCGGCGGGGCTCTTCGGAATGACGCCGGTCACGATCAGGCCCTCGCCTTCGCGCAGCTTCGCGACCTCGCGCAGGGCGGGCCGGGGGACCTCGACCGCCGCGCCGAGCCACGCGCCGGCATCCTGCGCGGGCGGGGCGGGGGCGGGCGCCTTGGCCTCCGCCTTCTTCGCGGCGGGTGCCTTCGCCAGCTCTTCATCGAGCAGGCGCTGGATCTCTTCCTTCAGCCGACCCGCTTCGTTCTCGAGCTTCGCGTCGACCTTTTGGAGAATCCGGTCGCGGAGCTCTCGCTTTCGAGCGTCCGCCTTGTCCTCCTGGGCGAAGAGGTTTCCGCCGAAGAGGGCCGCCGCCGCGACGGGCAGGGCAACCTTGGACCAACGTGACATGTGGACGTGCCTCCCTGTTCAATCGGTGGATGAGCGAGGGTGAAAGTTCCGGAAGAGCGGGGCTCCGGCTCCGCGGCGTGGGACCGCCGAGCTTTTTCCTATCCTCCAATCGTTGGTGTCTCGCGCCTGCTGGACGGTCCCGACCGTGTGGCTCGTTCGAACAACCACGCCTAGATACGACCGGGCCCCGGAAGCGTTTGACGATTCTCGCCGGCGCACCGTGCTGCTTTCGTGAAGCGTACCATTATAAGGAAAGGCCGGCGCAGGTCCACTCGAAAGACTCGCGGTCCGAACCTTCCTCTCCCGAGCCCTCGCCGCGCGCTCCCCAGGCCCGTCGCGAACCGCAGCCGAGCCCGCCATTTCCTTTGACTCCCGGCCGACGCCTCTGCTAAGGTAGGTCGAAACGCCACTCCCTCCAGGAGACTGTCCGGCATGGGCATCGCAACCCCCACACCCAGAAAATCGAAGGTCCTGGTCGTCGACGACTCCGCCGAGATCCGGGACTTCCTCACGTCCTATCTGGATTTTCTGGGGTTCGACGTCGTCAGCGCGTCGGACGGCCGCGAAGGACTCCTGAAGGCGCAGGAGTCGAAACCGGACATCCTCATCAGCGACGTCGTGATGCCCCACATCAGCGGGATCGAGCTGTGCCGCCAGCTCAAGGGCACGCCCGCGACCGCGCTCACGCCCGTCATCCTCATCACCGCCCTCGACGACCGGGACAGCCGCATCCACGGGCTCGAGGCCGGCGCGGACGAATTCCTCGTCAAGCCCATCGATCCCCACGAGCTGCAAGCCCGCGTTCGCTCCTTGCTCCGCCAGACCAACCTCCAGCGTGAACTTGCCCAGGCGAGCCGGACGACGACCGGCGGCACGGTGCTCAAGGAGGAGCTGACGCGGATCCTCGTGCACGACATGAACAATTTCCTTTCCGGGATCCTCGGCAACATCCACATGCTCGAGCTCTGGCGCTCGAAGCTCGACGAAAAGCAGCTCAAGGCCGTGGATGCCGCCAAGAAGAGCTGCCGCGAGTTGCTGGATCTGCTCGGGGACTTGCGCGAGATGGTGCGGCTGGAGAACGGCGGGCACATCGTGGTCAAGCACGCCTCGAAGCTCGAGGATCTCGTCGTCGAAACGGTGGAGCAGGTCTCGCGCGCGGATCACTTGCGGGGCAAGGATCTCCAGGCGGAGCCCTGCGGCGGTACCGCGCCGGTCGAGATGGAGGTGAAGCTCATCCGGCGGGCCCTCGCGGTCCTGATCGAGGTGGCCGCGAAGACCGCCGAAGACCGCGTGGTGCGTCTCGCGGTCCGCCCGTCCCCCGAGCGGGGCGTGGTCGAGGCGGTCGTCGCCTTCAAGGGGCTTCTCCTGCCGGACGAACTGACCGCGATGGCCTTCGACGCGACCGGCTCGGTGAAGGCCCGGGAGTCGGGCTACGTGCTCGACCGATGCTTCTCCCTGCTCTTCGTCGCCGTGGTGGCGCACTGCCATCGCGGAAACGTCCTGCTCCAGAATCTGGGCGGCGGGGACTCGCGCTTCGTTCTCACGCTCCCCCTCGCGCCGCCGTCATGACCTACCGGGTCGGCATCGTCGGCGCGAGCGGGTATGCCGGATACGAGCTGCTCCGGCTCCTCGATCGGCACCCGTCGGTGGAAGTGGTCGCCCTGAATTCCGCATCGATGGGGGGAAGGCCGGTCCGCGACCTCTACCCGGACTACGCGGGAGCGCGGCTCTTCACCGACCTCCCCCTCGACGAGTTGAACGCCCTCGAGCTGGACGTCCTCTTCCTGGCGATGCACGAGGGGTACGCCCGGGAGTCGCGCCCGAAGCTGCGGGCGCGCGTGATCGACCTCTCCCGCGACTACCGCCTGGACCCGGAGGCGGCGTACGGCCTACCGGAATTCTTCCGGGCGGGACTTCGCGACGCCCGCCTCGTCTCGAACCCCGGCTGCTACGTCACCTCCTGCCTGCTGGCCGGGCGGCCGGTCGCGCGCGCCGGCTGGGTCCGGCACTTCGTCTTCGACTCGAAGAGCGGGTACAGCGGCGCGGGGCGCGCGCCGAGCTACGTGAACGATCCCGCCCACTTCGGCGACAACCTGATCCCTTACAAGCTGACGGACCACCGACATGCGCCGGAAATCCGGCGGTTCCTGCCCGGCCCGGTCTCCTTCACGCCGCACGTCCTGCCGCTCTTCCGCGGGCTCCTCACCACGATGCACGCGCTGCTCGACAAGCCGCGCGATGCGGCGGCCGTGCGACGGCTGTACGAGGAGGCCTACGCCGGCGAGCGCTTCGTGCGCATCCTCGACCGGATCCCCGAACTGCACGACGTGCAGGGGACCAATCTCTGCTGCCTCGGCGGCTTCGAGGTGGACGAGACCGGGCGGCTCGTGGTGATTTCCGTCCTCGACAATCTCGTGAAAGGGGCGAGCGGGCAGGCGGTCCAGAACATGAACCTGATGCTGGGGCTGGAGGAGGGGACCGCGATCGAGTCCCTGCCACCGGTCCACCGAAGAGGATGAAGCGCACGTGCCGAGACTCTGGGAAAAAGGGGTCCGCGTCGACCCCATCGTCCACGCCTTCTGCACCGGTGAGGATCCGCAGCTCGACGGCCGGCTCGTCGAAGCCGAGGTGTACGGCAGCATCGCCCACGCGGCCGGCCTCGCGCGGATCGGCGTGCTCACGAAGGCCGAGTACGGACGGCTGCACGGCGCGCTCGTCTCGCTGCTCGGCCGCTGGCGGTCAGGCTCGTTCGCGGTTCGGCCCGCGGACGAGGACGTCCACACCGCCGTGGAGAACCACCTGACGGAGCGGCTCGGGCCGGTGGGGAAGAAGATCCACGCGGGCCGGTCGCGGAACGATCAGGTGCAAGTCGACCTGCGGCTTTTCGGGCGCGAGGCGCTGCTCCGCATCGAGGAGCTGCTGCTGCGCGCGGCCGGGTCGCTCGCGACCGTAGCGGCCCGGTTCGAGGACTGTCCCGTACCCGGCTACACGCACACGCGGCGCGGGATGCCCTCGTCGATCGGCCTGTGGGCCGGCGCGTACGCGGAGGGCTTCCTCGACGACCGCCGGCTGCTCCTGGCCGCGCTCGACCTCGTCGACCAGTGCCCGCTCGGGAGCGCGGCGGGCTACGGTGTGCCGTTGCCGCTGGACCGCGAATACGTCGCGCGCCTGCTCGGCTTCCCCAAGGTGCAGGCGAACACCCTGGCCGTGCAAAACAGCCGGGGGAAGCTGGAGTCGGCGGCGCTGCAGGCGTGCGCGATGATCCTCCTCGACGCCGGGCGCCTGGCCGGGGACCTGATTCTGTTTTCAACCGAGGAGTTCGGGTTCGTGCGGCTGCCCGAGGAGCTGTGCACGGGCAGCTCGATCATGCCGAACAAAAAAAACCCCGACGCGCTGGAGCTGATCCGCGGGAGCGGCGCGGAGGTCGCGGCGCAGGCGGCGGCGACCTGGCAGATGACGGCGAAGCTGCCGGCGGGCTACCAGCGGGACCTGCAGCTCACGAAGGGGCCTTTCCTGCGCGGGCTGGAGAGGACCGCTTCCTGTCTCTTGGTGCTCGACCTGTGCCTGCGCCGGCTGGAGGTCGACCGCGACCGGTGCCTGGCCGCGTGCTCGTCGGAGATCTTCGCGGCGGACCGCGCCCTGGACTGGGTGCGGACCGGGGTGCCGTTTCGGACGGCCTACCGTCGGGTCGCGGACGAGCTGCGGCACGCGCCGGAGTCGGGCGCGCGTCCGGCGACGCGCGCGGAGGCGCTCGCGAACCTGCGATCGAAGCGGCACACGGGCGGGCCGGGAAACTTGGGCCTGGCCAGGCTCGGGCGGGAGCTGCGCGCGGCGGAGCGGGACCGCGTGCGGCGGGCGCGGCGGGCGGACCTGAGGGCGCTCTTGCAGGCGCGGACGCCGCCGCGGGGATGAGGAGGAGAGGGGAGCCGAGGGAGAACAAGGGATCCGAGCTGGAGACGGCCTGGCGAACCGGTCGGGCCGGCTGTGGCCCTTGAAACCAGGGACGAAAACACAGAGACGCGGAGACGCAGAGGCCGGTGAGAGAGGGTGAACGACATGGAACCGACTTTTCATGGACGGAGGAGCATTGGGGTCCGTGCATGCTGAGATCCCACCCGGGTTTCCAGCCTCCTCAGGATTCGGAACGCGGTAAGTGTTCAACGCACTCAAGTTCCTCTGCGCCTCTGTGTTTCGTCAACCCTTCCTAGGACTCTGCCCTCCCACTTTTCAGTCCCCGTGCATCGCCATTTTTGAGTCCCCTCTCCCCCTCGCCACGCGAGTCGCCCATGTCGCTCTTCGGCGTTACGCTCCAGGAACGGCTGGCCTTTTACGAGGGCCTGCGCGTGATGACGTCCGCGGGACTGCCCATCTCGCGGTGCCTCAACCGCCTCCGGGCCCAAGGCGCGGGTCGCCCGATGGGACGCGTGGCGGCGGACCTCGAGGCGGAAGTGCAGGCGGGCTCGCGGATCGCCGAGGCGATGCGCCGCCATCGGGACGTGTTCAGCGAGATGGAGGTCAACATGATCCTCGCGGGCGAGACCGGCGGGACGCTCGAGGACAGCATCCGGTCCCTCGCGACCTTCCTCGACCGACAACAGAAGATCCGGAACCAGCTCATCACCTCGGCGCTTTATCCGATCGCGGTCTTCCACGCGGCGGCGCTCCTCCCTCCGATCAAGCTGCTCTTTTTCGACGGCCTGGGCGCGTACCTGGAGGCGGTCGGCCCCATCCTCGGCGCGCTCTATGGGCTCGCCTTCGGCTTCTGGGTGCTCAATCGCCTGATCGCCTCGTCGCGCGCGCTCGCTGCGCCCTGGGACCGTGTGAAGCTCTCGCTGCCGCTCTTTGGCACGATGGCCCGAAAGGCGAGCGTCGCCCGCGCGATGCGGAGCCTGGCGTCCCTGTACAAATCCGGCGTCACGATCTTCGAGTCGCTCGACCTCGCCGCGCGCTCCGCCGGAAACGCGCTGGTGCGCGAGCGTCTCCTCCGCACGCTCGAGCGGATCAAGGACGGCAGGCTCTTCTCCGAGGCCATCGAAGAGTCGCACCTCCTCGACACGACGCTCGTCGGCATGATCGTCGCGGGGGATGAATCCGGGCAGATGGACGAGTGCCTGCTGAAGGTCGCGGAGTACCTCGAGGAGGACGTGACGCGCGGCGTCGAGCGCACGATGAAGATCCTCCCGATCATCCTTTTCCTCGGCATCGCGGCCTACGTGGGCTACCTGGTCATCCAACAGTTCGCCTCATACGCGAACACGCTTTCGGGGATGGCGGGCGGATCCTAGGGATTGCTGATTGTCGATTGCTGATGGCTGATTTTGAACGGCGAATGGTCGGGTGCGACATGCCAAGCACAGGAGGCTACATGGGAAGCCGGTCCGTTCTTTCCCTGCTTTCGTGGCTGGTGGTGCTCGTACTCGCGGCCTCGGGAGCCGCGACCGCCGATGACGGGCCGGCGCGGCAGGTCGTGGAGAGCCCGAGGAAGGTCTGGCGGATGAGGATCCCGGCAGGATGGACCTCCGAGCCCATGCAGGATGACGGCGCGCACGTCGAGGGGGCGAGGATGTCGCCGCCGGACGGAGGGCGGATCGTCCTCCAAGTCCAGGTGCTCCGGCAGAACCCGACGATGCAGGTGTTCGTCCTGAGCGCGAAAACGGCCTTCGAGGAGCGGGGCCAGCTCCTTCTGAAAGAGGGCCGAGAGCTGCTGAACGGCCGACAGGCGTGGCGGATCGAGTACGTCCACGAACAGCCCACCGGCCGGGGTCACGTCTACCAGTGGGTCGTGGACGGCGGCTCGCGCAAGATCATCGCGACGGGGGTCGTCGAAGAGCCCGTGTCGCCGGATGCCGCGCGCGTCGTCGTCGAGTCGCTCGCCTCGCTGGAGCTCCCGGAGGAAGCCGCCCCGCCGGCCCCGGTTCCCTACGCGCCCAGGGACTTCCCCGAGGACGGCCTCAAGCTGGAGCTGCCCGAGGGCGGCGCGCTGACGCAGGAGGGGCCCGGCTTCCGGATCGTGTGGAAGGAGCACGGGCTCATTTTCAACGCCGCATGGGAGCGGGGCGCGCCGCCGACCGCGGAGCGGCTGAAGACGCAGTTCGCAGCGGCCGCCGGAGAAGGCGCCGAGGGGCTCGCGCCCGAACTGGTCGAAACCCAGGAGGTCAAGGTCGGGGAGGCGTCGTGCCTCCTGCTGCACGTGTATTACGCGGCGAAAGGCCGGCGGCTCCTGACCCTCTCCGCCCTGGCCCGCCCGTCCGGTGACGGCGAGAGCGTGCTCTACGGGCTCGCGCTCATCGGCGAGGCGCCCTTCGAAACCATGGCCCCCCTGGAAAAGCGCTTGCTGGCGGCGGAGCTGCGACCGCACTTCGCCCCGCCGCTCGCGGAGCTGCCGCCGCTCACGCAGGACGCGGAGGCCTGGGAGGGCCGGGCCACGCTGCGCGTCCCGGCGGGGTGGAGCGCGTCCCCCCACCGCTTGGAGGAACGCGGCGCCGCGGCCCCGAAGGCGGTCGATACCCGGCTGTGGTCGGAAAAGCGCGCGACCGACCTCGGGCTCGCCGCCGACGCGACGACGATCGCCGGCGGCGTGGACGCATACGAACATTGGCTGCGCGAGCGGCGCTTCCCGAAATTCCAGGAGGCGGCGGTGTCGGAGCGCCGGCCGCTCGACGTCGGGGGGCGGGCGGGCTTCGCCTGGGAAATGGAATACGGTCCGAAGGAGGAACGCTGGCACCGCGTGGTCGTCGGCGTCTTCGACGGCGACCGCGCCGACGTCCTCACGGCCGCTCATCCCGTGCGGGTGGCGGCGGCCTACGCCTCGCTGGCGGAGCGGGTCGCGGCAACGGTGCGGTGGAAGAAGTGACCGAGGTGCGGACGCCTACGACACGCGCGCGTCGGAGGGCACGCCCGTCACTCGCCGCTCCTCCGCGGCGCGAAGCGCGTCCGGCCAGGCAGGGTGGCCCACGGCGAGCGAGTCATTTTCTTCAACAAGCCGAAGTGAAGCGAAAACCGATCTCTCCGTTCGTTGAGAGATCATCGCCGGTAGACGACGGTGGACTCAGCGCCCGGCCTCTGCGTCTCCGCGTCTCTGTGTAAAAGTCTCGCATTCGCTCCACGCGGCCGGGTCGAATTTCAAATTGCAAAAAGTCGAATTTCAAATCTCAAATTTCGCCCGCGTCTAGCTGGGACGCGGAGCCATGATCTAGCCATTTGCCGCCGTCGGTCGAGTTTGGCCTCAGTTCGGGTTGTTGATTTTCTTAGGGGCTCCAAGCTCCTCGGCGCCGCCCTACCCGGCCCACCACCCCCCGCTCGTCAGCTTGCCGCACCAGAGTCGCAGCCGTCCGAACCAGCTCGTCACCTGGGCCCGCGGAAGCGTCTGGATCAGCTTGCACAGGCCGTCAAACCGCCGGCTCGCCAGCAGGGCCCGATCCCGTCGCAACTCCTCCGCGGCCCGACGCCTCAGCCTGACCACGGCCGCCAGCGCCTTCGCCTCGCCGCCGGTCGTCCTCGCCGCGGTCGCCGCCCCCTCCGCAGGCGGCGCCGCCGCGCCCGACTCGGCGCACCCGGTCAGCTCGGGCAGCGCCCGCGCAAGCTCCACCGCCAACCGCTCCACGCCGTCCCCCAATGCCTCCTCCTTGAGCCCCTCGAGCAAGCGTGCGAGCTCCGCCCACTCCCCCGCCAGCAACCGGTACGCGACCGACATCGCCCGGTGCCGATCGGCGCTGTGGTCCCAGGCACAGCCGGCGAGCGCCTCCTGGTGCACTTGCAGCGCCTCTTTCCAGCGGCCCCCCTCGCCCAGCGAATCCGCCAGGTTGTAGAGCGCCCATTGCGCCACGGCCGAGCGCGACCGCCAGTCCCCGAGCCACTCGATACAGAGCGCGTGCGCCCGGTTGCGATTCAGCGCCCAGCCCGTGACTTGCCACAGGGGCAGGCTCCCGCGGCACCGCGCTTCGTTCGCCTTACGCCATTCGGCGAACCGCTCGGCCGAAATCGTCTCCACCCAGCGCTCCAGCGTGTCGGAGCAAAGGCTCTCGTCCGCTTGCCCCCCCTCGAGAAAACGCGTTACCAGCTCGCCGACCACCTTCCCCTGTTTCGCCTCCACAAGGGCATGCACCAGCCCTCGGACCGCATGCTTCTCGAGCCGCGCGCCGGCCCGCACCTCCGCCAGCGTCTGCGCGAGGAGCGCGCCCGTTTCCCGGTGCTCCTGGAAGCGCTCCCAGACGTGCCGCGAGGGCCACGGATTCCCGTCGCCCAGGTTCCGGAAGAGCTCCGCCGCGCGCGCCAGGGCCGTCGCCGTGGAGCCCAGCGCGAGGTCGGCCCGCACTTGCCGCGCCAGGAGGTAGCTCGAGGCGGGGTTTGCCCGGCGAGCCCGCTCGAGCAGGCTCGCCGCCGGCTTCGGCCGCTTCGCCTCCAAGAGCCGGTCGGCGTACCGCGCGGCGACTTCCTCCACGTCGGGGAAATCAGCCGCCAGCCGCTCCCAGGCCGCATCCACCTCCGCCGCCGGCCGGCACTCTCCCAGGCGCTCCAGGACCCGGAGCCTCACGCCAAGGTCCGGACTCGCCGCCGGTCCGATGCCGGCCGAGATGCGCACCGCCTCCTCGTCCCTGCCGGCCTCCCCGAGCCACTCCAGGCAATTCAGCCAGCCCCAGCGGTAGTCGGGGTAGCGCCCGAGCACGACTTTCATCGCCTCCACCGCCTCCGCTTTCCGGCCCCGCTCGTGCAGCACCCAGGCGCGCCGGCCCTCGGCCGTCATCGGCGCCGGGCGCGAGGCGATCGCCCGGTCGCACTCCGCCAACGCCTCGTCGTGCCGCCCCTGCCGCGACAAAAAGACGCAGAGCTCGTCCGAAGCGTCGAAATTGCCGGCATCCAGCGCGAGGGCGCGCCGAAACGCCGCCACGACCTCCTCCGGCGTCGCGCCGCCGCCTCCGCCTCCGCCCGCAAGCGCGCACGCGAGCGCATGGTGCGCGCGCGACGACTCCGGCCGGGCCGCGACGCACCGGCGCGCCACCTCGACCCCGGCCCCCGGCCCTGTGCTCGCGCTTCGATACTCCGCCAGCAGCTCCCAGGCCACGAAAAGGTCCGGATCGCGTCGCACCGCCTCCTCCAGCTCGGCGATCGCCGCCTCGGCCTTCCCGCGCGCCCGTAGCTCGCGCGCGTAGGCAAGGAGGTTCTCCGTGCCGAGCGGATCGAGCCGGGCCGCGAGCCGTAGCTGCTCGAGCGCGCCCTCCGGGTCCTGTGCGGCGGCCAGCGCGAGGGCAAGCTGCCGTCGCGCGTACGAGTAGCAGGGCACGCGCGCCAGCGCCTCGCGAAAGTGCCCCGCGGCGCCCGGCGCATCCCCCAGCTCGAAGAGCGTGCGCGCGAGCAGCGCGCGCAACCGCACGTCGTCAGGGAAGCGCGCGAGGGCAGGGCGCAGGACCTCCACGGCGCGCTCGGCGCCCGCGCGCCCCGCGCCGGCCTGGAGACGGACTTCCGCCCGGACCGCCGCCAGCTCGGGGGTCGGGGGCCGGGCCGCGACGACGCGCTCCACGAAGGCTTCGGCCGCCTCCGGCCCGAGCGCGTCCCGCAGCCGGTCCGCCAGGCAGGCGACGGCCCCCCGGTGCGCCGGCGCAAGAAGCACGAGCTCCTCCGCGCGTCGGGCGACCTCGGCGACCTCGCCGGCGGGCGCGCCCGCGACCGCCCCGAAGAGCCCCTGCAACGCGGGTTCGCAATCGGGGGCGTCGGCAAAGGCCCGGGTCAAGACCGCACGCGCGGCGGCGCGGTCTCCGCCCACAAGCGCGATGCGGCCCTCGAGGCAGAGCGTCGCGAGCCCCTCCGGGTCGGTGCGCTTCGCCTCGGCGAGACAGGCCAGCGCCTCGCCCCGCGCGGCCTCCGCCGCCGCGCCCCGTTCCCGCGCGGCGCGGTCCGCCAGCTCGAAGGCCAGCTCCCGCCAGCCCCAGGCGTCGTCGGGGTTGCGCTCGATGCGCTTCCGGAGCCGCGCCATCCATAGGTCGAGCTGACCGGATTGGTGGAGCCACTCGAGGTGCAGGGAATCGAAGTGCTCGTCGCCCGGGAAGCGTTCGCAAAGCGAGGCGGTGAGCCCGGCGGCCGCGCCCGGCCCTTCACGCCCGGCCAGCATGCGCGCGCGGCAACGCCAGGCCTCCAGGCTGCCGGGCGCCGCCTCGCACCAAGCCAGCACATGCGTCCACGCCTCGTCGTGCCGGCCCTCCCGGTCCGCTACCTCCCACGCCGCGCGTCGGGCTTCGACCGGGGAAGCGTTCCGGGCCGCGACCGCCAAGAGGGAGCGGGCGGCGTCAAACCCTCCCTGTTGCGCACGGAAGCCCGCGGCGAACGCGGCCAGCTCGCCGTCCTCCGGGCGCGCGGCCAGGGCCTGTTCCAGGGCGCGGTCGGCCTCCTCGGGTCTCCCGAAGCGCGACAGCGCGTCGATCCAGCCGGACCAGACCCGGTGTCCCTCCCGGCGCGCGCCGAGGGTCCGAACGCGCTCCTCCATCCACGCAAGCCCCTCCGCCTCGCGGCCCAGCTCCCGGGCCAGGTCGGCGTAGGCGGTCGCGTAGTGGTCGTGCGCCGCATCCGTATGCGAGGCGGTGGCGAGGGCCAGCAGGGAGTCGTTCTTTTCGCCCGCGTCCCACAGGAGGTCCCCGAGGCAGTGAAAAGCGTGGGCGCCCGAGGGATTCGCCCGAAGGGCTTCCTCCAGGAGCCGGCGGGCGCGCCCGGCATGGGCGGCGTTGCGCCGGAGGTAGTCCGCGAGCCGGACCGCATACTGCGGGTCGGCGTGCCGCGGGGCTTCGTGCGGCAGGACGCCCTCGAGCGGCCGACCCGCTACGAGCGCCTCGAGGACGCGCTGCGCTTCGGCCGGGTTGTGCAACCCCTCGGCGGCCGACAGGACGAGGTTCTGGGCGCGGGTCACCGTCGGCATCCTCGCCAGGAGCTCCCGACCGAGCGCGTAGGCCGTCCGGGGATCGCCCGCGGCCAGTGCGGCTTGCGCGCGAGTGAACGTCGCGATCGGCTCTTCCGGCCAGGCGGCAGCGGCTTCGCGGGCGACCGCTTCGGCCGCGGAGAACCGCCCTTCCGCTTGGATGCGCTGTACCTCGAGCAGGCGTCGCACGGGCTCGGAGGCCGCGAGGGGCAAGGCGTCCAGCTCGGCGCGGCGGGCGCCGGGCGCCAGCGCGACGCCGATCGGGCCGAGCGGCGCTTCCAGGCGGCAGAAGGCGTCCGCAACCGCTTCCGTGACGCCGAGCAGCCCCGGATCGTGGAAAAGGATCGTGCCGCGGGCGAAGTCCATGCCGATCACGGCGCGCGCGTGCGACGAATCGCCGAATTCGCTGCTGAGGATGCAGGCGAAGCCCGCGGAAATGAGCGCCCGAAGCCCGTGCGCGTCCGCGACGAACTCGCGCACGGCCAGGCCGCGCCGCTGGGCCCAGGGTCGCACGGCGTGCGTGGGGGTTCCGCTGTAGGTCAGCTCGGCGACGAGGGCTTCGTGATCGGCCTCCGTGCCGGCGGCGGAGAGCACGGTGGCGAGCGAGGCGGGCAGACAGGTGTTGTGGTGCTGGTAGACCGGGCGATGAGGGACGACGACGCGCCGCCCGTCGGGCTCCCGCTCCTGCTGCGCCAGGACGGCCTGAAAGAAGGGAGAGCCAGTCTTGGCCGCGCGCTCCCGGAACGCCTCCTTCTCGCCCGCCGCGTAGTGCGCGTCGGCCAGGAGGCCGTTGAGGAGCGCGATCACTTCCCGGTCGGCGAGCGGCGCGGAGGCCCAGGCCACGCGCGTCGCCGCCACGGCCCGGCCTCCCCACTCCCGCCGCTCGTCGCCGTCCAACAGTGCGGCCTTCGAGAGGAGCAGCCCCGCGTGGCTCATATGGAGAGCGAAAACCTGGCTTCCGTCGGCGGCCTCTCCGGCCCGCGTGAGCGCCTCGTCCGGCCGGCCGAGCTGCCAGAGCTGGGCGGAGACCGCCAGTTGCGCGTTGGCGTAGCCGGGCCGGAGCTCCAGGGCCGTTTCGGCGGCGGCCAGTGCCTCTTCCCAGCGGTCCTCGCAGGCGAGCACCCGACAGTGCTCGACGCGGATCCAGGCGTCGCGCGGCGCCAGCGCGAGCGCACGAGCGGTCAGGGCTCGGCAGGCCGTGAAATCACGGACGAAGGCGGCCAGCGTCGCGCGCACCATGAGCCACGAGGCCAGCGTCTCGTCGTCCGCGCCCGGCAACTCGGGGTGTTCCCGGAAGTACCGGAGGGCCCACCAGACGCCGCGCCGCTCCCAGCGATAGAGCAGGGCGTAATACCGGGCGGCGGGATGGGAGGGCGCCTCGCGCTCGGCGGCGCGGTGGAGCCAGCGCCCGACGCGCGGAGAGCCGAGGCGAAAGGCGAGCCGCCCGGCGAAGAGCTTGCCGTCGACGTCCAGCGACAGGAGGGCTTCGCGCGTCCAGGCCGGGCCGATCGCGGCGTGCGCGTCCAGGTAGCGCTCGGCCTCGAAGGCCGCGCGAGCCGCCTCCACAGGAAATGCCGTGGGCATGCGCGTGTCTCCCGTCAAGGTTGCACAGGGGTCGGACGGATGGGGCCGGCGGCGGCGGGCGGGGCGTCGGCCCGCTCAGCGCCCGCGCAAACACGTAGGGGCGCTACGTGGCACTTCACGAACCGGCGATCCCGAATCTGTTTCAGGGGTCCCCCCCCATGTCCGGAGGTCTGAACCTTGGATCGAAGCGGGGGTTCTTGCACACATGCCTTGTTCCTTACAGTGGAGCACAAGTGAGTAGAACCCGCTTGGGAAGCTGATGCAAGCATTTCCAGCGGGTTGCCTTTCACCCAGCACCGACCGTGCTCCGGGCGGCGGGATTTTCCATCGGATAGCGTGGCGAGGCTCAATCCAGAGTGCGGAGCGGCTTGGGATCTGCGAGCGGGTCGGGGTGTCGCGTCCCACGTCGGATGAGAACCGCGTCCCACGCTGTTGGGAATGACTTCCGCCACGCACGCCTCCCCGAGTGCGGGTGTGCCCGTGGCCCGTGCGTAGGGAGCATCCTGAGTTCTCGCCTGCCGGGAGTCGTGGAGAACTACCTCGAGCCGGCCGCACACTCCTCCGCCAGCGCGTCTTCGGGCCTCCGCCTCCGTGAGGTTCGAGGCGGAGTCCCGTAGGGCTGGTCATGCGAGTCCGCCCCTGTCCTCCCAACCCTCCGCTTCTCCCCGGCACGTCGTCGGGGACAGCGGTGTCCCCCGGTGCACGCCCAGTCGCGGGCCTGCCACCGGGGGAGCACCGCCGAGTCCCCCTCCTTTCAGCCGCATCCGCCGCCCGGGTTGCTAGCCGTTCTTCGAGGTATCCGCCAGGAAGCAGACCTCCCCCCACTTGCCACGGTTCCGAACGACCAGCAGGATCTGCGCCCCTTCCACCTGCGCCCCCTTGTGCCGGCGCTCTTCCACGAACAGGAGAAAATTGCGCAGAGAGGTGAACGCCAGAAGCAGCCGCTCCGGGATACCGTTGAGCAGCAGGTCGACGCAGAGCTGGGGCGTACACTTCTTGCGGAACACGCAGGCCGCGCACGTTTGGTCGCCTTTCAGCGGGCGCACGCCGTCGAGACTCCGACAGTTCGGTTTTCGATCCACGTAGTACGTCCGCGCCGGATGAGAGCCCAGGAGCCGCGCAGACGCCGAGGCGACGATGTCGCCCGAGCGCAGCTCCAGCCCTTCGGGATGCACCGTGACGTAGCGTGCGAACATCTCGCACATGAGCTCGCCGATGCTCTTGGCACTTGACTCCATGCTGGCCTCCTCTATCGACTGTCCAAACCGTCCAGGGCCTCGGCGACGCCTTCCGCCGTAATCGACCCCGGAGGGCATGCCCGAACGCACTCCACGGCAAACGTGTGCACCAGCGCGGGCACGCCCCGCGCCATTTCGAAAAGCGCGGACAGCGCCTCCGCGCCAAAACGCGCCGCACCCTCCTTCCCGACGACGTGCGTCAGAAACGGCGCCGCCTCCTCGCGGACCAGCCCCGTGAGCGTCACGCGCGTCGCAAGCCGCCGCCACAGCGGAAAGAGCTGAGGCGCCAACAGCCGCTCCCTGAGGCACGGCAAGGCGCAGAGCACGACGCTGAAGAGCGGCGGACCGTTCAGGTCGGCCTCGGCCAGCAGCCGCAGCTCGTGCAGCGTGTCCTCCCCCAGATGGTGCGCCTCATCGACCCACACCAGGAGGCGCGTCGCCCGCTCCCTGAGCGTCTGGGCCAGGCTCCGGCTCGTCTCGGCGCCGCTGCG
>JACPWG010000045.1 GCA_016197205.1 Planctomycetota bacterium
GACGAGGAAATGGCACGAGAGGTGGACATCATGGCGAAGACCTTCGCGGAAGACCAGCTCGAACGGGGCAAGGCGATCGGGACGGAGATCGGCAAGGAACTCGGGAAGGAACTCGGGAAGATGGACGCGAAGCGCGAGACGCTGCTGGAGCTCTTGCGGCTTCGATTCGGTTCGCTGCCGGCGGAGGTGGAGGCGCGCGTGGCGGAGATGACCGACATGGGGCGGTTGAACGAGTTGCTCAAGCGCGTGCTCACCGCGTCGTCGGTCGCTGAGATGGGCATCTGATTTCGCGCGCGCCCCGTCTGCCGTGTGCCGGCCTCAGCCGGCCAATTCGACATGCCTGCCCCGCCCTTCGGTTGGCCGCAAGTAGCCTGTTCAGTCGACACCTAACATTACATTTTCGGGCGTGGTCCAGCACCTCGGGCGATCCATAGCGTCTGCCCAATCCGAGCCGTGGCGGCCACTCGCGCGGGCGGGGACGCCCGCGCCACCAGGCGGTGGTCAGCCTGCGAAAATGTGAAGTTATTCTTGCGCGGGTGCTGAGTCCACCTTGCGGTGCAGGGCCTCCGCCTTCGCGCGCGGCGCTTCGGTGGACGGGTCCGCCCTGCACCCGCTCGCGCACGGATCGTCAGCAGCATCTCCCCGCTTCCTCGCATTGCCGGCCCCGCACCCGACGGGCGCGGTGTGACTTCACCGGGTCGCCCCGTCGGTGCAGGGCGGAAGCCCTGCACCACAAGGGCTCGTGGTTGGGTGAGAAAAACTCCTGGAAGTGCACGACCTCCGCCGATCGGGCCTCTGAGCGCTCGTTTGGCAAGGGGAGCAGGGTACGTGCCGCCTTGCAAGGGCTGGCCCTCCGGCCTTCACCGAACCAGCGACCGCCGGTTCGACCCGCCGCGGTCCGCGCGCGCGGGCGATGGTGGCTTCCCGCTTCGTGGGCACTGCAACGCCGTGCCCCCCCCCCCGCCTACCCCGGCAACCACAGGACGAACCGGCTCCCCTTGCCCGGCTCGCTCTCCACCCGGATCCGCCCGCCGTGCGCCTCCACCGCCAGTTTGCAGAAGGGCAGCCCCAGTCCGGTCCCCGACCGCTTGCGGTCCGCCCGCGCGGAAACCTGGCCGAACTTCTCGAAGATCTTCGCGTGGTACGACTCGGGAATTCCCTCGCCGTCGTCCTCCACGCGACACTCGATCCCCGCCGCCGGCGCCGCCCCCCCCGCCGCCGCCGGCGTCGGCTCCGTCGCCTGCGCCGGCCCCGCGCGCGCGACGTCCACGCGGACATGCCCGCCGCGCTCCACGTACTTCAGCGCGTTGGAGACGAGATTCTGGAAGACGCGCCGCAGGAGATGCCGATCCCCTTGCACCGCCGGCAAGTCGACGGCGGCCTCGACCACCAGGCTCTTCCCGTCCCGCTCCGCGGCGGCGGCGAAGTCCGCAGCGGCCTCCTTCGCCAGCGCCCCGAGGTCGGTCGACTCGCGGTGCAGCTCGAGCTCTCCCTCCTCCATTTTCGTCACGTCCAGGAGCGAGTTAATCATCCCGAGCAGGTCGACGGCGCCCCTCCGCGCCTCTTTCAAGAAGCCCAGATGCTTGTCCGACACCTGGACCTTCTGCAGGAACAGCAGGTCGAGATTCCCCATGACGCCCGTCAGCGGGTTCCGGAGGTCATGTACCACCAGGTGCACGAGGTGCTCCTTCAACTCGCTCAGCCGCCGCTCCGCGGCCAGGCTCCGTTCGAGCCGGGCGTGCAACGACCGGATCCGCAGCAGCGAGCGGACCCGCGCGGAGAGTTCGTGGCGGTTGAAGGGTTTCGAGAGGAAATCGTCCGCGCCCGCCTCGATGCCCTGGATCCGGTCTTGCGTCTCGTGGAGCGCGGTCACGAGGACGATCGGGACGAGGCGCGTCGCCTCCTCGGCGCGGAGCTTCCGACACACCTGAAACCCATCCATGCCGGGCATCATGACGTCGAGCAGGACGAGATCCGGCGTGCGGGCGTGCGCCGCCTCGAGCGCCTCCTGACCCGAATGGGCCACTCGCGGCAGGTAGCCCAGCACCTCCAGGAGGTCGTGGAGAAGCATCGTGTTTGCGCGGTCGTCATCGACGACAAGGACGTCGGCGCCGTCGACTATGGCCTCGGGCCCCGGGCTCGTCACTTTGCATGTCCTCCTGCTGAGGGACCGTCCGGCCGCCGCCCTCCGCGCCCCAGGAGCGCCCGTGCGACAATCTCCGGAAATTCCCGTACGTTGATCGGTTTCGCCACGAACGCCGCGGCGCCGGCCGCAAGCGCCTCTTTCCGGTCTGCCGCACCGCTGGACGCCGATACCAGGATCACGGCGACGCCCTCCGAGACGGGGCGCCGCAGGACGGCCTGGAGGAACCCCGATTCGTCCCTCCGCGCCAACTGATGTTCCAGCACGATGGCGTCGGGCCGCGCCCGCTCGAACGCCGAGCGGGCGTCCGCGATCGACTCCACGCCCTCCACCAAGTGGCCGTGCAGGGCGAGGATGTCAGAATAGAGCATCCGATTCATCAGCTCGTCTTCCACGATCAGGACCCGGGTCGGGGTCCTCGGGCGCTCACTCTTCGGCATCGGCCTACTCCGCGGGGGCGCGTCGAGTCGGGAGGACGAAAAAAAAAGTGCTGCCGACGCCGGGTGCGCTCTCGAGGTGCATGAGCCCGCCGTGCAACTCCACGAGCCTGCGCGTCAGCGGAAGCCCGAGGCCCGTGCCCGCGTGCCGCCGGGCGTAGGAGGAGTCCAGTCTCTGGAAGGGCTGGAAGATCCGCTCGTGCTCCTCGGGCGCCACGCCGATCCCCGTGTCCCGTACGCCGAATTCCAGGTAGCCGTCCACGCCGGCGCGGAGCGTCAGGCCCGGGTACCGGTCGTCGGGCAGCTCCAGCCGGCGCCCCGTCACCGTCACGACGCGCCCCTCGGGCGTGAACTTGAGCGCGTTCGACAGCAGGTTGTGCAGGATCTGGCGGAACTTGCTGGGGTCCCCCCACGCCGCGTCCGGCGTCCCGTGCATCCGCACCTCCAGCTCGATCTGCTTCCGCAGCGCCGCCGGTCGCAAGCTCGACACCACCTCCTCCACCGCGCTCGGCAGCGGAATCGCCTCCTGTCGCAATTCCAGCCGCCCCGCCTCCACGCTGGAGAGGTCGAGAAGGTCGTTGATCAGGCCAAGGAGCTGGCGCGAGCTGGCCAGGACGTTGCGGACGTAGTCGGTCTGCTTCGGCGTCAACGGGCCGAAGAAGCACGCCTCCAACATCTCCGTGAAGCCGATGATGCTGTTGAGCGGGGTCCGCAACTCGTGGCTCACCGCGGCGAGGAATTCCGACCGCGCCTGGTTCGTGCGCATGATCGCGTCCACCAGGACGCGTTCCTGCGTCACGTCGCGAAGGACCGCGACCCAGCCGGTCGGTCCTCCTCCGCCCTGCCGGAGCGGCGACAGCTCGGCCCGGATCGGTACGTGGGTCTCCCCCGGCCCACCCGAGGGGCGCAC
Organism: Planctomycetota bacterium; assembly: GCA_016197205.1. Taxonomy (GTDB): domain Bacteria; phylum Planctomycetota; class MHYJ01; order WSZJ01; family JACPWG01; genus JACPWG01. The sequence goes on from JACPWG010000045.1 coordinate 3,491, forward strand.
CAGACTCCCCTCGACCAGCACGGGCCGACCGGAGCCCGCGCCGGGGCCGGAGGCGGCGTCCTCGCCGCAGGCGAGGCCCGGCGGGAAGAGCGGGAGGCCTTTGCCGTCCTCGTCGACGATCGCGAGTGCCTCGCTCAACGGTCGCCCGACGGCGGCGCCCGCCTCGAGCCCGGTCAGCCGCGCCGCCGCGCGATTCCATGCGCTCACTTTTCCCGACTCGTCCGCAAGGGCGATGCCGTCCGGCACGCTCTCGAGCAGCGACTCCAGGGACGCGCCGCGCCGCCGGGCCTCCGTGCTCAGCTCCCGCACTTCCGCTTCCACGCGCTGGTTCCACCGCAGGCGCTCCACGGCGCCGGCGGCGACCCCGCCGAGCGCCTGGAGAAACTGGAGCTCCTTCGCGGAAAAGCCGCGCGGCTCCGCGCGCGAAACCGCGAGCGCGCCTAGGCTGCCGCTCGCGCCCCGGATGGCGACGGCCGCGCAGCCTCGCAGGTCCCGCAGGCGCCGCGCCGTCTCGTCCAGACCGCCGCCAGGGGGCGAGCCCTCCGCAGCCTCCACCGCCAGCGCCTCGCCCGACGACGCCACCTTGCCGAGCAGCGTCTCCTCCGGCCCCAGGTCGAGTCCGCGCGCGGAAGCGAGCGTGCCCAAGGCCTCGGTGACTTCCAGGCGCTGCGAGCTCGCTGCCAGGCGCGCCGTCGCCGCCCCGTCGGCGCCGACCGCCGCCGCCGCGCGGGCGCAGAGGCAGCGGAAGATCTCTTCCTCCCACCGTGCGCCGCGCGCCGACGCGGACAGCTCGTGCAGGGCGGTCGAGCGCGCCAGCTCCCCCTGGGCCTCCTCCATCGAGAGGGCCCTGCGTACCCAAAGGGCGGCCTGCATGCCGAGGGTAGCGAGGAATTCCACTTCGTCGCGGCCGAAGTCGCGCGCGCTGCCGCCGAGCAGGCAGAGCACGCCGACCAGGCGGCCCTGGAATACCAGCGGCGCCCCGAGAAAGCTCGCGAAACCCGATTCCCGCAAACCTCCCGCCGTCCCCGCCAGGGTCGCATCGGAAAGGTCGGTCACCACCTGCACCTCGAGCGTGCGCGCGACGCGACCCACGAGCCCGCCCTCGGGACCCGCGGCCAGAAGCGCCGCCTGCTCCTCCGTGAGCCGGTGGGGCACGGGCCTGCGCCGCGGACCGGTCCCCGCGTCGGACGGAAAAAAAGCCCCCGCGGACAGCTCGAGCGTCGCGCACGCCTTGTCGAGCAGCACCGAAAGGACCTGCCCGGGTGCTTCGCACTCCCCGGTGGCCTGCAGGAGCCGCTGGGCGGCGTCGAGCCACCGCGCCCTTTTCTCCGCCGCCTGCCGGCGGTCCGCCTCGGCGAGGCACGCCCCCGCGAGGCGCGCCAGCCACTCCGCGGCCAGCAGCTCCCGTTCGCCGAAGAAGTGTGGGGAGCGGAAGCCCGCGGCGAGCACCCCGCGCACCTCCGTCTCCCGCAGCAGCGGCACCGCGAGCACCGCAACGATGCCCTCCTCACGGAGCAACGGATAGGCCGCGGCCTCCTCCTCGGAGAGGCGCCGCAGGTCGTCGATGCGGCGCGGTTGCCGGCTCTGGAAGACGTCCCAGGTGACGCCCAGGCGCGGGCCTTCGCTTACCCCGGCCAGCACGCGCGCCTGCCCGTCGACGGCGAGCCAGGTGGACCGGGTACTTGCGGGTTCGTAGGCCGTCACGAAGGCGAGGTCCGCGCCCAGGAGCGACCGGGCGCGGGTCGCGAGGCGCTGGGGAAGTTCGTCCGCGTCGCTCACGCCCTCCAGCTCCAGGCCTGCCCCGCACAGCGAGCGGTACAGCTCGGCCCGCGCTTCGGTGTTTGCGCGTTCGCGGCTCACGGCGAACAAGGCGCCGAGGGCGAAGGCCAGCGCCGACGCGGCCCCCGGGTCCTCGCGTGCGGGGTCCCTCGCCTCCCGGAAGGCGAGCAGGGCGAGGCCGGGGTCCCCCTCGGGCGCGGAGGGCGTGGACGGGCCCGCATGGGGGATGGGGAGCGCGAGGAGCGATGCGTAGAGGTCGCGGGGGAAGCGCTCGCGCACGCGTCCGCCGTCCAGCTTGTCCGCGGCGAGGAGGCGGGGGCGCGTACCCTCGAAGCACGCCGCGCGCGCTTCGCTCGACCACCGGAGGCGCAGGAGGCCGGGGTCTTCCGCGAAGGCCATGGCCGCGGCGAGCTCCAGCTCGGTCTCTGTTGCGGCCGCGGGTGCGGAGGCCGATGCGGGTTCCGCGGGCAGGTAGAGCGCGCAGGCGTCCGCGGCAAAGGCTTCCCGTGTGCGCGACGCGGCCGCGTGCGCTAGCTCCTGCGGGTCCCGAAGGGTCGGGAGCGCGTGGAGCAGTTCGGCGAGCGCGGCGAGCCGGCGCACGCTTTCGGCGTCTTGTCGCGCAAGGTCCGCGACCGCGCGCTCGGCGTCCCGCCTGCGCGCCTCTAGCTCCACACCGAGCTTCGCGTGCTCCACGCCGAGCCGCGTGTGCTCCGCGCCGAGCCGCGCGTGCTCCGCGGTGAGCCGTTCCGTTCGAGCTTTTCGCTCCAGGGCCTCGGCCGAGAGGCGGGCATGCTCCGCGGCGAGCTTGTCCATGCGTGCCCGGATTTCCCGCTCGCGACTCACGTCGCGAAGGAGCGAGACCGCGCCGAGCTTTTGGCCGTCCGCCGACGCAAGCGGGGACGCGGCCGCTTCGAAGGCCGCCGCGCTGCCGTCCGGCCGCTTCAGGAGCACCTCGACGCCGCGAGGCGATTCCCCTTTGTGCAGGGCCCTCGCCAGCGGGCCCGGCGCGCCGGAGGCGGGGTCGCCGGCCCCGACCGCGGGTCCGTAGAGCCTCGCCCACTCGCCGGGCGGCGCGCCGCGCACCGGCGCGCGCCCGACCAGCTCCGCCGCCGCCGGATTGAAGCGGAGGCTCCGGCCGTCGGGGTCCTCGGCGAGGATCACGGGTTCGGGGAGGTGGGCCAGGAGCGCCTGGAGTCGCGCCCGCTCGCGTTCGAGGGTCGCAGCCTGTTCGCGCGCCTGTTCAAGGGCCCGCGCCCGCGCGCGCTCGTCGGCGATCAGGACCACGAGGAGGGTGCTCCCGAGGAGGACGAGGAGCCCGTCGTAAATCAAAGGGTCGCCGCTTCGGGTGCTCACGCGGCGCGCCAGGAAGATCGCGCCGGAGAGGAGAAGCCCGATCAGAAACGCGAAGGCGAGTGCGTGGAAGGTCGCTGTCTTCACCCGGAAGCTTCCTTGGATCCCTACTGCTCAATTTCTGGAAATCTCTTCCAGCTATTCTCGAGGCCAGACTTTCTCAGCTTCCGGCCCGATCGTCCGGAGGCTCCGAGGCATCGCGGAAGCGTTCGCTGGCCTCCTGCAGGAATTTTCGCTCCTCGGGGGACAGGCTGGCCAGGCCGCTGGTGCTGACCTTGTCAAGCAGCTCGTCCACGTGCCGGCGAAGGTCCTCGTCCACGACGGGCCGCTGCGCCGTTCGGCGCCGGCTCCACCAGGCGCGCACGCGGGTGCCGATGGAGGGGCCGCGCCGCGCCGAGCGGGAGCGTCGGCGGGGCTCCTCCCGATCCGCGTCCATGTAGTGCCGCCCCGCCCCGCCCCACTCCCCGCCGCCGAAATCGGCGGCCAGGGCCCGCTGCTGTTGCTCGCACTGCATGTACATCCACAGGCCGAGGAAGGCGAACATGTAATCGTGGTAATGGAGGACGGCAACCAGGGCGATCAGGACCGCGAAGACCTTGCCGACGCGGGTGGCGAGAAGCGTGGCGCGATGGAACCCGAGCCGAGGAACCAGCAACCATTGAAAGATGCGGCCGCCGTCGAGGGGATAGGCGGGCAGGAGATTCAGCACCGCGCACCACTTGTTGAAGACGAAGGCTGCGTAGGCGACCCAGTGGGCCTTCTCCGTGGGCGGGATCCACTGCGTGGCGCCGTAGAAAACGGCGGTCAGCATCACGGTGACGGCGGGGCCCGCCGCGGTCGTGATGAGCTGTGCGCGACGATTGTTGGGCGGGCTTACCATAGCCAAGCCGCCGAGCGGCCACAGCAGCACCTCGTCGGCGGTGCCGCCCACGTGCCGGCAGCCGAAGCAGTGACCGAACTCGTGCAGCAGGATCGACAGCCAGAGGAGGAAGAGATACCCCACCGTCACCCCGAGAAACCCGCTGTACTCCCACGTGCGGGCGATCTCTCCGACCAGGAAGAGGATCAGGACGAGGTGGAGCTTGATGTCGATGCCGAAGAGGCGGCCGATGCGCAGGGACCAGGTGTCGATGGCGGCTTCCCCTGAGTTGAGGCGACGGGGCCCCTCGGGTCGCCGGGCTTCGGGGTCGAATGCGGGGTGTGCGCGAGGGGCGCGACCGCAGATTATAGGGGGCGCCGGCCGGACCTGTCAAGCGACCCGGAAGGCGCGCGCGACGGCCTCCCGGGCGGCCGGCATGCCGGGGCTCGCGCCGAGGACCTTCGCGAGCGAAGTCATGGCCGACGCGTCGAGCCCGCACGGCCGGATCGCCCGAAAGGCCGCCAGGTCGGTTTCCACGTTGAGCGCGAAACCGTGATAGGTCACCCAGCGTCGCACCGCGATACCGATGGAGGCGAGCTTTCCCTCCGGCGCCCAGACCCCGGTCAGGCCAGGGCGTCGATGGCCGGTCACGCCGAGCGCCGCGACCGCCGCGAGCAATCGCTCTTCGATCCAGCGGAGGTGCGCGTGCAGGTCGCGCCCGCCCGGCGGCAGTAGGCGGATCGGGTAGCCGACGAGCTGGCCGGGCCCGTGGTAGGTGACGTCGCCGCCGCGTTCGATCTCGTGTACCGGGACGTCGGGCGCGAGGAGATTCGCGGGACGCGTCCCGCGGCCGCACGTGATGACCGGGGGGTGTTCGCAGAGAAAAAGCGTGTCGCCGCGCCGGCGGTCCGCGCGCTCCTCGACGCTCCGGAGCTGCAGCTCCCAGGCCGCGAGGTAGTCGATCCGGCCCAGGTCGACCACCTCGAGCCCCGCCGCCTCCCCGGTCGCCGCTCGGCTCTCCATGGCGTTCAACTTTTCTTGAGCACGTGGATGGCGTGCCCGCCGGCCGCTTCGCTGGCCTCCATGAAGGCCTCGCTGAGCGTCGGGTGCGCGTGCACCGTGAGCGCCACGTCCTCAGCGGTCGCGCCCAACTCGATCGCGAGCGCGGCCTCGGCGATCTGCGTGGACGCCTCCGGGCCCACGATCCCCACGCCGAGGACCTGGCCCGTAATCCTGTCGGTGACGACCTTCACGTACCCTTCCCCTTCGCCGATCGCGAGGGCCCGGCCGTTCGCGCCGAACGGGAATTTCCCCACCGCGATCTCGTGCCCGGCCTTTTCCGCGTCCGTGTCCGACAGGCCGACTGTGGCGATCTCAGGGTCCGTGAAAATCGCGGCCGGAAGCGCGCGCACGTCCCAGCGGATCGGGCGCCCGCACAGGGCCTCGGCCGCGACCATGCCCTCCTTCGACGCCTTGTGCGCGAGCATGGGCGGCCCGGTCACGTCGCCGATGGCGAAAATCGTGGGGACGTTCGTGCGGAACTGCTTGTCGACCTGGATGAAGCCCCGCGGCGACACCGCGACGCCCGCGCGGTCGAGGCCCAGGTTCTCGCTGTTCGGCCGGACGCCGACGCAGACGAGGACCTTGTCCACGTCGACGGTCAGCTCGCCGGTCTTCGTCGTCAGCGCGACCCGCACGCCCTGGGGGAGGTCCTGGACCGACTTCGCCTGGCTCTCCAGGTGGACCTTCACGCCCCGCCGCTTGAGGCCGCGCGCGACGAACGTCACGAGGTCGGGGTCGGTCCCGGGCAAGAGAGTCGGCGTCAGCTCCACGACGGTGACCTGCGTCCCGAGCTTCGCGTACAGCGTCCCGATTTCAAGCCCAATCACGCCGCCGCCGACCACCATCAGGGACTTCGGGACCGCGGTCAGCTCCAGGGCGTCCGTCGAAGTAAGGACCTTTTTGCCGTCGAAGGCGAAACCCGGGATCTGGATCGGCCGCGAGCCGGTGGCGACAAGGAAGCTCGACGCGCGCACGCTCTCCGTCGCCTTGGCGGTCTTGACTTCGAGCTCGCCCGGCCCGGTGAAGCGCGCCTCCCCGAGCAGGACGTCGACTCCGTTCCCCTTGAGGAGCTGGCCGACGCCACCCGTCAGCTTCTTCACGACCTCGGACTTCCACGCCATCAGCTTTCCGAGATCGACCACCGGCTCGGAAACCATGATGCCCAGGTCACCCGCGTGCCGGATGCGTTCGACCAGCGTGGCCGCGTGGATGAGCGCTTTCGAGGGGATGCAACCGACATTGAGGCACACGCCCCCCAACCAGCCGCGGTCTACCACGAGCACTTTCTTCCCGAGCTGGGCGAGCCGGATCGCCGCGACGTAGCCGCCCGGCCCCGCGCCGAGCACGGCGACATCGGGAGTGCGTGTGGTCATGTTGCTCCTCTGAGGATTTCCGCTGTGCCGGAAGCTGTATGCGTTGCGCGTAATGGATAGTTTTTTTTTAACGCAGAGACGCAGAGACGCTGAGGATTTGCGATTCAGTGAACGTCCTCTGCGCCTCTGCGTCTCTGCGTTTCGTCAACCCCTTCGTGGATCTCCACGTCCATCGCATGCGGACCCACCCTCCCCCTCATTCCCCCAGCGCTTCTCTCCTCTGCGCCCTCAACTGCGCCGGCATTTCCGCGAACACGTCCTCAAACATCGACCCTGGGTCCACCGGGGGCGCCGCTTCCACCCGCCGGATCGCCTCGTCCACCGCCGACTTCACCTCGGTCTGGAAGCGCTCTTCCTCCGGGTCGTTCCAGAGGCCGCGCGCCTCGAGCCACCGTCGGAAGCGCAGAATGGGGTCGCGCCGCGCCCACTCCTCGGTAACGCGCTCGTCGCGATACCGGCTCGGGTCGTCGGAGGAGGAGTGCCCGCCGCGCCGATAGGTGACCGCCTCGACCAGCGTGGGGCCGCCGCCGGCGCGCGCCTTGTCGACGGCCTTGCGCGTGGCGAGGTAGCACGCGAGGACGTCGTTGCCGTCCACGCGCACGCCCTCGAAGCCGTACGCCGCGGCCTTCACCGCGATGCCCGCCGAGGCCGTCTGGCGCTCGATAGGGACCGAGATCGCGAACTGGTTGTTCTGGCAGACGAAGACGACCGGGGCGCGGTAGACGCCGGCGAAGTTCATCGCCACGTGGAAGTCCCCTTCCGACGTGGCGCCGTCGCCGAGGTAGGCCCCGCAGACGACCGGGTCGCGGCGCAACCGGGCCGCCATCGCGGCGCCGACCGCGTGCGGGAGCTGGGTGGCGATCACGCTCGACCAGGATACGAAATGGATCCGGCGATCGCTGTAGTGGCAGGGCATCTGGCGTCCGCGGAGGAGGTCCGCGGAATTCCCGACGCACTGGGCCACGTAGAGGTCGAGCGGGTAGTCGCGGAGCAGGGCGATGCCGCCCTGGCGGAGCGCGGGAAAGATCCAGTCGCGGGGTTCGAACGCGCAGCCGCTCCCGACGACCGCCGCCTCCTCGCCGGTGGCGGTGCCGTAAAAGCCGATCCGCCCCTGGCGCTGGAGGTTCAGCATGCGGCTGTCGACGGTGCGGATCCGGACCATGCCGCGGTAGAGTCGGAGCAGGTCCGGCGTCGGCAGCGGCGACGCGGGCGGCGCGCCGGGCTCCGCGGGCGCGTCGAGGACCTGATAGAGCGGGCTGACCTCGGTGGGTGACGACAAGGGGGGAGATCTCGAAAGTCGGTTCGTTTGTCGAATGCGCTCGGGCCGAAAAGTCTCAAGGATCGATTCTCAATGCTCAAACAAGGTTCAAGCATCAAGTCTCAAGGTCCAGGTTTCGCCCCACCCCTTACAACCCGGGTTCTTTGCTGCTCGCTGGGCATTGAACCTTGAGCCTTGTCTGAGCCTTGATCATCGAACCTTGATCATTCGTGTCGCCTCCTGGCGTGCGCATGCGGAGAGCGTGCGTCGCTTCCCGACCCTACGTCGACTCGAGCAAAAGCAGTTGCGGCTCCTGGAGGTATCCGATGACCGTGTTCATGAAGCGCGCGCCCATCGCCCCGTCCACGACCCGATGGTCGAGGGAGAGCGAGAGGTACATCACCGAGCCGATGGCGAGCTGGCCGTCCCGGACGACCGGTTTCTGCTTGATCTGGTGGACGCCCAGGATGGCGACCTCGGGGTAGTTGATGATCGGCGTGGCGAAGAGCCCGCCGATGTTCCCGGCCGAGGTGATCGTGAAGGTCCCCCCCTGGAGGTCCGCCAGCTCGGACTTGCCGGCGCGGGCGTTGGCGGCGAGCCGTTCGATTTCGCGACCCAGGTCGAGGATGCTGCGGCGGTCGGCGTCCTTGAGCACGGGCACGAGCAGCCCCTCGGAGGTGTCCGTCGCGATCCCGATGTGGTAGTACTTCTTGAGGACGAGCTCGCTCGCCGCCTCGTCGATCGTGCTGTTGAGGAGGGGGTACTCGCGCAGGCCGGCGATGAGGGCCTTGACGATGAAGGGGAGGTAGGAGAGCTTCACCCCGCGCTTCTCGGCGATCTCCTTCGCCTCGTTGCGCAGCGCGACGAGGCGGGTCATGTCGACCTCGTCCACGTAGGTGAAGTGGGCGGCGGTCCGCTTCGACTGCACCATGCGTTCGGCGATTTTTCGGCGGATGCCGCGGAAGGGGATGCGCTCTTCGACGGCGCCGGTGGACGCCGGGGCGGAGGGGCGGGGAGTGGCCGGCGACGTGGTGGAGGGCCGGTTTTCCTGGTGCGCGGCGAGCGCGGGCGCGGGCGCGTGCGCGGGCGAGGCGGGGTGCGCGCCCGCCGCAGCGGCGACCGGCTCCGGCGAGGCGGCGCGCGAAGCGGGCGAGTGCCGGAGGACGTCCTCCCGTGTGACGCGCCCATGCGGACCCGTGCCCGCGAGGGAGGCGAGCTCGATGCCCAGCTCCTGGGCGAGGCGGCGCGTGGCCGGCGTGGCGAGGACCTTGCTATCCACCGAGCGTTGGGGTGCGACGGCGACCGCGACGCCGGCTGTGGCGTGGACGGGCGACGCCGCGGGAGCGACCGCGGCCACGGGCCTGGCGGCCGCGCCCGCGAGCTCGGGATGACCCGCGGCGGAAGCGTTCAACGTCACGTGAACCGGGGCCGCATGCGCCGGCGCGGCCTGGGCAGTCGCCGAGGCGTGCGCGGCCACGGGGGTCGCGTGCGTGGCGGCGGACGCGTGCGCCGCCGCGGCCACGGGCGCGTGTGCGGCCGCCGGCGCGGCCCCGCCGGTCGTGGCGATCACGACCAATGCCTTGCCCACCGGGACGATTTCGCCTTCCTTCGCCGCGAGGCGCTGGATCACGCCGGCCGCGGGGGACGGGATCTGCACGGTCGCCTTGTCCGTCATGACCTCGACGATCGGCTGGTCCTCGACGACCGTGTCCCCCTCCTTCACGAGCCACTTGACGACTTCCCCCTCCGCCACCCCTTCTCCGATATCCGGCAGGTTGAATTCCATCGCTGGCTTCTCCGCGCTAGCCTGGTGCCGTGTTGACCAAGTCCTCTCACGATTCCTGGGGGCGCGGGCCTCCGGCCCGCGCGAACCGCCGCAGGGGTTGCGACCCGCCGTGACAGCGTTGACGACTGTGTCCGAAGTTCGTCAACGGGCCCCTAGAAGTTCATCACCCGGTCCACGGCCGCGAGCACGCGGCGCGCATCCGGCATGTAGACGTGTTCGAGCGTATACGGGAACGGCGTGTCGAAACCCGCGACCCGCACGATCGGCGCCTCGAGGTACTCGAGCGCTCGTTCGGCGATCAGGGCGGAGATCTCCGCGCCGAAGCCGCCCGTGCGCGGCGCTTCGTAGAGCACGACGGCCCGGCCGGTCTTCCGCACGGAGGCCAGGACCGCCTCCTCGTCGAGCGGCACGAGCGACCGCAGGTCCACCACTTCCACCTCCGTCCCCTTTTCCTTCGCCTTTTCCGCGGCCTCCAGCGCGACGTGGACCATCGCGCCGTAGCAGAAAATAGAACAGCTCCGGCCTTCGCGGGCGATGCGGGCGACCCCGATCGGCACGGTATATTCCGTGTCGGGGACTTCGGCCTTCACGGTGCGATAGATCCGCTTGGGCTCCAGGAAGAGCACGGGGTCCTCGTCCCGGATCGCCGACGCCAGCAGCCCCTTCGCGTCATAAGGCGTGGAGGGGATGACGACCTTCAGCCCGGGCGTGTGGGCGAAGTACGCCTCCGACGACTGCGAATGGTAGTGCCCGCCCCGGATGCCGCCGCCGTAGGGGGAGCGGATGACGACGGGCGCCGGGTACTGCCCGCCGCTGCGGTAGCGGAATTTCGCCAGCTCGTTGACGATCTGGTCGAAAGCCGGATAGATGAAGTCGAGGAACTGGATCTCAGGTACGGGGCGCAGGCCGTACAGGGCCATGCCGATCGCGGTGCCGATGATCCCGGACTCGGCGAGGGGCGTATCGAGCACGCGGTCCGAGCCGAACTCGTCGTAGAGGCCCTCCGTGGCGCGGAAGACGCCGCCGTTCTTGCCGACGTCCTCGCCGAGGACCACGACCCGGTCATCGCGCCGCATTTCCTGCTTAAGCGCGGCGTTCACCGCCTGGAGCACCGTCAGGATCGCCATGCGCTGTTTTCCTTACGAGCCACAGAGGTCACGGAAGGCATGGAGCACGAGTCTAGAGGGGGAAGGCCTGCGACGTGTTCACGCTTTCCCCGGCCTTGCGCTCTTCGAGGAGCTCGTCGAGCTGGCGACGCAGGTGCGGGGGCATCTCCGCGTAGACGTCCTCGAACAGGCTCTCCACGGGCGGCGGAGGGAGCCGCTCGGCGGCACGCGCCGCGTCCGCGGTCGCCTGCCGACCTGCTTCCCATGCGGACGAGACCTCGGCCTCGGAGAGCAGGCCCTTCTTCGTCAGGTAGCGACCGAAGCGCTCGATCGGGTCCCGCTTTTTCCACTCTTCGCAGAGCGCCTCCGGGCGATAGCGCTTCGGATCGTCAGAGCTGGAGTGGGGGCCCATCCGAAACGTGAACGCCTCGACGAGGGTGGGGCCGTCGCCGCGGCGCGCCCGCTCCGCCGCGTCCCGCACGGCTTGGTAGACGGCGAGGACGTCGTTGCCGTCGACGCGCACGCCCGGGAAGCCGTAGGCCTGCGCCTTGATCGCGACGGAGGCCGACGCGGTCTGCCGCTCGAACGGGACGGAGATCGCCCATTGGTTGTTGGCGCAGAGGAAGACGACGGGGGCGCGGTAGACGCCGGCGAAATTCGCGCCGACGTGAAAATCGCTGGCGGAGGTGGAACCGTCGCCGAAGCCCGTGAGGACGACGATGGGGTCCTTTCGAATGCGCGCGGCCATCGCGACGCCGACCGCCTGGGGGAGCTGCGTCGCGATGGGGCTGGAAATGCTGACGACGTTGTGCGCGCGGTCCGTATAGTGCACCGGCATCTGGCGGCCCTTCGCGAGGTCGCCGCTGTTGCCGTACAGGTTGTTGTAGAGCGCCTCGAGCGCGGAGCCGCGCCAGAGAAAGAGTCCCGGCTCGCGATAGCTGGGGAAGACCCAGTCGCGGGGCGTGAGCGCCGCCGCGGCCCCCACCTGGCAAGCCTCCTGGCCGCTGGACGGCACGTGGAAACCGATGCGGCCGGAGCGCTGGAGGTTCAGGGCCCGCTCATCGAAGCAGCGCACGAGGATCATGGTTTTCAGCATGCGGACCAGCGTGTCGACCGCGAGCGCGGGCTCGTGCGCGCCGTCCACGGTCTGGTCCGTCCCGAGGACCTGGAGGAGGGCTTCGGTCATCGTGGCGTCTCCTGGCAAGTCGCCGGGGAGCGGCCCTCGGCCGCGTCCCGCCGGCGGATCAGGTTCGCGAGGAAGAACTCGCCCGCGCGATAGGAACTTCGGACGAGCGGGCCCGAGGCGACGTACAGGAAGCCGCGCGCTTCCCCTTCGTCCCGGAGCGCCGCGAAACGTGCGGGAGGGACGTACTCTTCCACGGGCAGGTGCCGCTTCGTCGGCTGGAGGTACTGGCCGAGCGTGAGGATGTCGACCGCGTGCGCCCGCAGGTCGTCCATCGTGCGGAGGATCGACTCCGGCCTCTCTCCGAGCCCGAGCATCAGCGAGGATTTCGTGAAGATCCGGGGATCCAGCTCCTTCACGCGGCGCAGGAGCTGCAAGGTCTGGCGGTAGCCCGCGCGCGGGTCGCGCACCCTCGCGGTCAACTCCTCGACGGTCTCGACGTTTTGCGACAGGACGTCGGGTCGCGACTCGACGACGGCCGCGAGGCAGTCGCGGTCGCCGCGGAAATCGGGGATGAGCGCCTCGATGAGGATGCCCGGGCTGGCCGCCCGCACCTCGCGAATCGTGCGGGCGAAGTGGGCCGCCCCCTGGTCCGGCAGGTCGTCCCGGTCCACGGAGGTGAGGACGATGTACTCCAGCGACAATTCCGCGATGGACGCGGCGACCTTCGCGGGCTCGAAGGGATCGAGCCGGCCGCGCGGATTGCCCGTCTGGACCGCGCAGAAGCGGCAGCCGCGCGTGCAGGTGTCGCCGAGGAGCATGAACGTGGCGGTCCCGCCCCCCCAGCACTCGCCGAGGTTTGGGCAGCGGGCCTCCTCGCAGACGGTGTTGAGTCCGCGCCGGCGCAGGATGCCTTGGATGCGCCGGACGTTCTCCCCGGAGGGGAGCTTCACTTTCAACCAGTCGGGCTTTCGGCGTGCGGCGTCGACGGGCACGAGAGCCTCGCAGGGTCGGGGCCGTGTGGCAAAGGGCGGGCTACTATAAACTCACCCCGGAGGGGGGGCAAGCAATTTCTTGCCGCGCAATGGATGAAATAGCTTTACGACCTCGGCCGTTGTCGCTAGAGTTCCGCGCCTTGCCGGATCGATTCTCCCAGGTCCCGATTGCCAGGAGGCCCCGATGCTTCGCTTCCCCCTCGCCGCTTGCACGCTCGCCTTCGCCCTCGCCTGCGGGGCTTGGGCCCTCGCGGACGACGCCGCCCCGCCGGCCGTCACCGGCGATGCCCGCACCCTGCAGCTCTGGTACTGCGACTGCGCCAAGGCGACCTGGATCCACACCGGCGGGAAACTCGCCTGTCCGTGCGCCCAGGCCGGGCATGATTGCAAGTGCAAGCATGAGCTTCGGCAGAGCTTCGCCCTCTCCGTCGCGAAGGCCGAGCTGATCGCGGGCAAGGAAGGCAAGGTCACGCTCAGCGTGCAACAGGTCGCCTCCAAGGACGGCAAGGAGGAGCGGACGCCGCTCGCGGGCGCCTCCGTGAAGGCCCACCTCCAGACGCACGTCAAAGGCTACGTCTGCCCGATGAAGCAGTGCCTGCCCGAAGGGCAGTCGGAGACCGAGACCAAGTGCCCGAAGTGCGGTATGAACATGAAGGAAGGCCAGGTCGTGAAGGCGCTCGGCGCGGACGCCGAGGCGAAGGTCGACGCCGGCGGGTGCACCCTCGCCCTGACCGCCGCCTCCGCCGGCGATTTCGAACTGGCCGTCCGCGTCGTCACCGCGGACAAGGTGGAGCTCGCGACGACGCTCCCGATCACGGTGGCGAAGTAGCTCGCCGACGACGGGATTTGAGAATTGACATTTGAGAATTGAGATTTGCCGGCCGCTGACGGCTTGCCGGCCACGGAGGCGATCCGCCCAGCCGTGAGCCCTACGATGCCAGAGGCGGACCTCGACCAGACGACACGCTCCCGAAGGCCACAGCCCTGTTCGTAGTTCCGCCTTCAGGCGGCCCGCGTGCCGCCTCCGAACAGCAGCCGCGCCCGTACACAATTTGCGATTTGAAATTTGAAATTTGAAATCCGGCGCCTCCGCGTCGGCCTCCGCCCCTGCCCCGCCCCCGACTCCACCTCCGCCCCTCCCTTCCAGGCTGCTCTCGCCTCCGTCCACCTCGCTCCGCCGCTCCCCTCGCGTCCCTCACGCCTCGATCGCCACTTTCCGCCCTTCCTCGTCCACCGCCACGTACACCACCTCCGCCTCCGTCACGCGCACCGGCGGCCCCGGCGAGTGCGCCCGCTCCGCTTCGACCTCGACCTTCACCGTGATCGACGTGCGGCCGACACGGACCGTCGTCGCGTAAAAACTGACGAGGTCGCCCACGAAGACCGGCTGTACGAATACGACCTCGCGCATGGCCACGGTCACGAAGCGTTTCGTCGGGGCGTGCTTTCGCGCCGCCACGGCGCCCGCGAGGTCGAGCTGCGAGAGAATCACGCCGCCGAAGATCGTCCCCGCGCCGTTCGTGTCCCGTGGGAGCAGCATCACCCGCAGCGCCGGATCTCTTCGCCCCGCCGTCGCGTCGGCGACCGCGTCCTCGTCGTTCATCGCAGGATCACCTCGCAGCCGAGGCGACGGAGCTGACGGTGCGTCCACTCGAATTCCCGGCGCAGGCTGTCCAGCAGGCTCGTCCCGCAACTCTCGTCCCGATCCCCGGCCGGGAGCACGTCCCAGGTGTAGGTCTCGAGCTCGTAGTGTTGCGTCACCCCGGCCAGAATCGAGAATTCGAGGGCGTCGAGCAGGGCCGCCTGGGTCGTCGCAAGCGGCCCGAGCGAGGGCAGGAAGACCGGGACATGGAAGTGCACGCGCCACGCCTCGCACGGGAGCCACTGCTCCAGATCGCGCGAGAGGACTTGTTTCAGGTCCTCCGCGCGCAGGATTTCGCCGCCGGAGGCGAGCCCCACGGTCTGGTGCAGGTACCGCTCTTCGTCGAAGGCTTGCAACCGCTCCATCCCCGCGATATTCGAAATGGGCATGGCCAGTTCCAGCGCGTTCGAGAGCTGCATCTTCCCGACCGTGACCCCCGCGCGCAGCAGGAGGTCGAGCGACGCCTTCAGGTCCTCGAACTCCACCGCCTGGTGGCAGGTGTCGAAGCAGAGTCCGAGATGGCGTCGGATCGACTCCTCGGCCGCGGACGCCGACAGACCCGTGAGCTGCGCGTGCTGGGCCACGCCTTCCCCATAGACCAGCCCCTGGAAGTACGCCGCCACCTCGTCGGTCCGCTCCAGCGTCGTGAGCGGCTCCGGCTCCAGGCAGAGCATGATCGAGTGCCCGCTCTGCTGCCGAAGCTGCTCGAGGGTCGCCGCGACGCGCACCTGATTCGTCAGGATCGACCGCTCCGTTTCGCGCCCGGACGCCCACGGCTTGAACGTGCCTGACGGGGTGCTCACAGTGCCCACCGCGCCCGCCGGCAGCAATCCGGCCAGGATGCGGGCCGCCTCCTCGGTGAAGGTCACGCGTTCCTCGTCGAGCCACGTCGGCCGGTAGACCTCCTCCTTCACGCGGCCGGCCCTGAAATCCCCCATCGGGTAGGCGTTGATCGTCATCGCGAAGAAGCCGTGGTTGTCCAGGAACTGTCGGAGGCTGTGCACGGCCCCCGGGTCCGCTGTCAGCTCTTTCACCGCAGCCCTCCCGAGCCGGAGCCCGAGTCCCATCGAGCGCCGAGGCGCGGCGAGCGGCTTCAGTTGCACCGCGAATCCCCGCAGCGAGTCGTACACGTCCTGGAGCGTCTCCGTCGGGTGTACGTTCATGCAGTATGTGAGCGCGAATTCGCGCTTCATCGACCGCCAGTAGCTCACCGTCGAGGCCCCGAATCGGATTCCGGAAGGCCGAGTTTCCCCCCACGGCCCGCAGTATAGAAGTCCGCCTCCCTGGTTTCAAGGGGCACCGCGACGCACACAAACGTTGACAACGGGCCCCCCCATCATGTATAGGGCCCTGCCCCGTGGCCGCACCACCTGCGGTCCGACTCCTCACCTGCTCACAACGCTCATCTCACGTGTGCGGGATCTCCTGGCTGTTTGGCTCGGAGGTCCCGCCCTGATTGCATTTCCGATTATCGGAACGCGAAGGCCGGCGTCAGCGTCGAACGCGCTTCGATTTGTTCCCTGAGCCGCTAACCGTTCGAAGTCCGTTTTCTTGCGACAATTCTACTTTGGTCGATCGCCACGAAAACCACAGATTTCACAGATTCAATGGGATTACACAGATCACGAATCTGTGAAATCGTCGTTAATCCGTGAAATCTGTGGTTCCGTCGTCGCTCGGTTGGTGTCCCGCCGTGTTGTGGTCCCTTCACGCATCCCCGGCAAAGGAAGGATTCGCGCTATGCCCACCCGTCCGTTCGCGCGTCCCCTGGCCCTCCTCCTTTCCTCCTTCGTCGCGCTCCTCGCCTCCACCTCCTTCGCCCAGCCCCAGCCGCCCGTGCAGCCGCCGGCCGCACAACCGCCCGCGGCAGCGCCCGCTGATCCGGCGCAGCCTCTCTTCGAGCGCGCACGCCGCGCCATGGCCGAGCGCAACTACGCCGCCGCCGCGGACGCCTTCGCCGCCTTCGTCGAAAAGGCGCCCACCTCCCCGCGCGCCGACGAAGCCGCCTTCCTCGCCGCGCGCGCACGCTTCCTCGCCGCGAAATACCGGCTTTTACCTCGAGCTCGCCCGCGAGTTCTTCGTCCCCCCCGTTCCCACGCCCAACCCCGCCGAAAAAGAAACCGACCACAAGCCCGATTTCGGCCGCGCCCTCGCCCTCTTCAATGCGGCGCGCGAGGTCGGCCTCCCCGAAGAACGCGTGCCCGAGGTCCTCGTGGCCGTCGCCTACTGCCAACTCCGGCTCGGCCAGACCGCGGAGGCCGAACAGGCCGCGCAGGTCGTCGTCCGCGACTACAAAAAATTTGAGGCGCGCGCCCAGGCCCTCTTCCTGCTCGGCGCCGCCCGCTTCGCCCAGTCGCAGTGGTCCTCCGCACGCGAGATGTACCAGACGCTGATCGACGACTACCCGGCCTCGCCGTGGGCGCCGCGCGCCCGCTTCCGGATCGGCGAGTCCTACCAGCCGCTCGCGCCGCGCGACGAGACCGACCGCGACAACGGCGTCGCCGCGTGGCGCGCCCTCGTCGAAAAGCACGCGGACGACGGCCACGCCCCGCTCGCGCAGTTCGGCATCGCCCAGGCCCTCGCCGCCAAGGGGGACTCGGCGGGCGCCGTCGCCGCCTGGAACGCCTTCCTCGCGCGCTGGCCGAAACACGCGGAGGCCCCAAAGGCCCAGTTCTCCGTGGCCCAGACGCTCCTCGCGCAAAAC
This sequence comes from Planctomycetota bacterium, assembly GCA_016197205.1. Taxonomy (GTDB): domain Bacteria; phylum Planctomycetota; class MHYJ01; order WSZJ01; family JACPWG01; genus JACPWG01. The sequence continues at coordinate 20,528 of JACPWG010000045.1, forward strand.
CGGTTCGAGGACGCGACGACCGCGGCCACGCAATTCCTCGCCGCCTACCCCAGCGATCCGCTCTGGACCCAGGCCCAGGGCCTCCTCGTCGAGGCCGCCTGGCAGCGCGGCGTGCTCGCCCTCACGGAAAAGGACTACGACAAGGCGCACGCGCTCTGGAGCGCCTTCATCGACCAGTTCCCGCTCTCCCCGCGCGCGACGCAGG
>JACPWG010000180.1 GCA_016197205.1 Planctomycetota bacterium
GCGGCCCTCTGGGCCGCGCTGCGCGGGCCGGAGGCCCGCGCCCCCAGGCATCGGTCGATCCACGGAAATGTAAAGTAATTCTTGCGCGGGCGCTTAGTACCGCCCGAAGAAGCGGACGAAAGCGGAGGCGCGGAGGAGTTCCCCGCGGCCGGGGCGAGGCTGTGACCGGGCCCTGCGGCCACCGCGCGCCAGACCGTGTGGCGACGCCGGACGAAGCGGGCCACGCGTTCGTCGGCGCCCCCACCGAACGCAAGCTCGAACTCGGAGACGATCACGATCGGCGCCCTGTTCGCGTTCCTCTTGAAGAGGGTCCCCGCGGCATTGTAAGCTAGCGCTCCACGGGCATGCGCTCCACGGGGCCAGTGCCGGCCCTCTTCCGGAACGGAGCGAACCCATCGCCCTCGCACGCCGGGCGTGCGACCCTGCATTTGTTTGGAGGCGAGGCATGAAAGCATGGAGCATGGGCGCGGCCGTTGCGCTTTGGGTCGCCGCGACCGGGTCCGCGTGGGCGCAGGACGACCCGAAACGGGACGAGGAGAAGGAGGCCCGGAAGGCGTTCGCTAAATTCGAGCAGGACTACAAGAACACCGTCCAGGCCGAGCGTGTCCACGCCCTCCAGCAGCTCGCGTTCGTGCGGCGCGACCTCGCCCTGGCCGCGCTCTCGAAGGTCCTCGTGTCGGACACGGACGCCGTGCGGATCGCGGCCGCGGACGTCGCGGCGAGGATCGACGACCTCTCCACCGTGCAGATGCTCGGCCGCGCGATCGAGCCGAACCTGACCCGGCGCGAAGTCATGGCCGCGATCGTCAAGGCGCTCGAGACCCTCGACTGGGAGGCAGGGGCGGCGATCCTGAACAGCCTCCTGGCCCGGGACCAGGAGACGGAGGTCGCGAACGTGCTCGAGGACGTCGTGCCCGCACTGGGGAAAATCGGCAGTCCCACGTCCATTGAGCCCCTCATCGCGCTCCTCGACCACGTCGAGGGCGCCGCACGGCTTCCCTCGAAAAACAGGGACCGGCGCGCCCAGGACCTGGTGAAGATGAAGACGCCGGCCGGCAACGCGATCGCCGGCATTACCGGGTGGAAGAAAGAGAAGGAGAGCGAGGACTGGGAGGCGCGTTGGCGCGACGACGGCCCGCGCTTGATGGCCGAACGCATCATCGTTTATTTCTGTAAAAACACCTTCCGCAGGTGGGAGTTGAGCGTCCGCGAAAAGGTGAAGTGCCCGCATGACGACAAGGCCCCCTCGTGCGTCGTGGTCGTGAAGAGCAAGCTGCACGAGGGGATCGCCAAGAAGTGAAGCCGCGCCTTTCTTTTCAACAAGCCGAAGTGAAGCTAAGAGCGATCTCTCCGTGCGTTGCCAGAGATCATCGCCGGTAGAGGACGGTGGACTCAGCGCCCGGCCTCTGCGTCTCCGCGTCTCTGTGTAAAAGTCTCGCATTCGCCCCACGCGGCCGGGTCGAATGTCAAATTGCAAAAGGTCAAATTTCAAATCTCAAATTTCGCCCGCGTCTAGCTGGGACGCGGAGCCAGGATCTAGCCATTTGCCGCCGTCGGCCGAGTTTAGCCTCAGTTCGGGTTGTTGCTTCTTTTCGCGGGCGGAGGCCTTCAGCGAGCTGAAGCCCGCGGGGCCGGCTCGAGAAACCCCGCCATGCACGGCTCCTCCGCCGCCCCCGGGCTGCGAGCCCGCCCCGGCCGCTACGCGTGCACGAAGCGCGCCGGCTCCTTCAGGTTCGTGCGCTGGAAATTCTCCAGCCCGAGCTTCATGTCTTGCGTCGCGCAACACTCCCCGAAGAGCCGCGCCTCCAGCCGCACGCCCTCCGCCAGGGTGAGCCGCGCGCCCTCCAGGATCGCGCGCCGTAGCAGTTCGTCGATCCGGCGCGAAAGCCCGCCGAGCTCCGGCTCCGGCAGGCCCGCGGGCGCCGCGATCGGGCCCCGTGGAATCGGCGCGACCCGCGTCCGCCCGTCCGCCAACTCGCGCGCCAACTCGACCGCGCGCGCAAGCAGGTCCCCTTCCACCTCCTCCCGGATCAGCCCGCAGGCCAACGCCTCCGCCGAGGACAGGGTCCCGGCCGTTCGAAGGAGCGTCCAGGCCTTCTCGAAGGGGATGAGGCGCGGGAGCCGCTGCGTGCCGCCCGCCCCCGGGATGAAACCGAGCTTCGGCTCCGGCTGGCCCGCGAGGAGCCGCAGGCCCTTCCGCGCGATCCTCGCCGTGCACGCCATGGCCAGCTCGTTTCCGCCGCCCAGCGCGAGCCCGTTCAGGGCGCACACCACGGGCTTGCCGACCCCGTCCACCGCGGCCACCGCCTCGCCCGTTTCCAGGCAGAGGCGTTCGCCATCGGCCGGATTCTGGATGCGCGCAAGCATCCCGATGTCGGCGCCGGACACGAACGCCTTCGGGCCGAAGCCCGTCAGCACCACGGCGCGAATGGACGGGTCGTCCCGGAGCGCGTCAAACGTCTCGCGGAGCTGGACGAACGTCTCCCGATCGAGCGCGTTGAGGACGCGCGGGCGCCGGATCGTAACGAGGGCCACGCCCGCCCGGTCCTCCCGCAGCACGACCGGGATCCGCCACGGCTTGCCGGCGGCCGCCTGTCGCTCGAGGACGCCGGCAACCTTGAACCCCGGGTTGGCCGCGGCGTACCCGCGCACCCGCGCCAGCGCCTCCGGCACGCCGACGCGATTCATGAGCGCGAACGGCGGCTCCATCACGAGCCCCAGCTCGACGGCCATCTCCAGGTCGGCCACGTTCGTGATCCCGCTGTCGAGCACCTCGGTCGCGAGGCCGAAATACGCTCCGGTCAGCACGGCCGAGACTTTCGCGAACGTGGCCTCGTCGTAGACGACCGCTTCCCCGCGCGCCGCCGTCTCCCACGGGGCCTTCGCTTCGACCTGCCGGTCGAGCACCGAGGGGGACCGGAACCAGGGCATGAGCTTGTCGTGGTAGTGTCCGAGCCCGACCTGCGTGAGGGGATTGCCGCCCGTCAGGTTCATCGCGGTGAAGGGCCCGACGCCGAGCCCGAGGACCTTACACGCGATCGCGTCCACCTGCTTCGGCGAGGCCGTCCCCGACTCGACGAGGAGGGCCGCGGCAAGGAAAAGGCCTTCGAAAATCGGGTCGACGGCGTAGCCGTAGCGCGAGCCGACGCGGATCGGCACCTTGCCGATCGCCTCGTAGAACCGCAGGCAGAAGGACCAGATCGTCGCCTCGGTCCGCGCGCCCGGCACCACCTCGACGAGGGGGTTCCGCTCGGCCGGGAAGAAGTAGTGGATGACGAGGGAGCGTTCGGGGTGGCGGAGGCCCTCGAAGATGGTCTCCGGTTCGAGGTGGGAGGAGTTGGAGGCGAGGATCGTGTCGGGCCCCACGCGGTCTTCGAGCGACGCGAAGATCCCGCGCTTCACCTCCAGCCGCTCGGTGGCCGCTTCGACGACGAAGTCCGCGCCGCGCAGCGCGTCCGGGTCGGCTGAAAACGAGAGGTTGGCGAGGATGCGGTCGGCCTGGTCGCGCTTGAACGCACCGGTCTCGACGCCTTTATCCAGCTTTTTTTTCGTCTTGGCGGCGCCCGCCTCGAGCGCGGCGGGGACGACGTCGGTCACGACGACCGGGACGTCGTGTTCGGCCAGGACCTTGCTGAAGTAGAGGGCGATATCCGGGCCGATCTGGCCGGAGCCCACGACGCCCACCTTGCGGATGGTCCTTCCGAACGCTTGATAGGACACGAGCGACCTCCGTGTTTTTTCGGAAACCTGAATTTTCGCGCATCGGCCTCGCGGGCCGGCTCCTACGGGCCCGCGCAGAAGTGACGGCGCACTCCGTGCTCACGGCCCCTGGGGGCGCGGGCCTCCCCGCCCGCGCGAGTGGCCACCACGGCTTGGGTTGGCGGCGTTGCCTCTCATCCGCCGCTACGCTGCGGCTCGCCAGGGCATGCGAAACCGCTTCTGCACGGGCGCCACGATTCGGCGGGATCGAACAAGGGGGTGCGCCCGGACGCGCCGAGGCCGCTCCCTGACGGTCGCGGTTCCGTGTCGCGCGGCCCGCGATCGAGACGCCTTGCGGATGGGGCTATCTCACCACCGCGAAAACGTAGATGTCGTCCTTGGCCTCGCGCTGTCGGATGAGCTTCGAAGTCGTCTCCACCCGCTGGAGGCGAGCGCTCCCCTCGCCTTCGGCCCAGGCGAGGAAGCCGGGGCAGATGCCGTCGGCGGGGGCCTCTCCCTGGGCGGGCGGGGTGCCTTCGACGTGCCGATCCACGACGATGAAATCCACGTCGCGGGCGCGCGCCTCCTCCGCCATCCGCGCGGGCGTGTACCGGTCGGTTGCACGGAGCGGGACGTGGTCCGCACGCGCGTACCAGCCGACGCGGCCCATCTGCGTCCATACGCGCGGCGGCGTGCGAGGGGCGTGGGCTGCGATCCACTCGCCCGCCTCGCGTTCTCCCCGCTTGTCCTCGCCGATCGGCTTGAACGTCTTGAGCGACAGGCCGACGAGCACCAACAGCAACAGCACCACCGCGGCGGGGCTCCATCGCCAGGGCTCCGTGCGCGCGTCGGGTCCGGTCGCCGGGCCCGCGCCCGGGCCGGTCTCGCGCGCGCGAGCGCGAGCGAGACCCTGGCTCACCAGGAGCAGCCCGAACCCTGCGAGGGGCAGCAGGAGAACGAGGATCGGCGTCGTGTAGCGCTTGCTCACCCGCTGGTACATGTACGCGAAGAACGAGAGCGGGAGAACATTGGCCCCCGCGAACGCGACGAGGTAGGTCTCCGCGAGCCGGTCGAGGGCGGCCCAGCGTTTTCCCAACGCGACGAGGCCGAGGAGAAAGAACGGCAGCAGGAGCTGCGGCGCGGACTGGGTGAAGTCCACGAGCACGCCTTGCGTGGCCACGAGCAGCCGCTGCCACGGGGTTTCGACGTGCGCGCGCTTCCGATGGAGATTCCCCAGGGGGAGTGCGGCGGACCCCGGCGGCGTGCTTTCCCGAGCGACCAGCCGCGGGTCGTCGAGCAGCCGTTCGGCGTGGTACTCCATCTCCGCGAAGGTGACCTTCTTGCTCACGTTCCACGTTCCGGTGCGCCAGCGAATGAAGCCGATGTAGGGGGCGGCCGTGAGGACGAACGCGAGGACCAGGAGGGCCAGCGACAGCAGGTGGGTCCGGTGATGAGCGGGCGCACGGGCCGGCGCCTGCACCGCAAGTTCAGGAAGCTCGCCGGCCGGCGGCGGCGTCCCCGCGAGGGCTGTTGCGAGCGCCGACCGCGCCGCGTATCGCGAATCCAGAAACTCCTGGACCGCGAGACCGCCGAGGAGCGCCCCGAACACCACGAGCCCCCCGACGTGCGTCAGGTAGGCCAGCCCGGCGACGAGCCCCGCCGCGAACATCCACGCGGGCCGTCGGTCGAGCGTGCCGACCGTGCCGAGCCAGGCGGCAAAGACGAGCCACGTCATGTACGTGCCGGTCGTGAGGACGGAGGCCGCGAAGCGGGCGGGATACGGCGAAAAGGCGTAGAGGAGCGCGGCGACCAGGGCGGTCGGCGCACCGCGCGTGCGGCGGGCAAGAAAAAAAATCGGCAGGATGGCGAGGGAGGACAGGAGCACGCCCGGGAGCTGACCCGCGCGCTCCCAATCGTCCGTCGCCAGGTGGGAAACGGCGATCAGGAGCGGATAGAGCGGGTGGTAGGGGTGGTCGAGCGCCTTCAGGTAATCGCCTGAGGCATAATCGCGGGCCACGCCGATGTAGACCGGCCCGTCGGTCTCGATCACCACGCTGGTCCAGGCGAGCGTCAGCCTCACGGCGAGGCAGAGCGCGACCAGGACCGCGCACCGGCGCGGGTCCGGCCACGCCTCCCATCGCTCCCAGACCTTCGCGGCCGCGGCCGCCGCCGCCCCCGTCATCGCAGGCTCGCCCGCAGCGACTCTTCAGCCAGCTCGAGCGCCTCGACGACCCGCAGCCCGGATTCCCCGTCCGTGCGCGGCCGGCTCCCGGTCTCCACGCACGTCAGGAAATGGTCCAACTCCGCGTAGAGCGGTTCGTACGTCTCGATTTTCGGCGACACGACGTCCCCCGTCCTGTAGCTCAGATGGTATTCGCCGAAGGTCTCGGGGTCCTTGTAATTGACCCCGTGATCGAAGATCTTCACCTTCTCGACCGTTTGGGTGTCGTCCCAGATGAGCATGCGGCTCGACCCCACGATAAAGACGCTCCGCAGCTTCGACGGGGAGAGCCAGGAGACTTCGAGGTGCGCGACCACGCCGCTCGGGAATTCCAGGTTGATGAAGGCCACGTCCGGGATCCCCTTCTGGATGCAGGCGCGGCCGAGGGCGCTGACCTTCGCCGGCTTTTCGCCGAGCACGTGGAAGAGGATGGAAAAGTCGTGCGGGGCGAGGTCCCAGATGACGCTCACGTCCTTCTGATGGAGACCGAGGTTCACGCGCGTCATGGAGACGTAGAAGATCTTCCCGAGGTGGCCGCTCTTGACGATCTCGCCGATCTTGAGGACCGCGGGGCTGTACTCGAACGTGTGGCCGACCATGAGGAGGAGGCCGCGCGCGCGCGCGAGGTCGATGAGCTCGCGGGCCTCGGAGGCCGAGGCCGTGAAGGGCTTCTCGACGAAGAGGTGCTTCCCCGCCTCGAGCGCGCGTCGTGCGACGGCGTAGTGGGTGCTGATGGGGGTCGCGATCGCCACGGCCTGGATCGACGGGTCGCCCAGGACCACCGCCGGGTCCGCGGTCACGTGGACGGACGGATACCGGGCGCGGACCTTCGCCAGCTTCTTCTCGTCGAGGTCGCAGCACGCGACCAACTCGCACCGCGGGTTCTCGTGGAAGTTGCGCAGGAGATTGGGGCCCCAGTAGCCGTACCCCAAGAGTGCGATGCGGATCATCAGTACGCGCTCCCGAAGAGCATCACCCAGACGGTCTTGAACATGATCTGGAGATCGAGCACCACCGACCAGTTTTCGATGTAGTAGATGTCGAGCTTGACCATCTCGTCGAAGGGGAGCCGGTTGCGGCCGCGGACCTGCCACAGACCGGTGATGCCGGGCTTCGCCTCCAGCCGCCGGCGGTGCCACTCTTTGTAGACGTCGACCTCGTAGGGGATGGGCGGACGCGGCCCGATCACGCTCATGTCCCCCTTGAGGACGTTGAAGAGCTGGGGCAGCTCGTCGAGGCTGAATTTCCGGAGGAGGCGCCCGATCGGCGTGACGCGCGGGTCGCGGGTCATTTTGTAGACCTGCCGGCCGCGCTCCTCCTCGACCGCGCGTCCGCTGCCGTGGACCCAGGCGGTCGCGAAGTCCCGGTGCTTGGCCTGGCGCGTGCGCGGATACATGGAGCGGAACTTCAGGAAGACGAAGCGCCGGCCGTCCTGGCCCACGCGCTTCTGCTTGAAGAGGACGGGGCCGGGGGAGGTGAGCTTGATGAGGAGGGCGACGACGAGCATGAGGGGACCGAAGAGGACGAGGAGCACGGAGGCGAGGGCGAGGTCCATCAAGCGTTTGAGGAGGACATTTACGCCGGTGATGTTCGAGCGGCGCATGCCGAGGAGGGGCACGCCGCCGAGGCTGTCGAGCTTGAGCCAGTCCACGAGGATCGCGTAGAGATCCGGGACGATCTTCCAGGAGATGCGCATCTCGAGGCAGACGTCGAGGAGCCCTTTGATCACGGCGCGTTCGGCGGAGGGCATGGCGATCCACACCTCGTCGAGGGCGTGTTCGCGGATGAGGACGGCCAGCCGGTCGGCGGAGCCGAGGACGGGGCGGTCGGGGAAGCCCTTGCGCGCGGACGCGGGGGGGACGGCCGCGGCGGTGGCGGTATCGCGGGCCGGGGCCGCGGCGGCCTGGGCGGCCTGGGCGACCGCGGTCGTCGCGGTCGTCGCAACCGCGGGGCCGTTCGACAGCGCCGGCGCGTCCGGCCCGCGGCGATTTACGGCGAAGGAGGCGACACCCGGACCGGACGCCCCGTCCACGCCCGCCTCGACGACGATGCCGACGAGGTCGTACCCGATGTTCGGGCGGTTCACGATCTCGCGTGCGAGCTTTTCCGCCGCCGCCTCGGTGCCGAGGATGGCGAGCCGCACGAGGCCGTGCGTCCTCGCGAGGAGGCTCATCTGCGTTTTCCGCACGATGACGCGGAAGAGGAGCACGAGCACGGCCGACAGCGGGATGAAGAGGAAGAGCGCGCCGCGCGAGTAGGAGAAGCCGCGGAAGAGGGAGTCGACGGCGAAAATGAAAAGGCTGCCGTAGAAGGCGCCTTTGAACACGGAGAAGGCGGTATCGACCGGACCGTGCGTGGCGGCGTAGCAGCCGCAGGACCGGAAGATGACCAGCCAGGCGGCGACCAGGAGCGGCATCAGCAGCGCGTAGGTTTCGAGCGTGCCGGGGGCTTCGGACTTGTCGAAGAAGTCCTGGAAGGCGACGAACCGAAGCCAGAGGGAGAGGGAATACGCGGCGACGAGCGCGGCCCCGTCCGAGAGGAGGAGCAGGAGCTTGTAGGCGTATTCCTTCTTCTGCACCATCTTGGGGTTGGATCCCTACCGTTCGGCTTCTGGACAACGGTTCGAGCTTTCGGAGCCCCTGCGCGCCAACCAGAAAGGGACGAGCCACCGAACTCGCCGAAAACACCGAACGACCCGTGGTGAATTTCGGCGTCTTCGGTGGCGACTTCTTCGTTTCCGGGTTTCAGGCGCGAGCCTGACTTACCTTTTGGAGCTGGGGCGGAACGCGTCGGGGCGTGCGAAGAGAATCGGGTAACGTAGTCGTGGGGCGCTGCGTTGTCAACGCTTTTTCTCGGCGGCGGGCGGGGGTGGTGGGCGGGGTTGCCCGCCGGGCGGAGAGAGGTGCGTGAACGAAGGTGGCGTGCGGGCTTCGGCCTACTTCAAGTCGACGTATTTCACCGGAACGAGCCGGTGTCCGACCGGGTCTACCGCTGCCCTGGACTGTTCGAGGACGATGTAGCCCAACAGCGGTTCGCACGAACCTTCCCTGGAAGCCATGTCAATGAACACCACTTCGTTGAAAATGGGATCGAAACCCTCGAGTTGAATCCAGACCGGCCCGAAGGCTTGGGCGTCCAAGACTCGCCCGTCGGCGGTCTCGACTTGAAGCGTCCGCACAGGTGCCAACCCGAGGCGGTCCTTCCAAGCCGACGGCAACACGAGAGGCGCGGCGCCCGTGTCCACGAGCGCGTCGCAGGTCAATTCTCGAGTGCGATCGAGGGCATTCGCCACCCGCACCGGGGCGAAGATTCTGCCCATTTCCAATCTCCTCCCCGATCGGGGACCGGCGTCAAAGAAAACAACAACCCGAACTGAGTACCGCCCCACGGAAGTCGGTGACCAATAGGCGAAGGCAAGTTTGGCCGCCCGCTAGGCGCGCGAGCGAGGCGTTGTAACGGAGAACTACGGCGAGCGAGTGCAACGACGCGGGCGGCCAAAATCGCCGAGCAAATTGGTCACCCAATTCTGTGGGGCGGTACTGAGGCTAAACTCGACCGACAGCGGCAAATGGCTGGATCATGGCTCTGCGTCCCAGCTAGACGCGGGCGAAATTTGAGATTTGAAATTTGACTTTTTGCAATTTGAAATTCGGCCCGGCCGTGTGGCTCGAACGCGAGACTTTTACACAGAGACGCGGAGACGCAGAGGCCGGGCGCTGAGTCCATCGTCCTCTACCGGCGATCATCTCCGGCAACGGACGGAGAGATCGATCTTAGCTTCACTTCGGCTTGTTGAAAGAAAAGGGGCGATACACCTGCTGCGTCCATCGCTCGACTCCAAGCTGGCGCGAGGAGAAGCGGATCCATCATGAGGATTCTAACACTCGACTCCCCCGGGGACAAGGCGCTTGCAATTCCGAGGAGCCCCTCGGCCCACGCGACGGATCGCGGGCCCAAACCGCCGACGCTCCACCTCCGGCCCTTGACTCCCCCCCCGCGGAGTTGCTAAACTCCTCCCCATGGCCAGCTCGCGCCCTCCCCTCCCTCCCAGGCTGGGAATTTCGGTCCGATCGGGGACTCGCGGATGCCCGAACGCGCGGTGGATCGGAAGAAACCGAACCGGCCCCAGGAGCCGGCGCTCGCTCCCGCTCCTCCAAGCCTCCCCAAACTCCCCGATCCGAAATACTGCTCCCGGTGCCAGCATTTCGTCCTGTCCGAGGTAACTCCCCGCCTCCACGGTGCGCCGGGTTCGCAGGAGATCTTCGCACTCGTGCTCGATGCCGCCCTTCGCATCTCCGGCGCCGACCGGGGGTTCTTCCTCAAGCTCGACGGGCCCGCCGCCCGCCCGGAACCTCGTCTCGGCAGAAGCTCCGCCGGCAGGGACCTGTCCTCCGCCCAACTCCACCCGGCCGGCCCGCGCGTCGCCGAGGCGGCCCTCCGGCTCGGCCGGCCGCACGCGGTCCTGGACCTCCGCGAGGCCGACCCGCACCCCGCCAAGCTTGCGACGCCGCCCGAAGCGACGACCGGGAGCACCGGCTCCAGTGCCGGAAAAGCGCGCTGGGGCGTCGGCGCCCCCCTCCTCGTGCCCGGGGACGACGCACCCCGGGCCCTCGGTGCGCTGTACCTCGACGGCCGACTCGCACCTCCCGACGACCTCGCCGCGAGCCTCGACGTCGTCGGCGCGCTCTGCGCGGCCGCCGCCGTCCCGCTGGAGCGCGCGCTCCTCCTGGAACGGCTCCAGCGCGAAAAGGACCGGCTCGCCTCCGTGGTCAAGCTCGCCGCGGCGGTCCACTCCGCGACCGACGTCACCGGCCTCCTGCGCGTCGGGCTCGACGTCATCATCAAGGAGACCATCAGCCATCGCGGCTTCGTCATGCTCCTGGAGGGAGACCCGCGCCGCCCCTTCGATCGCCGCCTCCGGTTCCGCATCGGCAGCGACCGGGAGGGCAATCCTCTCGGCGAGGAGTCCTTCTCCATCCACCAGCGCCACCTCGAGGACGTGGTCCGTAGCGGCCAGTCCCTCTTCGAGTCGCCGGCCGAGGGGGAGGTCCCGCTCAACTACACCGACACGGTCATGGCGTTCCGCGCCACCTTCCCGACCTTCCTCCCGCTCAAAGTCATCGAGCACACCGAAGAAATCGAGGGAGTGCCCTCCTCCTCAGCTCCCGCCGCCCCCGCCCCCACGACGGCTCCTGCCCCTGCGCAGCGCCCCTCGCCGGCGGCTACCCCCTCGGGCGCGAGCCGCGCCGACGGACGCACGATCGGCGTCATCTGCGTCGACAGCTACGTGGATACCGGCGAGTCCGCAAAGGAAAACCTGGCGCTCCTGGAGACCCTCGCGTCCCAGCTCGCCCTTGCCGTCGAGAAGTTCCGCCTCCGCCAGCTCCGCCTCGAGAAGGACCGGATCGACCACGACCTCCGGGACGCGGAAAAGGTCCAGAAATTCCTCCTGCCGAGGTCGCTGCCGGCCCTGCCCGGGCTGAACTTCGGCGCGCGCTGCATTCCCGCCCACGGGCCCGGCGGCGACTACTACGACTTCGTCGATCTCGGACCCGACAAGCTCGCGATCGCGATGGCCGACGTCTCCGGCCACGGCGTTTCCGCCAGCCTCATCACCTGCCTCTGCCGCGGGATCCTGCACCAGTGCTGCGAGGAGGAGTCCTCCCCCGCCGCGATCCTCCAGCGCGCCAATCGCCGCCTCAAGCAGGACCTTCCGGTCGGCATGTTCGTCTCGTTCTTCCTCGGGACGCTCGACACCGACTCGCTCGCCTTCACGTACTGCAACGCGGGGCTCCCTCACCCGCTGTTCCATAGGGCGGGCGAGGCGTCCCCGGCGCTGCTCCGCGTCGGCGGCATGCCGCTGGGCATCGTCCGGTCCGGCCGGTACGAGGAGGAGACCCTCCGCCTCCGTCCGGGAGACGGCCTCCTGGTCTACACGGACGGCGCGGCCGAGGCCGAGTCGCGCGACGGCGCGCGCTTCGGAACGTCGAGCCTCATGAACCTGCTCAAACAGAACTCCGGGCACGCGGCGCAGGACCTCGTGGGCGCGATCCACGCGGCTCTCGTCAGCCACGTGGGGGACGTCCGCCTCGAGGACGACGTGACGATGGTCGCGCTCCGTGTGCAGGCGGGCGTGCAGCGGCTGGCGTTCGATTTTGCCAGCACGGAAGACGAGCTGCGGGGGGCGGTCGACCGCATCCTGGACTTCCTCCGGGGACAAGGCTGCGTCTCGGAGAGGGAAGCCGACGCGCGCCTCGTCTTCACGGAACTGCTGGCGAACGCGGTCGAACACGGGAACCGCAAGGTCGCCGAGCGGAAGGTGCGGGTGCGACTGCGGGGGGACGGGCAGCGGGCGGAAGTGACGGTGCGGGACGAAGGGAGCGGGTATGACGTGGAGTCCGTGTGGGATTCGGTCCAGGCCACGGATGCCGCAGCCGAGCGCGGTCGCGGCCTTTTCCTCGTGGCCCGACAGGTGCCGAACTGCCGTGTGAGCCGGGCCGGCAACGAGATCCTCGTGCCTCTCCAGAAGGGGATGTTCTGAGATGAAAATCAAGTTCTGGGGGACCCGCGGGAGCATTCCGACTCCCGATCCCGATTGCATGCGCTACGGCGGGGACACCTCGTGCGTGGAGGTGCGCCTTTCGAACGGCAACCTCATCATCCTCGACGCAGGGACCGGGATCCGGCGCCTGGGCCTTTCCCTGCTCAAGGACCAGGCCTGGACCCGCAAGGCCGCCATCCTGCTCTCCCACGCCCACTGGGACCACATCCAGGGGTTCCCCTTCTTCGTGCCCGCGTTCCTCAAGGAAAACCACTTCGAGATCCTCGGCCAGTTCCGCATCGACAGCCGGCTGGAGGACATCTTGAAGGGGCAGATGGAGCACCAGTACTTCCCGGTGAAGCTCGACGCCATGGCGGCAACGAACCGCTTCAGCGAGATGGTCGAGGAGACGGTCACGATCCAGGGCGCGACCGTGACCTCCCGCCACTTGAATCACCCGGGGGGCGTGCTCGGCTACCGCATCGAAGACCGCGGCAACATCCTGACCTACGCGACCGACAACGAGCACCCGCCCGAGGGCATCAATCCGAAGGTGGTCGAGCTCGCCCTCTTCGCCGATGTTTTCATTTACGACGCCCAGTACACGCCCGAGGAATACCCGAGCAAGGTCGGGTGGGGGCACAGCACGTGGAAGGCGGCGATCGAGGCCGCGCGCGCGGCGAGGGCCAAGCAGCTCATCCTCTTCCACCACGACCCCACCCACGACGACGCCTTCATCGACCGCATCGTCGAGAACGCACGGCGCGAATTTCCCGCGACCCTCGGGGCGACGCGCGACCTCACGATCAACCTGGAGCCCACCCGCGCCCTCGAGGGGGAGGGCAAGGCGGGCACGACGCGCACCGCCGAGTCCCCCTTCCAGGTCCAGATGTCCGGCGACGTGCTCCTGGTGACCCCGCCGGGGTCGCCCAGCGGCTTCACGGGCGCGGAGTTCAAGAACGCCGTGCTGCGCGAACTGGAGAAGCACCCGCGCAGGCTGCTCATCGACCTCGCGGGCCTCCGCGAAATCTCCAGCCTCGCCCTGGGCACGCTCGCCGTATTCCTCGATTTCTGCCGGAAGAACGGCGTCGAGCTGTGCCTGATCCACGTCTCGCGGTTCATCCGCGAGGTCCTGCACGTCGCGCGCTTCACCACCGTGGCGCGGATCCTCGAAAACGACGAGGCGTGACGCGGCATGGGCGCCTCGCCGTCCGCCGAGGAGGAGCTGCTCGGCAAGACCTTTCGCGGCGAATTCCGCCTCGACCGACTCCTGGGCCGGGGCGGCATGGGCGCGGTCTTCCTCGCCGAGCAGCTCTCGCTCGGCCGCCGCGTCGCGGTCAAGATCCTGCCCGCTTCGGCCACCGCCGATCCGGACGCCCTCGCACGCTTTGAACGCGAGGCGCACGCGGCCGCCCGCCTTCGGCACCCGAACATCGTCCAGGTGCTCACCCAAGGCCAGGAAGGCGGTCGCCGCTTCATCGCGATGGAGCTGGTCGAAGGCGCGACGGTCGGAGAGCTGCTGCGCCGCGGCGGACGGCTTGCGCTCCCCGCGGCCCTCTGGATCGCACGCGAAGTCGCTCGCGCGCTCGCCGCGGCCCACGCCGAGGGGGTCATCCACCGCGACCTGAAGCCCGACAACGTTTTCATCGCCACGGACGGCGGCGTCAAGCTCGGGGATTTCGGACTCGCGCGCGACGCGCACATGGAAAGCAGCGTCTCGGTGACCGGCCAGATCCTGGGCACGCCGCTCTACATGCCGCCCGAGCAGGCGCAGGGGCAGGCCGTCGACGGCCGCACGGACCTCTATTCGCTCGGCGCGACGCTGTTTCATCTTTTGACCGGCCACCCGCCCTTCGACTCCACAAACGCCGTCCAACTGATCCTGAAGCATGTCTCGGAGCCCGTGCCGTCGGTCCGGGACTCCCTCCCCGCATGCCCGGCGGAGGTGGACGCGCTGGTCGCCGGCCTCCTTGCGAAGAAGCCCGAGGAGCGACCCGCGTCGGCCGAGGCGCTCGTGCACAGGCTGGACCCGCTGCTCGCCGCGCTCGCGGCTCCGTCCGACCTGACGGCCCTGCTCCGGGAGGCCGTCGCCGCCGCCGGAGGCGCGCATCCGGGCGGTCCCTCGGTCACGCTGCGGTCCGCTCCCGCGGTCGAGGACGGCGCCCCCACGCCGCGACGGCACGTGGGCGACACGAGCGGGATCCCGCTTCTTTCCGCCCAGGCCTGCCAGTCAGCGGCCTCAGCGGCCTCAGCGGCCTCAGCGGCCTCAGCGGCCTCAGCGGCCTCAGCGGCCTCGGCGGCCTCTGCGGCGTCAGCGGCGTCGTCCGCGCCGGAGGCCGGGCCGCCGTTCACGGCGCCGACCCTGATCGTCGGAAGGGCCGCTTCCGGCGCGCCGGTCGCGTCGCCGATCGCGGCGGGTCCCGCGCCGGCAACGGCTCCGCCCGCTCCCGCCTCCGCGGCGCCGGCTGCGCCGCGGGAAGACGCGGCCTTTCCCCCGCGAAAAACAAAGAGGTACGTGCCGCTCGCGGGGACGGCACTGCTCGCGGCCATCGCGGTCCTCGCGTGGATGGCCGGCGGGGCATGGCGCGGGGCGCCCGCCGGCCCCGCCCTCCTTTCGGATGCGCAGGCGCACGAAGAGCTGTCGGCGCTTTCGGCCAAGGCCGAGCTCGCCCTGCCTGCCGGCCCGCTGCCCGCCGAGGAGCACCCCTACCGCGGGGCGGTCTCGCTCTTGCGCGCGGGGCTGGACCGGAGCTGGCCGGACGCGGTGAAGGAGCAGGCCCGGTCCGCGCTGCGCGAGCTGGAAGAGCGCGAGGCGTCGGCCGTCGAGCCGGTCTTCGCCGGGGCCCTCGAGCAGGCCCGCGCCGCCCGGGCCGCGTGGGACTGGCCGGCGGCGAGGGACGCCCTCGCACGCGCGCTCGCCTTTCGCCCGACGGCGGCGGAGGCGCTCGCACTGACGCGGGAGTTGGACGAGAAGGAGGAAACGGCGAAGGCCTATGCGTCGCTCTGGCTGAAGGTGTCCGCGGCCCTTCCGCGAACGCCGCCACCGGAGGAGCACCCGTATCGGGAAGCACTCGCGCTCGCGAACCAGGCCCGCCAGGCGGCGGGCGCGGGTGCCGGTGCGGACTCCGCGGCCAGGCTCGAGGCCGCGGACGCGGTGCGGTCCGAGGTCGCACAACTCGAGGCGCAGGCGGTTCGACGGGCGCACGACGACCTCGTCGCGTCGGCGCGCCATGGCATGGAGGCCCGTGCATGGGACGCGGCGCGGGCGGACGTGGTCCGTGCCCTTGCCTTCCTGCCCGGGTCCGCCGAGGCGCAGGGTCTGCTCGCCGAGGTCGATCGACTGACGGTGCAGGCGGGCCGGCCCGGCTGGGGCACGGGGCTCTCGTTCGCGGGGACCGGCGCCGAAGGCTTGCGCGAGTACCGGCACGACGTGACGGGGATCGTCCTGGTCTTGCTATCGCCGCCGCCGACCGAGGTCTTGCTCGGGAGTCCCGAACGCGAGGAAGGGGCGGAGCCGGGCGAGCGCCGGCGACGCGTTCGGCTGACGCGGCCGTTTCTGCTCGGGAAGACCGAGGTCACGAATGAGCAATACCGGCGCTTCCGCCCCGGGCACGCGAGCGGGGTCTGGCAGGGGCAAACGCTGAACGACGACGCGCAGCCGGCGGTGGGCATGCGCTGGGACGAGGCCGCGGCGTTTTGCCGCTGGGCGGGCCTGCGGCTTCCGACGGAGGCCGAGTGGGAATACGCGGCCAGGGGGGGCGACGAGCGGGAGTTCCCGTGGGGGAACGAGTGGCCGCCTCCCAAAGGCAGCGGCAACTACTCCGACGAATCGGCGCGGCGCGGCTTCGGAGAGACCGCGGTGCTTTCCGGGTACGACGACGGCGCGCCCGTGGCCGCACCGGCGGGGCGGTTTCTTCCGAATCCGTTCGGCCTTTTCGACCTGGGCGGAAACGTACTGGAGTGGTGCTGGGACTGGTACGGCGAGCCCCCGAGCCCTGAGCCCGCGGTCGACCCGGCCGGCCCCGCGTGCGGCGACCACCGCGTGTTGCGGGGCGGTTCGTGGCGTGACCTCTCGCGTGCACGGATGCGCTGCGGCCGGCGCGGTCATGCCTCGCCAGGGCTGCGGGACGTGCACATCGGCTTTCGAGTCGCGCTGACGGCGGACGACGCGGAGCCGGCGGAGGCGGAGGGGAAGCGAGGAAAGTAGGGGCGGGGCGGGAGTTCCCACGGTCGCCTAAGCGCCCGCGCAAGAATTACTTTACATTTCCGTGGATCGACCGATGCCTGGGGGCGCGGGCCTCCGGCCCGCGCAGCGCGGCCCAGAGGGCCGCGCCCCAAGGAGCCTCGAGGTCCGAATCTGCGCAGTTATTTTTGCGGGGGCGCTAAGCCACCATGGAGCGCGAACGGGCTCAGTACCGCCCCACAGAATTGGGTGCCCAATTTCCTCGGCGATTTCGGCCGCCTGCTTCC
>JACPWG010000181.1 GCA_016197205.1 Planctomycetota bacterium
GTTTGCGCGCGGCGCCGGCCGGCTGTGGCTTCGAGGTGGAGTGGGCGGGTACTGGCGCTGCCGCGGGCGGCTTTGGCTTCGCGGCCGCAGCGGCGCGGACCCGGGCGGCATCGTCCCCGCTGGACCGAGACATGGCGCCCCGCTTCGAATCGCCGTACTCCCCGATCGACCGCCAAAAGGCGCACGCCGCAATTGCCAGGGCGAGGAGGACGAGCAATGGGGCAAACAGTCGGGTGCGAACCATGCCAACGCCCGTGAGCTTTGTGCTTGAATTTGAAAGTGGATACCGGCGGCGACCCAAGGCCTTTGCAGCGGGGTCAAAGAGGCGACAGGGCGGATGTTGGAGTGAGCTCGCGCTCGCCCGTTCGATCTACCGCTCCATCCCGACCTTGCCGTCCTTCTTCCCCGTTCGGCGCTTCCGCAATTGCCAGTTGCAGGAAGGCGGAACGTTATCGGAGATGCGGATGCGTGTCAAGAGAAAAGTCCTCTTTTGAAAAGTAGCGCACTATTTGCCCGCGATGATCATGTCGAGCGCGGCGCGCCACTCGGCGTCCTGCGTTTCGTCGTGCTCCTTGCGGACGGCCGGCAGCGCGGCCTCGCCGAGCGCCCGGAGGCGCTCGGTGAAGGTGGCGGCTGCATCCTTGTTCCCCCTGGCAAGCGCCCCCTTGAGGGAGAACAGCAAGGCTTGGGGCATTGCCGGATCCTGTTTGGCGTCGCGAGTCGGCGACGGCTCCGGCGGCGGGGCTGCGATGGCGGGCTTCGTGGGCGGATGCTGGTGGTCGTGGAAGTGCTGAGAAGCTGGGACGGGCGCTGGAAGCGGTGTCATCCCGGCCGGCACCGAAGCCCCTGGTGGCGAGGTCGAAGTCGCCAACATCGGCGCTGGGCGGGCGGGTCGCACCGCGGTGGCGTCGGGCGAGCCGCTCCAAAGCGTGGCCAGTGTGGCCCCGGCGGCGCACATGGCGAGGAAGGTCACCACGCGGCCAACGGACGGCAGACCCGTATTCATGTCCCCGCTCGCTGTTCGGGTTCCCGGAAGAGCAGGCGCCTGCTCGATTGCGGCTGCGTCGGCAACGAAAAGTGGGGCCGGGCTCGTCGCCCGACCCCACTTCGGAGTCTCGGTTCGCTCTTGCGGTTTTCGCCGGGGCGCTACTGGATCCCGCGCCACTTCGACTTGTCAGGGATGTCGTTCTCCGGGACCTGGCCGCCCGCGTCCTCGTAATACCAAGGACCCCACTTCTCCAGGAACGGCCCGCCCGGCGCCGTCGCCCAGGAGCGCACGCCGTTCAGTCGGTTCGGCGGGCTCGAAAAGCAGCCGTCGTACAGCCACTCGTTTCCGTCTTCCATGATCCCGCTCGCCACGCCGTGGAAGTTCCACGGGCCCGAGCCGCCCTTGGCGTAGAAGTAGTTCCGCATCGGCCGGCCCGTGCGCTTCCCGACCGCGGTGCGCTCCAGGTAGAACACGCCCGCCTTGATGCCCACCGTGCCGAAAATGTCCGCGATCAGGCTTGCCTGCTGGTTGCACCGGCCGCCCACGTGCGTCGGGTTCTCCAGGACGTGCCAGCCGAAGTTCATCCGGTAGTTCTCGTAGTGCTCGTAGTCCTTGTGCGGCTCCAGCGGCGGGTAATAGAGCGAGGAGACGCCGCGCTCGCCCGAGGAACTCACGCTCCAGCTCCCGGACAGGTCGCCGTAGTTCAGCGGGGCCGGCACGCCCGGCGCATACTCGGGCACCTCGACGGGCTTCTTGTAGTCCTTCGGGTGCACGTAGTGGCGCATGTAGTTGTCGGTGTTCCAGCCGATCGAGTCGCTCCCGTTCCCGATGTTCTTCGAGGCGCCGTTCGCCCAGGTGCAGGCCTTCTCGAAGTGGAGCTTCGTGAAGCGCGAGGACGGCCCATTGACGTTCTGGAGCGGGGCCTTGTAGGAGGTGTACACGCGCAGGTTCGTCGTCGGCCCGCCGGGGACGGTCTTGCCGGCCGCCTCGACGGTCCACGCGAGGTCGAGCGAGTTCACGGCGACCTTCTGGCTGACAGGCTTGTCCGAAGTCAGCACGACCACCTGGCCGCTCGCCAGCTTGTCGAGCACGACGTCGCCCGCGAGCTTGAGGTCCTTCGCCGTGCCGACCAGCCGCGCGCGGAAGGGCTGGGCCAGGTCGCCGCCGCCCTGCACGGTCACGCGCAGCGACAGGGGCTGGTTCATATAGATCGCCGCCGGTTCCTTCTTCGTCAGCGTCGTCGCGCCGAGCTGGCGCTGAAGCTGCGGCGCCGAGGCGTCGTCCATCGGAATCGAGTTCTGCACTTCGATCTCGATCACTTCCAGCCCGACGACGCGGAGCTTCGAGGGGTCGCTCTTGTCCGTGCCCTTCTTCGCGATCACGTTGACGTCGCCGATGCCCGTGAATTGCAGCTTGCCGGCGCTGGTCCGCTGCGCCGGGCCCGCCGCTTCCCAGGTCGCCCCGGGCGGGTTCGTCACGACGTCCACTTCCTGTCCCACGAAGAACGAGCCGCCGGTCGCGGGCCGCACGATCGTCAGGGCGGAGGTAGAGCCCTTCGAGCCGGTGTCCGAGGCCGAGGACCAACCGCCGATTTTGCCGGGGTTGGAGACGCGGCCGTAGAACTTGCCCTTGCCGTCGAAGAGATAGGTCGCCGTGATCGGCTTGGGCTGGCCGTTGCCTGGCGTCAGGTCGAGCCGGCTGGCCATGTCCGCAGTGACCGGGAAGGTGACGCGCAGCGTGCGCCCCCCGAGGACGCCGGTGCCGGCGAGTGTCGTGCTCGTGCCTCCGACCGTGGACGAGCGCGAGACGGTGAAACCGTTCGAGCCCGGCGAGACGCTCAGCGTACCCGTGCCGCTCACCCCTCTGACCTTGACGACGAGGGTGTAGTCGCCGGCGGGCGTGAAGGTCGGGTCAGCGTACAACCAGGTGCCGCTCAGGAGCGCGGTCGCAGCCAGTCCGGCGCGCCACGCGAGGCGGGGAACTCGTGTGCTCATAGCTACTCCCCAACGAATGAGAGGAAAACCGCGCGCGGGGCGTCCCGTCGCTCTTCCGAACAGCGGATTCGCGACGGCACACCCCGCCCCAGGATCCGAGAACTCAGAGCGCTCTAGCGCAAGTGGCATTCCGCGAGTCACGAGATTGTTCGGAATCGTAATCCGCTTTCCGCACAATGGTTGCGAACATTACACTGCCTTTGGGGGCGGGGGGCAGTGACCGGTAAGCGCCCAAGATCCAGGAATTTAGACGTCCCGCATCTCGGCCGCCATCTCGGCCTCGTCGAACTCGTCGTCGATGACGGGGCGGATCGAACGGAGGTAGTACTTGCGGTACAGCCGCGAGAGCGCGAACAGGAGCGCGACCGGGATCGCGAACACATAGGTCAGGTAATTCAAGAGCGAAACGACGTAGTAGGCGGGGGTCGTGAAATCGCCGGCCATGCCGGACGCCCACGGCATGTGGAAGACCGGTTGCGCGGCGAACGCGTTCAGGTTCCAGAGGACGGTCAGAATGGCCAGGTAGTTGGTGATCACGTTGGGCATGGGCGAGGCTGACGTGACCCACTTGAGCCCCTGCGAACGCTTTTTCGTGAAGGGGGGAAAGAGGTTTGAGCCCAGGTACCCGATCTGGTCCTCGATGACGTGCGTCCAGAACGCGAGCGTGGCAATGATGGCCGCGGTGCACGCCAGAGGATTCGCGAAGGCTCGCCAGTCGGACCTCGCCAGCGCGCCCCAGCCGGCGCACACAGCGAACCCGACCGGGGCCATGACGAGCCCGGTCGTGAAGGCGTGCGTCCAGCGTCGATGCCACGGGATGAAGTCGATGCGGACGCGGTCCCCCTCGGGGACGAATTCGAAGTCCGGGCCGTGGAAGACGCCGACCTCGGTCTCCTGGTAGTAGGTGTTCCGGACCTCCGCCTGGAAGCGCGCGGTGGCCACCCGCGTCTCGGGAGGCAGAGTGCCCGGGAGGCAGGGCGCGGTCGAAATGATGCGCACAAGCGTTGGGACCAAGCCGTGCTCCTCGATCTCCTTGCGCCGCGAGGCCTCCGACGGGGCGTAATCGAAGCGGCTGAAGATCTGCCCCATCGTCTTCAGGGGGCCGATGACCGCTGTGACCTCGCGCGCATCGCTGTCAATGAAGATGTTGTAGGTGCGGTAGTAGTTCACCGACACGCGGACCGTGTCCAGGCGGAGGGTGACGGGTCGCTTCTCCTTGAACGCCTGGTCGATCGCGGCGGCCACGCCCTGCGCCGCCGCGGCGGGATCGAGGTCCTCCTCGGTGAGGCGGACGACGTGCTCGTGCTTCCAGAAGTAGCGCGCGAACCGAAAATCGAGCGTGTCGGGCATGATCCCGAAGACGCCGCCCAGCGGCAGGAGGAAGGTGTTCGCGTCCACGGCGGAGCGCACGGCGCTCGGAAAGCAGCTCGCGACGGCGATGCCGGACATGAAATGAGTGATGCCCTTCATTTCGTCATGGCGTCTCGAATGCGGGGAGGCGAGTGGTGATCGCGGAGCCGGAGCCAAGGGACGGGAAACCACAGATTGCACAGATTAACGGCGATTTCACAGATGCGCAATCCGTGAAATCGCGGAAAATCCGTGACCCAATCGCCGAAAACCTTGTTTCTTTGGCAACGAATTCCCAGCAGACAATTCGCGAAACTGGCGTATTTCGCGGTGCTTGGTCGATTGCACGCGGGACTGAACCCGAGGGATCCGAAAGAGGCGCTGAGACCGCTCCCTCACGGTCGCGGTTCCGATCGGCTGCGCCGATCGACTCGCAAGAGTTTCGTCTTTCGGTGTCTTCGGCGTCTTCGATGGCTCGTCCCTTTGGTTGCGGCCGGCGGCTGCCCTGGGCCACAATAGCCCAAGAGCTTGTTTTTCTTCGCAAGCTTTCTCGGCAATCCCAGGGGCGACGAAACCACAGATTGCACAGATTTCACGGATTAGAATCGTCGAAATCTGTGTAATCTGTGAAATCTGTGGTTCCGTCGTAGTTTGGTGGCAGCCATCGGCAGCTCTGGGTAATCTGTGGTTGCCGTGGTCTTCGACTCCACACCAGACATTCAAAGGATCCCGAGCCAGCGGACCACCTTGTTCCCGACGCCGGCCATGTTGAGGCAGATGGGCACGAGGAGGACCGCGAGGAGATTCACGCGGCGCGTGTCCCAGAGGTTGGGGAGAATGCCCAGCACGGTCGAAACCGCGAGGAGGAAGAGGCCGGCCCAGCCGGTGACCCCCGCGACGATCGCGACGAGGATCGCGAGCCCGACGCCGGAAATCGCCTTGAAGCTGACGCGCGAGGCCAGCCAGCCGCAGAAGCGCGAGAAGACGGGGAGGCCGAGAAGCGCGACCGCGCCGGTCATGGCGATGATGCCGCCGACGAGGTAGAACTGCTGGTCCGTCTCCGGTACGAAGAGCAGGCTCACGTTGATCGCTGCGCCTCCGCGGCGCATGTGGAGACCCGGCAGAAAAAAAAGAAACAGCGCGCCCACGTAATAGATCACGCGGGCCACGCCGCCGCCGATGATGAACTGCCGGTCGCCCGTCGTCGCGGTCATGTGGCCGGACATGAGGAGCGCGGGACCGGGCGTCATGCCGGGCGTGAGGCCGGAGAAGGCGCCGGCGAGGAGCCCGGAGGCGGCGCCTTTGAAGATGTCATGGGGCGCGACCTCGATCGAGGCCGCGGCGAACTGGGGAGGCACGCGCACGCGGCTGACGAGCGTGAGGACCTGGCTCGACACCGCGAAGAGGCCGACGAAGACCGGCATGAGCGACTGGAAGGCGGCCTCCAGGGGCAGCAGGGTCTTCGAAAAGAGCACGAGGCCGAGCAGCGCCGCGAGGGCGAAGGTAAAGTAGCCGGCGAGGAGCTGTGCCCACCCGTCGAAGAAGCGCCGCCACGGCGCGCGTCCGAGGCCGAGGTCCTTGGGCCACTCGGTCATGAGCAGGAAGGCGATGACCGCGCCGAGGATCCAGTGGAAGTGGGGCATGACGAGCGTGCGGAAGGTGAGCACGCTTTCGCGGAGGGCGGGGAGGCCGAGGGCGCAGGCGTAAAGGCCGATGAGGCTGCCGATGCCGCCGAGGAGGACGGCCTCGTGCGCGCGCCCCTCCATCAGGAAGCGCTCGTGGGGCATCATGAGGGAGCGGAGGGTGTCGTCGCAGGGCTGGAAATACTGGGAGGAGACGGAGAAGAGGACCGAGAAGGCGACGACGTTGCCGAGCATGAAGCAGGTGAGGACGAGGGGATCGACCGTCTTGAAAGTGTCTGCGGCGCCGAGGACGAGGAGCATCGTGAAGGCGATGACGTTGTAGATGTGAAGGCCGGGGATGAGGGAGACGAGGGCGGCGGTGAGGACGCCGAGAAGCGCGGCCCCGGCGGAGGCGAAGAGCTGGGAAGCGTCCATCCGTGAGGGTTCCTCCTCAGGGGCAGGCACCCCGCCCCCGCACGTCGTGGTCGCGCGGGCGCAAGCGAGCGGTCATGGGAGCGTTTCCTCCGCATTCCTATACGCCACAAGGGCCTGGAAGTCAAGCCAAACCGGCGTCGGCGAGGGCGGCCGACGGAGGCTGAGGGGCGAGACTTCGGATCCCGCGAGCCCGGCCGGTGCAGGGCGGAAGCCCTGCACCACAAGGCGGCGAGGCCATACGCTACGGGTGGAGAGCCTCGTGCCGCTGCCGTTGCTCCTGCGCGAAGCGGTGCGCTGGGCGCGCGACGTTCGAGCGGCACTCGGCGATGCTGGTGCAGGGCTTCCGCCTTCGCGCGCGGCGCTTCGGTGGACGAGTCCGCCCCGCACCCGAGCGACGACGGATGGATGCTCTCGGAACCCCCGTGCGATTCCGAGCGGGGCCACGAACCGCGGAAGCTGCTCTACCTGCGTTGCAGGCACTCGTGCAGCCTCGGCCCGTTCTCCTCCGTCTCGAGCGTGAACATCGCCGCCTGGTCGTTTTCGTTGCGCCGGTTTCTGCCGTAGCCCGCGCCGCTGCCCGGTGCGCGTTCGATCGTCGCCTTCCCCGCCGCGACGTCCGCCAGGAAGGCCGCGACCGTTCCCTCCGTCGGCGCGACCGCGTCCTGCTTGGCCTTCTCGGTCGTCTCGGCGTCGAACACGTACGCGCGCAGGAGTTTCTCCCGCAATTTTTCGCAGATCGTCGGATTCGCGAAGATGTCCGCGCCGACCACCTGGCCGTCCATGGCGACCACGAACCCGGTCAGGTGCTCTTCCGCCGCCATGCGGTCAAGGAGACGCGCAAGGCGCCCACGGATGCGCTCGTCCACGTCCTTGCCCGTTGCGCCCGCGAGATACGTTCCGGTTTCCGGCGTCGCGCCGGCGTTGGCGTTCTTCCCCGCCACCGCCTTCCAGACCCCCGTCTGCGCCTTGGCGACGAGGACCTGCTGCCGCACGCTGTTGTCCGCGCAGAGGCGCGCGGAGTCGAAGGTCGCCTGCCCCTGCCAGCGCCCGTGCTCCACGCAGAACACCGCGAGGTTCACGGGTCCGCTCCGCGGCGGGAGGAGCATGTCCTGGCCGATCGTCCGGTCCTGCTGGCCGCCCTTCACGATCTCCCCCGCCATCAGGAACACGGGCTTGTCCGAGCGGTTCTCGATGCATAGGGTATTTACCGTAGCCCCGCCCCCGCCCTCCAGGTTGCCGCAGAGCTGGACCTGCGCCCGCTCCTGCTGGGCGGGCCCCGCGGGGCCTGCGCGGTTCGATCCCCCGGCGACCGCGGGCGTCGCGACCGCCGCTTGCCGGCCCTGCCCGTTCCCGCCGCCCTGTTCCGTGACGCTCACCACTCCCTTCGCCACGGCCTCGTCGAACGTGAGCACGTCCACGGGTGGCGAGGCAGCATCGGACACCGGATAGACCGCGAGGTTGCCGTCGAC
Source organism: Planctomycetota bacterium (assembly GCA_016197205.1). GTDB lineage: Bacteria > Planctomycetota > MHYJ01 > WSZJ01 > JACPWG01 > JACPWG01. Next base: position 7,859 of record JACPWG010000181.1, read on the forward strand.
GATCGGCGGGCGGATCAACGCATTGCCGTACTTCGCCCCCGCGCCTGCCGGCGGAGGCGCGCTCTCACGCGCCTTTCTCCCGGTGCAGGACGGGACCAGACACGCCAGGATGGCCGTCGCCGCCAGGACGACACGGGGCAGCCGCTCTGCGCAGTTCATGGTTGGCCTCTCCAAAGTCTCCGACGCCGGCCCCACGTGCGGACGCCCGCCCGCTGGCGGCCACTGCGGGTTACCGCGGCCGGCGAAGAGTATTCCGGGTTCCGGAGAATGAGGAGATCTTTGATCTGAGATCTGAGATCTGAGATTTGAGATCTGAGATTTGAGATTTGAGATTTGAGATTTGAGATTTGAAATTTGAAATTTGAAATGGGCGTGCGTGTGCGTGTGCGTGTGGGCCTCCTCCCTCTTCGCCTCCCCACACGCCTCCCACCCTGCCCTTCGGCCGGTCTGCCCCGTACCCCTCACTCCTGGTACGGCACCACCCCTTCCTTGTCCCCCTTCGCCAGCTTGATTTCCCAGAACTTGCCCTTCTCGTAGTACTCCACCACCCCCCGCACGGTCACGAACTGCCCCTCCTTGAACCGACCGGGCTCGGACAGCCCGAAGACCACGATCGAGTCCTTCGTGTCCGGGTCCGCGACCTCGATCGTCCACTTCTCGTTGACTCGGGTCACCACCGCCTTCTTCACCTGGACCCGCTTCCCCGCCAGCTCCTTCGGCCCCGCGAGCAGCTTGCCGATGGTCACCGGCTCCTCGCCCGTGCCGCCGCCGCCCCCTCCGTCGCGCGGCGGCGAGGCCCCTTCCCGGTCCCCCTTCCGCACGTGGAGCTGCCAGAAGCCGGCCTTCGTGTAGAACTCCAGCGTCCCGCGCACGCTCGTGACCTGCCCCACGCGGAACCCGCCCGCCTCCACGCCGAAGACCACGATGGGGTTCGCGCCGGGCGCGTCCGCGACCCGGAGCGTCAACGGCTCGTTCACCGCCTCCACGTGCGCCTCCCGCACGCGGACCACCTTGCCCTCGAAATCCTTCGGGCGCGCGAGCAGCGTCGCCACCGTGGCGTCCAACTCCTCGGGTGCGGCGCTCCCGCCCAGCTCCGTCCAGCCGTCCGCGTCGCCGCGGGCGATCTTGATTTCCCAGGTCTTGCGCTTGGAGTAGAACTCCACCACCCCGGTGACCATCACGCGTTGCCCGCGGCCCACGTCCTCGGTCGGGGCGCCGAAGACCACGATGCCGCGGTCCTTCCCGGGGTCCGCCACTTTCACCACCGGACCCGAGGCCTCGACCACCTCGGCCTCGGCCACGCGGACGGTTTTCCCCTCGTAGTCCTTCGGCGCGGCGAGGATCGCCTCCACAGTCGCGGTCAGGAGCTCGGCGGGAGCGGAGCGGCGCGTGACCCACGTCAGCGCGTCGGCCGAGTTGAGGTTGAGGGTGCGCGAGTCCTTGGTGAGCTGGGCGACCCCGGCCACGTCCACGAGGTCGCCCGCAGCGGGAATCTTTTTTTCGGAGACGAGGCGCAGGACCGTCGCGCCCGAGGCGCGCACGACCAGGTTTTGCGCCGGCGTGCCCGGCGTTTCCGGGTCCTCCAGCGTGACGACGAGCGAGCCCCCTTTGCCGTAAGGGTCGGGGGTCTGCCGCACGCGGGTCACGGTTCCGCGCACCGAGACGCGCCGTGCGTTGTGCTTCTCGAGCGAAAGCTCCGCGATCGCCACGCGCGGGGTGGTCCCGCCGATCGCAAGCAGAAAGTAGACGCCGGCGACGACGAGCAGGCCCGCGGCCGTGTAGCGCAGCGGACCGAGCGCGAGCCGGCCGGTCGTCCGGGCGCCGCAGGCGGGGCATATCTTCGCGCCGCCGTTCGTGCGACCGCAGCTCGGGCAGGCGCCCGCGTCGGCCCTGAGGGAACCTGGCATCGTCACTTCCCGAGGTTGTCGGCCTTCCAGGTGGCCTCGTCCGCCGGCCGCAGGTCGCCGGGGGAAGCGAGGAGAAGGATCCATTGACGGGTGAAATCGTCGTAGTCCAGCGCCCCGGTCACGCTCAGGTATTCACCTGAGGAGGGGATGCCGCCCCAGTGTCGGGCGTCGGTCGCGGCCCCGTACAGCTTCAGCATGTCCTCCGGGCAGTGGACCGAGATGCGCCGCTTCAGCGGGTCTTCGAGGCGGAACCGGACGTTGCCCACGCCGAACTGCGGGGGGCCCGAGACCCGGCCCGTGAGGCGCACCCGCTTCCCTTCGTCCCGTTTCCGGTCCGCGGTCCGCACGACGTCGCCCAGCGGCCGGGCCGCGGCCGGCTCCTCCCGTTGGAGCGTCAGCGCGAGCGCGGAATCGAGCAGGAGCAGGTCCCCCTGCGCGCGGTGCTGGTAGGGCGCGACCACCGCGACTTCGTCCCCCATCGCGGGGACCTTGCCCGCCTGCATGAGCTCGCGCGTCACCGCGTCGTACGAGCGGACCCGCAGGATCCCGGTGCCGTCGTCGATCATGAATTGGAGCGAGCCCGCGGCGTCCTCCGAGCCGGAGCGCGATTCGTACAGGCGCGGGGGGCCCGCCACCTTGCCGCGGATGCGCACGCGGGCGAAGTTCATCCGCGCGTCGAGCCGCTCGATCTTGACCTCGGGGTCGCCGGCCGCGCGCGCGAAGGCCACGAGCGCGAAGAGACCCGCGAGGGCAAGGACCGGGGAGCCGTACTTCAGCGCCCGGATCGGCCAGCGCTTGGGCGCCCGCCCGCCGCATGCGGGACAGCGTTCGACCGGGCCTACGTAGAGCCCGCAGCCGGGGCATTGCGTCTCGGCACGGTTGGCGCCGTACACGACGGCCTCGATTTCCGGCGGAAAAGGCATCCGAGGCTGGCCTCGACAAGCGCCGGGGGCCGGCTCCGTCCTGCGGGGAGGAACCGGGGGACCCTGCGGAATCGCGGAAGGATACCTTTCCACCGGTCGTTCGTCAAGGGCGCGGCGCGTTCGCAGCGGATCCGGACCTCGCCCGGACCCGGCTCCGCCGGCGTGAACGACTCGGGCACCAGGTTCCCGAGCCGCCCCGGCCGGTGGAGGACGAGATGACGACCTGTGAGGGACATGGCGTGTCCGTTCGGCGGGGACCGCTCGTGGCCCGTTGACGAAATCCAGCCACGAGGCCTGGGGGCGCGGGCCTCCCTCCTTCGCTCGCTCGACGCGAGCTACGAAGCGCAGGCCGGCCCGCGCGAACGGCCGCATGGGTTGCGACCCACCGTGACGGAGTAGACGACCGTGTCCGAAACTTGTCAACGGGCGCCTAGCCGAGCAGCACCACCTCGTCGGGGATCTCGTTCACATCGTCGGGCTTGGGGGGGAAGTGCTCGGCCAGGACGGCGCCGCAGGCGCGGATGCCTGCTTCGAGCGCTTCGACGGGCCGCCCTTCCCCGATGCCGCGGGAGAGGTTGGCGCAGATCGAGCCCCAGCGGTCGTCGGGGACCTTCGCGGAGATGCCCACGTCGCCGTAGACGACCACGACGCGCTCGAAGAGGCTGGCGAAAATGAGGCAGCCCGTGCGGTCGCGCGTGGCGCCGAGGCGGCGCTGGTGGAAGGTGGCCAGGGCCTTTTCGCGCACCTCCTGTTCGAGGACGTCGCGGCCGACGAGGAGCCGCTCGAGGCTGTCCGGCAGGACGTGGCTCGACCACCACCCGAGGGCGAAGAACACGACCGTGAGCAGCGGGACCAGGAGTGCGAGGTAGGGGGTGGCCGCCGGGAGGGAGAAGACGGCGACCTGCGCGAGAAGCGCGGCGATGAGGCCGACCTTGCCGCCGATTTCCGGATAGGGATCGCTTCGGTCGGCGAGCACCACCACGATTTCGCCCGCGGTCGTCTTCTCCACGTCCGCGATCGTGCGATTCAGCAGCTCCCGTTCCGCGTCGGTCAGGCTCCAACGGTCATCCATGAGCACCCCTCCAGAGCAGGAAGTGGGAAGCGGACTCCAGCAGTTTGTCGTGACCCTCGACCCGCGGGAGTCGGGGCGCTCCGCTTCAAGGCGCCGCGGACGCTCACCACGAGGTCGTCGAGCCGCGACCGCCGCCCAAGCCGCCGCCCTCCGGGTTCGGCGACGGCGGAAACGCGCCCTGTGAGGACCTCCGGGAAGGGCCCTCCCACGAGGAGCGGGCCCAGGCGGAGGAGGTCGTTGTGTCTTCGTACCGCCGGCCGCCGAAGAACGCGACGACGGCGAGGAGCGCGAGGGCGCCCGCGATTTGCGCGCAGCTTGCGCCTTCGCTCTCGGGAGCGGTGGGACCTGCGCCGAGGGGCTTGGCGGCTTGCGCCTCGCCTGTGGCGGGTCGGCGCGAGGCGATGGGCTTCGCAGGCGAGGTTGCGCGGTCGGCGTGCGCCGCCGGCCGACCGCGCACGGCCTCCGCGACCGCGGCCACGGCCTGGCAGAGGGCGTGCCCGTAGGCGCGTTCGCGCAGGTCGGCGGCCGCGCAGGCCTCGATCGCCGGAATCTCGGCATCGAGCCGGCGATCGCAGCCTGGCCCGAGCTGAATGCGAAACTTCCGGTCTTCCAGGGCGAGGAGGAGGAGGATGCCGTCGTCCTGGGGTTTGCGCCCGATGCCCCAGTGCGTGAACAGCCGACGGGCCAGCGCTTCGATGTCTCCGTTCGGCGCGCCGCCCGCGGACGCGCAGCTTGTGACGGTGACGGCCACGAGCCGGACGCCCGTTTCGGAGGCGAGACCGACGGCCGCGTCCTCGATCGAGGCGACTTCTTCGGGCGAGACGACGCTCGCGAAGTCGCTGACGAATTCGCCGCGCGGCGAGGGCAGGGGCGGTTCCTGCGCGCGCGAGTCCCTTGCCGGCGTGAGGCAGGCGAGGGAAAAAAGCGTGGCGAGGCCGGCGCGGCGCAGCGTAGAGGCGCCGGAGAAGTGGACGGAGAGGGAGGGGGTGATTTTGTGGCTCATGGCGCCAGGATATCCGGGCCTCGCGGGGGTGTCAAGGCTTGGGGGTGGAGGAAGGTGAGAGGAGGGGGAGGAAGGGAGTGTGGACGGGAAGCCGGGCTCATTGTAGATTGCGGACGTGGAATTTCGCTCGGTGAGAGGGGATTGTGCGGAAGTGGGATCCACGCCTGGGGACGATGGTTTTCTTTTTACACAGAGACGCGGAGGAGCTTCGGTCGATTGAACACCCGTGAACCGCCTGCCATCGCGCCGCGGTTTTGGGTCCCTACTGTTCGGTTGCTTGAAAGCCTGTCGTGATTTCGGAAGCCGTGCGCTCCGCCCACGGAAGGACGAGCCACCGAAGACGCCGAAGACGCCGAACGACCCGTCGTGAGATTCGGCGTCTTCAGCGTCTTCGGTGGCTAATCATCGTCTTTGGGTTTCGGGCGCGAGCCTGACTTGGGATTTGGGATTTGGGACTTGGGATTTATTCCGTCACGACTCCGCCCGGCATTTTGAAAGACCCAAACACGATGTCCCTGGAACAGCTTGAGGGCAAAGTGTCCGTCCTGGCCGCGCTGGGGGCGCGCCGGCGGCGGTTCCAGGTCGTGCTGGTCAGCGACCGCGCGCACCCGAGCCGGGTCTCACCGGTGCTCCTGGCCGCGGGGGAGCACGGGGTGCCGGTGAAGCGCGTGCCGCCGCCCGAGCTGGACGCGATGGCCGCGGGCGTGACGCACGGAGGCGTGATCGCCCTTTGCACTCCGCGTCCCTGGGACGACGAAGCGGAGCTGGCGCGCACGGTCGAGCGCGCGTCCGGGCGGGCCTTCCTCGTGCTCTTCGAAGGGGCGGAAGACGCCCAGAATCTCGGCTTCACGTTGCGCTCCGCGGAGGCGCTGGGGGCGCACGCGGTCCTGCTGAAGAAGCACATCTGGGACCTGGACTCGTCGGCGCTTTCGCGTGCCTCTTCCGGGGCCTATGAGCGGATGACGCTCCTGAAGGTCGGGGAGGCGGGTCCGGTTCTTGACCGGCTGAGGCGGTCGGGCGTGACGTCGCTGGGCTGCATCGCGGCGGCCCGGCGGACGATTTATATGCTGGACCTGAGGGGGTCCGTGCTTCTGGCGGTGGGGGGCGAGAAGCGCGGCCTGTCCGCCGCGGTACGGGAGCGGTGTCACCGGCTCGTTTCCATCCCGACGGTGCCGGGTGCGTCGTCCCTTTCGCTCGGGCACGCCGCGGCGGTGGCGATGGCCGAGGTGCGCCGCCAACGGCTCGTGGACGCGGTGACCCTCGAGGCCGCCCCAAGTCCCGGCGAAGTCGAGCCCACACCCCTCGACAGCCCCGCGGCTGCCGAGCCGGCGCCCGGGGACGAGGACGAAGAATCCCTGGCCTGAGCCCGCCCCACGGTCCTCCCCGCCTTGAAAAAAAAGGGCATGGCTCAATTTCGGGTCACACTGCACGAAGGGCTCGTAGCCGTAGGGGCACGGCGTTGCCGTGCCCGCGAGGCGAGTGGCCGTGTTCAGACTTGCGCAACGGCATCGGCTTTTTCCGGGTGATCCAACTGCCGATGACGATCTCGCGAGCTCGACTGCGAGTCGACGCATCGTGGGCACGGCAACGCCGTGCCCCTACCTTCGATGCAGCGTCCCTGCGTGTAACCACGAATGGGGCCGATTTGAACCATGCCAAAAAAAGCGAGGGGCGGCCGGATGGGCCGTCCCTCGCGGGTCGATGGCTCGCTCTCTTGTCCTCGGCTCCCTACCGCTCGGAAACCTCCAGGCTCATCCTTCGGTCCCGACGCAGTGAACGGCCCGAGGTGAGAATGGAGGCTTGAGACCTGATTGAGCCTTGAGCATTGGAAATTGAGAACTCGATCAACACCGGCCTGTTCGAGCCCCAGGGACCTCGTCCTAGATGCCCAGGGTTTTCGTGAAGGCTTTGCCGATCACCTTCTCGTCGAGCGCCTTCTTGATTTCCTTCTTGACCTTGTCCTTGATGTCGATCGTCCAGAACCAGCCCTTGGCTTCGGCCTTGCAGTCGATGTTCGCCGTCTCGGTAAAAACCTGCACGGTCGTCTTGCCGGTGCTTACGTTCAGGTCGATGAGGGTGGTGCCCTTGGCCAGGACGTCGAGGTCGTAGATCTTCACGCGGTGATCCGGGAAGGCCGGCCGGAGGTCGAGCAGGAAGGAGAGCTTCGCGCCGTTCCCCTTGGCCCACGTCAGCGTCCAGTCGAGCGAGTACCAGAGGTGCCCGGGCGTGCCCCAGAAGTTCGAGGTCGGGGTCTTGATCTTCGGGGACTTCGTGCCGATGTCCAGGTCCGTCTCGTTCACGGAGTGGATGTAGACATCGTAGAAGAGCAGGTTCAGGACCTTTTTCCCGACGAGCGCGGTGTTGAGGCCGGTCTTGAGCTGGGCCTCCATCTCAGCCTCGAGCTTCGCCTTCTCGCCGGCGCTGTTCCAGTAGGTGTCGAGCGTCGACTGGAGGGCGACCTCGGTCGCCTCGCAGCCGGTCAGGGCAAGGGGAATCGCGGCGGCGAGCACGGCGAGCGTTCGGCGAAGCCAGGGGAGTCGTGCAACCGTCACCATGTGGAGTGTTCTCCTAAACCGTCGATGGGGTATCCGCGAAAGGGTTATCGATCGAGTCCGCCCAGGGTCTTCTCGATCGCCTCGATCTCTGCAGGCTTCAGGAGCTCGGGGTGGGCGTTGGCGGTGCGGATGACGCCGGCCAGGGCCTCGCGGCGCACCTCGCGGTCCTCGGCGGCGTCCTGGCCCACGCGGCGGAGGACTTGAAGGACCTGGGGGTCGTCGGAGCGCTGCCGGCCGAGCAAGCGGACCAACTCGCCGCGCACCGGGGTCTCGCGCTCCGCGGCCACCGCGGCGCCGAGCCGGTAGAGGGCCTCGGTCTCAATCCGGGCCGGCATCCCCTGGAGAGCGGCAGTCCGCGCCTTGCCGTCCAGGTCAGAGGTCGCGGCGGTCACCAGTCGCTCCACGCAGGCGCGGTCGCGGTCGGGCTCGCCGGTGAGGGGGGCGGCTGCGAGGAGGGCGCGCCGCACCTCCAGGTCGGTCGAGCGGTCCAGCGCGTCGGCCCACGCGGTCGTCGCCTTGTCGCCGAGGAGGGAGACGCGGAGGATTTCCGCGCGAGCCCGCAGGTTCGCGTCCGTGCTCGCCGCCCATTCTTCGAGGAGCGGCGTGAGCTGCTTCACCATCTCAGGGTCGGCGCCCATCGTGCGGCCGAGCCGGGCGACGTCGGCCAACTCGGGGAGGCGGGCGGCGAGCGCGCGCAACTGAGCGGCCGCCACCGTGCTTGTGATTTCCTTGGCGGGGCGCGGGTCGGTCTTCGCGGCGTCCAGCGCCTGGATCAGACGAGAAGGCGCGAGGACGACCCGGGCGGCCTTCGTCGTGTCCGCCGGTCCTGCGGTCGCCGGGCGCGCTTCGATTCCGTCCAGGGGCGGCGTGGTGGATGCGGAAGCGGTGGTGCGGCCGGTGGTGTCCGCGTCGGTGGACCTGGCGGCCTTGGGTTGGTTGCCGATTCCGCGCCCCATGGCGCCGGCGAGCAGGGCTGCCGCGCCGAGGGCCGCGATCCCCAGGGCTCCCCATTTCATCATCGCGTTCTGCATTGCCTTCTCCGACCGTTGGTATAATCGGGCATAGCGCAACTGCCATGCCGAGGATGCTGAGGCACATGGTGTTTGTTAGTCGGACATGTATTCAGAGTTGTGAAAGTTTGTAAATAATCTCCACGTAATGCTTTGCTAGTACAATGCAGTCGTGCGTGCGTTCGCAGGGGGTCGATTTCTTTCGAAGAGACGCTAGTTCGCTTGGCTCGATACCCATCCATTGGATTCCAGGAACCGGGACGAACCATGCTGGAGACCCTCGCGAGACTTGGATTCCGGTCGCGAGTAACCGTCACCTGGCGGATTTGGTGTCGGGTCCTTGGGACCGACAGACTTCGCGATCAGCCCGGCTCTCGCGCTGCTTCGCCCGAATCCGCTTGACACCCAACCTCTCTCGGGGCATAAAGGGTGACCGGAGAACGCCTCGTTGCCCGACCCCTTCCGCGCCAGACCGGATCAGAGGAGACTTCTCATGCGCCGGACCATCGGAAGCCTCGTCGTGGGGCAGAACTGTCTGCTTTCGTCCCCCCAGGACATCGTGTTTGACGTGGCCCGCTCCATGGCGGGCAAGAATGTCGGCGCCGTACCCGTGATGGACCGCGACAAGCTGATCGGGATTTTCACGGAGCGCGACATTCTCAAGCGCGTCGTCGCGGCCGGGCTGGATCCCCGGGCGACCCGCGTCGAGCAGGTGATGACCTCGGCGCCGGAGACGAGCCCGGCCGACGAGGGGGTGATCGAGTGCATGGAGCGGATGAAGAAGCTGAACTGCCGGCACATGCCGATCCTGGAGGGCGGGCGGCTCCTGGGCGTCGTCTCCCTGCGCGACCTGCTGATGTTGCTCTTGAAGATGAAGCAGGACGAGATCGAGTACTTGAGCGAGCTCTTCGAGTACCTCCCGGTCGAGCCGGGGCCCGGGGGTTAGGGGGTGGGGGATGAAGAAAACCCTGCTGGTGAAGTGTCCGCTGTGCGGCGGGACGATGGAGGTGAGCGCGGAGTCGGGGAAGGTGGTTCAGCACTGGACCCAGGCCGCTTCCACCGGGGGGAAGGACCTCGGGACGCAGCTCGAAAAGGTGCGGGAGCGGCAGCGGCGCCTGGCGGCCACGGACGAGGGGGAGATCGCGCGCCGGCTGGAGGAGTCGAAAAAAAAGGGAGAGTCGGCGTTCGACGAGCGGGTGAGAAAGGCGCGGAAGGCGATCGACGACGGGGAACGGCCGGAGAACCCGATGGACCTGGACTAGTGGTCCTCGACGCTCTCCTCGTGGCGGATCTTGGTCAGCTCGCTCAGCGTCTTGTGGACCAGATAGCCGATGCCCCCGAGGATGCCGACGGCCAGCCCAATCATGAGGCACCACCAGAAGAGCGGGCTGGAGACCATCCACGACATCGCGCCGCCGGCGGTGAGCCGTTCCCGGAAGACGATGCGAACTTGGCCGATCCGCACTACGTCCCCGTCCCTCAGGTTCCGCTTGCCGGTGATCTGGATCTCGTTGACGTAGGTGCCGTTTCGGCTCTGGAGATCCTCGACCACGAACGTATTGCCGGCCTTCAGAATCCGGCAGTGCTTGCGGGAGGAGAGCTCGTCCTGGATCTGGACGAGGCAGGTCCGGTCGCGACCGATGATGGCGATGTCGCTCTCGGTCGCGAGACCGTAGCTTTTCTTGCCCTGCTTGTCCACGACCTCGAGCTCGGCCACGGTGTCTCCTCCGGGTGTTTGCCTACGTACCGCCCCACGCAATTGGGTGACCAATGCTCTCGGCGATTTTGGCCGCCCGCTTCCCCCCTTCCCGCTGCGGCGCTTCGGGGCGCAAGCGTTGCGCTCGCTCGCCTCGCGGGCGGCCAAACTCGCCTGCGCCTATCGGCCACCGACTTCCGGGGAGCGATACCAAGACCCGGGTATTCTACAAGTCCGCGTCCGAAATTCAAGACCTTCCCGACTGCCTCCCTGAAAATCCTTGAAATTGACCCTCCCCCTCCTATAATCACGCCATCGCATGGATGCCAGTCAAGCCCTCCTCTACGGCCTTTACCCCCTCTCCGCGTACCTGATCGGCTCGCTTCCGTTCGGGTATCTGGTGGCGCGTTGGGCGAAAGGGGTGGACATTCGGGAGTGCGGCAGCGGGAACATCGGCGCCACGAACGTAGGGCGCGTGCTCGGCTGGCGCTACGGCGTGCTCGTCCTCGCGCTCGACGCCGCCAAAGGCTACGGGCCGGTCGCCCTCGCGGGTCCGCTGCTGGGCGCGACCGATGCCCTGGCGCCCGTGCTCGCGGGCCTCGCCGGGATCCTCGGCCACCTGGCGCCGGTGTACCTGCGCTTCCAAGGTGGCAAGGGCGTCGCCACGGCGGCCGGCGTGTTCGCGGCCCTCGCCCCGCGTGCGACGGGCGTCGCGCTCCTCGTCTGGCTCGGCTGCGCGGGCCTCTTCCGGTTCGTCTCCCTGGCCTCCATCGCCGCCGCCGTGACCCTCCCGCTCGCCTTCGCGGGGGTCGAGCCCGGGGCCTTCGGTACGCGCGTCGCGGTCTTCTGGCTCTGCGTGCTCACGAGCCTCCTGGTCGTCGTTCGCCACCGGTCGAACCTGCGCCGGCTCTGGACGGGCGTGGAACCGCGGATCGGTGAAGGGAAGAAGTGATGCCGAAGAAGGTCCTGGTCCTGGGCGCCGGCGGGTGGGGGACGTGCCTCGCCATCCACCTCCACCGGAAAGGGCATCAGACCCGGCTCTGGGGGCATAGCGCGGAGTACGTGGAGTGGCTGCGCCGCTACCGGGAGAACACCCGGTACCTCCCGGGCATCAGCATCCCGGAGGACATCGAAATCACCTCCGAGCTCCGGGCCGCCGTGGAGGGGCTCGACCTCCTGGTGATGGCGGTGCCGACGCAATTCTGCAGGTCCGTCCTCATCCACCTGGTCGAGTTCTTTCCCAAGGACGGGGCCGTGGTCTCCGTCTCCAAGGGCATCGAGAACGACACGCTCCTCCGGCCCAGCGACATCATTCGCGACGTCCTGGGCAAGGTCCGCGTCGCCGTCCTGGCCGGGCCGAGCCATTGCGAAGAGATCGCCCGGTGCCTGCCGACGATCGTCGTGGCCTCGTCGAAGGACGAGGACCTCTCCCGCCAGGTCCAGCAGACGTTCGTGGCCGAGCACCTCCGGGTCTACACCAACCCGGACATGGTCGGCGTCGAGTTCGGCGCCGCCGTGAAGAACGTCATTGCGATCGCGGCCGGGATCCTCGACGGCCTCGCCCTGGGCGACAATGCGAAGGCCTCCCTCCTCTCGCGCGGCATGATCGAGATCGCGCGGCTCGGCGTCGCCCTCGGCGCAAAAAAAAATACCTTCTTCGGCATCTCGGGGCTCGGGGATCTCGTCACGACGTGCGTGAGCCCCTACGGCCGCAACCGCGAAGTGGGCTTCCGGATCGGGAAGGGGCAGAAGCTCTCCGCCGTCCTCTCCGGCATGGAAAAGGTCGCTGAGGGCGTCTGGACCACCCGCTCCGCGCGCGCGCTGGCGCGCAAGCACAACGTCGACAGCCCCATCATCCAGGAGGTCTTCCGCGTCCTCTACGAGGACAAGGACCCCGCCCACGCCGTCCGCGATCTCATGGTCCGCAGCCCGAAGTCCGAGGCCGAGGACCTGATCTGATGCGGGCGTGCAGTGCCGGCGTCTCACCCTACCTGCCAAGCGCCGACGAGCCTCTCGCACCCCCTGCGGGCTCGCAAGCTTCAACCTCGGGTGGCCTGTCGGTGCTGGTCAGAAGTCCTGCACCACAAGGCCTGGTGGCAGGCTGGGAAGGACCCGCGGTTTTCAATCGCCTCCGCCTTCGGAAGGCGGTCCTTTCCCGGCTACTCCGGCCGATCGGCGGCTTTCCGTAGGGGCACGGCGTTGTCGTGCCCACGAAGCGCGCAGCGGCAGTCGGCCTTGCGCGGCGGCAGCGGCAGCGGCGGCGGCGGTTTGAACCTTCCCCTGTTTTCGGTGGACTGTTCGACGGGACATGCTAAGATAGGTGGTTTCTCGGCGCCCCATTTGCACACAACGACCCGAACAAAGGCTAAACGCGACCGAGGGCGGCAAGTGGCTGGATCATGGCTCCGCGTCCCAACTAGCCGCGGGCGAAATTTGAAATTTGAAATTTGACTTTTTGCAATTTGAAATTCGAACCGGCCGTGAGGGTCGAACGCGGGACTCTTACACAGAGACGCGGAGACGCAGAGGCCGGGCGCTGAGTCCACCCTCCTCCACCGGCGATAATCGCTGGCAACGCACTGAGAGATAGATTTTAGCTTCATTTCGGCTTGTTGTTTGCACACACCGTTCCCACTCTTCGGTCGGAAATTGCGCGTCCCCATGCCTGACCCACGTCTCGACCCGGCACTTGTTCTCGCATCGACTCGCATCTCCCTGACGGCAAACCGTCCTGCCGCATTTGTTTTCGCCGCCGCCGCCCTTCTCCCCCTCGGCCTCGCCGGCTGCGACAAGGACGCCGGCGGCGGACGCCGGGAGATCACCGAAGTCCGAGAACTGTCCACGCCGCGCCCCGTGCCGCCGCGCGAGATCCCGGATGCCGAGCGGTTCGCCTCCAGCGGCCATCCCTCCGCCGCGCCCGCGGGCCCGGTCGAGTCGCCCCAAGGCTCCGGTATCGCCTGGGACCTCCCGCCCGGCTGGCGGCAGAAGCCCGCTTCCGCCATGCGGCAAGGGGACTTCGCGATCGACGCGCGACCCGCGGTCGACTGCTACGTCTCCATGCTGCCGGGAGAAGCGGGCGGGGCCGCGGCGAACATCAATCGCTGGAGAAAGCAGATGTCGCTGCCGCCGTTGGAGGCCGCCGCGGTGGCGGCGCTGCCTCGGCGCAAGCTCCTCGGGCAAGACGCCTATTATGTGGAAGTCGCTGGGACCTTCGGAGGGATGCGCGGGGATCGCAAGGACGAAGGCTACAAGCTGGCCGGCGCGATCGCCGAGGCGCGCGGCGTCGCGATCTTCGTGAAAATGGTCGGCCCGGCCGCGGACGTGGACGCCGAGCTGCCGAACCTCGAGCGTCTGTGCGCCACGCTGCGCGCGAACGTGCCCGCCGGTGCACATGCCGGCGGCGGCGCGGGCGTGGATGTCCGCCCGGTCGCGGGCGGGGGCGGAGGTGGGGGCGGAGGCGGCACGGGGAGCGCCCCACCGCACGCCGGCGCCGGGTCGGCCGAGGGGGGCAACCTCGCCTGGGACGTGCCCGAGGGGTGGCAGCGCGGTCCGGACCGCACGATGCGGCTCGTGACCTTCGTTGCCGCCGCCGCGCCGGAGGTCGAGTGCTACCTCTCGCTGTTGCCCGGGGCCGCGGGCGGCGTGGATGCGAACCTCAACCGCTGGCGGGAACAGATGGGGCAGCCGGCGCTGAAAGAGGCGGAGCTTTCGGAGCTCCCGCGGCTCCCCGTCCTGGGGCACCCGAGCCCGCTCCTCGAAGTCCGTGGAGTCTTCCGCGGCATGGGCGGGGGGCCGAAGGAAAACTACGCGCTCCTCGGCCTCATCTGCGACCTGGGCGGCCAGATGCTTTTCGCGAAGATGACCGGACCCGCTGACGCGGTCGCCGCCGAACGGGAGCGCTTCAAGGCATTCGTGAGGTCATTGCGCTGATATGAACGCACCCGGACGCGCCGAAGGGGGCATCGCCTCGCCGGCTTCCACCGAGCCTGGGACCGCCGCGGGCCCGACCTCCGCCCCCGCGCCCGCTCCGTCGGCACCGTCGCCGCAGGCATGCGCCGCGGCGCAGGGCTGCACCGCGGTGCAGGGCTGTTCCGCGACGCAAGCCTGCGCCGCGGCGGCGACGTCCGTCGCGGGGAGCCCCACGTCCCTCGGCGGCAGGCTGCTCCACAAGGGCTTCGACCTCCTCGCCTCGTATGGCTTCGCCGTGGTCCTCCTGTCCTTCCTGCTCCTCTTGACGTTTCTGGGCACGTTGGAACAGGGACGACGCAGCCTCTTCGAAGTGCAGACGCGCTACTTCGAGTCCCTGCTCGTCCTCCATGACTTTCTCGGGGTCACGGTCCCGCTGCCGGGCGTCTACCTGCTCCTTTTCCTGCTCGGTATCAATCTGCTGGCGGGCGGGTTCATCCGGATCCGGAAGTCGCGGGCGACCGTCGGGGTGCTGATCGTGCACCTCGGCATCCTGGTCATGCTCGTGAGCGGGCTGATCGAATACTATTTCTCGACCAAAGGGCATCTGACCCTCTACGAAGGGCAGATGTCGGACGAGTACCAGAGCTATTTCGAATGGGAGCTGTCGATCGGCGAAGTGGGCGGCGTCAAGGAGTGGGTGATTCCCGGCGAGCGGTTCATGAACCTCGCTCCCCACGCCGCCGCGACGTTTGAGAACGCGGCGCTGCCGGTGACCGTTTCGGTGCGCTCGGTGACCGCGAATGCGGACGTCGTGCCGGTCGCGCGCCGCGGATCGGGGGACGGACCGGCGGTCGGAGGCTATGTCGTGCGCCCCTTGCCGCCGCGAAAGGTCGCCGAATCGAACATGGCGGCGCTGTACGCGACGATCGCCGAAAAGTCGAGCGTGGCCGGCGCCGGCGGCGCGACGCCGGCGACGCGGGAAGGGATCCTCTGGGGGGCCGAGGAGTACCCGCTCGTCGTCGAGGCCGCGGGTCGTCGCTGGTACGTGCAGCTCGCGCGCCGGCGCTGGCGCGTGCCTTTCGTGATCCGTCTGGACGCCTTCCGCCATGAGCTGCACCCGCGCACCGGGATCGCGTCGTCGTTCGAGAGCGACGTCACGAAGCGGCAGCGGGGCGTCGACCAGCGCGTGAACATCAGCATGAACAAGCCGCTCCGGGACGAAGGCTACACCTTCTTCCAGGCCTCGTGGGGCCCGGAGGACGCGAAGCCCGGGGAGCCGCTCTTTTCCACGTTCGCGGTCGTGAGGAACCCGGCCGACCGGTTGCCGCTGTATGCCTGCATCATCATCGCGGCGGGGCTCCTTGTCCATTTCCTGCCGAAGCTGGTGAAACACGTGCGGTCCGAGGCCGGGAGGCGCGCATGAAGACTCGCTCGAATTGGAATTCGGCCCTGCTTCTTGCGCTGGCGCTGGTGGGCGGCGGCGCGACGGTCCTCTACGCGGACGACGCGGCGCCCGCCCCAGCTCCCGCGCCTGCGCTCGCGCCCGCACACGCGGTCGCGCCCGCGGCGGGCACGGAGGCGCACCGGCGGCCCTGGTCCGCCGACACGGTCGAGCTCCTGGGCTCGCTCCCGGTGCAGGACGGCGGTCGGGTGAAGCCGCTCTCCACGCTCGCGAGCTTCCGGTTGCTGCGGTTCAACGGGCGGCGGAGCTGCGCCGATGCCGCGGGCGAGCGCCTGACCGCGATGGAATGGCTGCTGGACTGCCTTTTTTTCCCCGAGGTGGCGGTCCACGAGCGCTGCTTCCTGGTCGAGAACGACGAGGTGCTCGACGCGGTCGGCCTCGCGCACGAAGGGCGCACGAAGCGCGACCGGTACGCGTACGCGGACCTGGAGTCGGCGCGCGACGCGATCCTACAGAAGGGGATGGAGTTCTCGAAGGTCGAGGACAAGGAGCGCACGCCCGTCCAGTCGCAGATGGTCCGGCTCGCCGAGAGCCTCCGGGACTTCGAGCAGATGGTCTCGTTCCTGGACTTCGCGCGGCAGGAGTATCCGATCGACGGCACGCCCGCGCTTGCGCAACTTTTTTCCGGCGCGACGCGTCCGCGGCTCGCGGCGCTTTTGGCGCGGTCGGGCGGGCTCCAAAAGCTGATGGGAGAGGGGCACAACCACGGCGGCGAGGCCGCGGAGCGGACGCCCGGGCAACAGGCGGTGGACCGGCTGCTCGGGTTGGCGAGCGACCTCGCCTACGGCGCGCAGGGGCTGGCGCTCCTGCCTCCGGGCCTCGCGGCCGCGAAGAATGCGGAGTGGTGGACCCCGTGGGAAGTGGCGCTACAGGCCTTCTCCGGCTCGGAGTCGGTCGAGGGACAGGTGCGCGCGCTCGGGCGGCTGGAGGAGATGGCGGAGTTTCGGAACGATCCCGTGGCCTTGCACGCGGTCGCGGAGAAGTTCCGCCGGGACGTCGTCTTCCTGGCCGAGGCGCGCGGGGAATACGCGAAGGTCCCGGTCGAGGTGTTCTTCTACAAGGGGCAGTTCTTTTTTTACGCGCAGCTTCTGTTCCTGGTCGGCTTCCTCGCGGCCGGGCTTTCCTGGCTGTGGCCCAGGAGCCGGGCTCTGCGTCGGGTCGTGCCGGGCGCGGTCGCGTCGGGGTGGGGGCTCCTCGTGCTCGGGATCGTGCTGCGGTGCGTCATCCGGTCGCGTCCGCCGGTCTCCACGTTGTACGAGACGATCCTCTTCATCTCGGCGGTGTCCGTGCTCGCGGCGCTGGTCGCGGAGTTCATCAACCGGCAGGGGATCGCCATCGCCCTTGCGTCCTTCGTGGGCGCGCTGGGCATGTTCCTGGCCGACAAGTACGAGGCGCACGAGGCCGTGGACACGATGCCGAGCCTGGTCGCGGTCCTGGACACGAACTTCTGGCTCGCGACCCACGTGACCTGCGTGACGACCGGGTACGCGGCCGGGCTCTTCGCCTCCGCCGTCGCGCACGTGTACCTGCTGGGCAAGCTCTTCGGCCTGCGGCGCGGCGACACGGACTTCTACCGCACCGTGAGCCGGATGACCTACGGTCTTTTGTGCTTCGGGCTGCTTTTTTCGGTGGTCGGGACGGTGCTCGGCGGGATCTGGGCGAACGAGAGCTGGGGCCGGTTCTGGGGCTGGGACCCGAAGGAGAACGGCGCGCTGATGATCGTACTCTGGCAGCTCATCGTGCTTCACTCGCGGCTGGGCGGCTACCTCCGCGACTTCGGGATCGCGATGGCGTCGGTCTTCGGCGGGATGGTGGTGGCCTTCTCGTGGTGGGGTGTGAACCTGCTCGGGATCGGCCTGCACTCGTACGGTTTCACGTCCGGCGCGTTCTTCGGCCTCCTCGTGTTCTACGGCTTCGAGACGCTGGTCCTCCTGGCCGGCGCCGTCTACGGGCTCGCCCTGCGGAACGCGACGCCGTCCCCGGAAACCGCCACCGCCTGATCCCTGAGTACCGCCCCACGCAATTGGGTGACCAATTTTCTCGGCGATTTTGGCCGTCCGCGTCGTTGCGCTCGCTCGCCGTAGTTCTCCGTTACTACGCCTCGCTCGCGCGCCTAGCGGGCAGCCAAACTTGCCTTCGCCTATGGGTCACCGACTTCCGTGGAGCGGTACTGAGCCTCCCCGGCTTGCCCCGCGCTCCCCAGGCTTGCCCCGTCCCCCGCTCCCGTAGCCCGGGAGAGGGTTGGGGGGAGGGCAGCGACTCACCCCGCGTCCCGCACCTCCCGGGAGTGGCGGCCATGGCCCGACCCTACGACCTCATCGTGATCGGCTCCGGTCCCGCGGGAGAGAAGGGGGCGGCGCAGGCGGCCTACTTCGGCAAGAAGGTGGCCGTCGTCGAGCGCTCCTCCTACGTCGGCGGGACCGGCGTGAACACCGGCACCGTGCCTTCGAAGACGCTCCGCGAGACCGCGCTTTATTTTTCGGGCATGAAACAGCGCGGCCTCTACGGCATCGACTACTCGCTGAAGAAGGACCTCACGGTCGCGAGCTTCCTCCATCGCGAGAAGCAGGTCGTCGCCGCGCTGCGCCAGAAGGTCGCGCACAACGTCCACCGCCACAACATCCAGCTCGTCTGGGGCTCGGCCTCCTTCCTCGAGCCGCACGTCGTGCGCGTGATCGCGGACGACGGTTCGACCCGCGACCTCGAAGGCGAGTTCTTCCTCATCGCCACGGGGTCATCCCCGTTCCACCCGCCCGGGCTCGACTTTTCGCCGGAGGACATCTACGACTCCGACGAACTGCTCTCCATGGACTACATTCCGAAGTCGATGGCCGTCCTGGGCGCGGGCGTGATCGGCTGCGAGTACGCGTCGATCTTCCAGGCGCTCGACGTCAAGGTGACGCTGGTGGACGGGCGGGACCGCATGCTGCCGTGGATGGACCACGAGGTGGTCGACCGTCTGCGCGCGCGGTTCGAAGAGATGGGGATGACCGTGCTCTTCAACGACCGCGTGGAGAAGGCCGTCTGCACGAATCCCGGCGTGGTGCTGCACATGTCGAGCGGGCGGCGGATCGTCGCGGACAAGGCCCTTTTCGCGGCGGGGCGGCAGAGCAACGTGGGCGGGTTGCGGCTGCCCGAGATCGGCGTGGCGCTGGGGGAGCGCGGCGTGATCCGCGTCGACGAGCACTACCGCACGAGCGTCGCCAACGTGTACGCGGCCGGGGACGTCATCGGCTTTCCGGCCCTGGCCTCGACCGCGATGGAGCAGGCGCGGGTCGCCGTGTGCCATGCGTTTGATTTCGCCTACAAGACCCGCGTCTCTCCCGTGCTGCCCTTCGCCGTCTACACCATCCCGGAATTCTCGATGGTCGGCAAGACGGAGGAGGATCTCAAAAAGGAGGGGACGCCGTACCTCGTCGGCCGGTGTCCTTACGCCGGGGTGGATCGCGGGCAGATCCTCGGCGAGCTGAGCGGTCTCGTGAAGCTGATCTTCCATCCCGAGGACAAGCGGCTTCTCGGCGCGCATATCCTGGGCGAGTCGGCCTCGGAGCTGATCCACCTCGGCGCGGCGTGCCTGCAGGTGGGGGGCACGATCGACCACTTCATCGACGCGGTGTACAACTACCCTTCGATTTCGGAGGCGTACAAGTACGCCGCGTACGACGGCCTCGGCATGAAGCAGCGGTGGGAGACGACCCGGCGGGAGCGGCGGGCGCCGGGCGCGGCCGAGGCGGGGGGAGCGGGGGGAGCGGGGGGAGCCGCGAGCGGAAGCTGACGCGCGGTCGGGCTTCAAATGGTTCGCGCTGGCCGTTGGAGCGCTGCGCCAGTGGCCCTCGCGCTCCGTTCGCCTCTTCCACACGAGCTTCCTGGGGGCGCGGGCCTCCGGCCCGCGTGAGCCGCCGAACGGTCTGCGCTTCGCGGCAAGCGTGTGGACGAGGGGGGAGAATTTCGGTCAAGCCGCAGTCGGCACCCGGTCGGACCAAGCCGCTGGGGTCACGCCGAACCTCCGCGCGATGTTCCCGAGCCGCCTGCGTCAAATCGGTTCGGTTTCCACCGCGAGACCCTTGATGCCCTGAAAATCGGAAGGGTTTTGAGTGACGAGGGCCGCGCCATGTGCCACGGCGGTTGCGGCAATCCATGCATCGTCGACGGAAATCGGATGACGGGCGCGCCCCGCACGGATACGTGCCCATGCCCTGCAGATACCGGGTGAGGAGGGGAGTACGATGTAGCCGCGCAGCACCTGTTCCAATTTGGAGATCCGAGCCTCGCCCCACATGGCGCGATAGGCCCCCTCGAAGAGCTCGGCGACCGTCATGAAGGAGATCGCCAAGACATGGCCCTGGACCCGGGCCCGGTACTTCCCCGCCAGAGGATTGGCTTCTGGCGCTCCTCCGCGCATGAGATAAGAGACCACGTTGGTGTCGAGGACCAGCAGGCTCACGGCGCATCCCCTCCGGGCGCCGGACTTCGTCCAAGGCAGGCCAGGAACGCGTGGAAATCTTCGTCACTCTCCCAGAGGTTGGCCCCGCTGCCAAGGAGCGCGTCCACCGATTGAGGGAGGGTGGCCCCCTGCTCTGCCGCTAGTTCTTCGACCGTGCGTTCCCGCCAGAATTCGCTCCCTCCGTGGAGTTCGCACACAACCACGCCGACCTCTCCTGCCATCCCGGGGAGAGGCTGATCCAGTTCGATGTGGCGGGGATCGCTCATTCGGCCCCGGACAACGATGATCGGTTCCATGGTCGGGCTCCCAAAAGGCCGGCCGGCCTGAATCCTTCTTGGCAGATGGAGCGCAGGCCCGCCCGCGCGAGCCGCCGAACGGTTTTCGCTTCGCCGTAAGCGCCCGCGCACAAATAACTGCGCAGAGTTGGACCTCGAGGCTCCTGGGGGCGCGGCCCGCGGGGCCGCGCTGCGCGGGCCGGCGGCCCGCGCCCCCCGGCATCGGTCGATCCACGAAAATGTAAAGTAATTCTTGCGCGGGCGCTAACCGCAGGGGCCCTTGCGCCCCGAGTTCGTCGGCACCTTGTGCGCCGCGTCTCCGTGTGCTTCACACCCGCCCGTCAGCTCCGCGCCCACTCCAACCGGTAGCGCACCACTCCGGCGCGCTTTGGCCGGCGCACCAGCCGGACCTTCGTCCCGAGGACGCGCGACGAACGGAAGCCCCCGGCATCGACGGGAGAGGCCACATAGCGGGCGGCGCGGCGATGGTAGACGGTGAAGCCGAGCGCGGTTTCGCGCGCGTCGACCAGCCAGTATTCGCGGACCCCGGCTCGATGGTAGAGTTGGAATAGTTTCTCCCGGTCCTTGGTCTCCGACGAGCGGCTGACCACCTCCACCACGAGATCGGCCTGTCCTTCCAATTCGAGGATGCGTTCGCTCCCCGGCGCCGCGGGCACGAGGCGCATGCGCCCGGACTCGAGGGTCTCGAAGAACACGACGAGGACGTCCGGCTCGACGGAGAGTCCGGCGTCGGCGTTGACGTAGCGCATTCGATCGGAGTAGGTTACGCCCGCATCCCCCGCCTCGACGCGTTGACTCAGGTCCCGCGAGATGGCCACCTTGAGGGAGCCGTGGGTATTCGCCTCTTCCGGAGACATGTCCACCTCCACCTCACCCTCCAGCCAATCGATCCGGCCGCGCGGCGGGAACGAGTCGGACCTTGTCCATGCCCGAAAGCGGTCGAGACTCGTCAAGCGGGCCGGAAGCCGAACGCCCTCGGGTTGGAGCAGGATGGTGACTCCCGCGTTTGTGCCCACGGAACGGCTCCTCGACGAATGCGCGGGACTCCGCGGCCGCGGTCAATGGGCGGCGATCCTCATGGCCGTCGGATGGGATGCCCGCGAAGGCCCCCGAAATTTGGAACACGCGCCACTGCGATTCGATTTTGTCCGTCGTCGGGTGGTCGTGCAATCCCCAACTCAAGCCGGTCCGACGGCTTGCCGCTAGCCCGCGGCGGCGTCAAAGACCGCATCGACCGCAACCCCGAAGCCCGGCAGCAGCGCGGACTGCGCATGCGCGCCGCGGGCCTGTTCGCCCACGACCGCGTACGTTTCCCCCTCGAGCCGAAGCACCGTAATCCGAGCCTCTCGTGGATCCACGATCCAGTACTCCGGGATCCCGGCCTGGGCGTATTCGCGACGCTTCGTGTCCAGGTCCCGGCGACGGTCGTCGTCACTGACGACCTCCATGACGAGGTCCGCGCCGCGCCAGTACTCCTCGCCGATCCGATCCGCGTGTTCAGCCTGCATGAAGAGGACGTCGGGCTCCCGGAACTTTCCCGCCCAGAGTCGAACGCGCAGAGGTGCGGGAAGGGCGGTGCCGAGCTGCGCTGCCCTTGCGAAGGTCGCGAGCGCGGAGCAAAGGTAGAAGGTGATCCGCTGGTGGGAGGTCGTGGGCATCGCCAGCACCTCCACGTAGCCGTTCGAGAATTCCACCAACCGGTTCCCCTTGAGCTCCAGGTATTCCTCCTCGCTCCAGGTTCCCTGGTCCGGGAAAAGGCGGGCAATGTCCCACGCCGGCTCACGGACCACGCCGGCGGTCTCGGAGTGCTTTGTGGTCATGGTCCCTCCGCGCGGAGAGCTTTGAGACGCGTGCCTCGTCGTCGATGCTGGGGGGGCGTACCCTCAGGGGGGCAGCAGAAGCACAAGTATAGCACGCCGAAGAGGAGAAACAAAACGTCGCCACAAGACGGCCGGGGGGGAGCTCGGACGTTGAGGTGCATGGCTTCCGCCCTGCACAGGCACTCGCGCGGACCCGTCGCATGGAATCCTCCGCCGCCACGTCCCGTCCCCCGCCCCCGCGAATTTTCGGCGCCCCGCCCCGCACGCGCGCTTTCGGTGTGGTATACTCATCGCCGCCTCTGTCCCCGGTGGGCGTTTCCTCCTTGCCACGCTTCCCGCCCCGGCCGCCCGGACACGTCTTGCGGAGGTGCATGCCATGTTGGAAGTCTGGCTCTCCGGACTCGTCATGGGGCTTGGTCTGAGCCTCGCCGTCCCCCAACTTCTTCGACGCTGGCCGCGCCCGCGCTGGCTGAGGCCGCCGTGGGAAGAGGTGGCTGGGGCGCTCGGGCTGAACGCGGTGCTGCGCTACGACGATGAGGGGGATTCGGAGCGGGCGGTCCTGGGCCCGCTCGACGGCATCGACATGGAGATCCACCGGACGCCGGGCATCCGCCTGCCCGGACGCCTCCCGCGCATCCGGATCACGGCTCGCGTCCCGAGCCACCGCACGGGGCCGACGGTGCGACCGCGCGGCCTCCTGGATCGGCTCCCATGGCTGCGCGCCAAGGACGCCTTGCCCACCGGCTGTCCGACCTTCGATGCCTGCCTGAGCGCCACCGGGGCGGATGAGGCGATCGTGGGGCTGGACGCCTGGGTCCGGGAGAATTTGCTCTCGCTCGTGCACGGACGCGGCGCCCGGGTCGGCGGCGGGCGGATCACCTTGGACCTGCCCGATTGCGGCGACGTGGAGTCGATCGTGTGGACGGCGCGCCGGCTGGCCGCGGTCGCGGCCCGGCTCTCCCCGCGCGCGGGCACGGTCTGGAAGCGGCTGCTGGAAAACGCAACGCGCGACCCGGTTGCGGGCGTTCGCGCGCGCAACCTGGAGGTGCTCCTGCGGCGCTACCCCGGCTCGCCCGAGGCGCTCCTCGCCGGCCACCGCGCGTGGCAGGACCCGGATCCCGACGTGCGTGCGGTGGCGAGGCGACTTGTTGCCATGCCGACCGGGGACTCGCTCCGCGGCCTGCTGGAGGCCCGCGGGATCGAGACCCTGCTTTCGGCCGAGGCCTTTGACCGCCTTCTCGAGGAAATCCCCGTCGTCGAAATCCTCCCCGCGCTGGACAGCGCGCTGGAAACCGCGCGGGGCGCAACGCTCCTCCTGGTGGTGCGCGCCCTCATCCGCCTGCGCCGGCCGCCGTCTCCGGAACGCCTGGTGGCGCGGCTCGAGACCTCGGACGTCGCGACGACGCAGGAACTCGCCAGCGCGCTCGGCGAGCTGGGGGACGTCTCGGCCGAGCCGGCCCTCATCGCCCTCCTCGGGCACGCGGACGTGTCGGTGCGCATCCGCGCCGCGGCCTCGCTCGGGTGGATCGGGACCGGCTGCTCGGTCGAGCCCCTCCTCGGGTGCGCGCGATCGCGATCGCGCGGACGCTGGGGCACCCTGCAGGAAGCGGCCCGGTCCTCCGTGCGTTCCATCCAGGAGCGCCTGCCCCACGCGCCGCTCGGCAGCCTCTCGATCGCCTCGGGCGGGCCCGACTCCGGCGCGTTGAGCTTGGCCGTCGCCTCGGGCGAGCTGTCCGTCGCAAGGCCGGCCGTCGACTGCCGGGTGACGACGCGTCGCAGACAGTAAGACGGGAAGGGTCACTCTTTATACCCTCCTTTTTTTTATTCGACCAAGCTGCCACGGGCGCCCCGCCCGGCTTCCGGCTCGCCGTCCTCCGGAATCCGCCGTTGACACGGCCGACCCCCGGGAGGGATAATTCCCGCTTCGTTTTGCTGCTCCGGCATTGTGCGGGCGGCCCGCCGGAAACCGGCGTGCAAGTCGGGAAATCGTCGAAGGGGGACCCCATGGGGGAAACGTCGAGGGTGCTCATCGTCGAGGACGATCCGTCCGTCCAGGAGGTCCTCGCGGAGATCTGTGGGTGCCTCGGTGCGGAGGCGATCTGCGTGCGGGATGGGCAGCAGGCCATCGATCTCCTCGAAAAGGAGGAGTTCGGCCTGGTCATGACGGATTTGCACTTGCCGGGAAGGACCGGTGACCACGTCGCGCGTTTCACGCGGGCACGCCACCCGCGCACGAAGATCATGCTGCTCTCCGCGACGTGGAACGACGACGAACGCGTCAAGGCCCTCTCCATTCCCTGCGACCTGCTTGTGCCCAAACCCTTCACGGTCGAGCACGTCAGTGAGCTCATCCGGGGTTTCCTCGGCCTCGCCCCCGTTCCCGGTCCGTAGGCGCTCGCCGCTCGATGGAGCCCCTCCGGTGCGAGCCGCCGTCCCTACCGCACCACGAAGGTCGAGGTCGTCTGCGCGAAAGGGGGGTCCACGTTCGCCGCGCGCCACCGCAGCCCCGGGTGCAGCTCGCCGGGCCGCCCCGCCTCCAACCACCGGAGAAAGCGCGCGAAGGGCGCGGCGTCCGGGATGCGGAGCGCGAGCAATTCCGTAAGCGCCTGCTTCGCCCCCTCGAAATCCCCCTTGGCGAGCCGCACCTCCGCGAGCGCGACGCGCGGGCCCGCGCGCGGGCGGCCCGTCCCCTCGTCCTTCCTCATCGACTCCACGACCAGCCGCTCCGCCGCGTCCAGCTCGCGACCCGCTTGCGCCCAAAAGGTCGCGAGCATCCCCGGATCCGCGCCGCGACCCGCCATGTCCCGCAGCCACGCCTCCGTTTGTTCCTCGTGGCGTCGCGCCGCGTCCGCGTCCCCGGCGACGCCGAGCGCCCAGAGCGCGTTTCGCGCGGCGAACACGTCCTTTCCCTCGGACGCGCGACGCAGCCACCGCGTGAGCCCCGCGTCCCCCCGGCGCCCGACCAGGCCGGCCAGCAGCGCCAGGTTCACCGCCTCCCGCTTCTCCGGCTCCCCTTCGTACAGGCGCAGGAGCGAAGAAAAAAAAGCCTCCTCCACCCACGGCCGCGTCTCCGGCCGGAGCGCGAGCCGGCAGAGGGCGCCGAGCGCGCCCGGCCGACCGGTCCGTTCGGCCTCCGGGGCCGCCGACCGCGCGAGCACCGTCACCGACTCGCGGGTCGCCGTTTCCCCCAGCAGTTCGATCGCGCGCAGCCTCGGCGCGCCGGGCCGCGCCGACTGGACCCGCTCCAGCAGTAGCGACGGCGTCAGCGCGTACACGCTCGAGATCGTCCGCCCCAGCTTGCCCGGCCACGCGACCGGCGCCGCCGCGAGCTTGACCAATACCGGGGCGGCCTCCTCCGCGGCGCCGCAGGCCACCAGGAGCCCCGCGCCCTCGACGGCGACCCACTCGTTCGGCCGCTGCGCCAGCGCGCGTGCGATCGGCAGCAGCTCCGCCGCGGGCCACCGCTCCAGGTAGCCCGCCAGCAGCCACGCCTCCGTCTCCGACAGGCCCGGGGCAGCGAGCCGCCGCCGGAAGGGCTCGGCCCCCTGCGCCTGCGCTAACGCGTCCAGGGCATACACCTCCTCGTAGCCGGGCGGCGGGACGAGGAGGTCCCGTTCCGCGCGACCCATCTTCTCGCGGAGGGCGGCGCCGGACCTGCCGGCCCGCAGAAAGAACCCGAAGCGCTCTTCCGCCGCTTCGTACGTCTTCGCCAGGGCGCCGATCACTTCAGGCACCGGGAGGCGGTCCGCCTGCTCGCGGAACACGGCCGCGGCGATCATCCGATAGAGGTTGTTTCGCCGGCCGAGCCCCCGCGCCAACGATCGGGCCGCGTCCTCGCCTTCCAGCCCCCCCAGCGCGAGCGCCGCGTGGACGTAGAGCGGCAGCAGGTCCGCTTCGTGCGCCTCGAGCACGGCCCTGCGCACCTCGCCCGAGCGCCGCGCGGCCGCTGCCGCGGAGGCCACCGCAAGCCCGCGCAACCAAGGCGGGCGATCCCGATCCTCGATCAGCCCGACCAGCGCCTGGGCAAGGCGCGGGTGGTCGCCGACGAGGGCCGCGGCCGAACGCGCATCCCCTTCGAGCCACCGCCGCAACAGCACGCTGAGCAGCGCTTCCATGTCGGGCCGCAGGTGGCGCGCGCGGAGGCGCGCGGCGGCGTCCCGGGAAAGGCGATCCGCTTTCCCCGCGAGGAGAGGCAGCGCCTCCGGACCCGCGTCGACAAGTGCCTTCGCCGCCGCCTCACGCGCCGCGGCGTCCGGGTGGGCCAGCCCCTCGAGCAGGAGCCGCGTCCGCGGGCCGCAGGCCGGCATCGGCTCCGTGAGGCGCCGAAGCGCCTCCTCCGGGCCCGCGACGCCGGCAAGGAGCGCGCGCCCCAAACGTCGCAGCGCTTCGCTCGACCCGGAGAAGAGTCGCCCTTCAGGGTCGATCTGTCGATCGAGCCCGTCCCCGGAGAGGTCGGTGTTCCGCTCCACGAGGAAGAGGCCCACTGCGGCCTCCACCGCACCCGGGTCGAGGCGGAGCGCCTCGTCGAACTCCTGCCGCGCGCTGTCCCTCTCCTTTTTCGCGAGGGCGCAAAACCCAAGGCCCACGTGCGCGCGCGGGGAACACGGCCCGGTCGCCACGCCCCGATATTCGTGCAAGGCCGCATCCCAGGCCCGCGCCTGGGCGAAGTGGTCCGCCAACGCGAGCCGGACCTCCGGGTCGTCCGGCCGGGCGGCGGCCAGCTCGGCGAGCGCGCGCCCCGCGGCCTCCTCGTCGCCCGTCATCTCCGGCCAGCCCAGCTCGAGCCAGTACGGGGAGAGCGAACGGATGGCGTAGAGCCGGAGGCCGAAAAGCGCGGACTGGCGGTCCGGGTGACGGATCGAACGGGCGAGCAGAAGCTGCCGGTCCTGGGTCGGCTCGAGTCGAACGGCCTCGGTGAGGTCCTCCTGGGCGGCGGCGAATTCTCCAAGCCGCAGGTACAGCCGGCCGCGTGCCTCGAAGCTCGCGGCGTCGTTCGCCGCTCGGATCGCCCCGGCGAGCTCCTCGACGGCCTCCCGAAGCCGGCCTTCGTCCTCGGCCAGCCGGGCCAGGGCCTGGTAGGGGCGCGGGTCGTCCGGGAGCCGGCCGGCGGCAAGCCGAAACGCTTCCTGCGCCCCGCGCCTGTCCCCGGCCTTGTTCCGGAGGCGGGCGGTTTCCTCGTAGAGCTCGAAGGCCCGCGGGAATTTCTCGACGAGGCCCGCAAGCGCCGCCGCGCGCTCCTGGCCGTCTTCCGGCAGCCCCGCCAGGGCGGCGCGCGAGAGCCGCGCACGCAACGCGGACACCCGTTCCTCGCACGCGAGCGCCTCCGTCGTGCGCCCTGCGGCCGACAGCGCACGACCGCGAACCTCCTCGATTTCCAGCTCCTCCGGTCGCCCGCGCGCCGCAAGCTCGAGGTCCGCGAGCGCGGCCTCGGCGTCCCCCGCGTCGAGTCGGAGTCGCGCGCGCAGGGCGAGGGCCGCGACCGGCGTCTCCGGGCCCGCGCCCGCCCCCGCTTCCGCGCGATCGAGCAGTCGATCCAGCGTCTCGAGCGCGCGGGTCCGCTCCCCGGCGCCGGCCTCCAGTCGGGCGAGCTCGAGACCCGCCGCGGCATCCGCGGGATTCAGCGCCACGGCCTCCCGCAGCGCCGCGATGGCGTCGATCGGCCGGCCTTCGCGCGCGCAAGCAAGACCGCGTCGCGCAAGGGACTCCGCGCGCCCGGCGCGCCGCGCCGAAAAAAGCAGCGCTCCGCCCGTCGCCACGCCGGCGGCCGCGGCCAGCAGGAGCGCGGACGGAACGGGGTGGGCGCGGGTTCGGCGAGCGAGGCGCACGACGGCGGGCAGGGGTCTCGCGAGGATCGGGCGCCCTTCGAGGAAGCGCTCCAGGTCGTCGGCCAGCGCGTTCGCGTCGCGATACCGGTCGCCCGGCTCATGCGCGAGGGCCTTCGTTACGATGGTGGAGAGGTCGCGATGCAGGTCCGGTCGCTTTCGCGCGATCGACGGGACGGGCCCCTTCGCGATGCGACCCAGGAGGACGAGCGGCTCCGCGGGTTCGAAGGGCGGCGTGCCGGCGAACGCCTCGAAAAGCACCGCGCCAAGGGCATAGACGTCGCTCGCGGGTCCGAGTTCGCGCACGTGCCCGGAGGCCTGCTCCGGTGCCATGTAGGCCGGCGTGCCGAGGATGGCGCCGGAGCGGGTGAGGTGGCCCGCCTCCTCGCCGAAGCGGCGCGCGAGGCCGAAGTCCGTCAGGACCGGATTGCCCTGAGCGTCGAGGAGGACGTTGGACGGCTTCACGTCGCGATGGACCACGCCCTGTGCATGGGCGAACCCGAGCGCGCGAGCGACGCGGGCGCCCATGGCCGCGATCTCCCGCGGGGCATGGGACTGCCGGAGCCAGCGGTCGAGACCGGGACCGGGCAGGAGGTCCATGAGGAGGTACGGGTCCGAGCCGTCCGACCCGACGTCGTACACGCGGACGATGCCCGGGTGGTTGAGCGAGGTGGTGACCTCGGCCTCGCGTTGAAAGCGCTGGACCCTCTCCGGGTCGAGGCCGAGGATGCGCTTCAGGGCCATCTCGCGGCCGAGGTCGGGGTGGAGCACGCGGTACACGACCCCCATGCCTCCACGGCCCAGCTCGGCGAGGACCTGATAGCGGGCGACGCGCGGCGGCGGCGCGCCGAGCGCGGCCGGCAGCGCGGTCGACGGGGCGAGCCGCGTCACCGTGCCGCCGTCGCTCGTGATCGTGGACCCAACACCGGGCGACCCGCCGGGCTCCGCCTCCGGCAGCCCCAAGATCGTCGGTGCGCTCGGCGGCAGCGGCTCGTTCGCGGTGCCTGCGCCGGCGAGGGTGTCCACGCGCACGCTGGGACTCGGGCCGGCCGGCCGGCCGCCGGCGCCGGGCTCGGAGGGGTGGGGAGCGGCTGTCGGCTCCGCTTCGCCTTCGGACATTTTTTCGCGAGCGTCCACTGCGGTGGGCGAGGCCAATGGACAATGCCGGGGTTGAAGGCGCGGCGGGCCTGAACTCCAAAGGCCAAGTCAGGCTCGCGCCCGAAACCGAAGAGGAACCACAGATTTCCCAGGGCAGCCGCCGGCCGCAACCAAACTACGACGGAACCACAGATTGCACAGATTAACGACGATTTCACAGATTCGTAATCTGCGTAATCTCGTTGAATCTGTGAAATCTGTGGTTTTCGTGGCGTTCGACCCAAGTCGAATTGTCGCAAGAAAACGAACTTCGAACGATTAGCGGAACAGATCACTCAGATTGCGACGATTCTAATCTGTGAAATCTGTGACACAACAGCCCAAAAGCTTGTTTTGCTGGCAACGAATTCTCCGTAGAGAATTCGCGAAATTGGCGAAACTCGCGGTTCGTCTTTCGGTGTCTTCGGTGTCTTCGGCGTCTTCGGTGGCTACTCCTTCGTTTTTGGGTTTCGGGCGCGAGCTTGACTTGGAATTTGGATTTGGAGTCGATTGGAGTTGGAGTTGGCTCGGTTGGAGTTGGCTCGGTGAGCCCGCGTCGCCGACCCTACCCGGCCCCCGCTTCGACCACGCCGGCCGCGGCAAGACCCGCGACGCACTCGGAGATCGGGACCCACCCCTGCCCCCGCAGCGCGTCGGCCACCGCCGAGGCATCGGCGCCGGAAGCGACTGCCTCCCGCGCAGCGGCCACGACGCCGCCCACTTCGACCGCGAGGACCCGCCCCCCGTACCCGGTTCTCGCGCACCGCGTGCAGCCCTTCCTACGGTATCCACCTGCGGCCTTCTCACGGCACTCCGTGCACAAGCGCCCGAGCGATCGGACCGCGATCCCACCCAGCAAGGCTTCGGCGAGGAGCACGGGGTTCGCTCCATCGGCCTTCAAATAGAGGAGCGCCTTGGGCAACGAGGCGACCGGGACGGTCGCGATGACCAGGCAGTCGACCTCCGCCGCCTGAAGCAGCGGCGCCAGCTCGGCCTGCCCGTCCGGGGTCGCGATCGCCAGCACCCCGGGCCGGTGGGCCAGCGCCTCCTCAATGGCGCGGGCCCGCTCCAGGGCGTCTTCCCCTCCCGCGGCGAAGGGGAGTACGCCCTGCGCGCCGCTCCGTTCGCCCAGGAAGAGGGAGAAGGCCCGGCGTCCGCCGCACGAGGCCGCACGCGCGGCCAGCGAGAGGGCGAGCGCGCGTCCGAGGTCGGCGTCCGGCGTCCCTACCAGCAGAAAGCCGCGCGGGGCCGCGACGAGCGCGGCGATCCGGGCCAGGTCCTTCGGCTCGATCGGCCAGTGCTCGAGGTTCGCGGGCGTGTCTCCCAGGCGCGCGAACCGCACGCTGGCCGTGCTTCCGCCGGCCGTAGGCGTGATCCGCGCCCGCAACTCCAGGTCCGCCTCGCCGATCCGGGTCCGCAGCATGCCATGACCCGCACCCGTCCCGGTCATGCCGGTCAGGAGCCGCAGCCGCGTAAAGGCGGGGAAGAGGAGTGCCACCGGGTGCTCCTCCCGCGCGAGCAGAAAACCGTACGCCCGAAACGACACGGCGAGCCAGCCGCCGTTCGCCTCGAGACTCAACTCGTCGGCGCCCAGTTGCACGGCCTTCACCAGCAGCCCGTACGTGAAAACCACTCCCGATGGGTCCGTCACGTTTTCGGGCGCGCCGCGCGTATGGGCCAAGAGCGGCCCGAGCGAGGTCTTCGCGAGCACTCGCCGCAGGGCCTCTTCGATCTCGATCCGCAGTGCGAGCGCGAACTGGAGCGGGGTGGGCGACAGCGCCTGGAGGTCCGCAAGCGCCTGCGCCGCGTGCGGGTCCGCGATCGCCATCAGGACGCCCTTGGGGGTCTCCCGCAGCGGAAGCGCGCGGTAGCGCCATAGGACCTCCGCCGGGTAGCGGGCGAGGACTCCGCGGTCCACCACGTGGGCGTTCACATTCAGGTAGGGGATGCCGATCGCCCGCGCGAGGAAAAATTGAGCCTCCTCCTCGGTGAGCACCGACTGCCCGACGATGGCGTCGCGGAAAGAAAGCGAGTGTTCACGCGCCGCGGCCTCGGCGGCGGCGCGCTGCTCCGGCGTGATGCGCCGCTGGCGAACCAGGACCTCCCCGAGGTCCAAGGCGGGGAACCGAATGCCTCCCTGCGGTTTCATGCCGCCCCCCCGCCGAGCGCGCGCCGTGCGCTGTCCACGCATTCGTCCAGACGGAAAGGCTTGTTCAGCACGGCGAAGGCGCCGAGTCCCTTCAGGATCTCGGTGAGGGAGGGCTCGACGCGTCCGGTGACCATGATCACGGGCACGCGCGCAGTCGCCGCCTCCCCGCGCAGGGACAGGAGCACGCCGCAGCCGTCGATGCCCGGCATCATGACGTCGAGGAAGACGAGGTCCGGCGGCGACTCCGCCGCCAGTCGCAACACCTCCCCCCCGCTGTGGGCCACCGTGGCCTTCGCCCCCGCCATCTCGAGGATGTTGAGCAGGAGGGCGGAGACCTCCATGTCGTCGTCGCCGACAAGAATTCGCTTTCCCGCCAGGAAGGACATGTCCATCCGTTGATGCCCTCTCGTCGTGAGGGGAAACGCTTGCCCCGCCTCCCAGGATGGCCACAGGCGTCCGCGAAGGCGGGCGCGCAGCCCCCCGTCCCGGGACTATATCACAGCCGCGCCGGATGACAAGGGCAAATTGGGGGGAGAGTGTGAGGGGGAGGTGGAGTGCAGGTTTGCGGTGGGCCGCCGAAGCCAGCGGGAGACTACCGAAGTCTCGTGGAAAGATCGCGGAAACCGAGCCAGGGAGGACGAGCCACCGAAAACGCCGAAGACGCCGAAGGGGAACGACGGAGGACGAGCCACCGAAAACGCCGAAGACGCCGAAGGAGAACGACGGAGGACGAGCCACCGAAAACGCTGAAAACGCCGAAGGAGAACGACGGAGGACGAGCCACCGAAAACGCTGAAAACGCCGAAGGAGAACGACGGAGGACGAGCCACCGAAAACGCCGAAAACGCCGAAGGGGAACGACGGAGGACGAGCCACCGAAGACGCCGAAGACGCCGAAGGGGGACGACGGAAGACGAGCCACCAAAAACGCCGAAGACGCCGAAGGGGAACGACGGAGGACGATTTACGCGGGGCGCCGAGGAGACTTCGCGGAACTCGCGGGAGTGGACGCCGGCAAGAGGTTGGACACGCTGAGGCCGCTCTCCTGCCTTCAGCGAGGCCCGAAGGCAGAGTCGAATGGGTCGCGGTTCGGAATGCTGCGGACGGGGGAGCGCCGGCTGCTCGCTCGACTTCCGAATTGACTTCCGGGCCCCGGTCGGGTATCTTGTCGCGACCCCATTCGGGGGAATTCGCCGAAGTTGCCGTCGTGGTGTTTCTCTTCAGGGAGGTTTTCCATGCAGCGAGCGGAATTCCGTTTCGCTCCGGTCGTGCTGGCTCTCCTCGCACTCCTCGTTCCAGCCGCGTTGTTCGCCGCTCCGCCGATCGTTCCGGGCGGCGACTGGACCCTCTCCGGCAAGCATAGCGAGAAGGGGACGTACACCGGCCAGGTCACCATCACCCGCGCCGCCGACGGCACCTACCAGGTTTCCCAGACGCTCGTCTTCGGGGCAAATGATCAAGAGACCTGGACCGGCACCGGCCGCATGGTGGCCTCCGCGTTCAAGACGGAACTCACCCGCTCGACCGGCAGCGTGATCGGCCACCTGGACGATCCGGCAACGGCCGCCGGCACCGAGCTCATCCGCGGCACCTACGGCCTCTCCCGCAACAAGCAGGTCCTCACCGGGAGCTGGGCCTCGAGCACGAAGCCGAGCCGGAAGGGCAAGGAAATCATGCGGATCGGCGCCCCGGGCTCGAACAAGGTCGACCTGGCCGTCATCCGGCCGGACGGCTCCGAGCTCACCGAAGACAAGGAAGAGACCGTCGGCGAAGCGATCTCGGTCAACCTCGACGATGACGACCACGACGGCGGCAAGGGCGGCCACGCCCAGAACAACATCGTCTCCGACATGGACGACCAAAACGGCGTCGCCGGCGAGGACGACATGCTCGCCCTCAAGGTCAAAAAGGTCGCCAACCCGCCCGCGGGCGCCGTCCTCCGCCTGGAGTTCCCGGACGCCAAGATCGGAATGTACCGGAACGCCGACCACACCGGCCGCGCGACCGGCGGCTCGCTCGACCTGCCCGCGGACAAGGAGTCGATGGTCTACATGGAGGGGCGCGCGGCCAGCGAAGGAGGCGCGCCGGAGATCGTGAGTCTCAAGCTCCTGCAGTCCGGCAAGTCCCTCGGCGAAGACAAGGTCAAGATCTACGTCACCCGTTCCGCGTTCCTCCTCCTCGGCCACGGCAATTCGGGAAGCTGGACCCTCGAAAGCTATCTCAGCTCCCACAAGAAGGACTCGCGCAGCAACCCCACGATCGTCCCCGGCAAGGACAAGAACGGCAAGGCGACCTTCTGGAGCGTGTACGTCTGGGACACGGAAAAGCAGGCCAAGCTCGCCCTCTCCAATCCCGGCGCGGTCATCGCCTATGACGGCCACTCGAATTTCGGCATGGGCTACGCGTTTGAGACCGGGTTCAAGACCGTCTCCGAGTTCATGAACATCGCCGACGATCAGGTACCCGTCAATTGGCTCTACCTCCGTGAGCACCAGGAGCACCCGGGGCTCGTTTTCTCCGACGCGGAGTATGCGGATGATTCCACGACGACGGAGAAGGCCGACCCGGTCCAGGTCGGCGGTTTCAACATCAAGGGAAAGCACGGGACGTACGATCACGCGCGCTTCCCGCTGAACGGCGGGAGCGGCATGAGGATGCACCTGACGCGCGGCTCGAAGAAGTGGCTCGACTACCACTACTCGATGGGCATGGACGAAGGTCAGCCGAACAACCGTATCGTGATCAAGGCCGGCTCGGCCGATATGCCCGCGAAGAAGTGGGATGCGCTCTTCCTCAATTCCTGCTACGCCGGACCGTACTACTGGTACGTCTTCAACGCGGGCAAGCTCTTCTTCACGACGGACTCCGCGTCCAGCTCGCGCACCAGCTCGGTCTTCCTGACCTCCTACCTCGAAGGGAAGGGGGACGAGGAGACGCTGCGGCTCATGAATCGCGAGGAAAACATCAATGACTATTGGCAGTTCTAGCGCCAAGGCGACCGGCTACGGAATCGGCCTCGGCCTCGCCCTCCTGGCCGCCCTGGCTGGGATCGTGCCGGGCGTCCGATCGGCCGCGGCGCAAGAGCCGGCCGAGGGGAGCGGGGACGCAGCCTTGCCCCCGCCCGAGGTACTGAATCGCATCTGTCCCGAGTACGCGGCCGCGGAAGGGCGGCTGAAGGCCCAGCTCGCCCTCCTTTTTTTCACGCTGGATCCGGAGCGGCGCGCGGACGAGAAGCAGGTGGCCGCGGTCCGCGCGGCGTTTGACGCGGACAAGGCGGAAGACGTGGAGGTCCTGCGCAGGTACCTGGTGCAGGACAAGAAACCCCGCTGCCTGAGCGGCGTACGGGTGGCCCTCGGCGCGCTCGGGGCACGGGGCGCCGCGCTGCTCGTCCTCTGGTACGCGGAGGACAACGCGGACGTGCGGGCGCGCGTGCTTGACGGTCTTGCCCTGGTCGAGACCCAGGAGACCTATGGACTGGTGGTGGCTGCGCTCGACGACAAGCGGCCGGTCAGCGACTGGGCGGCGCGCGAGGCGCCGCCGGGCTACGTCCCGAAGCGCGTGGCCGACTACGCCTACCGGGCCATGGGGGGGATGCTCTCCGCGGCCGGAAACGCGGTGAACCTCCCTGCGGAGCTGGCCGGCGGCGCGCAGGTCGGCCCGCTCGTGTCCGTGGCCACGCGGGACGCGAAGATCCAGGAGCTGCGCGACTGGCTGGCCGGGCCCGCCAGCCTCGGGTACAGAACCTACCTGAAGGGCCTGCCCAGCCTCGCGGCGGAACTCAAGGGCGCGGAGGCGGAGCGCGTGAAGAAGGTGCTGCAGGACCTGGGGGTGAAGTAGCTCGGCGGGGGAGGGGCGGCCGTTGAGATTTGAGCATTGGGCATTTCGAGCGCAACGCTCGATGGGAGGATTCTCGCTTGGGGGCGGGGGTGGGAAAAGGGCTTGGAGCGGCACCCTCTTTTTACACAGAGGCGCAGAGACGCAGAGGATCTTGAGTCGATTGAACAGCCTCCGCGACCAGGCGACTCATCATGCAATTTGCATTTTGAAATTTGAAATTTGAAGTATTGGCGAGGCTGAGTCGTCCTCAACGGCCGCGCCTCTCCTCCTCCACCTCTCCCGCCCCTCCGCCGGCTCCCCCACACCCACCCTCTCCTCCACCTCTCGCGTCCGCGCTACGTCTTCCCTTCGAAGTGCTTCCTCGCCGCCTCGACGTCTGCGGCGAAGGTCGCGCACTGGGACAGCCCCATCAAGTCGAAGACCTCCTTGACGCGCGGCGACGGAGCGACGAGGATGATGTCGCCTCCTTGTTCCTGCGCACGGCCGATCGCGCCGAAGAACACGCCGAGGCCGGCGCTCGACATGTACTGGCAATCGGAGAGGTCCACGATGATGCGGTAGCGACCCGCCGCGAACACTTCCTCGATCCAGCGCTCCGCCTCCTCGTAGGAGGAGCCGTCGAGGAAGCCGTGGACGGCGAAGATTTCGATGTCCCCGACGCCGGAGGAGCTGAGGAAGGTCTCGGCCTTGCGCGTGAAATGCACGCGCCGACGGCGGACGGAGGCGGCGACCTCGTTGCCGGCGGGATTGGCTGCGAGCGAGTCCACCAGGCGCTTGATCGAGATCAGGCCGCGTCCCCGCGCGCCGGTGGGAAACGCGCCGGCCTCCTGCTCTTCGCGCGCTAGTACCGCTGCGAAATCGAACCCTTTCCCGGTATCGCGGACGACCACCTTCGCGTAGTTGCGTCCGGCGTGCAGCTCGACGTCGACGCGCGGGGCCGTCTGTCCCTTGCAGCCGTGCTCCAGGCCGTTGGCCACCAGTTCCCGGGCGGCGAACTCGAGGTGGGCGATCGTCTCCTCGGGATGTCCGAACCGGTTCATGCCTTCTCGCAGCTCGTCGACGATGTCGTCGAGGATTTCCGGGCTTTCCGGGGTGAGGGAGAAGACCTTGACGTCGGTGCTGGGGGCGGAGGCGTAGGTGCCGCGCCGGCTCGTGAGGTCGTGGGCCTGGGCCGCCAGGGATTTCCGGAGACCGGACAGACCGGGGGCCTGGCCGACCTGGGCCGCGAGCGCGCGGAGGTTCTCCAACTCGCGGTCGAAGCCCTCGGGATTCAGGGGGCGCCGATCCTCGAGCAGTCGGGCCGCCGCGTCCAGGTCCGCGCGCGCGCCGGCGGGGTTCGCCAGGTCGAGCTTCGCCATGGCGAGGGCCTTGAGCTGGCCCACCTGCTCGATCACCAGCTCGCGCTCGACTTCGGGCGCCGGGGGCAGCCCCTTCGCGTCCTCCGGTGAAACCCGCAGGCGAACGGAGAGGACGTGCCGGCGGGTCCCGACCTTGCCGCGGACGGCGTCGTACCGCACGTGGATGGAAACCAGCTCGCGGATGCCGGCGGGAAGGCCCGCCGGGAGGTCGAAGGCGACCAGGACCTGCTTCTGGTCGCGCTCGCGGACGTCCCCCAGCCCGACGCTGCGGACCGCCTCTTCGTGGGAAACCTGCAGGCCCCCGAGGACCGTCGGCGAGGGAATCCCTTCGCCCGGGACGAAGGAGAGCTCGCAGTTCTGGCCGAAGACACGGGAGAGCTCGCCGAATTCGCGGAGAAACGTCGCGGCGGCCTTGTCGGGGGAGTCGATGAAGTAGAAGTGTCCGCCGCCCTCGGTCGCGACGGAGGCGAGGTGGTCCTCGTTGAAGTCGTTGCCGAAGCCGAGCGTGGTCGTGCAGATGTCCTGCTCGCGGTGTTGGCGGGCGATCTCCATGAGCGCGTCCTTGTCGGTCACGCCGAGATTGGCCTGGCCGTCGGTGAGGACGAGGACGCGGTGCAGGTAGCTGCGACTCGGGGGCGTGACCGCGGGTGCAAGCGGGGGTGCGGGCGGCGGCGGCGCGGAGCCTGCCGGCAGCGCGGAGGCCTCGGCCGCGGGCGGCGCCGCTTGCGAAGAGGGCGCGGGGTCCGGCCTCGCGGGGGGAGCGGGCGGCGAGGGAGGCGCGGGCGTGGGAGTGGCGAAGGGCGTATCCATCGGGTACGGGCGGACCCCCGGCGCCGGCGTCGGTAGGGGCATGACGCCAGGCGGGGCGGCGACGGCGGAGGGGCCGCGTTCCCGCACCTGCGCGACGAGGGCGAGCGCGCGCAGCCAGCCGCCGGAGAGGTTGGTGGAGGAGCCGACCGTGATCGACTCGATCATCCGCCGGATCCGTTCGCGGTCCGTCACGGGGGCCGGGGGAAGCACCACGCGCACGCTCGTCTCGAAGGTCACGAGCGAGAAGATGTCGCGGGGCGTGAGCTGGTCGACGAGGGCCAAGGCCGCCTTCTTGGTCGCGCTGAGCTTCGCCCCCTCCATCGAGCCGCTGCGATCCAGGGCGAGGGCGAGGTTCAGGGGTTTCCGCTCGGAGCCGCCCTCCTCGGGCCAGGTCTCGAGTCGGACCAGCAGGTGGATTCGTTGCGGCGACTCGCCGGCGACGGTGGGGTAGTCCAAGGCGTAGGAGAGGTCCATGGATTTTAAGTACCCGAAAGCCGCTCGGACCGCCAGAGAATTTCCGCCCGGCCGGCTTGCCGTGGCCGAGCCCTCCCCGCCTCCCCCTCCGCTCCGCCTTCAAAAAAATATTGGGCGTGCGACCGTTTCGTCGCCCGCCCCGGCTGTACGAGGAGCGTCGTTGCCGAGTCGGCTCGTTGCCGCCGCCGGTGGGGAGCGGAAGCAGGCCGCGGCGGTGCGGAGGGCAGCCGGCGGCAGGAAGAGGACCAGGGCGATGACCATGATCGCATTGAAGAATGCGACGGCCGGGGAGAGGACCAGCAGGATGGAGAGGTGAAACGCCATCATGGTCAGGGCGGAAGGCGTCCGAAGGCGTGGAATCCAGACCAGGTACGGAAAGAGCACTTCGAGGGCCAGCGAGGCGAAGGTCACGATTCGGCTGAGGGCGACGCTGTGGAACAGCTCGACTTCCGGGTAGCGGAACCAGCGGGTCGAGTGGGAGACGTAGTACAGCGCGGTGCCGTCGCACCAGGAAACGTGGTCCAGGCACTTCGCGGGTCCGCAGAACACGTAGATCAAGGCGATCGAAAGCTGAAGCAGGCGCCAGGCCCAGGGCGGCCTTCGCTCGTCCGCGCCGAGGGCCGCCCCTGGTGCGGCGTCCCCGCGCCCCTTCAGCCGGCGATCGAGGGAAAGACTGGCGCCCAGCGGCGCGAAGCACGAGAGGAAGAGCAGCACCGACGCCACCTGGTCCTGGCCATTCACCAGCGGAGGGTTCCGGTGCAATTGCGAGGCGTGGATCGCGAAGAGGCAGAGGGTCGAGAGCCGGGTCAGGAAGCCGGCGGAGAGCGACGCCGACGCTGCCAGCGCGAGGCCGTACAGGGCCCAGAGGAACTCGGGCGAGTCCGAGAGGGAAAACAGCGACAGCCCCGAAGTCCGATGGAGACTCTCCAGGGGTTCCCTCGGGATCAGGCCCCACGGGCCGTAGAAGCGCTCCCAATTCGGAAAGCTGATGGCGTACAGAAAAAAAAGGTAGGACCCGAACAGGAGCCGAAAGACCCCGAGGGTCAGCGTGGATTCCGGCCGAAACCAGAAGTCGTCGAAGCGCCGGAGGAGGAGGCCTACTCGTCCGGGCATGTGAATTCCCCCCAGGTCATTTCGCGCATGACGGGATCGACCGGGTGGGCGCCCGGGGTCACGTCTCCCAACCCGTAGATGGCGCGCCAGGCGAGGTCGATCCGGATCCTTCCGAAGGCGCGGCCCCGCGCCCGCAGGTCGTGAGCGAGGTGCTGCGCGAACAACTCCTGGTATTCGTGGGATAGATAGAGGTTGAGCTCGAACTTGGCCTCCCGGAAGTCCGTGAAATTGCGCTGCCAGAAGGAGCGAGGCCCCTGCGGGGGCAGGGGCAAAAAGGACTGCCGACCCTCCGCGTCGAGGCCGTAGACGCGGTACTCCCAGTTCACGCGGTCCGGGGGGGAGAACATCCGCCACTTCGTGTCGAGGCCGACGGCCCACGCATAGCAGCGAAGGAGCCAATCCGCGAGGACCACGTGGTGATGAACGGACAGCTCCTGTGCGGAGAGGGCGGGGTTGCGGGCGGCCAGGTCCGCGGCCGACGGGGGAGGGGGA
>JACPWG010000046.1 GCA_016197205.1 Planctomycetota bacterium
CGGAGGCGACGCTGTCGGCGGAGCCGGCCTTCGCGGAGGTGGGCGAGGTGGTGCGGCAGATCAAGGAGAAGAGCGACCCGGTGAGCGTGCCGCTCCTCGTGGTGCTGGGGGAGCGGCTGCACAAGGCGCTGACGAGGCGGTAGCGCGTTAGATAGGGACAGTTACTCTTTCTCTGTCGAGTTTCACGGAGGGACAAAGTGAGGGGGCCGAGCGAGTCCGCCATTGTCCCAGGGCAGTCCCTGGCCGCACTCTAAAGGGACGGGCCACCGAAAAAACCGAAGACGCCGAATGCCGACACTCTTGCGAATCGACTGGCGCAGCAGATCCGAACCGCGACCGTGAGGGAGCGGTCTCAGCGCGCCCTTCGGTTCCCTCGGATTTGGTCTCGCAATCGATTGCCTGCCGGAGGAAATTCACTGCCGAAAAAACAAACTTCTGCGCGGTTGTGACACGGCGCTCCGTGGGTTGCGGACAATTAAAGAGTCACTGTCCCTTTTTTCTTGGATCCGCCCGGTGCCGATTTCGTCCGCGATTTTTTCCCATCGACTGCCCCCTCTGTGGTACGATCCGCGCTTCCAGATCGGCGGAAACACTGGAGGTGCGGGTATGCGCGGAAGACGGTGGCCGGCACGGTTGGCGGCGGCGGGGGCGATGATCGCTGCGACGGCGGTCGGACTGCGCACGGGCTGGGGGGCTGCTCACACGCCGACGGCGCTCTGCCACACGCTGCGGACGCAGACCCAAAACCAACCCATCCCCATCGCGCCGGCGGGGGAGGGATGGTACGATCGGCTCGACGATGCCGCCACGAGCGGGGTGAACGAGGCCGCGCTCGACCTCGCCACGGTCGTCGATCCGCACGGGGGCGCGCTTCGGCAACACACCTATGACTGGCTCCGGCGCGGCGGGCGCATGGTGATCATCGTCGGCGGCACCATCAACGAGGATTCGGCCGGGGAGTGGATGCCGTTCGCGCGCGCATGGATGCGCCGCCGCTCGCATGCCGACGTCGGCTGCGCCGTGGTCCCCATCGTCCAGATCAACTACAAGCTCGACGTCCTGTTCGGCTTCCTCGACCGCGTGAACCTCCTCAATCCGGTGGTTTACTACCCGAGCATGCGGAAGGGCGTGCGCCGCGCGGAGAAAATGATCCGCAAGGCCGCGGCCGCCGGGTCGCGCGACATCTGGGTGCTCGGTCTCAGCAAGGGGAGCGACATCACCGGCCAGGCGGTGGCGCACACGGCCTGGATGCCGCAGCTCAAGCACGCGATCTGCTTCGCCGTTCCCTACATCGACGTGTTCGGGATCGGCATCCACCCGGTCTGCGCGCCCGACCCGGACCCGGTCCACAGGCGCGGCGGACTCTTCAAGTACGACACGCACCACGGCGTCGCCTACCGCGGCAAGTTCATTGTGTTCAACAAGGACAGCGACCACATCCCGAACAACATCGACCCGCTCGCCCTTTGGAGCCTCTTCTCGCACCACCATTACGAGAGCGTGCTCCCGTCCTCCGCCTTCCAGCACCGCGTGGAGGCGATGCTCGATTCGCCGATCCGCTCGCTCGTCGATCGGGCGGCCGGGCATGACTTCGACTGGGAGCCGTAGGGGGCGAGTGCGGCGAGTGTCGCGGAGACTTGGGAGAGGGCGGGTCGAAGGCGAGGAGCGGGGGTACGGAGGCCGACGCGTTGGGGCGGTGGTCTGAGCAAGGCACGGGGGCGTTCCGCTCACGTGGGTCGAGTGGTCGTATCGAGGAGGGACTCCAACTTCTGGGGGACCTCGAACTTGCCCGTTCGCCGTGCGATTTCGTCCGCCCAGAACTTCAAGTAGGCCAAATCGAGACTGCGACGCTGCCGCAGCAGCACCACCTCTACGTCAGCGAGGTCCTTGAAGCGGTAGGCCGTGAGCTTGTAGAGTACGAGGTCTTCCGCGGAGACGGTCCAGATCGGCAGACCGTGGACGGTGAAGCGCGATCGCCTGCTTAGCGCGGATCGGTCGAAGGGCGTACGACCCAGGGCCACATCTGCGAAGCGTCCCTGGAACTGTGCGCGCACCCAGCCGTCGATGGGAAAGGTAACCGCTTGGCGTGGAGGGATGTTGAAGCCTGCGGCGGCGAGACCCTGGAGGAGTGGCCCGGTTTCCTCCGGCTCGAGCACGGCGACGGCGTCAACGTCCTGCGTCTCGCGGGGGTCCCCCCAGAAGGCTACCGAGACGCCTCCGTAGGCGAAGTAGTCGACGCCAAGCGCCTCCAGGGTGGAGTAAAAGCGCAGGAACAGGTCGCGGAACTCGGCCCGAGGCACTCAGGGCCTCCAGACTGGAAAGAGAACGACCGGTGGCGGCTTGGGAAGGCGGTCGGCGTGGAACTCGGGCAGGCTGCCGGAAAGGTTCTCGAATACCCGGATCGACTCCTCCGTCGTCAGTGAATCGAGCCAGTCGAGGAGCGCACGCCGGTTCGCGATGGCGAGGCGGTCGAGGTTTTCCGCGGCGCCTTCCCAGGTGAAGTGAGACAGGGGCTTGAGGGCCACGAAGCTGCTCCTCGCGAATTCCTTTGGGGAGGGCCAAGTTGTTTCCTGCTGCAGTCAACACTCTATCGGCCCACGCCAGTCCTCGTCAAGTAGGATTCCGGCACACCCCCGAGAAAATAGATACAGTTCCTCCGTTTCCGCCCAGCCTCGGGGGCGGGCGATGTGGCGGAGGGGCCGACTGTGCCCGCCGTTTTCGCCTCGCTCTCTCCACATCCTTCAAGTGAGGAGTAACCGTCCCTATTTTTCCTATTTTTCGACCCGCCCGCGGGGCAGGATTTCGACTGGGATCCGTAGCGGGCGTGTGCGGGGGGTGAGCGGAAAGCGAGGGGGAGGGGCGTGAGCAATCACTGGGACTGGACGCGGGCCGAGGTTGGTCGTCGTCGAGGCTGCCTCCCTGCCCGGCCGGGAATATCGCCCCTGCGGGCGACGTCGGCGAGCATCGGCGTCGGAATCCCGAGCACTTCGAAGCGTCACTCCTTGTGCCGTCTTGCCAAGCATAGTAGACTTGCCTTCTTCGCGTGCCGCCCAGGACGAAACGGAGCGGTAGGGGAAGCACCCGGAGTCAAGGATGCTCACGAAAATTCCCAGCGAGTTGGTTGATTCCCTCCATGCCATGAATCCGTGGTGGAAATCCCAACCCGGCAAACCCCTGCCGTCCTTCCGACGCTGGCCGTTCAAGCGGGCCCGCGAGATGCTGCGGTCGGGAATCGCCCCCGTGACGGTTTTACCGGGACCCCGCCAGGTTGGGAAGACGACCCTGCTGCTCCAACTCATCGCGAACCTGCTCGCGGAGGGGCGCGAGGGACGACGGATTCTTCGCGTACAATTTGACGAGCTTCCGACGCTCGGCGGCTTGCAGGAGCCGATTCTCGCGATCTCACGCTGGTTCGAAGAGCAGGTGCTGGGCTCGACCTTCAACGAGGCCGCGCACGGAAAGGAGCCCGCGTATCTCTTCTTCGACGAGGTGCAAGACATCGCGACCTGGGCTCCCCAAGTCAAAAGCCTGGTGGACATCCACGCAGTCAGGGTCTTCATGACGGGCAGCTCCGCGCTGCGTATCGAAAGCGGGCGAGACAGCCTGGCGGGTCGGATCTCTACCCTCGAGATGGGCCCGCTGCTCTTGCGCGAAATCGCGGAACTCAGATTCGGCGACCGAGTGGATCCGTTCTGGGTGGACAACGGTCTGGATATGTTGGCGACCCGCGATTTTTGGCTCGAAGGGACCGCCCGGAGCCGCCGGGAGGCGATGGCTCGCGATCGGGCCTTCACGGCCTTCTCCGATCGGGGGGGATACCCCTTCGCGCAGCAGGAGCCGGCGACGGCCTGGCATCGACTCTCCGACTACCTGAACGAGACGGTCGTGCGCCGCGTGATTCAGCATGATCTTCGAGGCGCAGCGAACGGTCGAGGACCCGACGAGGGGGTTCTTGCGGAAGTCTTCCGGCTGGCCTGTCGCTACGCCGGACAGGCGCCGGGGCGCGACGTCCTCGTGCCCGAACTTCAGCGGGCCCTGGGGAGGGC
Organism: Planctomycetota bacterium; assembly: GCA_016197205.1. GTDB lineage: Bacteria > Planctomycetota > MHYJ01 > WSZJ01 > JACPWG01 > JACPWG01. The sequence continues at coordinate 4,047 of JACPWG010000046.1, forward strand.
GATATCCTGGGATCGCGCTCGGAATTACCTCTCGTACCTGGACCAGGCATTGCTGGTTCGTCTCGTGCCCGCGCTGGAATTGCGTCTGCGTCGCCAGTCCTCGCCGCCGAAGCTGTGCCTGTGCGATCATGCGCCACGGGCTGCCCGGCTCCAAGAAGTCGTCCCCATCGACCGGCCGGGGTTGGATGCCAACCCGCATCTCTTCGATCTCGCGGGCCACATCGCGGAGAGCATCGTCGGCCAGTTCTTCGTCTCGGTGCCCGGCGTCGAGGTCGCCCACCTGCCGGTACGGGGACCGGACCCGGAGGTCGATTTTGTTGTCACCGTGGGCACGCGACGCATCCCCGTGGAGGTCAAATACCGGAAGCGGGTCGACTCGGGCGAGGACACGCGGGGTCTGCGTGCGTTCCTGGAGAAGACGGTGCACAACGCTCCGTTTGGGCTGCTGGTCACGGTCGACGACGAGGTGGTCGTCAACGATCCCCGAATCATCCCGCTTTCGCTATCGTCTCTGCTCTGGTTCAGGTGATCGTGGGGTCATGAGCGAAGACACGCTGGTGCGGAAATTCGACCCGGAGATAGGCGCCGATGAATTCAGGCGCCTGATGGTCGGGTTGCTGCTGGCGCTGGCGCGACGCCACGCCCTGAGTTTCCGCGATCCCAACTTGTACGAGGAGCAGGAGTTGTTCGTTGACGCGGTGTCCGACAACCATAGCTTCCTGGGAACACCTGGTCCGGTCGGATTCAATTTCGGGTGGCCACGTCATAGCTGGCCACCTAGAATCCCCCGGGTCTTTCACTCGAGCGGACATGCGATGGCCTCCTGCCCGACCAGGGTAATTGTCGCCCCCGAGGAGCCTCCGCCCGAAGCGCGCGACGAGGCAACCCTTGTGGGGGAGGAGTCCGGTGTTCATGTCGAGCTTTGGGGTGCCACCAAGATTCGGGAACTGCTTCGGTTCTGCCCCCCATTGCTCGCCCGGTATTTCCCAGAGGACGCCCGCACTGTGCTCCCGAATTTCGGCGGGTACGACTTCCGCGAGTTCGCTGCGAGCTACCGCGAGCGATTCGCCGCAGCCCACCAGCAACTCAGGTTGCTCGGCCTGCCCCCGGAGGTGTTGCGCGAACGCGACGCGCGCAAGGAAATCCTGCTGCCGGACATCTTCGTGCCTCTCCGATTGGAACCGGAGGGCGGTGGTGAGCCGAAAACCGACTTGGCTTCCCGCTTCAATACCGGGCGCTCCGCGGTTCTGCTGGGCGATCCGGGCGCCGGGAAATCCTCGCTGCTGGCGTATGTCGCACTGCTTTGCGCCGGCGCTGCCAAGCTACCGGGCGTTTCTCCAGGAGACTGGCGAGTCCCGCTGCTGATTCCGTTGCGCGACTTCGTCCGACTCCGGGAGAGTCGACCGGAAATGACCTTCGTCGAGTATCTCGAACACCGTGCTCGCACCGGCCTTAGCCTAACGCGAGCACATCGCGCGTTCTTCGAGTCGGCTCTGATCATGAGCGAGGGGTTCGTCCTTTTTGACGGGCTGGACGAGGTCGGTGGCGAGGAAGCGCGTAGGCGAGTGGCAGGCATGATCCAGGAGTTCCGTCGCGAATACCCCGGATGCGCCTGTTGGGTGACGTCCCGGATTTACGGCTACACCTCGGAAATCCGGCTATCATTGAAGGATTTCGACCACTTTCGACTCGCGCGATTCGAACTGTCGGAAGTCGACGATTTCATTAATCGTTGGTATGGGCAGCAGTATCCGCAAGACGCAAGGAAACGAAATGAGCTCGCCGACTCGCTCAAGAAGGCTGTTCGGCTGGCTGGCGTTCGGCGTCTCGCGGGCAACCCTCTGCTTCTCACCCTGATGGCGTTCATCCACCAGGTACTTGGAAAGCTCCCACAAGATCGCGGAGAACTCTACGAACTGTGCGTGCAAATGCTGCTCAAGACGTGGCAGGAGGCAAGGACCGACGAGCGGAGCGATAGCCGGGTCCACCCCTTCGAAAAACTCGGACTGCATGTTCAGACCCAGAAGCAGTATCTCGCGCACCTAGCCGCATACGTCCAGGAGCGCGGCGCATCGGCCGAGCGAGAGGATGCCCGCGGCCTTGTCACCCGGCGGGACGCTTTGGACTGCCTGGCCGCCAGGCACAACGAGCGCTGCGTGCGGGAGCGCCCGCAACTCACGCTGGCCGCGGCTCGGGAAGAGGTCGTCCAGTTCCTTGACTACATCAGCGACCGGACGGGACTCCTGGTGGATCGAGGCGGAGAGCTGCTCTCTTTCATTCACCTCTCCTTTCAGGAATACCTCGCTGCCTGGGTATTCACCTGCACGGGCTTCGGTGCGGAGCCGGAGTTTTTCCTGCGTCACCTTGGAGACCCGGCATGGGAAGAGGTGCTGCTCCTGCGCCTTTACATCGTGCTGTGCACGCAAGGGGGAGGAGGCGAGCCGGCCTTCGACCGAATCGTTCGAAAGCTGCTCGACAGGCTGGAGCAGGGTGGACCGCCGGCAGGATGGGCTACCCTTGGGCGAGCCCTCCGGGACAACCTGAGCTTTCGACCCGAGGACCGGGATCGCGTCCTCGCCGAAGTGCTCCGTCGGTGGCTTGAGAAGCCGGGTCCCAACGGAGAGTGGTTCGCCGTGCTGGAGGAGATTGCGCTTTTCGCCGACCCGGAACGCGCGAGACAACCCCTGCGCGAGCTGCTGGGTCGCATGGTCTCCGAGGGGAGTATCGGTGAGGCCGCCGCGTGTCTGTACCTGGCCGACCGTCTGTTCGGTTTTCCATCCGATGCGCCTGCTCGCCTCGCGGCTCGGTCGGACTCGGATTTCGCTTCGATGGTGCCGGACTTGCTGCCGCTTATGGAAAGGGAGGGCATGCCCGGCCTCCTGGCTCGACGCACCCGAAGTGTTGATTGGCTCCGCGGGTTCGAGCTACATGACAACGTGCCGCTCTACATGTACAGCTTGGCATGGGCTACGGGCACGAGACCTTGCCCCGTACCCTCCATGGCTCCCCATCAAGCAGGAGCGATGCTGCTGTGGAAAAAGATCGCGGAGGACTTGCATTCCAGGGTGAAATTCGAGTGCTCGAGCAAGCAACCACTGGAGGCGGCGTGGTCTTCCATGCCTCTGCGGCTCGGCGCGAAGAACTCGCTCTACGAGGTCTCGGTCCCAGGCGCGGCGTACCGAACTCCCCTCGGAGCGGTCGTCCGTGCCTTGCCTTCCATCGGGGTTCCCTGGGCTGGACGAAAAGCTCGCGCCGAAGAGTCTGTCCTCGTGGAGTCTTGGGCTGGGATGTGGCCCAAGCCCACGGGGTCCCTAGCTCGGGCACTGGCCGAGTGGCTGGTCGGGTCACTGGCTGTCGGCAGTGGAGCTCCCGGCACATCCGAAAGAGAACCGACTCCCACCACGGATCCCACTCCATGGCAGACCGGGTTTCGCAAGCTGGTCCATGCGTGCGCCGCCTCCGTTGTCCAAGGGGGGTACTTCGGACAGGTGTTCCGGCGTGGTCCGCCTCCAGATCCAGGTGTTAACTTGGTCGCCGGTGAGGCGAACCGCCTCTGGCAAGCTCTCCCCGAGTCCCTTGCCGCTACTTATCTAGACGAATTTGTCGTGCCCTTCTTTGGAAACTCGATCCCTGCCTTTTCTCAGGTCCTCGCGGCAGAGTTGGAGCCGCATGCGAGGCGACCATACGCCCATGGGCTCTTCGTAGGCCGCTTGGGGGTTGACCTCGCGAAAGATGATTGGGAGGTCCGGCTTGCTCATGCCTTGCGACAGCCCCCTGTTTTGAAAATAGGACTGAGTGTGTTCCTACAAGCCCAGCGGAACTGCTGCCACAGGTGGGTGCAGCTCGATTCGCCGGGAGATCCGATGGCTCCGAGAGTTGTCTTGCGGGAGCCCATCGCTCTTCTCCCTTGGCTATGCGTATTCGAGGAAACTTTGGCCTCGGCCCACGCGATGGTCGCGACCCGGGCTCTGCACGCGGAATTCGCCCCGGGCAAGGCGCCGGGCGAAGCGCTCCCCGCCTGGCTTCGTCGGAATCCTTCGCAGGTCTGGGCCGCCGCGCTGGCGTGGGAGGAGCTTGCCATCACGGCCCGTCAAGTTCGGGGTCGACTCTCCGGGCCGGAGGGCGTGCTCCTGCTCGCCCACGCCGCCTATGCCGCGCTTATCACGGGGCTCCCGTGCGACGGCCCGGAGTGGAAGAAGCTCCTCGACTCACGGGACAGCGCGGATCCGGTGATCCGTTTCGGATACGCCCTGCACGAGATTTGCCATTTCCGCGACGAAGAAAAAAACGCGGCGGAAGTGAGAGCTTTCCTCGCAAACCCGCCTGCGGAGCTGCGACCTGCGTTGGCTGCCGCCGGGTGGCTCACGCCCGAGGCCGGCGATCCGTCGACCGGCGCCGGCGCTCCCGTTCGGAGGCACGACGCGGTGTTGCCCGTGGCGCCAGGCGCGCGAGCAATTCCAACCAAGCCGGAGCCCGAGATCCTGTTTTCGTGGATTCACCTGTCGGATATTCACGTCGAGCCCCCAGACCCCCATCATGCGCAGGACCAGAAACTGGTGCTGGATGCGTTGCGGCGGGACGTTGAAGGAAGGCAGGCGGAGCACCTGCCCGCGCCGGATGCGCTCCTCGTCACCGGAGACATCGCCTACCGGGGTGTCGCGGGGCAATATGCGAAGGCGAAGACCTGGCTGCTGGACCTCGCACAGCTCGTGAACCTCGAACCCGCCCAGGTCTACGCCGTTCCGGGAAATCATGACGTCGACCGCGACGTGGACAAGAACGACGGCAACGCTCGACGCCTCGTGCACTGCCTGCGCAAGGGGACCGACGATTTGGACTCGGCGCTGGACCAGGCGCCCGATCGCGAATTGCTCGCCCGCCGGCTGGGCAACTACCTCGCCTTTGCCTCCGAACTCGCGCCCGCCTGTCTCGGAGCCAGGACAGACCCCGCGACTCGACTGTGGTGGCACCACCGCGTCGAGGGGCGCGGAGGGCTCCGCCTCCGGCTCATCGGCCTCAACACCGCCCTTCTTTCCGCCGACGAGTTGGACAGCGGCAGGCTACGACTGGGGACGAGGTGCATCGCGGAGGTGTTGACGGATCCGCCCGTCGAAGAGCCGGAAGTCCTTATCGTCCTGACGCACCATCCCCTCCGCGGCGCCTGGCTTGCCGATGAAACGGAGGCGGATCGTTGGGTGCAAGCCCGGGCGCAGATTCACCTCTCCGGCCATGTGCATTCCACCGACTTGGAGCTGTCTCGGTCGGGCGCAGGTTCGGAGCTCATCCGCGTTGTCGCCGGCGCGGTGCACGCCGAGGTCCCCCAGCCCGGCGTTGCGCCCGACCACGGGTACAACTTCGCCGCACTGGTGCGCGACGTCGATGGAACCCTGAAACTCCGCGTTTGGCCGCGTCGCTGGTCGGACAAGAACAAGGACTTCCGCTCGGATGGGGACAATCTGCCGCGCGGCGCAGCGTATTCGGAACACGCGGTCCAAAAAATCAAGCTCCCGGCCCGCGAGTGAATAGCCCGCCGCCTGTCTCGCCATGCGTGAAGCTATCGCCGCTGGAAGGGCAGGTGGCGGAACTGTGCATCCGGCGCTCGATGCCTCCCGGTGAAGGCGAAACTTCGGGGATCGTTCAAACTGCCACCGGCGTTTCGCATGGCCGATCTCCATGTCTCGCTTCGTGGGCACGGCAGCGCCGTGCCCCTACCGAAGGTGACCGATCGGCGCGTGCAACGGAGATTTGAACCAGGCCGAAATCCGGATGCGGGGAACGGCGTTCCGCTTGTGTGGTGCGCGGCTCTGGCTGAGGGCGCGCGGAGAAGATGCAACAACGCCTACTTCTCTTCCAACCACCACGCCGCGTGTGACGACGATTCGTTGCAGGACAGGCACTGCGTGGTCTCCCATGTCTTGGAGCAGGCCGGGCACCGGGCGCGCGTTTCAAACGTGTCGAACTCGCAGCCGCAGCCGTCGCAGCGCCAGAGCGGGGCGATCGGCGGGTTCCAGCCGCACGCAGGACAGGCCGCGTCCTCCCTCACCGCCGGCTCCATCTCCGGCTCACCTTCCTCCGGCTCCGCGGCGTCCTCTTCTCCCTCCCCTTCCCCCGCCTCGTCCTCCTCCGACGCGTCGAACGTGGTCAGGGCCAGGTACTGCACGTGCCCCTGCTTGTCCGTGCCGGTGAGGATCAGGGCGTAGGCGTCCTCCGACTCCAGCGCGAACCGGTCCTCCGTCGTCGCGAACGGAAACGCCTCGGTGTGCGCGTTCCCCTCCGCAAGACCCCAGCCGAGGTCGAGCGCGTTCACCTCGTCCGCCGGTTCGCCGAGCGCGCGGAAGACCGGCGACCGTCGCTTCACGGATTCGCGCGGCTCGTAGTACGTCACGATCCGCAGCGTCCCCTCGAGAAACGTGAAGCCGACCAGCTCCCACTCGGCAAGCGAGGTCCGCCGGCCATCCCGGTACAGGAGCTGGACAAGCGGCCCCTGTACCCTCCGCTCCGAAGGCTCGCCCCATGCACCCGTCACGTGGTCCGGCCCGGATTCGTCAATCCGGAAACCCTGGACGTGCTCTTCGAAGAGGCGCGCGCGATTTTCGTCGTGCGCTCCGGAGTCGTCTCTCATCCTTCCAGCTCCGCGATCCGGGCAGGCGTCCAGCTTCCCAGGTGGAAAGGGATCGCCTGCCCACGATTGGGCATGGTTCAAACCGCCGCCGGCGTGCCGCAGCTCCGAGGACGAAGCCTCGCTTCGTGGGCACGGCAGCGCCGTGCCCCCTACTGCAGGCCGCCCATCAGCGAAGGGAACCCGGATTCGAACCCTGCCCGGGATTGTACACTCCTTGCCCGGCTGAAGCGAGTCCCGAATGGCTCCAGCGTTTCAGAAGTCATGCGCCGCATGGCCTGCGAGGCGAGAGAGGTCGCCTGCGCGCGGGCAAAGCCGCGCCTCCACGCGGCAAGCCTCGGACCGAGAACGTGCAATTTCATTTTCTTCTTCTTGACACGGACGCCCCTTCGTCTATAATTCGCCCCCTTCACCACGCCCGCCCGGCACGGCTAAGGTCTTTACCCGAGGTCCTCGGAGAGACCGCCGCGCCTTCCCGCGGGCGGAAGGGAAGCCGGACGGCGCGGCGCTTTCGCGCCGGCCCGGAACTGTCCGACCCGGCGGCGCGCCCGCCGCGTTCCGCCGGATGGAAGTATGGAGGGTGACCTGGTGACGCGAGGGAACACGAAAATCGGATTCGCCATCGGCTGCGCCGCGGGGCTGCTCACGCTCGGCCTGGTCCTGGAGACCGCCGCCGCGCCGCCCGCCGCCCCGGACCCGCAGCCCGCTCCCGTCGCTCCGGGCGCAGCGCCGCTTCGGCAGCCGCCTCCGCCCGAGAGTCCGCCGAAAGCCCCTGAGCAGGCGGCGGGCGGGAAGACCGAGCCGCCCGCGCCCGCGAAGGTCAAGGTCCTGAAGATCGAGATCTCGGGCAACACGCTCATCCCGACGGTCGAGCTGGACGCCATCGTCGCGCCCCGCGTCGGGCTTGAGTCCACGCTCGAAGAGCTGCGCGCGATCCCCGACGCCATCGCGGCCGAGTACGTGAAGCGCGGCTATCCGAACGTCAAGGCGTACCTGCCGCCCCAGGAGATCCAGGCGGGGGTCGTCCGGGTCGCCATCCTCGAAGGCAAGGTCGGCGAGATCCAGGTCGAGGGCAATAAACACTATTCCACGGAGTTCATCCGCTCCCGGCTCGACGCCGCCATGAAGAGCGGCCCCTTCGATTCGCAGGCCCTCGAGGCCGCCCTGCTCACGCTGAACGAGTATCCCGACCTCAAAGTCAACACCGTCCTCCGCGCGGGCAAGACCGCCGGCACGACCGACATGGTCGCCCACGTCGAGGACTCGCGCCCCCTCCACCTCACGCTCGATTACAACGACTTCGGCAGCGAGCTGGTCAGCCGCCATCGCTTCGGCGCCCAGATCGACTACACCAACCTGATCTTCGACGGGGCGACCTTCCTCGCCCGCGGCGTGATCGGCGACGACCCGAACGCCTTCACCTACGGCCACTTTTCCTACGGCGTCCCGATCGGCCTCCAGGGCACGACGCTGAAGAGCGACGTCTGGTTGGGGGACTTCGACATCGGCGGCGAGTTCCGCGACCTCGACGTGCACGGCGAACAGTTCGGCGCCTCCCTCGCCGTGATTCATCCCTGCATCCGCACGCGCTTCATGTCCCTCACCGCGGAAGTCGGGCTGGAGGGGAAGGACGTCGATCAGTTCTTCCTCGGCGAGTCGTCGAGCGAAGACAAGATCCGGATGCTGAAGGCCGGTGCGACCTTCTCGTACGTCGACTCCTGCGGCAAGACCTTCGCCTCGCTCTATCTGTACCAGGGGCTGGGCGAGACTCTCGGCGGGATGGCGGAGAACGACCGGCTTGCGAGCCGGCCCGGCGCGGACAACGGCTTCACGAAGGCGGTCCTGAGCGTTGCGCGCATCCAGACGATCGACGAGACGTTCTCGGCCCTCTTGCGGGGGTCGGCGCAGCTCTCCTCGGACACGGTGGTCGGCGCCGAGGAGTTCCAGGTCGGCGGCGCGGACACGGTCCGCGGCTATCCGCAGGGTGAGGTCGCCGGCGACCAGGGGTACGCGTTCAGCCTCGAGCTGCGCGCGGCGCCTCTCGACGACAAGAGCCTGCTCCAGGTCGTGGCCTTCCTCGACCACGGCGGCGTCAGCGTTCGCTCGCCGCTCATTGGGCAGGACAAGACGCGCTACCTGACGGGCGCGGGCTTCGGGTTCCGGATGGGCCTGCCGTACAACGCGGACATCCGGCTGGACCTCGGCTGGCCGCTCGACCCGGATGACAACTCCAACGACGAGGACCCGGTGGTCTACGCGTCGAGCTCCATCCGGTTCTAGTTCGGGCTCTCGTCCCCCTCTCTTCGCTTTCACGACCGCATCGGACGGGTCTTCCGTTCGTACCAGGATAAGGAAAGGGCACACGACATGAGGACGCCCCTCGGCGTGGTTTTCCGACGGATCGCGATTCTGACCCCCACGGCGGCCCTGCTCCTGCTCGGACAGGCCCCCGCCCTGCCTCCCGACGGTGCCTCCGTGTCCGGAGGGCAGGCAACCGTGCAGAAGCTCGACCCGAGCACGCTGGAGGTCCGTCAAACGACGGACCGGGCGATCATCAACTGGAAGGGCTTCTCTATCGACGTGAACGAGCTCGTCAAGTTCGTTCAGCCGGGCTCGGGGTCCGTCGCGCTGAACCGCGTCACGGGGAACGACCCGTCCAGCATCCTGGGCTCGCTGGCCGCCAACGGGCGCGTCTTCCTCGTGAACCCGAACGGCATCGTCTTCGGGCAGAGCGCGAAGGTGGACGTGGCCGGGCTCGTGGCCTCGACCTTCGCCATCAAAGACGCCGACTTCATGGCGGGCAAGTACGAGTTCTCCCAGGACCCGAACAAGGCCCTGGCCGCGATCGTGAATAAGGGGGAGATCAAGGTCTCGAGCGGCGGGTTCGTGTTCCTGGTCGCGCCGGCCGTGTCGAATGAAGGCCTGCTCGTCGCCAACCTGGGGAAGGTCGTCCTCGGCGCCGGCGACAAGTTCGTCCTGGACTTCACGGGTGACGGCCTCATCCAATATGAGCTGTCGGGCGAGGTGCTCTCGAAGGTGGTCGGCCCGGACGGCACGCCGATGTCCTCGGCGGTTTCGAACAGCGGGACGATCCAGGCGGACGGCGGACACGTGCTCTTGTCGGGCAAGGCCTCGAACGAGGTCTTCTCGAGCGTGATCAATCAGAGCGGCGTGATCGAGGCGCGGAGCCTCGTGAACAAGGGGGGCGTGATCCGGCTGGAGGCGAGCGACGCGGCTGAGAACAACGGCGCGATCGGCGCGGTAAACAATTTCGGCAAGGTGACGCGCGCGAACGGAACGGTCGTCGCGGGCGGGACGCTGGACGTGTCCGCGCTTGAGGACGGCGCGGCCGCGGGGCTCATCACGTTGACGGGCGAGCGCGTGGGCGTGTTCGGCACGCTTTCGGCGCGCGGCGCGGACGGCGGACGGGGCGGCAACGTCCTTGTCAGTTCGACCGTGCGCACCGTGATTGCCGGGGATGCGACGATCGACGTCTCGGGCGCGGGCGCGGGTGACGCCGGCAACGTGGTGGTCTGGTCGGACGCGGACACGATCTTCCATGGCACGATTCGGGCGCTCGGTGGCGCGCTGGGCGGCAACGGCGGGCAGGTAGAAGTGTCCGGCCATGAAAACCTCGCGTTCAACGGCAGCGCGGCGGTGGACGGGCCGGGGGGCAGCGGCGAGATCCTGCTCGACCCGAACAACGGGACCGTCGTGGCGGCGGGCGGCGCGAACAACGCCGAGGTCGCCGACCAGGAAGTGCTCTTCGCCGATGGAGGCGCGGTCGACTTCACGATCGACGCCGCGGCTATCAACGCCCTGACCGGGCCCCTGGTCCGGCTCCAGGCGCTGGACAACTGGACCTTCGACGCAGTGGTGAACATCCCGGGCTTGACCGCGGGCGAGGAGTTCCGGGTGCAGGCGGGGGACAATATCAACGTGAACGCCTCGATCACGACGGCGGGCGCGAAAATCGCCATGGCCTCAGGCGACCCGGCGTCAGGGAGCGCGCTGGCGGGGGCCGTGTTCAACGTGAACGCGGCCATCACCTCGGGCGGCGGGGCGATCAGCTTGCTGAATGGCGGGACCGGCGCGCTCACGCTGGGCGCCAGCGTGGACGCAGGTGCGGGCGCCATGAACCTCGGCGGCGCAGGCGTCGTCACGCAGACTGCGGGGACGATCACCGCGAGCACGCTGAACGTGCGGGCGGGCGGCGCGATCACGCTGAACCAGGCGACGAACAACGTGGGTACGCTGGCCGGGAATGCCACCACAGGAAATTTTTCCTATCGTGATGCGGACACGCTGGCCATCAACTCCGTCGCCGGGGACGTGGTCGGCGGCGTGGTGCAAATCGCCTCCAACGGTGTGGGCGCGGACGCCGCAAACATCGACATCCAGATCACCACCGGAGCCTTCACCGTGAACGATACCGCGGCCGCCAATGACGTGGTGGCCACGGTCGGGAGCGTGCAGCTCTTCGTCACGGGCGCCGCCGATCAACTGCTGACCGTGAACGCAGGCGCCAACGTCCTCGGTCCGGGCGGCGTGACCTTGCAATCGGACAACATCGACCTCGCGGGCACGGCGAATTCTGCAGCGGGGAGGACCAGCCTGGTCCCGACCACAGCGGGCACGCTCCTCGACCTCGGAGGCGCGGATGGGGCGGGGACCCTGGGCATCACGGATGCGGAGATGGACAGGGTCACGGCGGGGGTGCTCCAAATCGGCGACGGCGCGAGCGGCAATGCGAACGTCAGCGTCGCGATCAGCCCGGGCGCAGCGGCGACCCTGGCGATCGTCACCGGCGGGAACGTCACGCAGGCCGCGGCCGCAACGATCACCGAGACGAACCTCCGCATCTCGAGCGTGAACGCGGTGACGCTGAACCAGGCGAACGCCATCACGACCCTGGCGGGGGTGGTAAGCGGCGCCGCGCAGACCTTCTCCTTCACGGAGTCGAGCGGGCTCACCGTGGACGCCGTGGACGGCGTGGACGGGGTCAGCACGAACAACAGCGCCATCACGTTGACCGCCACCACGGGCGGCATCATCGTGAACTCGACGCCGGCGGCGAATGATGTGAACGCGGGCACGAGCACGGTGGCGCTGAACGCGCAGGGTGCGAATCAGGTGTTGTCAATCGCCGGGGGCGCCGTGGTCCAGGGGACCGGCGGCGTAACCTACACTGCGGACAACATGGCCATCGCCGGAAGCCAGACGAACGCCGGCGCGAGCCGGGCCATCCTACAGCAGACGACAGCGGGGCAGCTCCTGGACCTCGGCGGCGCCGATGCGGCCGGAACGCTTGGCCTCGCGAGCGGCGAACTGGACACTGTCACGGCCGGCATCCTCCAAGTCGGGAGTGTCGCAACGGGCAATGTGACCGTTACGGCCTCGATCGCTCCGGCGGGCACGAACACGTTGACCATCCTTACGAACGGCAACATCCTGGAGAACGCGGGCGCGACGATTACGGAGACGAACCTGCGCGCGGGCGGTGGCGGCTTCGTGACGCTGAACCAGGACAATAACGTGACGAATCTCGCGGGCGCGGCCCTCGGCGCCGGCCAGGCGTTCTCGTTCGTCGAGGCGAACGGCCTCACGATCACGACGGTCGATACGGCTAACGGCGTACGCACGTCGAACGGCGCGATCACGATCACTGCCACGACGGGCGGACTGACGGTCGCGAACACCGCGGCTGCGCAGGACGTTGACGCGGGCGCGAACACGGTCGCGCTGAGCGCGCAGGGGCTGAACCAAGTGCTGGACATCGCGGCGGGCGCCGCGGTCCAGGGGACCGGCGGCGTGACGTACACGGGCGACAACATCTCCCTCGGCGCCGCGAGCGCGACGAACGCGGGCGCAAATGACGTCGCGGTGAACCAGAATACGAACGGCACGCTGATCGACCTCGGAGGCGCAGATGCGGCTGGGACCCTGGGTCTCACGGACGCGGAGCTTGACACGCTGACCACGGGCAACATCGAGGTCGGCAACGGAAACAGCGGAAACGTCACCGTCACGGCTGCGATCGACACGGCGAACACGAACGTGCTGTCAATCATCACCGGCGGCGGCGTGACGCAGAACGCGGGCCAGACCATCACGGAGGCGAACCTGCGCATCTCGAGCGCGAATGCGGTGGCCCTCGGCCAGAACAACAACGTGACCAACCTGGCGGGCCGGGTCTCCAACGCGGGCCAGGGCTTCGCCTTCACCGACGTGAATGCACTCGTCATTGACGCCGTGGACGGCGTTAACGGCGTTTCGACCAACGGCGGCCGAATCACCCTCGTTTCGAACGGCGGTGGCGGCGGCGGCAATCTGACCGTGAACAACACGGCCGCGGTGTTCGATGTCGACGCCGTCGCCGGGATCGTGGACCTGAATACGGCGGGCATCAACCAGCTTCTGACTGTGACGGGCGCGGTTCGAGGTCAGGGCGGGACGAACTACTCGGCCGACAACATGACGCTCACGGGGGCGACGGACGCGACCGGCGCGATCGCCCTCCTCCAGCCGAACACGGCGGCCACGAACATCGACGTGGGGGGAGCGGACGCCGCTGGGCTGCTCGGCCTCACCTCGGCCGAACTGAACCTGGTGACCGCGAACATCCTGCGCGTGGGAAATGTCGGCAACGGCACGCTCACGGTCACGGCGGCGATCGCACCCGCGGGGACCGCTACGCTGTCCCTTCGCGCGGGCGGCACGATCACCCAGAACGGTGCCGGGAACATCAATGAAACCAATCTTCAGGCGACGAGCGGCACGCAGGTCAACCTTCCCAACGCCGGCAACGCGCTCACGGAAGTGGCCGGCGTCGTCACGACAGGCGCTGGGCAGTTCACCCTTGCAAGCACGGGCGCGCTGACGGTCGGGTCCGTCGATGCGGTCAACGGGATCACCGCGGTAACCGGGGTGGTGACCGTGACCGCCCTTTCTCCGTTGACGGTCAATCAGAACATCACCACCGCGGGCGACATCGTCCTAACGGCCACCGAGGGCGCGGCCGCCAACTGCCCTCCGGAGCCGGGGCCGGACAGCCTGACGGTCAGCCTGGGCGCGACCGTCCAGTCCACGGCCGGGGACATCACGCTCAACGCGGGCGACGCCGTGATCGTGAACGGCAGCGTCATCGCGGGCACGTCCGCCGTCACGCCCGTCGGGGACGTCTTCATCAACGCCGGCCAGGTCGGCGACAACGACGGCTGCGGCCAGTTCATCCAGGGCCCGGGCGGGAACGTGACGGGCGCCACGGTCACCACCGCGGTGCTCGGCGACATCGCCATGCAGGGGACCATTCAAGGGCCGGGCGGGGCGGGTTCGAGCGTTTCCTTCGTCACCAACGAGGACATCGGCGTCACCCTCGTCACCGGGTTCGAGACGGTCCTCCTGCAGGGACGCAGCATCATCGACACGAACGGCGCCGGGACGAATAACGTCGACGCGATCACGCTCACGGTCCTCGCCGTGAATAACACCGGCGCCGTCGACACGAACAACGACGGCGTCGAGGACCTGGCCGCCGGCGTCAACGCGATCAACCTCGACACCACGCTCGTGACGTTGACCCGCGCGTCGGTCAGCGGCGCCGGGAACATCGCCATCCGCGACCTGGCCGCGGGCGTCGGCGTCACCGACCCGAACGCGGGTCTCGCCGTGACGCGCGCGGACACCGCGAACGGCAGCATCGGCATCAGCGCGACGGGCGGGAACCTCGTGATCGCCACGCCGACGGTCGTGAACGTCAACAACGGCGTCACGGCGGGCGGGGTCGGAGGCGACGTCGTCCTGGCCTCGCTCGTGGCCGGCGACGTGGTCCTCGGCGACGGCCAGGCGGGCGTGCCGGTCGACGCGACTGTCGAAGCCCTCGGCGACAACGTGTTCATCACGAGCGCCGCGGCGATTCGCGACGGCAGCTCGATCAGCGACTCGAACGACGTCACCACGGACGTGGCATCCGCGGGCTTCGCGCCCGTGGCCGCGACCACGATCGGCACGGCGACGAACCGCCTCGAGACCAACGTTACGACCCTCGCCGCCCAGCAGAACGGCGCGGCCGCGGGCGGCAACGGCGTCTTCATCCACGACCTCGCCGGCGGCCTGACCCTCGGCACGGTCGGCGCCGTGGTCGGCATCCGGAACATCGGCGGCGCGGGCGCGGCGGGCGGCACGTCGCACATCACCGCCTCCAGCCCGATCGTCGTGAACGCGGACGTCATCCAGGACGACGCGGTCCTCCTCGAGGCGGGCGAGAGCCAGGACTTCGCCACGCGCGCGGACGACCTGACGGTCGACGCGGGCATCACGGTCCAGTCGAACAACTCCTTCGTCACCCTCCGGGCCGGCGACGACATCCACATCAACGGCACGGTTACGGCCGCCACGACGGTGACGCTGGCCTCCGAATTCGGCGACAACGACAACGACCTCGCCGCCGCGGGCGGCATCGACACCGGCGCTGCGAGCAGCATCACCGGCGCCGACATCGTGTTCTCCACGCTCAACAACGTCTCCATGCTCGGCGCGATCACCACGGCCGGGACGTTCCGGGTGACCGCGTCCGCGGACACGACCGGCACGATCACGGACGCCGCGACCGCGACCTACGCGGTGACCGGCCTCGCCACTTTCGACGCCGGCACCAGCACCGTCACCGTCGGCAACGGCGTCGGCGACAACTTCGGCAGCCTGACCCTCAAGGGCGGCGCCGTCACCATCAACGAGGCTTCCGGTTCAAACCTGTCCACGGTGGTGGCCGCGAGCCTCAACCTCACGTCGGCGGGCAGCGTCACGGACAGCTCGAATATCAACGTCACGGGGAACTTCACCATCAACGCGGCCGCGAACGACGTCGTCCTGGGCGACCAGGCCGGCGACATCGTGAACTTCGGCAGCCTCACCGTCACCGCGGCGAACAACGTGACGATCACGGAGGACTCCGGCACCCAGTTCGAGGGAGCGAGCGCCATCGCCGGCAACCTCACGCTCGTTTCGCTCGGCGCGATCACGGACGGCGCGAACGCCACGCTGAACGTCGTCGGAACGGCGAGCTTCAACGCGAACGCCGGGAACGACGACATTACGTTCGGCAATGACGCGGGCGACGTCACGAACTTCGCCAACCTCACCGTCTTCGGCAAGAACGTCACGATCAGCGAAGATACGGGCACGAACCTCGCCGGGACGAGCACGGTCCTCGGCAACCTGACGCTCACGGCCAACGGCGACCTGACCGACTCCGCCAACACGACGCTGAACGTGACGGGGACGGCCACCTTCGACGTCAGCGCGAACAGCATCACCCTGGGC
This sequence comes from Planctomycetota bacterium, assembly GCA_016197205.1. GTDB lineage: Bacteria > Planctomycetota > MHYJ01 > WSZJ01 > JACPWG01 > JACPWG01. The sequence continues at coordinate 19,987 of JACPWG010000046.1, forward strand.
GACAACGGGACCGACGTGACGAACTTCGGCAGCCTCCGCGTGGCCAATGCGACGAACGCGACGATCAGCGAGGACTCGGCGACGGTCCTCACGGGCACGAGCACGCTGACCGGGGCGCTTACGATCAACGCGGCCGGCACGATCACGGACGATCCGGGCGTGACCCTCGCCATCGGCGGCGCGGCCACGTTCAACGCCCCGAATTTCGACATCACGCTCGGCGACCAGGCCGGGGACACCGTGAACTTCAATAGTCTGACGGTCGTCGGCGCCAACGTGGCGATCACGGAGGACTCAACGACCGACTTCGCCGGCGTCAACACGGTGACCGGCGCCCTCACTCTGATTTCCACCGGCAACATTACCGACGGCAACGGCACCACGATTAACGTGACCGGCCTCGCGAGCCTGAATGCCAACGCGGGCGCGAGCGACATCACCCTCGGCGACAACGCCGGGGACACCACGAACTTCGGCACGCTGACTCTCACCGGCGCGAACGTTACCCTCTCCGAAGATTCGGCGACGGTCCTCGCCGGCGTGAGCACGGTGACCGGCTTCCTGCAGCTCACCTCGGCCGGCTCGATCACCGACGCCAACGGCACGACGCTCAACGTGACCGGCAACGCCGCGCTGTCCGCGGTCGGGAACGACATCACCCTCGGCGACAACGCCGCGGATTCGACCAACTTCGGCACCCTGACGGTCACCGCCGCGAACGTGACGATCACGGAGGACTCGGCGACCGTCTTCTCCGGCGTGTCGAACGTGACCGCGAACCTCACGCTGGACTCCGGGGGCACGATCACGGACGCCGCCGCGACCGACCTCACGGTGGCCGGCCTCGCGTCGTTTGACGCGGGCGCGAATGACATCACCCTCGGCGACAACGCCGGGGACACGACGAACTTCGGCACGGTGGAAGTCGCAGGCCGGAACGTGACCTTCACGGAAGACTCGGCGGTCACCTTCGCCGGCGTCAACACCGCGACCGGCACGCTCACCGCCACGGGCTTCGGGGCGATCACGGACGCCGCCGGGACCACGTTCGCGGTCGGCGCCGCGGCGACCTTCACCGCGGGCGACGGCGCCGCGGTCTTCTTCGACATCACGCTGGGCGACGACGTCGCGGACGTGACGAACTTCGGGTCCTTGACGGTGGCCGGCCTGAACGTCACCGTGAACGAGGACTCGGGCACGGTCTTCGCCGGCGTGAACACCGCGACGGGCAACCTGGTCATGAACTCGGCCGGGGCGATCACGGACGCGGCGGCCACGACCTTCGCGGTCACGGGCCAGGCGACCTTCAATGCGGCCGGCTTCGACATCACCCTCGGCGACAACGGGGCCGACACGACGAACTTCGGCAGCCTGAACGTCACCGGTGCGAACGTGACGGTCACCGAGGACTCGGGGACGATCTTCACGGGCGTGAACACGGCGACGGGCAACCTGACGATGACCTCGAACGGCGCGATCACGGACGTTGCGGCGACGACCTTCGCGGTCGGCGGGCGCGCGACCTTCAACGCGGGCGCGAACGACGTCACGCTCGGTGACGACGGCGCCGACCTGACGAACTTCGGCAGCCTGAACTTCACCGGCGGGACGGTGACGATCACCGAGGACTCGGCGATGGTCCTCACGGGCGTGAACACGGCCGCGGCCCTCTCGCTGACGGCGGCGGGCACGATCACGGACGATCCGGGCGTGACGCTCAACGTCGCGGGCCAGGCCACGTTCAACGCGGCGGGCTTCGACGTGGTCCTGGGCGACCAGGCGGGCGACACGGTCAACTTCGGCAGCCTTACGATCACCGGCGCGAACGTGTCGGTGAGCGAGGACTCGGCCCTGGTGTTCGCGGGCGTCAACACGGCGACGGGCAACCTGACGGCGAGCGCGAACGGCACGATCACGGACAACGCGGCCACGACCTTCGCGGTCGGCGGGCAGGCGACCTTCAACGCGGGCGCGAACGACATCACGCTGGGCGACGACGCCGGCGACACGACGAACTTCGGCAGCCTGAACGTCACCGGCGTCAACGTGACGATCACGGAGGATTCCGGGACGTCGCTCACGGGCGTCAACACCGTGACAGGGGCCCTGGTGCTCACCTCCGGCGGCGCCATGACCGACGTGCCGGGGACGACGATCAACGTGACTGGGCAGGCGACGCTGAATGCGGGCGCCAACGACATCACGCTCGGGGACGACCCGAACGACGTGACGAACTTCGGGAGCCTGACGGTGACCGGCGTGAACGTGACGATCTCCGAGGACTCGGCGACGATCTTCACGGGCGTGAACACGGCGACGGGCAACCTGAGCATGACCTCGAACGGCTCGATCACGGACGCGGCCAACACGACCTTCGCCGTCACGGGTCAGGCGACGTTCAACGCCGGCGCGAACGACATCACGCTGGGCGACAATGGCGGCGACGTGACGAACTTCGGCAGCCTGACGGTGACCGGCGCGAACGTGACGGTCACGGAGGACTCGGGGACGATCCTGACGGGCGCGAGCGCGGTGTCGGGCAACCTAGTCCTGACCGCGAACGGCTCGATCACGGACAACGCCGCGACGACGATCAACGTGGCCGGCCAGGCGACGTTCAACGCCGGCGCGAACGACATCACCCTCGGCGACAGCGCCGGGGACGTCACGAACTTCGGCTCCCTCAATGTGACCGGCGTCAACGTGACGATCACCGAGGACTCGGCGACGATCTTCACGGGCGTGAACACGGCGACCGGCAACCTCGTGCTGAACGCTTCCGGCACGATCACGGACGCCGCGGCGACGACCTTCGCGGTGACGGGCCAGGCGACCTTCAACGCCGCCGGCTTCGACATCACCCTTGGCGACGACGCGGGGGACGTGACGAACTTCGGCAGCCTGAACGTGACCGGCGCGACCGTGACGGTCACCGAGGACTCCGGGACGATCTTCACGGGCGTGAACACGGCGACGGGCAACCTGACCCTGACCTCGAACGGCACGATCACGGACGCCGCGGCGACGACCTTCGCGGTCGGCGGCCGGGCGAGCTTCAACGCGGGCGCGAACGACATCACCCTGGGCGACGACGCCGCGGACGTGACGAACTTCGGCAGCCTGACGTTCACGGGCGTGAACGTGACGATCACCGAGGACTCGGGGAGCAACCTGACCGGCGTGAACACGGCGACGGGCGCCCTGGTGCTCACGGCGAACGGCGCGATCACGGACGACGCGGTCACGACGATCGCGGTCACCGGCCAGGCGACGTTCAACGCGGGCGGCTTCGACATCACCCTCGGCGACCAGGCCGGCGACACGACGAACTTCGGCAGTCTGAACTTCACCGGCGGCACGGTGGCGATCACGGAAGACTCGGCGATGATCCTGACCGGCGTGAACACGGCGGTCGGGAACGGGACGCTCATCGCGAACGGTTCGATCACGGACAACGCCGCCACGACGCTGAACATCGGGGGCCTGGCGACGCTGAACGCGGGCGCGAACGACATCACGCTGGGCGACAACGGGGCCGACGTGACGAACTTCGGCAGCCTGAACGTCACGGGCGCGAACGTGACGATCTCGGAAGACAGCTCGACGCTCTTCACGGGCGTGAACACGGCGACGGGCAACCTGGTGCTGAACTCCGCCGGCGCGATCACGGACGTGGCGACGACGACGATCAACGTCACCCTCCAAGCGACCCTCAACGCGGGCGCGAACGACATCACGCTGGGTGACGACCCGAACGACGTGACGAACTTCGGCAGCCTGAACGTCACGGGCGGGATCGTGACGATCTCGGAGGACTCGGCGACGGTCTTCACGGGAGTGAACACGGCGGCCACCCTGACGATGACCTCGAACGGCTCGATCACGGACAACGCGGCCACGACCTTCGCGGTGGCTGGGGCGGCGACCTTCAACGCGGGCGCGAACGACATCACGCTGGGCGACAACGGGGCCGACGTGACGAACTTCGGGACCTTGAACGTGACCGGCGCCAACGTGACCCTCACGGAAGACTCGGCCACGATCTTCACGGGGACGAACACGGCGACCGGCAACCTGACCATGACCTCGAACGGCTCGATCACCGACAACGCGGCGACGAACTTCGCGGTAACGGGCCTGGCGACGTTCAACGCGGGCGCGAACGACATCACCCTGGGCGACGACGTTAACGACGTGACGAACTTCGGCAGCCTGAACGTGACCGGCGTGAACGTGACGGTGACGGAGGACTCGGCGACGGTCTTCACGGGCGTGAACACGGCGACGGGCGCGCTGACGATGACCTCGAACGGCTCGATCACGGACAACGCGGCCACGACCTTCGCGGTGACGGGCACCGCGACCTTCACCGCGGCGAACGGGCTCGGGACGTTCTTCGACATCACCCTCGGGGACAACGGGGCCGACGTGACGAACTTCGGCTCGCTGACGTTCACGGGCGCGACCGTGACGATCACCGAGGACTCGGGGATGCTGCTGACCGCGGCCAGCACGGCGACCGGGAACGCGACGCTGACGGCGAACGGGGCGATCACGGACAATGCGGGGACGGCGATCGCGGTGACCGGCCGGGCGACGCTGAACGCGGGCGCGAACGCGATCACGCTCGGCGACAACGACGGGGCCGACACGACGAACTTCGGCAGCCTGGCGCTGACGGGCGCGGCGGTGACCATCAATGAAGACTCGGCGATGGTCTTCGACGGCGCGGCGGTGAACAGCCTGACCGTGACGGCGAAGGGCTCGATCACGGACACCGGCGCGGTGAGCGGGCAGGTGGTGGCGACGATCCTGACGGCCACGACGCTCGACAACAACGGGTCGGCGATCACGCTGGACACGGTGACGAACGACGCGGCGAACATCAACCTGAGCGCGCGGAACGCGGCGAACAGCGCGAACGCGGCGGGCGCGATCACCTACGTGGATGCGAACAACTTCACGGTGGACCAGGTGCGGACGACGGCGGCCGTGTCGCTGACCTCGGTCGCGGGCGCGATCGTGAGCGGCGCGGGTGCGACGGACGTGACGGGTTCGAGCCTGGTGGCGGTGGCCAGCACGGGGATCGGCGTGGACGTCGCCGGGAACCCGCTGACCACGATCGTGACGAACCTGGAAGCGCAGACGGCGACCGGCGGGATCTTCATTACGAACACGGGGCCGCTGACGATCGGCGGGATCAGCGCGAACGTGACCGGCCTGACGGTGACGAACGCGGGCGGGATCACGGTAGCCACCGCGAGCCCGATGACCATCTCGGAAGACACCACGGCGCCCGGCGACATCCTCCTGACCGCGGGTGAGATCGCGGATGCGCCCGTCTTTGCGGACGACCTGACGGTGAACGCCGTGACCGTGCGGTCCACGGGCGGCAACGTGACGCTGCGCGCCGGAGACGACGTGATCCTCAACGCGGGCTCGGTCGTGCAGGCCTTCGGCAACGTGGAGCTGACGGCCGGCTTCGGCGACCTGGACGGCGGGGGCGTCGTCATTCAGAACGGCACGGTCATCAGCCAGAACGGGACCGTGACGACTCAGGCCACCGGCGACGTGTTCCTGGGCTTCGTGAACGGTCCCGGCGGCGTGACGATCATCTCCCAGAACGGATCGATCTTCGATGCGAACGGCGACGCGCTCAACATCCTCGCGACCGGGGACGTGTTCCTGCTCGCGCTCGGCGGGACGGTGGCCCTGCCCGGGGATGCGATCGAGGTCGACGTGAACAACGGGGATGTTTTCGTGGAGGCGGCCCGCGAGTTCCAGGGGCTGTCGGTGAATCTCGTGGGCACCATCCAGCCGAACGACACGATCGAGGCCCTGGTGACGCCGCCGGGCCTGGTGGCGCACGACTTCCGCGTGCTGGGCGGCGGGACGATCGAGTTGTACAACCACGGCTTCTCGGACCGGGACCTGCGGCTGGCGAACGAGCCGGGGTACTTCACCTGGCTCATGACGGGCGTGCTGGCGGAGAAGGACGTGGCGCCGGCGGCGGAGCCCCAGCAGTCGGAAGAGCTCGCGAAGTAACGGCGGACGCGGATTCGAAACGGAACGGAGTTTTCGCCAGGGGGAAGACGGTCGTGAGGCCGCCCTCCCCCTGTCTTTTACGGAGATGAATGCATGACTCGTCGGAACTCGCTCACGACTCTCGGCGCACTGAGCGCCGGCCTGGTACTCGCGGCCTCGATGGTCGTGTCCGCCCAGCAGCCCCCGAAGGCGGCGCCCGCCGCGAACCCCGAGCCGGCCGCGGAGCCGGAAGTCACGAAGACCACGATCTTCGACTACCGGACCGAGTTGACGCTCACGGACCAGCAGGAGCACGACATCCGGCAGATTCTGACCGACCTGGGACGTCTGCTGCGCGTGAACCAGGCGAAGTTGACGATCATCAACGCGGACATCGAGGACCTGGTGCAGAAGGAAGGCGATCTGAAGGTCGTCAAGGCGAAGCTGCAGGAGGAAGCGAACCTGCGCGCCGACACGCGGTACGCGGACATCGAGGCGTCGCGGCGGATCAACCTGATCCTGACCCCGGACCAGCTTGCGCGCTGGAAGACCATCCAGATGAAGGCGCGAAACGATGCGCGGCCGAACCGGCGGCGCGGGTAGAGTGCCGGCGTAGGACGCGGGGTGCGGGTGCGGGTGCGGCGCCGGCCGGCGGCCGGCGGCAGCGGGGCGCGGCGTCGCCCTCACCCCCCCCTTCGCTCGCCGCGGGGAGCTTCGGGGGGCAGGCCCCAGCCCTCTCCCGCCGCGGTGGCAGAGGGGGACGGGGCGAGTGCGGGCGGGCTGCGCTCCGTGGGCGGGAGAGGGGGACGGGGTGAGAGAGTACGGACTGTTCGCTTCGGGCGGGACCGGGGGACGGCGGAAGGACCCGCGATGGACGACTCGCGGAATGGCTGTCGCCCTGCGACCGATGCTTGTGGTGCAGGGCTTCCGCCCTGCACCCGCACTCGCACGGAACTTCCGAAGCACTTCCCCCGTTCCCGTAGAGCCGGCCCCGCACCCAACGGCTTGCGTAATTTCCACCCGGGTTGTCCCGTCGGTGCAGGGCGGAAGCCCTGCACCACAAGGGCTCGTGGCCGACGGAGGACGGCACTGGAAGCTCGCACATTTCCGCGCTCCGGCAGTTGAGGATCCGTTTTGCGAAGATCAGCTCGTTCACCCACCTTGAAAGGGCTGGGCTTCCGCGCTGCACCCGCTCTCGGGAGAACCGTCTTTCCCGCCTTTCATCCCCTTCAGGTTCAGCCTTCGTTCGTCATCGTCGCCGAGACGACCGGATCCAAGGTAGAATAACCCCACCCCTCGCCCCACTCCGTCCCACGGGCACCGCGGCCCCGCCGACCCCTTGTAGGCCCGCGTGATCCATGACCAGGCCGGTCTTCATCGCCCACCACGTCCGTACCGGCGTCGTCGCGCTCAACGTCGTGAGCGCCGCGCTCGGCGCGGACCCGCGCACGCGGGGGCGCGAGGTGCGCTTCGCGGTCGGGCCACAGGCCGTGGCCGAGAGTGTGCGGGAGGCCCGCGCGCAGTGGGGGCGGCCCGGCGAGACGCGCGCGGACTGTGAGGCGCGGGAGGCGCGGGAGGCGACGGAAGCCTGGCGCGTCGGGAGACGCCGTCCATGACGACGCCGCGAGACGGGATCGTCGATTTCGCCCCGCTCCGCCTTGTCCCCTACGAACGGGCACGCGAACCCGAGGTCGTCGCGCTGCTGGCCGCCTGCTACGCCGAATACGGGCAGGTCGTCGAGCTGGACACGCTCGATGCCGACCTCCTGCGCATCCCCGAGGTGTATCACGGGCCGGAGCACGGCTTCTGGACGCTCCTGGACGGAAAGCGTCTCGTGGGGACCGTGGCGGTGAAGGGGCCCCATGAAGTGGCTGACGCTGAGGCCGGCGTGGGGACCGAAGCCGAAGCGCCGGCGGTGAATGAGCCCGGTACCGGTCGCAAGGACGGGGGGGCGGGAGGTCGGACTGCGCCGCCCTCGCATCGAGAAGCGGAGTTGAAGCGCGTATTCCTTTATGCTTCCCATCGCGGGCGTGGGCTGGGGAAGCGCCTCGTGCTTTGGGCCTTCGAATGGGCGCGGGATCGCGGCTACGGACCGATGCACATCTGGTCCGACGTGACTTTCCTCACCGCCCATCAGCTCTACCGCCGGCTCGGCGCCGAGGAGAGCGGCGGGCGGCGCTACCTCGGGGGGCGGAACAAGTGCGAGGAGCTGCACTTCCTGATGCGGCTGTCGGGCGCCCCACTCCCGTGAGCGTGCACCTTGCCGCGGGACGGGCCGCCTGAAGGCGGAACTACGAACGGGCCGGCGCGAGGCTTCGGAACCGAAGCTCGCAAGTGATCCCGCTCCGCCGCGTGACCCGCGGTCGTCACCGGCGCCTCGTGGCCTGTTGCCGAAGTCCAGACACGATGCCTGGGGGCGCGGGCCTCCGGCCCGCGCGAACGTCCGCACAGCGTACGACCCGCCGTGACAGAGTTGACGACTGTGTCCGAAGTTCGTCAACGGGCCACGAGCCCGCTCCCCCGGCATGGACCCGTTCGTGCCTCCGCCTCCAGGCTGCCCGAAGGGCGAGCAGGCGTCCGACTCCGCGGCGGCTACTTGTGGTGCATCTCGAACGAGCCGTCCCAGTTCGCGGCCGGCGGGTGCGCCTTCATTTCCGCGACGCGTTGGAGGTAGACCCCGCACGGGCCGTCGTCCGGGCGCATGGCTTTCGCGCGCTCGAAGGCCGAGGCCGCCTCGTCCCACTTCTGCTGGAAGTAGGCCTCCAGCCCCTTCTCGAAGGCGTCGCGGAACTCCGCCGCCTCGCGCGGCAGCTCCCCCTTCCTGCCCAGCAGCTCGTACACGGTCACCGGCACGGTCTTCCCCTTGACCTGGAGCCGGTCGAGCTTGCGGAACTCGTACTTGACCACGGCGAGGCGGTGGGTGTTTTCGCCCACCATGACGCGGGTCCCGTACTCCTTGTTCGCGCCCTCGAGCCGCGAGGACAGGTTCACCGCGTCGCCCATCGCGGTATAGTTGAACCGGTTGTTCGAGCCCATGTTTCCGACCACGATGTCGCCGGAGTTGAGGCCGATCCGGAACACGCATTCGGGCTTGCCTTGCTTCCGCCATTCGACCCGCATCTTCTCGTGGGTGGCGAGCTGCCGCAGCGCGGTTTCGCAGCCGAGGAGGGCGTGGTCGGCGACCGGGTTCGGGGCGCCCCAGAAGGCCATGATCGCGTCGCCGATGTACTTGTCCACCGTGCCGCCGGTCTCCTCGACGATGTCGGTCATGGCGGTCAGGTACTGGTTGAGCAGGGACGTCAGCTCTTCCGGCTTGAGCTGCTCGGAGATGGTCGTGAAGTTCGCGATGTCCGAAAAGAAAATCGTGGCGGGCGTCCGCACGCCGCCGAGGGAGAGCGTCGCCTTGCCGCCCAGGATCTGCGCGACGAGCTTCACCGGCAGGTAGACGGCGAGGGTCCCGACCATCCGGTTGATGGCCGTGCACAGCCGGCCGATCTCGTCGTGGCTCCTCACCTCGACCCGGCGGTGCAGGTCCCCGGAGGAGATGGCCTCGACGCCGTGGGTCATCGACTCGATGGGCTTCGTCACGATCCGGGCGAAGCCGATGGAGAGGATGATGGAGAGGACCAGGAAGGCCAGAAACAGCGACCCGGCGATCGCCTGGAATTTCTGTCGGGCAGCGATGACGTCGGAGCTGTCCATGTCCACGCCGACGATGCCGGCCACGGTCTTGTCCTTGCGGCGGATCGGGGCGTAGCCGGAGAGCGTGGCGCCGAACTCGTCCACCACGACCTCCTCGTCGGCGGCGGGCGCCTCGAAGCCTTTCTCGGCCGCGGGCGCCTGGGCGAGGTTGTACTCCGAGCCCACGGGCGAGCGCTTCTCCACGCTGGGGTCGACCACGAACTCCGCGACGCCCGACTTCGCGGTCTTGCGCAGCGTGTAGACCCCCTTCAGGGTGTTCGCCTCCCTCGACTCGACCAGCTTGCCGGCGATCGACTGGTACGCCCCGCTCCCCTTGTCCGCCTCGGTACGCACGAGGTCGAGATTGTCGCCGTCGACCAGGAGCGCGGTGGTGATGGCGACATGCTGCAGGCGCTGTCGCAGCGACTGGTGAAGCTGGGCGCTGGCTACGGAATAGAGCGAGACGGAGATCACGATGGAGACGACGGTGGTGAGCAGCACGAGAAGGGCGGAGATCTTCGTGCGGAGCACCAGGTCGCGGAAGTGCTGGGTGAGTCGCTGCGTATCCATGAACACCTCAACGGCTGTGTTTGGGCAACACACCTCCTCCGGGTCGGGGGCGACAGTCGCCCGCGCGGCCGGGAAAGATAGCAGGCCCTCGCGGACACTGCAAGCCATTTCGAAGGCCGTCGGCCGCGAAGCCCGGGGTCGGCGGCGGTCCGTCGGAGCTTTGCGATTTTTACGATTGGAATAAAAATTCGCTTGCACTTTCCCAGGGGCATCGTGTAGAGTATGCGGCTACTTCCCCTGAAGAAATGGTCCCAAGTGGCCCGCCCCCTCTATCGACCAACGCCGCATCCGACCGTGAGCTCGCAGGGGCCACTTTCGTCGGCGCGGTCGAGCGCCCGCCGCGGGCCTTGCGGTCCCTGAGTGGGACGCGCCGCGAGCCTGGCAGGCCCGCAGCGCCGTTCCGTGTTCCTTCCTGAAGGAGCCGCCGTGAATACCGTCGCCTCCGGCGTCGGCAGTCCTCACCCCGAACCTGACGAATCCACGGAGGGGCGCTCCGCCCGCGCGCTCTCCTGCCTCGTCGCCGTCGCGGCGGCGTTGGCGGTCGTCGTAGCCTTCTCCCTCCCGTCCGGGGCCGTGCCCCCGGACGGCCCGCAGGTGACGGCCGGACAGGCGACCGTCGAGCGCCCGAACTCCCAGACGATGGTCGTGCGGCAAGGAACGAACCGCGCGATCCTCAACTGGCGCGAATTCAGCATCAACGTGAACGAACTGGTTCAGTTCGTCCAGCCGGGCGCCGCCTCGGTCGCGCTCAACCGCATCACCGGCGGCCAGCCTTCCAACATCTTCGGCGCGCTCAAGGCGAACGGACGCGTCTTCCTCGTCAACCCCAACGGCATCGTCTTCGGCCCGCAATCGCGCGTCGACGCCTCCGGCCTCCTCGCCACGACCTTCGGCATCAAGGACGAGGACTTCCTGTCCGGGCACAACGTCTTCGAGCAGGAGGCGGGCCGTCGCCTCGCCTCCATCATTAATAAGGGCGAGATCCGCGTCGCCGACAACGGCTTCGTCTTCCTCGCCGCGCCCGCCGTCGCGAACGAGGGGATCATCATCGCCCACCTCGGCAAGGTCGTGCTCGGCTCGGGCAACCGGATGGTGCTCGACTTCATGGGGGACGGCCTCGTCCAGTTCTCGCTCGAAGGCTCGGTGCTGGAGAAGGTGCTCGGACCGGACGGCCAGCCGCTGGCCGCGGCCGTGTCGAACTCGGGGACGATCAAGGCGGACGGCGGAGAGGTGCTCTTGACGGGGCGCGCGCCGAGGACGGCCTTTCAGGCGGTGGTGAACAACTCGGGCGTGATCGAGGCGAAGAGCCTCGTGGCGAGCGGCGGCGTCATCCGGCTGGAGGCGTCGAGGCCGGTTTCGAACACGGGCGCCACGGGCTCGGTGGTCCACCTGCACCAGGTGGTGGACGGGCTGGGTGCGGTCGTCAACTGGGGCACGCTCGACGTCTCGGCCGCGGAGCGCGGCGCTGCGCCCGGGACGGTCACGCTCTCCGGCGAACGCGTGGGCAATTTCGGCATCATCCTCGCGAAGGGAGCGGACGGCGGGAAGGGAGGCAACGTCCTCCTCACGTCGACCGCCCTTACCATGATGACGCGTGACGCGCTCATCGATGCGTCGGGGATCGGGATCTCGGACGCGGGGAACGTCGTGCTGTGGTCGGACACGGACACGTCCTTCACGGGCCTCATCCGTGCGCAGGGTGGGGACGTGAGCGGCGCGGGCGGGCAGGTCGAGGTGTCGGGTTACGACCACCTCGGCTTCCACGGCGTGGTCGACCTTCGCGTCGTGAGGGGGACGCTGGGTTCGCTTCTGCTCGACCCGGCCAACCTCCTGATCAAGAACGGCTCGGGCGACGGGGACGGCAACGGCAGCACCACCAGCTTCTTCGGACAGCCGAGCGGGACCGACTCGCAGATCCTCGCGAGCGACACGACCAGCGTGGTCTTCGAACAGGAGCTCGAGTTCACGAACCCCACGAACATGGTCCTCCAGGCCACCAACAACATCACGATGGAGGACTTGAGCGACAATGACCTGGGGATCGACGGCTCCCTGACGATCTTGGCGGACTCGGACCACGACGGGCTCGGCACCTTCAGCATGAACACGGGCGACACGATCGGCCCCGAGTTCACGGGCCCGGCGCCGTTCATCAGCATCTCGGGCGGGCAGTCGGTGACGGTGGGCACTCTGATTTCCGCCTCGATCAGCGTCACTTCCACCGACGGTAGCGTGGTCATCGGCGGCTCGCTCGACGCGGGCACGGGCAGCGTCACCCTCTCCGCCGCCGAGAGCATCACGCAGGTCGGGTCGATCACGAGCGGGACGCTGACGGCGACGACGCTGAACGATGCAGGCGGGGCCATCACGCTCACGAACTCTTCCAACGCCGTGACGACCCTCAGCCTGAGCGCGCGCAACGCGGCGAACAGCGCGAACGCGGCGGGCGCCATTTCCTACCGGGATACGAATGCCATCGACGTGTCCATCCTGCGCACGACGTCGACGGGGAGCGTCGTGGCCGGCGGTGCCATCACCGACCCGACCGGCGCAACGATCACGGTCGGCTCGACGCTCACGCTCAACGCGGGGGTCGCGAACAACATCACGCTGGGCGACCAGGGGACCGACACGTTCACTGTGGGCGGCCTCACCTTGACCGCCGCGACCGCGACGATCACGGCCGACTCGGCCGTCAACTTCGTCGGCACGTCCGCCCTCAACGCGAACCTCACGCTGACCGCGGCCGGCGCGATCACCGACGCGGCAACGAGCAACCTGAGCGTTACGGGGACCGCCACGCTCAACGCCGGAGGGAACAACATCGTCCTCGGCGACCAGGCGACCGACGCCGTCAACTTCGGCAGACTCACCGTCACCGGCGCGAGCGTCACCATCACCGAGAATTCGGCCACGATCTTCACGGGCGTGAACTCCGTGACGAACCTGACGATCACGTCCGGCGACGACATCACGGACATCGCGTCCACGACCTTCGCCGTCAGCGGCACGGCGAGCTTCGACGCGAACGGCGGGGCGAGCTTTATCACGCTCGGCGACGACGCGGGGGACACGACGAACTTCGGCACGTTCCAGGTGACCGGCACCAACGTGACGATCACCGAGGACTCGAACAGCGACATGACGGGCGTGAACACCGTCAACGGCAACCTGACGCTCACGGCCAACGGGAACATCGACTCGGACTCCTCCGTGAATCTGTCCGTCGCGGGCACCGCGACGCTGAACGCCGGGGCGAACACCATTTTCGCGGGGGACGGCGGAGCGGGAACCGTGAACTTCGGCAGCGTCGCGCTCACGGCCGGCGCCGTGCTCATGCAGGAGAGCTCGTCGACGAATTTCGCCGGCTCGACGGTCGTCACCGGAACCCTCGATCTGGTTTCCGCGGGCGGGGTCACCGAGTCGGCGGGGGCCACGCTGACCGCATCGAGCCTCCGGGTGAGCGCCGTGGACGCGGTCACGATGGACCAGACGAACAACGTGACGACCCTCGCCGGCGCCGTTTCGAGCGCGGGGCAGGGCTTCTCCTTCGTAGAGGCGAACGGCCTGACCATCGGGGGCGTCTCGGGCGTGAACGGCGTTTCGACGAACAGTGGCGCCATCTCCCTCACCGCCACGACGGGGGGGCTCACGATTTCGGACACGGGGGCCGCGATCGACGTGAACGCCGTCGGGTCGACGGTGTCGCTCAGCGCGTTCGGTACGAATCAGGTGCTGACGGTCGCGAGCGGCGCGCAGGTCCAGGGCCAAAGCGGCGTCACCTACCAAGCCGACAACATGAGCCTCGCCGGGACCACCACCGCCTCCACCTCGATCGCTACGCTCAGCGCGGTGACCGCGGGGACGCTCTTGAACCTCGGCGGCGCCGACGCGGCGGGCACGCTCGGGCTCACCGACGCCGAACTGGACACCCTCACCGCGGGGACGCTCCGCGTCGGGAGCGGGACGAGCGGCAACACGACGGTCTCCGTCGCGATCAGCCCGGGGTCCGCGAGCACGCTTCGCATCACCTCCGGCGGGACGGTCACCCAGAGCGGCGGCGCGACGATCACGGTGGCGAACCTGGCCGTCGTCTCGACGGGCGCGGTTACGCTCACGCAGTCGAATGCGGTCACGAACCTTGCCGGCTCGGCGTCGTCCGCGAGCGCGGGGTTCAGCTTCACCGAGTCGAACACGCTCAACCTGGCGACGGTCGACGGGGTCGGCGGGATCTCCACCTCGAACGGAAACGTCAGCCTGACCGTGAGCGCGGGGACTCTCACGCAAGGCGGTGGGGCGGTCAGCGCCGGGTCGGCCGATTTCGCGATCCAGTCGGTCGGGTCGGTCACTCTCGGGGAATTCAACCAGTTCGGTACTCTCGGCGCCTCTCTGACCGGCGCCGGCAGCGCTCTCAGCCTCCTGGAGTTTGACGGCTTCTCCGTCGACGACCTCGTCGTGACCGGCGTCAGCACGAACAACGGGAGCATCGCCCTCACCGTCTTCTCCGGTTCACTGACGGTCACGGACACCGTTTCCGCGACCGACGTCAATGCCGGCACCGGCTCCGTCAGCCTGACCGCCGGCGGGTCGGGCCAGTTCCTTACCATGAATGCGGGCGCCGCGGTCGCGGGCAGCGGCGGCGTCAATTACACAGCCGACAAGATGTCCCTGTCCGGCACGACCAGCGCCGGGACCGGTCGCGCGACCCTCACCCCGAACATCGGCGGGACGGCGATCGACCTCGGCGGCGCGGACGCGACCGGCGTACTGGGCCTCACGGACGCCGAGCTGGACACGCTCACGGCCGGCGTCGTGCAAGTGGGGAACACGAGCAGCGGGACCCTCACGGTCTCGGCCGCCATTTCCCCCTCGGGCAGCTCGAGCCTCTCCCTCCTCTCGGGTGGTTCGATTACGCAGACCTCGGGGGCGACCCTCACCGTGGCCAGCCTGCGCGTCTCGGCCGCCAACTCCATTACCCTGACGGAAGCGAACAGCATCGATGGGCTCTCTGCCTCCACTACCAACTCCGGCCAGTCCATATCCTTCACCGAGGCGAACGGATTCTCCGTGGGCCCGGTGGACGGCGTGACCGGCGTGAACACGAACAACGGTGCGATCGTCCTCACCGCTACGACAGGCGGGCTGACGGTGGTCGATGCGGGGGTGGCCAACGAAGTCGATGCGGGCACGAACTCGGTGACCCTTCAGGCCCTTGGTTCGAATCAGACCCTGACCCTGATCGCCACCGCGGGGGTCCGCGGACAGGGCGGAGTGACCTACACGGCGGACCAGATGTCGCTCACGGGGGCGACGGACGCGACCGGCGCGATCGCGACCCTGCAGCCGGCCACGGCGGGCCAGCTCGTCAACCTGGGCGGCGCGGACGCGGCTGGGACGCTGGGCCTCACGGACGCCGAACTCGACACGATCACCGCGGGCACCCTCCGCGTCGGGTCCACGACCGCCGGCAACCTCAGCGTGACGGCCGGCATTACCCCGAACCCGAACAATTTCACGCTGCTGACCGGCGGCACGGTCACCGACGTGGGCTCGGTCGGGATCGTCGTGAACTTCCTCCGCATCTCGAGCACCGGCGCCGTGACGCTCGACAGCGGCGTGAACGACACCTCGAGCCTCGCGGCGAACGTCTCCGGCGCCGGGAACGCCTTCACCTTCGCCGACTTGAACAACCTCCTCATCAGCACGAACGACGGCGTCGCGGGCATTTCGACGAATGGCGGCGCGATCACGGCCGACGCGAAGTCCGGCGTCGTCACCGTGTCGAGCCCGGTCAGCTCCGCCGGAGGCGCCATCCTCCTCCGCGCGACCAGCAACCTGGTCACGAACGCCGGCGGCGACCTCACCAGCGCCGGCGGTACGATCGACCTCACGGCCGGCGATTCCGACGTCGGGACCGCGAACGCCGCCGCGACGGTGACCCTGAGCGGCAACCTGTCTTCGTCAGGCGGCGGGATCGCGCTCCTGGATCTCGGGAGCGGGCTCGTCTCCCTCGGCGGCACGATCAACGCCGGCGCCGGGACCGTCGTCCTGAACGCCCAGGCCGGCGGGTTCAGCCAGACCGCCGGCTCCATCACGGCCGGCGCCCTGAACGTCCGCACCACCGGCTCCATCGCGCTGACCCAGGCCAACGCCGTCGGGACCCTGGCGGGAGTTTCGGAATCGAACGCCATCGTCTCGACCGTCGGTTCGTTCTCGTTCACCAACGCCGCTTCGCTCCTCATCGCGTCCGTCGCCGGGAGAACCGTCGGCACCCATACCGTGTCGTCGTCGGACAGCGTCAGTTCGGCGCCCGGAGGCTTCGGCAACCTGACCCTCACCCTGACCGCCGGTTCGCTCACCGTGAGCTCGACCGGGACTTCCGAAATCGAGGCCAGCAACGGAAACGTGACGGCGTCCGTGCTTGCCGCTGGGGCCTCGATCACGCTGAATGCCTCGGGCGACATCCATGGGGCGAACAGCATCACGCTGACCGCGGACGACATGGTCTTCAACGCCACGAGCACCCTCAGCTCGAACACCTCCTATGTGTTCGGGCCCGCCTCCGCGGACCGCGGCACCTCTCTCGGGACGGGCCAAGCGGGGACACTCGGCCTGGACAGCGCGGAGCTGAACCGCCTCGTCTCCGCCGGCGCGGTCTTCGTCAACGGGGGAACCGCCGGCATCACGATTACTTCCTCCATCGCGCCCACGACCCCGAACACCCTCGCCCTCGCGTCGAACGGGACCATTACGCAGAGCTCGGGCGCGACGATCACGGAGACGTCCCTGCGACTCTCGAGCGTGAACGCCGTGACGCTGAACGAGGCGAATACCGTCACGAACTTGGCCGGGACCGTGTCGGGGGCCGGCCAGGCGTTCTCGTTCACCAACTCCGGCGCGCTCCTGGTAACGGCGGTCCAGGGCGTGAACGGCGTCTCGACCAACGGCGGTGCGCTGTCGCTGACGGCGACGACCGGCGGACTGACGGTGTCCAACACGGCCGCGACGGACGACGTCAACGCGGTCGGCGGGACCGTCGCGCTCTCGGCGTTGGGGACGAACCAGCTCCTCACGCTCAGCTCGGGTGTGTCGGTCCAGGGGCAGGGTGGGATCACGTATAAAGCGGACAACATGAGCCTGGTCGGCTCGACGAATGCGGGCGCGGCCGCCATCCTCTTGGTCCAGAACACCGCGGGGACGCTCCTCAACCTGGGCGGCTCGGACGCGAACGGCACGCTAGGCCTGACGGACGCCGAGCTCGACACCCTCATCGGCATCGTGCAGGTCGGCAACTCGGCGACCGGCAACCTCACGGTGAGCGCCGCGATCAACCTGGCCAACACCGCGACCCTCTCGATGATCACGGGCGGGACGGTCGGCCAAGGCTCGGGCGCGACGATCACCGAGACGAACCTGCGGATCTCGAGCGCGGGCGCCGTGAGCCTGGGCGAGAACAACGAAGTGGACGTGCTGGCCGCCGTGGTGACGAACGCGGGGGCGGGCTTCACTTACATTGATAACACGTCCCTCACCGTGGGCACCGTGGACGGCGTCGTCGGGATCACGACCAGCGGCGGCGCCATCGGAGTGGTTTCCGGGGGCTCGACGGCCACCTCGACGCTGACCGTCAGCTCCGCCATCTCGACGACCGGCGGGGCCGCGGCCGGGGCCTCCATCGACCTCATGCAGGAAGGGGCCGTGAACTCGGGCAGCTTTACCTTGTCCGCGAGCCTTACGGCAGGCACGGGCGCCGTCCACCTCAACGCCTTCGGGTCGGCAACGCAGACGGCCGGGACGGTGACGGCGTCGGCCATGAACATCGTCACCGACGACACGGTTACCTTCAACTCGGCGAACGACGTTGACACCTTCGCCGGACAGATCTTCGTCAACAATGCCGCGTTCAGCTTCACGGACGCCGACGGCTTCTCGATCGGCGCCGTGGGCGGCGCGTCCGTCGGAAGCCACGTCGGCTCCGCCTCGGACGAGGTCGCAACCGGCGGCTCGATCACGCTTGTCGCGACAACGGGTGCGCTCACGGTCCCCGACGTCGCGACCGGCGACGAAATCCGCTCCTCCGCCGGCGGGAGCATCACGCTGACCGCAAGCAACATGACGCTGACCGGCACGACCAATACGACCGGCACGGCCACGCTCCAGCCAAGCGCGGCCGGCACCCTCGTGAAGCTCGGCGCGTCGGCCGACGCCGCGGGCGTCCTGGGGCTGACGTCGGCCGAGATCAACACCGTGACTGCGGGTACGCTGCGCCTCGGCAGCACCGCGAGCGGCGCGATGACGATCGACGCGGCCCTCGCCCCGACCGGCACGAGCACGCTGTCGCTGCTGAGCGGGAGCACCGTCACGGAGAGCGCGGGCGCCACAATCACCGTCACGAACCTGAGCGTGACCGCGAGCGGCAACGTGTCGATGACCCAGGCGAACTCGATCACGAACTTCGCGGCGTCCAGCACCGGCGCGGTCACTTTCACCGAGTCGAATTTTCTCTCGATCGGCTCGGTGGACGGAGTGAACGGCGTGGCCGGGGATGGCATCACGATTACCGCGACGACGGGCGGCATCACCGTGACGAACACACCGGCCGCGAGCGACCTGAACCCGGGGACGAACCTGGTGAACCTGACGGCCGCCGGCACGAATCAGCTTCTCACGATCGCGAGCGGCGCCGTGGTGACGCGAACGGGCTCCCTGACGGCGGACAACATGAGCCTGCTCGGACAGTTGGATAACGGACAGGGGACCGTCATCGCCCCGAACACGGCCGGGACGCTGATCAGCCTGGGGGGCGCGGACGCCGCCGGCACCCTGGGTCTGACCGACGCCGAGCTGGACACGATCTTCATCGCCGACGTCACCATCGGGAGCGCCGCGAGCGGCGCGCTCACCGTGACGTCCGCGATCGATTCCTTCCAGATCGTCAACCTGAAGCTCCTGTCCGGCGGCGCGATCACGCAGAGCGGGGGAGCGACGATCACCGAAGCGACGCTCGCGGCGAGCAGCGCCGTGTCGGTCACGCTCAACGAGGCGAACGCGATCGGCACGCTGGCCGGCGCCGTGACCTCCGGGACCGGGGCGTTCTCGTTCACGGAGTCGAACAACCTCACCATTGGCTCCGTCCTCAGCGTGAACGGCATCTCGACGACGGGGGGCGCGATCACGGTGACCGCGACCACGGGCGGCCTCGCCGTGGCCAACACCGCCGCGGCGAACGACGTGGACGCGTCGACGGCGGCGATCACCCTCTCCGCCCTCGGCTCCGGTCAGAACCTGCAGCTCGTGTCCGGCGCGACCGTCCGGACGGTGACGAACACGATCCAGTACATCGCGGACGCCATGGACCTCGTCGCGGGCAGCTCGACCAATGCGGGCGCGTCCGGGACCGTGCAGCTCCAGCAGGCCACCGCGGGACGGGGCATGACCCTCGGCACCGAAGTGGCCGGGACGCTGAGCCTGACCAGCGCCGAGATCAACACGGTCACGACCGGCACGCTGCGCCTCGGGCCGACCGCCCTGACCGGCGGGAGCATCTCGCTCACGGCGGCGATCGCGCCGACGGGCACCACCACCCTGGCGCTCAATTCCGGCGGCACCATCACCCAGACGGCCGGGTCGACGGTGACCGAGGATTTCCTCCGCCTCACCAGCGTGAATGCGATCACGCTGACCGAGGCGAACGACGCGACGACCCAGTTCGCGGCGAACGTGACCACGGCGGGGCAGGGCCTCTCGTTCACCGATGCGAACTCCCTCTCGATCGGGAACGCGGACGGCGTAAACGGCGTCTCGACGAACAACGGCGCGATCGTCCTGACGGCCACGGCGGGCGCGCTCACGGTCACCAACACGGCCGCCTCGAACGACGTGGACGCGGGCTCGGGCACGGTGGCGCTGACGCTCTTGGGCGCGAATCAGGCGCTCACCGTGGCCGCGAGCGCGAACGTCAACGGCACGGGCGGAGTGACCTACACGGCCGACGACATGATCCTGAGTGCGGGGAGCGCGACGACCTCCTCGGGCGACATCCTGCTCCAGCAGACGACGGTCGGACGCGCGATCACGCTCGGCACCGGCCAGGCCGGAACGCTCGGCCTCGACAGCGCGGAAATCAACACCCTCACCGGCGCCGTCCTGCGCTTCGGCCAGGGCGCGCAGAGCGGGGGCGGGATCACGATCACTTCCGCGATTGCCCCGACCGGCACGACCGTGCTCGGCCTCTTCTCCGGCGGGACGGTCACCCAGAACTCGGGCGCGACGATCACGGAAACGTCGCTTCGCATCGCCAGCACGAACGCGGTGACGTTGACCGAGGCGAACAGCGTGACCAACCTCGCCGCCTCCGTGACGGGGGCCGGGCAGGGCTTCAGCTTCACCGAGTCGAACGGCCTCACCCTCACCACGGTGGACGGAGCTCCCGGCGTCTCGACGAACAGCGGGCCCCTCGTGCTCGTCGCCTCGACCGGCGGGATCCTGCTCGACAACACGGCGGCGGCGAGCGACGTGAACGCAGGGACCAACCTTTTGACGTTCACCGCGCAGGGCTTGAACCAGAGCATCAACCTGGCGGCCGGCAGCGCGGTCGTCGCGACCGGCGGGATCACCTACACGGCCGACAACATGTCCCTCACCGGGACCACGAGCGCCGGCGGCAACACGGTCTCGCTCCAGCAGCAGACCGCGGGCACGCTCCTCGACCTCGGCGGGGCCGACGCCTCCGGGACCCTCGGCCTCACGGATGCGGAGCTCGACACGATCACGGCGGGCACGCTGCGCGTGGGGAGCGGCTCGTCCGGCAACCTGACCGTCTCCTTGGCGATTTCACCCGCCAATGCCGCCACGCTCTCGCTCACGACGGGCGGTTCGATCTCGGAGGCCGCCGGCGGCACGATCACGGTGGCCAACCTGCAGGCCACCGCCTCGACCTCGATCGGCATGGACCAGGCAAACGCGATCACGACGCTGGCGGGCTCGGTCTCGACGGCCGGCGGCGCCTTCTCCTTCACCGAGTCCAACGGCCTTTCGATCGGGTCCGTGGACGGCGTGAACGGCGTCTCGACGAACATCGGCGCGATTTCGCTCGTCGCCACGACGGGCGGACTGACGGTCACGAACACCGCCGCCGCGATCGACGTGAACGCGGGTTCCTCGACGCTTGTCCTCTCGGCCCTGGGGTCGAACCAGCTCCTCACGATCGCCGGCTCCGCCGCCACGCAGGGGACGGGCGGCGTGACGTACACCGCCGACAACATGACGCTCACCGGGACGACGAACGCGGGTACCAGTCGCGCGACGCTCGTCCAAAACACGGCGGGCACGCTCCTGAATCTGGGCGGCGCGGACGCGGCCGGTACGCTCGGCTTGACCGACGCGGAGCTGGACACGGTCACGGGGGTGGTCCTGCAGGTCGGCAACGCCTCGACCGGCAACGTCACGGTCTCGAGCGCGATCTCTCCCGCGGGCTCGACGACCTTCACCCTCCTGACCGCCGGCACCGTGACGGAGATCGCCGGCGGGACGATCACGGTCGCGAACCTCCGCGTCTCGGCCGCGAACGCGGTGACGATGAACCAGGCGAACGCGGTCACGAACTTCGTCGCGGCGGTGACCACCGCGGGACAGGGCCTCTCCTTCACGGAGGCCGACGGCTTCAACGCTACCAACCTGGACGGCCTGAGCGGCGTTACCACGAACGGCGGCGCGATCTCGCTCACGGCCACGACCGGCACGCTCGCGGTGCTCAACACGTCCGCCGCTAACGATGTGGACGCTGGCGGGGGCAGCGTCGCTCTGACGGCGTTGGGCGCAAACCAGACGGTCTCCATTGCGGCCTCGGCGGTCGTGAGAGGCACGACCGGAGTCACCCTCCAGGGGGACTTCCTCACCCTCACCGGGAGCATTGACGCCGGGACTTCGCGCGCGACCTTGAGCCCGACCACGGCGAGCCGCGGGATCGTCCTCGGCATTTTCGATGCGGGACAGCTTTCCTTCACGGACTCGGACCTCGACCGCGTGACGGCGGGCATCCTGCAGATCGGGAGCGCGACGGCGGGCAACATCATCATCACGGACCCCGTCAGCCCCGCCCTCGCGTCCACCCTGTCGCTCCTCACGGGCGGCGGCGTGACGGAACTCGCCGGCGGGACGATCACAGTGGCGAGCTTGCGCGTCAGCGCGGTCAACGCCGTTTCCATGGGGCAGGCGAACGCCATCACGACCCTCGCGGGGGCGGCCTCGGGCGCGGGCCAGGGCTTCTCCTTCACGGAGTCGAACGGCCTGTCGATCGGGGCGGTAGACGGCGTGAACGGCGTGAGCACGAACGCGGGCGCCATCAGTCTCACGGCGACGACCGGGGGCCTGACGGTGAACGACACGGGGGCCGCCAACGACGTGGACGCAGGGAGTTCGACCGTGTCCCTCACGGCGGCGGGCACGAACCAGCTTCTTTCGCTCGCGGCGAGCGCGGTGGTCAAGGGGACCGGCGGCACGACCTACACCGCGGACAACCAGTCGCTGGTCGGGACGACGAATGCGACGGGCGCCGTCGCGGCTCTCGCGCCGAATACGGCCGGGACGCTCCTGAACCTCGGGGGCGCGGACGCCTCGGGCACGCTGGGCATCACCGACGCCGAGTTGGACACGATCACCGCCGGCACCCTTCGATTCGGCAGCGCAGCCAGCGGCGCCCTGACGGTGACGACCGCGATCGATGCCGCGAACACGACGGCCCTCTCGCTCTTCTCGGGCGGGGCGATCACGCAGAGCGGCGGCGCGACGATCACGGAGACGAACTTCCAGGCCTCGAGCGGCGTCTCGGTCACGCTCACGGAATCGAACAGCGTGGTCAAGGTCGCGGGTCGCATCACGGCGGGGACCGGCGGCTTCACCCTCTCCACGGTGAACGCCGTCACCGTCGGGACGGTCGACGGGATCGCGGGGATCCAGACGACGGGGGGAACGATCACGCTCCTGACTACGGCCAACCAGATCACCGTCGAGAACGACATCATCACGCCGACCGACTTGGTCCTGTCCGTGAACGACGTGTCCGACGCCCCGTCCCGGACCAACGACCTGACGATCAACGCGGGCGTGACCGTGCAGTCCACCGGCGGCTCGATCACCCTAAAGGCCGGCGACGACATCATCATCAACGGAAGCGTACTCGCGGCGACGGCGGTCTCCATCACGGCCGAGTTCGGCGACCTGGACAACGACCTCGCGGCGGCCGGCGGCATCACGACGGGCGCCACGAGCGTCATCACGGGCATCGACGTGACGATGAGCAGCAAGAACGAGGTGGTGCTCGCGGGTACCGTGAACGCGTCGGGCAACCTCTCGGTCACCGGCGGGAGCGACACGACCGGCTCGATCACGGACGCCGCGACCGCGGCCTTCGTGGTCGCCGGGAGCGCGAGCTTCACCTCCCCCCAGAACATCACGATCGTCGGCAGCGGCGGGACGCTGACGAATTTCGGCAGCCTCTCCCTCTCCGGCGCCACGGTGACGGTCAGCGAAGACTCCGCGACCGCCCTCGCCTTCGTGAGCGCGACGACCCTGACTCTCACCTCGGCCGGGGCCATCACCGACAACGCCGGCACGAGCCTTACGGTGACCGGCACCGCCACGTTCAACGCCGGCACGAACGCCATCACGCTCGGCGACGACGCGGCCGACACGACGAATTTCGGGAACTTGGCGCTCACCGGCGGCAACGTCACGATCACCGAGGACTCGGCCACGAATTTCTCGAGCGCGGGCGTCACGGTGACGGGAAATCTCTCGGTGACCTCGGCCGGGGCGATCACCGACTCCGCGATCACGAGCCTTACGGTCACCGGCAACGCATCGTTCAACGCGGGCGCGAACGCCATCACGCTCAGCGACGGCGGCGGCGACCACGCGAATTTCGGCAGCCTCACGGTGACCGGCACGAACGTCGCGATCACCGAGGACTCGGCGACCGACTTCACGGGGACGAACAACGTCTCGGGCGCCCTCACCTTGACCTCGGTCGGCGCCATCACCGATGCGGCAACGACCTCGCTGACCGTCGGCGGTCTCGCGACCTTCACCGCCAACGGCGGGGCCTCGGATATCACGTTGGGCGACAATGCCGCGGACACGACGAACTTCGGCAGCCTGACGGTGAGAGGCAGCAGCGTCGGCATCTCCGAGGACTCGTCGATGCTGTTCACCGGCGTCAATACGGTGGGACTGAACCTGACCGTCACGGTCGCGGGCACGATCACCGATGCCGCGGGGACTACGATCTCGGTCGGGAGCGCGGCCACCTTCCTCGCCGTCGGCAACGACATCACGCTGGGCGACAACGGGACGGATACGACGAATTTCGGCAGCTTCGCGGTTCAGGGCGCGAACGTCTCCATCGCCGAGGACTCCTCGAGCGCGTTCTCCGGAACCAGCACGGTGACGGGCAACCTGACGCTGGCGTCGGCGGGCGCCATTACCGACGCGGCGGGGACCACGCTCAACGTGACCGGGCTCGCGACGCTGAACGCGAACGCGGGCGCCGCGGACATCACGTTGGGGGACGATGGCGCCGACATCACGAACTTCGGCACGCTGAACGTCACGGGCGCGAACGTGACGATCTCCGAGGACTCGGCGACGGTCTTCACGGGCGTGGAGACGGTCACGGGCGGCTTGACGGTCGTCGCCGCGGGGACCATCACCGACGCGGCCGCGACGACCTTCGCCGTGACGGGGACGGCGAGCTTCAATGCGGGCGCGAACGCGATCACGCTGGGCGACGATGCGGCGGATGTCACGAACTTCGGGAACCTGACGACCAGCGGCACGAACGTGACAGTCACAGAGGATTCGTCGACCAATTTCACGGGCGTGAGCACGGTGACCGGAGCCCTGACGCTGACCTCCGCCGGGGCGATCACGGACGCGGCGGGGACGACCATCAACGTGACGGGGCTCGCGACGTTCACGGCGAACGCAGGTGCCGCCGACATCACGCTGGGGGACAACGGCGCCGACATCACGAACTTCGGCACCCTTACGGTGACCGGCGCCACGATCACGATCTCGGAAGACTCCGCCACGAACTTCGCCGGCGCGAGCACGGCCAACGTCGCCTTCAACGTCACCTCCGCCGTCTCCGTCTCGACCGCGGGCGCGACCCTCGCCTCGGCGGGCGATCTGACCCTGACCCAGTCGAGCGGGACGCTCGTCGTCGAGAACCTGACGATTCTCGGCGCAGGCACGATGACGCTCACCGCGAACGCGGGCGACATCCAACTCACGGGGGTCCTGACCGCCACGGCCGGCACGATCACCTTGAACGCCCCGGCGGGCCAGATCTTCGAGACGGCGGGGACCGACCCGGGGATCGTGGCGACCACGCTGAACCTGACGGGCGCGACGGGGATCGGGTCGGGCAACACGCTCGAGGTGAATGCGGGCACGATCACCTTCACGACGAGCGGAACTTCGCTCGTGAACCTGCTGGAGTCCGACGGGGCCTTCGTGCAGGGGACCGGCGGGACCGGGACGATCACGATCGAAAGCACGACCGGCAATCTCGCGGTCGGCGTGATCAGCGCGCCGGGCGGGACGGTGATCCTGCGCGCGCTGTCCGGTTCGCTTACGGACGGCGGCGGCGCCGACCCGAACGTCACGGCGGCGAACATCAACCTCTCCGGCACGGCCGGGGTCGGCGTCGGGAACGCGATCGAGATCGACGCGACGACCGCGCTCGCGGGCCGTTACGACACCGGCGGCTTCGAGGTCTCGGACACCGCGGGCGGCCTGTCCATTGGGACGGTCGGCGGCAACGCGGGGATCGCGGACACGAACCTTGGGACCGCGACGACGATCACGCTGACCTCGGCGGGAGACGTGACGCAGACCGCGCAGCTCGTCGCGTCCATCCTCTCGGTGACGACGTTGAACAACGCGGGCGCGAGCATCAACCTGCCGAACGCGGCCAACTCGGTCGGCACCGTCAACCTGAGCGCGCGGAACGCCGCGAATACCGCGGACGCGAACGGCGCGATCACCTACCAGAACGCCGGCGCGCTCAGCGTCGCCGTCCTCCGCACGCTCGGTTCGGCGACGCTTACGGCGGGCGGCGCGCTCACCGACCCGTCCGGCTCGCTCTTCGCCGTCGGGGGCACGCTCACCTTGAACGCGGGCGCCAACGCGATCACGATCGGCGAGAGCGCCGGCGACGTCACGAACTTCGGCAGTCTCACGGTCACCGGTTCGAACGTGGACGTCACCGAGGATTCGGCGACCGTCTTCACCGGCGTAAACACCGCGACCGGCACGCTGACGATGACCTCCGCGGGCACGATCACGGACGCCGCCACGACCACCTTCGCGGTGACGGGGACCGCGACCTTCAGCGCCGCGGGGAACGACATCCTCCTCGGGGACAGCGGAGGCGACACGACGAACTTCGGCAACCTCACGGTCGTCGGCGCGAACGTCACGATCACCGAGGACTCCGCCACCAACTTCACGGGGGTCAACACCGTGACGGGCGCCCTCGCGCTCAGTTCCGCCGGGGCGATCACGGATGCCGCCACCACGACGTTCGCCGTGACCGGGAACGCGAACTTCAACGCCGGGGCCAACGCGATCACGCTGGGCGACGACGCGGGAGACACGACGAATTTCGGCGACCTGACGCTCGTGGGTTCGAACGTGACCGTGACCGAGGACTCGGCGACCAACTTCACGGGCGTCAACTCGATCAGCGGCGCCCTGACGTTGACCTCGGCCGGGGCGATCACGGACGCGTCGGGGGCGAGCCTCACCGTGACGGGGAACGCGACGCTGACCACGGTCGGCAACGACATCACGCTCGGTGACAATGCCGCGGACGTCACGAATTTCGGGCGCCTGATTCTGACGGCGCGGGACGCGACGATCACCGAGGACTCCGGGACCGACTTCACCGGCGTCAGTTCCCTCACAGGGAACTTGACGATCGTCTCGGCGGGGAACATCGACTGCGACGCGGGGATCACGCTCTCCGTGGCGGGCACGGCCACGTTGAACGCCGGGGCAAACTCGATTTTCGCCGGGGACGCGGGGGAGATCATCAACTTCGGCAGCCTCGCGATGACCGCGGCGAACGCGACCATTGTGGAGGCCTCCTCCACCAACTTCACCGGGATCACCAACATCACCGGCAACCTGACGCTGACCAGCGCCGGGGCGATCTCGGACTCCGTGGGCGCCAGCCTGACGGTCGGGAGCCTGGCGACGCTTACGGCAAACGGCGGGAACAGCATCACGCTCGGCGACAACGCGGCCGACACGACGAACTTCGGCACGCTGACCGTGACGGGCGGGAACGTCACGATCAGCGAGGACTCGGCGACCTTCTTCACCGGCACCAACACGGTGACCGGCGCGCTGTCGCTCACCTCCGCCGGCACCATCACCGACGCCGCCACAACGACGTTCGCGGTGACGGGCAACGCAACCTTCAGTGCCGCGGGCAACAACATCACCCTCGGCGACAGCGGCGGCGACATCACGAACTTCGGCAGCCTCACCGTAACGGGCGCGGGCGTGACGATCACGGAGGACTCGGACACGTCCTTCGCCGGCACGTCGAACGTTTCCGGAATCCTCTCCATCACGTCCGCCGCGGGCGTTGGAGAGACGGGCGTGATCAATGCCGCCTCGCTTCGGGCCGTCGGCACGTCGGTGGGGCTCGGCGGCGCCAACGACGTGGATGTCTTCGCGGCGCAGCCCACGACGGCGGGGAACGGCGTCAGCTTCACCGACAGCGACGGGTTCTCGGTGGGCACGGTCGCCGGCCTGGTGGGCATCGCGACGACGAACGGCGCTATCAACCTCACGTCGACCGGGGGCGCGCTTACGATCGACGCCGCGCTGTCCTCGGGCGGGGGCCCGGACTTCAACATCGCCAACTCCGGCCCGCTCGGCAGCTCGATCGTGTTCAATGCCAACGTGTCCAACCCGGGCGGCAACATCCTGATCACGGGCGCGAACGCCGACGTCACCCAGACCGCCGGCGGCATCTCGACGGGCGGTCTGCTGGCGGATGCGCGCTCGGTCGACCTGGGGAGCGCGACGAACGACCACACCATCCAGATCGCGGGTCGGGCCGCGGACGGGCAGACCTGGCTGTACCGCGAGGCGAACGGAACGGCGGTCGGGACCCTCAACGGCATCGTCGGCATCTCGATCACCGGCAGCGGGACGATCACCCTGATCAACACCGGCGTGGCGATGGGCATCGGCCAGGCCGTCAATGCCGGGCCGGCCGGCACGGTGAACCTTACCAACTCCGCGGGTCTCACGCTGGAGGTCTCCGCCGGAGTGACGGTCACGGCGGGCACGGTGACGATCACCTCCGACAACCTGGCGCTCAGCGGCAGCATTAACGCCGGCGCCGGTGGACGAGCGACCCTCGTTCAGACGACCGCCGGCCAACTCATCGCCCTGGGCGGCGCCGATGCGGCCGGAACGCTCGGCGTGGATGACGCGGAGCTGGACCGGATCACGGCGGGCACGATCCAGATCGGGAACGCGGCGAGCGGCAACCTCAATGTCTCGAGCGCAGTATCCCCGGCCAGCGCCCCCACCCTTTCGCTTGTCACCGGCGGCACGATCACCCAGAGCGCGGGCGCGACGATCACCGGGACCAGCTTGGCGATGTCGGCGGTCAGCGCCATCACCCTCACCCAGGCGAATAGCATCACCAACCTCGCCTCCGCGGTCACGGGCGCCGGCCAGTCGTTCTCGTTCACGGAGTCGAACGGCCTGACGGTGACCTCGGTCGACGGCGTGAACGGGGTGAGCACGAACAACGCGGCGATCACGCTGACCGCGACCACGGGCGGCCTCACCGTCGCGAACACGGCCGCGGCCAACGACGTGAGCGCGGGCACGGGGACGGTCGCGCTGAACGCGACCGGAGCGAACCAGCTCCTCACGCTCAGCGCGAGCGCGGTGGTCGCGGGGACCGGCGGCCTGACGTTCACCGCCGATCAGATGGACCTCTCCGGTTCGGCCACCGCCGGGGCGGCCGCGGCCAACCTGCTCCAGTCCACGAACGGCCAGCTCATCAACCTTGGCGGCGGGGACGCCGCGGGCACGCTCGGCCTCACCGATGCCGAGCTGGACCGGATCACCGCGGGCACGCTCCGCATCGGCAACACGAACAGCGGGGCGATGACCGTATCCGCGGCGATCAGTCCGCTCAACTCTACCATCCTCTCGCTGTTCGCGGGCGGCGCGATCGCCGAAAGCGCCGGCGGGACGATCACGGTCGCGAACCTCCTGCTCTCGGCGACGAGCGCCGTGACGATGAACGAGGGCAACGACGTCTCCGCGCTCTCGGCGCGCGTCTCGACGAACGGTCAGGCCTTCTCCTTCACCGACGCGAACGGACTCTCCATCGGCCAGATCGACGGCGTGATCGGGGTCGCCACGACGAACGGCGCGATCGCGATCCTCGCCACGTCGGGCAACCTTACCGTCCCCGAGGCCGGCCCGGGCCCCGACATCGACGCCGGAAACAGCACGGTCCTCCTTCAGGCGGGCGGCTTGAACAAGGTCATCACGCTGAACGCCGACGCGCTCGTGATCGGCCAGGGCGGGGTCACCTACACGGCAGACAACATCACCCTGAACGGCCCGTTCATTACGGATGCAGGCACCGCGATTGCGACCTTGCAGCCCTTCACGGCGGGGACGCTCGTCAACCTGGGCGGGGCGGACGCTGCGGGCACCCTGGGCCTCACCGACGCGGAACTGGACACCGTTTTTGCCGGGACGCTGCGGATCGGCAGCGCCGCGAGCGGAAACCTGACCGTGAGCGCCGCCATCAACCCGGCCGGCGCGAGCACGCTGACCCTCCTGACCGGGGGATCGGTCACGCAGAGCGTGGGCGCCACGATCACGGTTGCGAACCTGCGCGTGTCGAGCGTGAACACGGTCACGCTGAACCAGGCGAACGTCATCACCAAGCTGTCGGGCACGACCACGGGCGGCGGGAGCCAGTCCTTCAACTTCACGGAGTCGAACGGCCTGACGGTGGACACGGTCGACGGCGTGAACGGCATCACCACGAACGGCGCCAACATCACCTTGACCGCGACGACGGGCGGACTGACGATCAACAACACCGCCGCGGCGAACGACGTGAGCGGCAGCCTCGTAAACTTGAACGCGTTGGGCTCGAACCAGCTCCTGGCCGTGGCGGCGGGCGCGGTCGTGAGCGGAACGGGGAACCTCAACTACACCGCGGACAACATGTCCTTCGGCGCAGGCAGCTCGACGAACGCCGGCGTCAGCCGCGCGACGTTCGCGCAGGCCACCGCCGGGCAGCTCCTGAGTCTCGGCGGCGCGGACGCGGTCGGCACGCTCGGCCTCACGGATGCGGAGCTGGACACGATCACGGCCGGCGGGACTCAGCTCGGAAACGGGTCCACGGGGAACGTCACCGTCACCGCCGCGATCACCCCGACGACCCTCGGATTCCTCTCCATCGTCACGGGCGGCGGCATCACCCAGACGGCCGGCTCGACGATCACGCAGCTCACGGACCTCCGCCTCTCGGCGGTGACCGCCGTGACGCTGAACGAAGCGAACAACGTGACGAACCTGGCAGGCGCCGTGACCACCGGCGGGCAGGGCTTCTCGTTCACGGACGCGAACAGCCTCACGGTCGGCGACGTCGACGGCGTGTCCGGCGTGAGCACGTCGAACGGCGCGATCGCG
This sequence comes from Planctomycetota bacterium, assembly GCA_016197205.1. Classification (GTDB taxonomy): domain Bacteria; phylum Planctomycetota; class MHYJ01; order WSZJ01; family JACPWG01; genus JACPWG01. Next base: position 51,016 of record JACPWG010000046.1, read on the forward strand.
CTGACCGCGACGACCGGCGGGCTCACGGTGAGCAACACCGGCGCGGTGGATGACGTCAACGCGGGCACGAGCAGCGTGGCCTTGAGCGCGCTGGGCACGAACCAAGCCCTCACCCTGGCGGCCGGCGCGCGGGTGCAGGGGACAGGCGGCGTGACGTACACGGCCGACAACATGGCCCTCGTCGCCGGAAGCGTCACGGTCGTCGGCGGCGTGAGCGCGGCGGTGCTCCAGCAGGCGACCGCGGGCCAGCTCATCAACCTCGGGGGCGCCGATGGAGTGGGCACTCTCGGCCTGACGGACGCCGAGCTGGACACGCTCTCCGTCCTTCTCCTCCGCATCGGCAATGGCCAGTCCGGCGCCATCACCGTCACCTCGGCCCTCACGCCCGCCACGGCGACCACGCTCTCCCTCTTCTCGGGCGCGGCCATTTCGGAGGGCGCAGGCGGGACGATCTCGGTGTCCAACTTCCAGGCCACGAGCCCGGTGTCGGTCACCATGACGCAGAACAACGTCATCAGCACGGTGGCCGGCCGGATCAGCGCCGGCACCGGCGGCTTCTCGCTGACTTCGACCACGAACCTGACGATCGGAACGGTCGACAGCGTCGTCGGCGTCCAGACCACGGGCGGGGCGATCACCTTCAGCTCTCCCGGTTCGCTCGTCATCTCCCAGAACCTCATCTCGGCGGCCGACATCATCATCGTGGAAGGGGACACCTCCGACGCCCCGTCGCGGGACGACGACCTGATCGTCAACGCCGGCGTCACCGTGCAGTCCACCGGCGGCTCGGTCATCCTGCGCGCCGGCGACGACGTCCTCGTGAATGGGACCGTAATCGCCGCGACGACGGTGACGATCGACGCCGAGTTCGGCGACGTGGACAACGACCTTGCCACGGGCGGCGGCCTCACGACCGGCTCCGCGAGCGTCATCTCGGGCACGAACGTTTCGCTCAGTAGCCTCAACAACGTCTCCCTGACCGGGTCGCTCACCGCGACGAACAATCTCACCGTGCTTGGCGGCCAAGACTCGACCGGCACGATCGCGGACGCGGCGACCGCCTCGTTCGCCGTGAGCGGCCTGGCGACGTTCAGCGCGGCCGGCAACGCGGTCACCATCGTCGGGAGCGCGGGGACGGCCACCAATTTCGGCAGCCTGACGGTCGTGGGCACGACCGTCACCATCGCCGAGGACTCGGGGACGAACTTCGCGGGCGTCAACACGGTGACGAGTAACCTGTCGCTGACGTCCGCCGGCGCCATCACGGACTCGGCCGCCACGACGTTCGCGGTGACCGGCAACGCCTCCCTCAATGCCGGCGCGAACGCCATCACCCTGGGTGACGACGTGGCCGACCTGACGAACTTCGGCACGCTGACGGTCACCGGCACGAATGTCACGATCACCGAAGACTCGGCGACGGTTTTCACGGGGGTCAACACGGCGACCGGCGCCCTGACCGCGACCGCCGCGGGGACGATCACGGACGCCGCGGCGACGACGTTCGCGGTGACGGGAACGGCGACCTTCAATGCCGGCGCAAATGCCATCACCCTCGGGGACGACGCGGCCGACGTCACGAACTTCGGCAACCTCTCGGTGACCGGCACGAACGTGACCGTTACGGAGGATTCGTCGACGAACTTCACTGGGGCGAGCAACGTTTCCGGCAACCTCACGCTGCTCTCGGCCGGGGCCATCACGGACGCCGCCTCGACGACGCTGAACGTGACGGGGCCGGCGACCCTGACCGCGAACGCCGGCGCCGCGGACATCACCCTGGGCGACAACGGGGCCGACGTCACGAACTTCGGCAGCATGACGGTCGTCGGCAACAACGTGACGATCAGCGAAGATTCGTCGATGCAGTTCGCGGGCGTCAACACGGTCGCCGTCAACCTGACCGTCACGACGGCGGGCGACCTCACGGACGCCGCGGGGACCACGTTCGCCGTGACCGGTCTGGCGACGTTCAGCGCGGCGGGGAACACCATCAGCCTGGGGGATGACGCCGCCGACGTGACGAACTTCGGGACGCTGACGGTCACGGGGTTCAGCGTCACGATCACCGAGGATTCGGCGACCGACTTCACCGGCACGAACACCGTGACGGGCGCGTTGTCCATGACGTCCGCGGGCGCCATCACGGATGCAGCCGGAACCACCTTCGCAATCACCGGAAACGCAGCCTTCACCGCGTTGGGGAACGCCGTCACCCTCGGCGACAGCGGCGGAGACACGACGAACTTCGGCAGCTTGACGGTCGTCGGGACGAACGTCACGATCACCGAGGACTCGCCCACGGTCTTCGCGGGCGTCAATACGGTCACGGTCGCCCTGACGCTGACGGCCGCGGGAACGATCACCGACGCCGCCGGGACGACCTTCGCGGTCACCGGCACGGCGAGCTTCAACGCCGGCGCGAACTCGATCACCTTGGGCGACGTCGTCACGGACACGACGAATTTCGGCAACCTGACGTTCACCGGCTCGAACGTGACCGTCACGGAGGACTCGGCGACGAACATCACCGGCGTGAACACGGCGACCGGCACCCTGACGCTGACCTCGGCCGGGGCGATCACGGATTCCGCGGTCACGAGCTTGGCCGTCGGCGGGTTGGCGACCTTCAACGCGAACGCCGGCGCATCCGACATCACGCTCGGGGACGACCCGGCGGACACGACGAACTTCGGCTCCCTGACACTCACGGGAGCGAACGTCTCGATCACGGAAGACTCGGGGATGAACTTCGCGGGGACCAGCACGATCACCGGGACGCTGACGTTGACGGCGGCCGGGGCCCTGACCGATTCGGCCGGGACGACGATGACGGTCACGGGGAATGCCGTGCTCTCGGCGACGGGCGCGGGGGGCACCATCCGTTTGGCCGACAGCGCCACCGACGTCTACAACTTCGCGGCGAACGCCACGTTCCTTTCGGCCGGCTCCACCCTCTTCCTCGGCTCCGACGGGGCGAACAACGACTCCGGCGCCACCCTGAACCTCGGCACGGTTTCCTTCAGCGGGGCGCAGATCGACCTGTTCGCGGACAGCAATGTGGTCTTCGCGGACGCGTCGACCGTTGCCACGGCGCCGGCGCTGCTGACGGCGACGACGCTCTTGAACGTGAGAGCCGTAAACATCTCCGATGCCGCTGACACGGACCTCTCGGTTTCCGGCAGTTCGGCCAGCTTCATCGCGACCGGGACGCTCACCCTCGGGGACGACGCGGGGGACAGCTACGCCCTCACAAGCGAGGCCGTTTTCATCAGCACCGGCAACCTCCGCGTGGGCTCGAACGGGGCGGGCGGGGACAGCGGGGCGGCTGTCAACTTCGTCACCCTCCAATTCCGCGGCGGAAACGTGGAGATCTTCGAAGACAGCGCCACCGTCCTTATCGACAGCACGACCTCCATCAATGACCAGGCGTTCAATCACCCCGAGTTCAAGATCACCGTCCTGACCGCGACCGGCAACCTCACCCTTTCGTCCGCCGGCACCATCACGGACGCCGCGGGCATCGACATCGCGGTCACCGGAAACGCGACGTTCAAGGCCATCGGGAACGACATCACGATCGGCGACAACGGGGCCGATACGACGAACTTCGGCAACCTGACGGTCGTCGGCGCGAACGTCAACGTCACGGAGGACTCGGCGACGGTCTTCGCGGGTGTGAACACGGTCACGGGCGCCCTGACGCTGACCTCGGCCGGGACCGTCACCGACGCCGCCGCGACGACCTTCGCGGTCACCGGGACGGCGACCTTCAACGCCGGCGGCAATGCGATCACGCTGGGGGACGACGTCGCCGATGTGACAAACTTCGGCAACCTGACCTTCACCGGTTCAAACGTGAACGTCACCGAGGACTCGGCCACGAACGTGACGGGCGTGAATGCGGCGACCGGCACGCTGACCCTGACGTCGGCGGGCGCGATCACGGACGCGGCCGGCACGACGCTGAACGTAACCGGGAACGCGGCCCTTACGACCGTCGGGAACGACGTCACGCTGGGCGACAACGGCGCCGACCTCACCAATTTCGGCAAGCTGATCCTGAATGCGGTCAACGCGACGATCACCGAGGACTCGCAGTCGGACTTCGCGGGCGTCAGCAATTTGACGGGCAACCTGACCCTCACCTCCGCGGGCAACATCGACTGCGATGCGGGCATCACCCTCACCGTCGTCGGGACGGCCACCCTGAACGCGAATGGGCAGATCTTCGCGGGGGACCAGGGCGAGGTGATCAACTTCGGCAGCCTGACGATGACCGGGACCAACGCGACCATCGTGGAGGCGTCGGCGACGAACTTCACCGGGACGACCAATCTCACCGGCAGCCTGACGCTGACCTCGGGCGGCGCGATCACGGACTCCCCGGTGACGAGCCTGACGATCGCGGGCCTCGCGACGTTGCGGGCGAACAATGGCGCGTCCGACATCACGCTGGGCGACAACGCGGCCGACACGACGAACTTCGGCACCCTGACGATCACGGGCGCGAACGTCACCCTGAGCGAGGACTCGCGGACGGACATCGTCGGTGTCAATACGATCACGGCCAGCCTGACCCTGACGGCCGCGGGAGACATCGACTGGGCCGCCGGCGGCACGACCAACGTGACCGGGATCGCGACGTTGAATGCCGGCGCGAACTTGATCTTCGCGGGCGATCAGGGCGAGACGGTGAATTTCGGCAGCCTGGCGATGACCGCCTCCGCCGCCCTCGTCGTCGAGGCCTCCTCCACGAACTTCACCGGGACCACGAACATCACCGGGAACCTGACGCTGACCTCGGCCGGCGCGATCACGGACTCGCCCGGGACGAGTTTGACGGTCGGCGCTGCCGCGGCCTTCACGGCAAACGGCGGTAACAGCATCACACTGGGCGACGATGCGGCCGACACGACCAACTTCGGCACGCTCGGCGTCCTGGGCGGCAACGTCACGATCACCGAGGACTCGGCGACCGTGATCGCCGGCGCCAGCCCTGTGACCGGCAACCTGTCGATCACTTCCGCAGGGACGATCACCGACGCCACGAACGCGACCATCGACGTGGCGGGGAACGCCTCCTTCAATGCCGGGACGAACGACATCGTCATCGGCAACGACGTCTTCGACACGGACAACTTCGGGTCGCTGACGGTCGTAGGCGGCAACGTCACGATCGTCGAGGACCTCTCGTCGACGAACTTCGCGGGCGTGAATACGGTGACGGGGAACCTGACGCTGGCGAGCGTCGGGGCGATCACCGACGCGGCGGGAACGACCTTCGCCGTGACCGGGAACGCGTCCTTCAACTCCAGCGGAAACGCGATCACGCTCGGCGACGACGCGGCCGACGTCACGAATTTCGGCACGCTGACCCTCTCCGGCTCGAACGTCACGATCACCGAGGACTCCGCGACCGTCTTCACGGGCGCCACTACGGCGACCGGCGCCCTGACGCTGACCTCGGCCGGCACGATCACGGACGCGGCCGGGACCACGCTGAACGTGACCGGACTCGCGACGTTCACCTCGGTCGGGAACGACATCACCCTGGGCGACAACGTCGCGGACACGACGAATTTCGGCAGTCTGAGCGTCACCGGCGCGAACGTCGCGGTCACCGAGGACTCGGGGATGAACCTCGCCGCCGTCAGCACGGTGACCGGGACCCTGACGCTTGTCTGCGCGGGGGCCCTGACGGACTCCGCCGGGACGACGGTTTCGGTGACCGGAAACGCGGTGCTCCAGGCGCTCGGCGGGAGCGGCAGCATCACGCTCGCGGACAGCGCCGCGGACAGCTACAATTTCGTCGCAAACGCGACGTTCCTCTCCGCCGGGAGCCTGCTCACCGTCGGCTCCAATCCCGGCGCCAATGCCGACAGCGGCGCCACGGTGAATTTCGGCAGCGTATCCTTCTCCGGCGCCACCATCGACCTCTTCGAAGACAGCGACATGCTCCTGGCGGACGCGTCCACGGTCGCAACGGCCCCCGCGCTCCTCACGGCCACGGGCTCGCTGAACCTGAAGGCCGTCAACGTCACGGACGCGCCGGACACGGACGTAACGGGTTCCGGCCTCCTCCTGGTCCAGTCCTCGGGGTCGATCACGCTGGGGGACAGCGCGGCGGACAGCTACTCGGTCGGCACTTGCGCCAGCTTCCTGGCCACGGGCAACATCTTCGTGGGCTCGAACGGCGCGGCCGCCGACAGCGGCGCGAGCGTGAACTTCGGCACCCTGTCGTTCAGCGGCGCCAACGTCGAGCTCTTCGAAGACAGCGCCATGGTCCTGCAGGACACCTCGAACGCGAATTCGTTCGTCGCGACCCTGACCGCGACCGGGACGCTCCGGCTTTCGGCGGTGGGTTCGATCACCGATCTCGGCGTCACCGACGTCTCGGTCACGGGGAACGCGGTGCTGGAGGCGGCGGGTGCCGGCGGCAGCATCGTGTTGGCCGACGACGGCGCGGATTCCTACAACTTCGCCGCGAACGCCACGTTCCTTTCCGGCGGGAGCCAGCTCTTCGTCGGTTCCAACGGCGCCGGCTCCGACAGCGGCGCCACGGTGAATTTCGGCACCGTGTCCTTCTCCGGGGCGCAGATCGACCTCTTCGAAGACAGCGACATGGTCCTGGCGGACCAGTCCACCGTCGCCACGGCGCCCGCGGTGCTGACGGCGACCACCTCCCTCAACCTCCGGGCCCTCAATCTCTCGGACGCCGTGGACACGGACGTGTCGGTGACGGGCAGCATCGCGCTCATCCACCCGACCGGGACGATCACGCTGGGTGACGACGCCGGGGACAGCTATGCGATCACCAACCTGGCCGTGTTCGATACGGCCGCCAATGTCCGCGTCGGCTCGAACGGGGCGGGCGCCGACAGCGGGGCGGTCGTGAACTTCGGCTCCCTGGAGTTCCGGGGCGCGAACGTCGAGCTCTTCGAGGATAGCGCCACCGTGCTGCGCGACGATTCCACCGCGGGTGGGTTCGAGTCGCTTCTGACGGCCACCGGCACGCTCCTCTTGTCCTCCGCCGGCACGATCACGGGGCTGAACGACACGGACGTGGCGGTCACCGGGAACGCGACGTTCAAGGCCGGCGCGAACGACATCACGCTTGGGACGAATGCCGGCGACTCGATGAACTTCGGGAGCCTGACGGTCGTAGGCGGCAACGTCACGGTCACGGAGAGCTCGGCGACGGTGTTCGCGGGCGTGAACACCGTCGCAGGCAGCCTGACGCTGACGGCCGCCGGGACGATCACCGACGCCGCCGCGACGACGTTCGCGGTGACGGGGGCGGCCATCCTCAACGCCGGCGGGAATGCGATCACCCTGGGCGACGACGTCGCGGACGTCACGAATTTCGGCACGCTCACCTTCACCGGGCAAAACGTCACGATCACCGAGGACTCCGCGACCGTCCTGACCGGCGTCAGTACGGCGACCGGTTTCCTCGCCCTGACCTCCGCGGGCACGATCACCGACGCGGCCGGGACGAGCCTGACGGTGACGAACAACGCGAACTTCGTCGCGGGCGCGAACGACATCACGCTGGGCGACAACGTCGCCGACGCGACGAATTTCGGCAGCCTGAGCCTCACGGGCGGCAACGTCTCGATCGCCGAGGATTCCGCGACGGTCTTCTCCGGCCTGGTCTCGACGACCGGCAACCTCACCCTGGCGGCTGCGGGCTCGATCACGGATGCGACCGCCACGACGTTCGCGGTGACCGTGAACGGGAACCTGAACGCGAACGCCGGCGCGAGCGACCTCACGCTGGGGGACAATGGGGCGGACGTCACGAATTTCGGCAGCCTCACCCTCACCGCCGCGAACGTGACGATCACCGAGGACTCGGACACCCTCTTCACTGCGGTGAACACGGTGAACGGGAACTTGACGCTGGTCTCGGCGGCGACGATCACGGACGCGGCGGCGACGACGCTGAACGTCACCGCCAACGCGAACCTCACGGCGAACGCGGGGGCGAGCGGCATCACGCTGGGCGACGATGCCGCGGACGTCACGAACTTCGGCAGCCTGACGGTCGTGGGCGCGAACGTGACGATCAGCGAGGACTCCGCGACGGTCTTCACGGCCGTGAACACGGTAACGGCGAACCTGACGCTGGTCTCCGCCGCGACGATCACGGACGCGGCGGCGAC
>JACPWG010000163.1 GCA_016197205.1 Planctomycetota bacterium
GACCCGAGGGCGTCGGCGAGGGCGGGGGAGAGGGGGCGGCCGCGGAGTGGATCGTGCGCGAACGGCCGCGCGTCCGGTTCGCCGACGTCGCGGGCCTCGACACGGTGAAGGATGAGATCCGGGTGAAGATGATCTACCCTTTCAGCCACCCGGACCAGGCGGATCGCTACAAGGTGCGCAAGGGAGGCGGCCTCCTGCTTTACGGCCCCCCCGGCACCGGCAAGACCCTCGTGGCCCGCGCGATCGCCGGCGAGCTGGACGCGATCTTTTTTTCGATCACCCCCTCGCGCATCCTGTCGAAGTGGGTCGGCGAGGCGGAGAAGAACGTCCAGGCCCTGTTCGAGTCCGCGCGCGCCTGCGAGCGCGCGGTGATCTTCATCGACGAGATCGAATCGCTCGTCCCGAAGCGCCGGACGACGCAGTCGACGGTCATGGAGCGGGTCGTCCCGCAAATCCTCGCCGAGCTGGACGGTTTCGAGGGGCGGCCTTCGTCGCTGCTCTTCGTCGGGGCGACCAACGAGCCCTGGTCGCTCGACTACGCCGTCCTGCGGCCCGGCCGGTTCGACGCGAAGGTCTACGTGGGGCTGCCGGACGCGCCCGCGCGCCTGTCGATCCTCCGGATGAATACCTCGAAGGTCCCGCTCGCGCCGGACGTGGACCTCGACGCCCTGGCCGCGCGCGTGGAGGGCTACAGCGGCGCGGACGTCGCCCACCTGTGCCGGACCACCGCGGAAAGGATCTTCAAGGAGTGCGTGGAGACCTCGCACGAGCGCCCGATCGCGCAGGCCGACTTCCTGGCGACGCTCGCCGCCCTGCGCCCGAGCGTGGCGCTCGAGGACCTCAAGCGGTTCGAGTCCTGGCGCGGGGCGTAGTGGGCCGTCTACCCGTTGCGGTCACCGTCCTGGAGCGCCTGCGCCGCCGTTCGTAGTTCTGCCTTCAGGCGGACCGTCGGCCGGCATGGCAGTGGATCGTCGAGGAACCGTCGAGAAGGGAGGCAGCGGTTCGGCAACGGGCCCGCTACGCCGGAGGCGGCCCCGCCGGGATGGTGGATGCCGGGCGCCAGGGTCGCTCGGCCAGGCCCAAGAGGTCGGCCCAGCGTTCCAGGTACCCCCGATCGAGACGCTCCGCGTTGAGTTCCGAGAGGGCCCGGGCGTCCGCCAGGTCGATCGGTCGGGCCGCGCGGCACTTGAGCAGAATGAGGTCCTCGCAGGTGGACACCGGCACCTCGAAACCGTCCATCCTGCGCGGCCTGGCTCGGCGAATGGTCTCCGCGCGGTGCGCGTCGGTCGCCAGGAAGAGGTCCAGTCGGAGGGAAATGGCTTGTGGACGGAGGGGATACCAGGCGTGCAGCAGAAGCCCCTCCTCGAGCCGCCGGCGATCGGCGCCCGCGTGGTGCGCGAAGCCCCGCTCCCGTACGGCGTGCGCAATCCGTTCGGCGAGTGCTGCCTCCCGGCCCGCCTCCACGACCACGACGATGTCCACGTCCCGGGTCGATCGGTCATGGCGCCACGCGGGCATCGCCGCCCCGCCGATCAAGGCGAACTTCGCGCCCACGCCGGCGAGGGCTTCCGCGGCGAGTCGGAGCGCTTCGAGGAGGTGCTCGCTAAGCATGGGGCTGCGTCCTACGTGTGGCCCGCTCCCATGCCTCGTCCCGCTCTCGGTTCTCCCGGTCCAGTCCCATGGCCCAGCCGCGCCACGCCGCCTCGATCTCCTCGGCCGTCCCATGCTCCGTGGAGAGCGCCATGCGCAGCCCGAATTCACAGAGGTCGGCCCATGCCGTCATGACCTCGGTGATGTCCTCCACCGGCGTTTCCCGCGCGCGCGCGGGACTCGAAGCCGGATCTTGCATGGGAGATCCCTCCAGGAAGAGAAGCCTTCTGGGCAGTCTAATCGCTGCGCCCCTGCGGGTCAAGCCCGCGGTCCATTGGCTTGATCCGTAGTAACCCTTCTCGGGGGAGTTCGCATCACCACGGAGGCACGGAGAGGTTGACATGTCGATTCCGGAATCTGACGAATCTCTATTGACAGGATAACAGGATCAACAGGACTTTCCAATGCCGTATCCAGTTGATCCTGTTATCCTGTCACAAAGAAATCCAACGCAATTGCTTGTGGACAATCGTGTGTTCGCAAAGCCGGCGAAGGTCCTCCCTGAGGCCTCCGTTTCTCCGTGCCCCCGTGGTGAACGGTTACGATCCGTAGTGCGCGCGCAGGACTAACTTCAGGGCGGAGGAACCCCCGTGTTCGGACTCGCGATCGCGGCCCGGGAGCTGGACTCGCTCGCGCGGCGGCGCGCTACGCACGTGCTCCAGATGGCGCAGGTCCTCCTCCTGAGCCTCGTGGTCATCGTGCCGTGGGCCGCGGAGTGGGGCGGGGAGGGCCGCTTCAATTACGCCCAGATGAGCCGCGTGGGGCGCGATTTGTTCGGGCTGCTCTATGTCGCCCAGCTTCTCCTCGTCCTCCTCCTTGCGCCGGCGCTGACCGGAGGCGTGATCGCCGAGGAACGCCGCCGCGGGACGCTGGAACTGCTCTTCGTGACCCCGATGGGCGAGTTGGAATTGGTGTTCGGCAAGTTCGTGGCGCGGATGGCGCAGCTCCTGTTCCACATCGTGCTCGCGGCTCCGGTCCTCTTCGGGTGCATGGTGTTCGGCGGCGTCTCCGCGTCCGACGTGCTCCTCGCCACGGCGCTCCTGGTCGCGGTCGCCACGTGGAGCGGGGCCGTCGGCTTTCTGTGCTCGACGCTGAGTCGAACCGGCCTGCAGGCGATCTGTCGCGCCTACTTGCTCCTCTTGCCCGCACTCCTCTGGTTTGTGTTCCGGTTGACTCCATCGAGCCGTTGGTTCGAGACTCCCTGGTTTGGATATTTCCGGCATGTCGATTTTTTCTTTTTCACCATTTTCCTGGGCTTCCTGGAGCCGGCCAGTCGGCCCTACTCTCCTTCGGTCGCCGGCGGGACGATCCTCGGCGCTCTCTTGCTCGTCTCGGCCTGCGCCCCTCTCCTGCGTCGTGTGAGGCGCGCGGGCTCGGGGGGGACCGCGGGCGCGAACGCGAAGCAGTCGCGGCCGTGGGCGCGCGGGTCCCTCTCCCGAAAAGACGCGGTGCTGCTTGCCCTCGCGGCCGTTTGCGCCATTCTGCTTCCCGAGTGGGACGCCGGCATGGTGAGCAAGGTCGACACGCTTCCCTTCACGATCTCCCTCGCCGCCGTCCTCTGGGTCGCAGCCCGCGTGCTGCCGGCGCTGCTCCGCCGCTCCACGCCGCCGCCCGGCCCGATGGGTGACAACCCCATTGCTTGGTGGGCGCGGAATTCCCCACGATGGCACGTTGCTCGACTTGCGGTCGATCTCGCCCTGCTTGGCTTGGCATGGCTCGTACTGCACTCCTTCGCCTTCCACCTCTTTCGCGACCCGAGTCTGACCGACGCCTTCACCTGCATCGCCCTGGAGCTCTGCGCGTGCGTCGGCGCGCTTGCCCTGCAGGGCCTCCTGGCCTTTCCGCTGGAATTGGACGGCGGGCGCCTGGAGCTGCTGCTCGCGACGCCGCTCGGCGCGGCTCGGATCGTCACGGGGATGGGACTCGGCATCGCGATTCGGACGGCCCCATTGATCTGCTTCCTCCTCTTGCATGCCTTCACGTTGCTCCCGCCCACCAGTGCCTGGCGCGACGCCGCACTCCTCGCCCTGCTGGCCTCGCTGGCCGCGTATCTCTACCTCCACCTTACCCTTTCGCTGTTCGTCGGTCTCCTCTTCCGGCGCGTGGCCGCCGCGATCGGCTTCTATGCCTGCCTGCTGTTCGCGGTCTACGCCTTCTACCCTACGCTCGTCGGCATGCTGATGAAGCTACCGACCGCTGCCGGTCAGGTGTCCCTGCGACTGAGCCCGCTCTATTGGGTGTCCGGCGCGCTTGATCCCATGCTCGGCGTGAACCCCTACCTCTGCGCCTTCGCGACGTTTTGGTGCGCGGCCGCGGGCGCCGGCGTCCACTTCCTCCTGATCCGGCTCATGCGTCCGCTGTGCCTGCGCCGGGTCGGACGGCCCGCCCTGGTCGTGCCGATGCGGGAGCACCGGCCGGTCTCCGCCTACCCGCGTCGACGACTGGAGAAAACGAGGGCGACCGGCATGCAGGTCCATCCGCCCGCAGCGGGGAGGAAAGCTCCATGACACGGAGCCGCCGACGCGTTGCCGTCCTCCCCCTGCTTCTGCTGTGCACCTTTGTTTTCCTCCTGGGGCGGACCTCCGAGGCCGTGGACGACCCGGACTTCACCCTGGTCGTCCGTGGGGGCATGGGCGGGTTCCGCCGCCCGGGGCGCTGGATGTCGATCCGCGTCGAGGTTGCGAATGCCGGTCCTGCCGCGGCCGGCAGCCTCACGGTCGTCGTCTCGCGGCCGAACGGAACCCCGGACCGGTACGAACAGCGGGTCGACCTCCCGCGCGGCTCTCGGAAGGCGCTCTTTTTTTACGTCCTCGACGCGGCGGGGACCACGATCCGCGCCGAGCTGGATTGCGGCGCGCGCACGGCGTCCGCGGCCGCTCCCCTCGGCCCGGCGCCCGTCGGCTACGCCTACGTCGTCCTGGGGGCGACCGGCGCCGACTCCACGAAGCTGAACACGTTCACCCAGAGCTCGCTCCTGGTGCTCCGAAACGCCCAGTTCTACGCCGCGACGCCGCAGGACATGCCGGACCGCGAGTTGGGGTACGACGGCGTCGACCAGGTTTTCATCGCCCAGGCGACCGGGGCGTGCTTCGGAAGCCCAGCGCAGGAGGAGGCGTTCTGGGCGTGGGTGCACGGAGGCGGACGGGCGGTCGTGCTCGCGTCGCAAGGGGCGGGTCCGCTTCGGGGGACTTCTTTCGAGTCCGAGCTGCCGGCGATAGTGGGTCCCGTAATCGAGGTGCGCAACTCCTTGGCCAGGGCGGATGCCCTTCCGGAGGGAGTGGCTGCGGACGGCGTGGCGCTGGTCTCGAGCGTGACGGACGTGCGCGGGGAGGTCGTCTCGGAGCGCGCCGGCGTTCCGCTCGCGCTGGTCGGCGCGAGCGGTCGCGGCCGGCTCCTGCTCGTGACGATTGACCCGACGACGCCCGTCTTCCGGAATTGGCAGGAATGGGACCGTGTGTTGGAAAAACTCTGGCCCTATGCGCGGGACTGGAGCGACGGCCCGGCGTGGCACTCGGAAGTGCTGGAGTTGCTCGAGAGTTTTCGGCTTTCGGTCTCGGTACGGATCGGGTGGCTCGCCATTCTGTTGGTCGCGTTCGCCATGGCCCTGGGCCCGGTCAATCTCGCGCTCGCGGCCCGGCTGCGCCCTCCGCGCCGGATCTGGCTTGCTTCCCTCGGGTGGGTCGTTCTGTTTGGCGCGGCCTCGTACGCGGTCGGCGTCGCGAGCACCGGCCGCGCGCTTTCGCTGCGGCTGGCCACGGTGGTGGACGTGGACGGCCGCACGGGGGGCGCGCACATGGAGACGCTCGCCTCGCTGTATTCGCCGGACGGGGGAAGCGTGGAGTTGGCCGCGGACGAACCCGGCGCGTTCCTGGCGCCGTTACGCGGCGAGAGCCGGGCGCGTGCGCCGGGGTTCGACTCCGCGGGGGAACAATTCGACCAAACGGAGGGCGTCCGGCCGCGGTCGGTCTGGATCCCGCCCGGCGGCATGAGGAGCTTCGCGCTGTCGGCGTGTCCCCGGGTGGGCGGGGAGCTGCCGATCCGGGCCGTCCGCGCGGGGAACGGGCTCACGCTCCGGAACCAGACCGAAGGGCCGCTCGCGAACTTGACGATCGTGACGCTGAACCACGCGTGGCCGAGCCTCGGGACCCTGGCTGCGGGTCAAACGCGGACCCTGCCGCTTCCGGAGGCGGAGGGGCTCGGCAGCCAGTGGTCGTTCTTGCGCGGCCCCGACTGGCGCCGGCTTCCCGCTCGTGCGGATTGGGCCAGCCACGTCTCGCGCGTTGAGGCCTTTTTGTTTTCGGAGGCGCGCCGGCGCCCCTCGCCGACGGCGTGGGAGAACCGGCTGGACGACCTGGCGGGCCGTGTGTTGCCCTGGCTGCGGAGCGGCGGCATGGTGGTGCTGGCCACGACCCCGACGGCCCCGCGCAGCCTGCGCGTGGTGGGGCAGTCGCCGGAGGTGCTGGAGTTTTGCCTGGTGCGGGTGTTCGTGGCGCCGGTGGGGAAGTGAGCGTTCGTCGCGATCCCGGTCGATGACGTCGTCAGCCGATCGTTCGAGGAGCGGTCGGGAAAACCGGGACTCGACCACCGGGGCCCGTCTGGGTAGAATGCACGCAACGTCCGTGTTGTTTGCGGCCCCGTCGAGTTGTGCTTCCTCCCGGACGACTCTGTGCAGGGTGTGCTCATGGACCTCAACGAGCTGAGAGCGCGGATCGCCCGCTGGGAGGATCTGCACACCGACTTCAAGGAGCGCCTCGGTTCGCCCGACGAGATGGCCAGGGACATCGTCTCTTTCGCCAACACGGACGGGGGCCGGCTCATCCTCGGGGTCCGCGAGGAGGACCGCGCGATCGTCGGTGTGGCCGATCCCGATAAGCTCAGTCAGACCGTGGATAACGTCGCCTTCAACAACTGCGAGCCGCCGATCACGGTGATTCAGGAGGTGCTGGAGGTCGACGGGAAGAAGGTCCTGGTGGTCAATGTCCCCAAGGGGGATCAGCGTCCCTACCGAACGAACATGGGCCGTTACCTTGTCCGCACGTCGTCCGGCCGCCGTGACGCCTCCCAGGCCGAGCTGCTCCGCGCGTTCCAGGCTGTCGAGAGCCTCTTCTACGATGAAACCCCGCTCCTGCGTCTGGGCCACGCCGACCTCGACATGGATGCCCTGGCGCGGTACCTGGAGAAGACGGGGCGGACCGTCCGGGAGGAAGAGCGACGGACCCTGCTGCGGAACTGGGGCCTGCTGAGGGATGATCACCCGACGATCGCCGGCGTGCTTTTTTTCGGACGGGAACCGCAGCGGCATCTCCCCTTCGCCCAGATCAACGCGGCGTGCTTCCCCGGGACGGACAGCGCCGCGGAACCGCTCGATCGTCAGAACCTGACGGGTCGCCTCCTCGATGTGATTGAAGGGGCGGGGAGGTTTCTCTCCAGTCATCTTCGCACGCCCCATCGGATCCAGGGGTTCGAACCCGAACGCAAGCCGGAACTGCCCGAGGAGGCGCTCCGGGAGGCCGTCGTCAATGCCGTGGCGCATCGGGACTACACGGTCCACGGGCCGGTACGCCTGTTCATCTTCGACGATCGCGTCGAGATTCGCACGCCTGGCAAGCCGCCGAATACGGTGACGCCGGATGCCATGCGGGCCGGGGTCCACGTCCCGCGCAATCACCGCATCTACACCCGGCTTGCGAACGCCGGGCTCGTTACCGAGGCCGGCACGGGAATCGGTCGCATGAGCCTGCTGGTGCGCCAGGCGACCGGTCGCGACATCGGCCTGGAGGTGCGCGATGCGGAAGTCCTGCTGAGCCTCCCGCGGGCGCTCGCGGCAAGAAACGGCCCCTGAAGGTGTGAACGCGCAATGGCGAAGCGACTGGAAGCCGGCCTCGCGGACCAGGGGGTCATCCCCCCGGGTATCACACTGAGGCGGACGCTCCGCTGCGACACCGAGGGTGACACGCTCTGTTGCGCGTGGTCGCACGACGGACGGTGGCTGGCCTCTGGGGGCAAGGATGGCGCCATTCGCCTGTGGGACGCGGAGGTCGGAACGGAACACCGGGCACTCAGAGGACATCGCAGCTGGGTTGAGTCCGTCGCATTCAGTCCGGACGGGCAGTGCCTCGCCTCGGGCAGCGCGGACAAGACGATCCTGCTGTGGGACGCGCAGAGCGGAAAGCAACTCCAGGCGTTCCGAGTACACCAGGACTGGGTTCGCTCCGTTGCCTACAGTCCGGACGGGCGGCGCCTCGCCTCGGGGAGCGATGATGGCACCATCTGCCTTTGGGACGCGGAGAGCAAGAATGTCCTCCGGATTCTCCGAGAACCTTCGCCAGCGGTTCACTCCGTCGCCTTCAGTCCGGACGGGCGGCGCCTCGCCTCGGGGGGAGCTGATGCCACGATCCGCCTGTTGGACGTGCAGATCGGAAAGGAACTCGGTGCGCTCCAAGGACATGGGGACCGGGTTTTCTCGGTCGCCTTCAGTCCGGACGGGCGGCGCTTGGCCTCGGGGGGAGGGGATCGCACGATCCGGCTGTGGGACGCGGAGGGCGAGAATCAGATCCGCGTCCTTGAGGGGCACAGGGAATTTGTCAACAGCGTAGTCTGGAGCCTCGATGGTCTTCTGCTGGCCTCGCATGCCGAGGACCAGACGGTTCGGCTCTGGCGCTCCGACACCTGGGAATGCGTCGCCATCCTCCCGGCTGCCAGGGGAGGCTCGCAGACTAGCTCTCTGGCGTTCCACCCCAGCCTTCCCATTCTCGCCACCCTCGGTGCCACCCCCCGTGAGATCAACATCTGGGACTTGGATCGTGACCTCCTGCTTGGCACCGCGGCCGTCGCGCGATCCGTTCAGTACGCCAACGCCAAGGTCGTCCTGCTCGGCGACACGGGCGTCGGGAAGTCAGGCCTGGCCCTGGCGCTCACCGGCCGGCCATACGCGCCCACCGACTCCACCCACGGCCGCCACGTCTGGAGCTTCGAGACCCGGGAGGCACCCACCGCCGCCGGTCGCACCGAGACGCGCGAGACCCTCCTCTGGGACCTCGCCGGACAGCCCGGCTACCGGCTCATCCATCAAATGCACCTTGCCGAGGTGGCGGTGGCGCTCGTCGTGTTCGACGCCCGCAGCGAGACGGACCCGCTGGCGGGCGTACACCACTGGGACCGCGCCCTCCGGCAGGCGCGGCAGCGACAGGGGGAGGCCGCGCCCCCGATACGAAAGATCCTCGTCGCGGCCCGAACCGACCGCGGGGGCGTCTCCATCAGCAAGCCACGGATCGAGGCCGTCGTCCGGGAAATGGGGTTCGACGGCTATTACGAAACCAGCGCCAAGGAGGGTCAGGGCATCCCGGAGCTCCAGGCCGTGGTCCGCGCGGCCGTGGACTGGGACCGACTGCCCAAGGTCACCTCGGATGAGTCCTTCCAGACGATCAAGCAGTTCGTCTTGGACGAACAGAGGGCAGGACGGCTGCTCCCGACCGCCGACGAACTCCTCGCCGCCTTCCTTCGCGCCCATCCCGAGCGCAACGGCGGCGACGTGAGCGGGGGCTTCGAGACCTGCCTGGGGCTTCTCCAAAACCGCGACCTGATCCGCAGGCTAAGCTTCGGCGACTACGTTCTCCTGCAGCCGGAGCTGCTGGACGCCTACGCCTCGGCACTGATCAACGCGGCGAAGGAGGAGCCGGAAGGGCTCGGTTCGATCGCCGAGGAGGACGCGCTGGCGGGCCGTTTCAGGATCCCCGAGGACGTGCGCCTCCGGGACAAGATCCAGGAGGGGCGGCTCCTCACCGCCATGGTCGCGGAGCTGATCAGGCACGACCTCGCCCTGCGGGAGGAGGCGGACGACGGTCGGTACCTCGTCTTCCCCTCGCAGTTCCTACGCGACTGGCCCGAGGCGCCGGAGCCCGCCGGCAAGGCGGTCACCTTCGACTTCGACGGGCCGGTCCAGAGCGCGTACGCCACGCTCGCGGTGCGGCTGGCGCACAGCGGGAGCTTCCTGACCGCGCGGGCGGAGATGTGGCGCAATGCGACGCTCTATACGGCCAAGGCCGGCGGCCGGTGCGGGATCTACCTGCGCGAATTCGCCGATGCCAAGGGCTCGCTGGCTCTCTTCTTCGACAAGGACGCGGGCGCGGAGACGCGCCACCGGTTCGAAGAATACGTCCGCATCCATCTGGAGCGCCGCGCCCTGGCGGGCACGATCCGGGAGACGCGGTCGTTCGTGTGCGCGGGGTGCGGGACCACGGTGCCGGACGTGTACGCCGCGGGACTTCGAAAGCGGAAAGTGAACGTGGTTGCGTGTGGGGAGTGCGGCAAGGAGGTGTCGCTGACCGATCCGGCGGAGGGGCCGGCGAAGGCCCTTCCCTCGGGCGTGGCCCGTATGGACAAGGCCGCGGACGAGCGGCGCGACTACGGCCAATGGCTGACGTCGGCGGGCGGCGAGGCGCGCACGGACGGGTTCGTGTCCTGGGCGGGCGGCGGGCCGGACGCAACGTTGGCCATCGTCTTCACGGACGCCGTGGGCGCGACCGCGCTCGCGAGCGATCTTGGGGACGAGCGGATGGGCGAGGTCCTCGCGGCGCACTTCGGGAAGGTGCGCGAGCTTCTGCAGCGCCACGGCGGGCGTGAGGTGAAAACCCTAGGCGACGGCTTCCTCGGCGCCTTCCGGACCGCGCCGGCCGCCCTCGACTTTGCCATAGCCCTGCACGCGGACACGGGGCACCCGGAGGTCGCGATCCGGGCGGCCCTCCACGTCGGGGCGGTCCAGCTTCGCGAGGAGGACGTCTTCGGGACGACGGTCAATTGCGCCGCGCGCATCCTCGGTCAGGCGATCGGCGCCGAGATCTGGGTCAGCGAGCGGGCGAAGCAGGACATCGACCAGCACCGGGCCGCGCGCCACCAGGTATTCGACTGGACGAGGCACGAGGGGTGCGAGCTCAAGGGCTTTCAAGACGCCCACACGCTATGGTCGGTGACGACGCCGGCGATGAAGGCGACAGCCGGGGCGGGCAAGGCGCCGCCCGCCGACCCGGCCGCGGTCTTGCGGGTCAAAGTCGTCGAAGGGCGGTTCGACGTCTTCCTCTGCCACAACAGCGACGACAAGGCGGAGGTGAAGCGGATCGCGGAGCGGTTGAAGCTGCGCGGCCTTTTACCGTGGCTGGACGAGTGGGAGATCCGGCCCGGCACGCTCTGGCAGGAGGCCCTGGAGCGGCAGATCACGGGCATCCGGTCCGTCGCGGTCTTCGTGGGTCACTCCGGGATCGGCCCCTGGCAGGACCTGGAGCTCCTGGCATTCATCCGCGAGTTCGTCAAGCGCGGCTGCCCGGTGATCCCGGTACTATTGCCCGGCTGCGAGAGCCCGCCGGCGCTTCCGGTGCTGCTCCAAGGTTTTCACTTCGTTGATTTCCGCAACCCGGAGCCCGACCCGCTGGAACAACTGGAGTGGGGGATCACGGGGGCGAAGCCGTAGGTCCGGGGCCGAGGGGCCGTGACTTGAGAAGCGTCCGCGGCATGCGCGGGAACACAAAATCGATCCCTCGCGAGACAGACACGCAGCTTCGAGGAAATTCAGCAGCTCTTCAGCAGACATTGGCATTGTGTTCCCTGACCTCGTCCGGCAGCCCGGTGCGTGGTAGATTCCGTTCCGGCGCTGACGCGCCCGATCACGCCCTCTCCGGACGGAGGATGTCCACTCCACTGCACCCGCGACCTCCTGGAGGAGCTTGCATGACCTCGCAGCCCCGGTCCCGCTCATGTCCCCGCTGCGCCGTACCGCTTCTGGCGGGCCGCCCGCCGTACGCCGAGGTGTTCGCCTGCGGGCGCTGTGGCGGCGTCTGGTTGCCACGCGCGTGGGCTGAGAGGCTGGCCAAGGGCTTGCCCGCCGACCTGCTGGTCCTGGCCGATGCGGCGGGACGGCG
This sequence comes from Planctomycetota bacterium, assembly GCA_016197205.1. GTDB lineage: Bacteria > Planctomycetota > MHYJ01 > WSZJ01 > JACPWG01 > JACPWG01. The sequence continues at coordinate 11,562 of JACPWG010000163.1, forward strand.
CGCGCCCGTGCGCGAAGTGGACACCGCCCCGGCGGACCTCCCCTGCCCTTCCTGCGCCCAGGCCATGGCGCGGACGCGGATCCCCCCCGCCGCCGTCGACGTGGACGTGTGCGCGCGGCACGGCACCTGGCTGGACCGTGGGGAGCTCCACGCGATCGCCCGCGCGCTCGCGGCAGCGGCAGCTCGGCGGAGCCGCACCCTTTCACCCGAGGCGGTCGCCCACGTCGCACCGGCCGTCCTGCTCGCCTCCAAAGGCGTGCTGCCCGGCGAGCAGGATGACGCCGGGACGGGCGTGGCGAACGCGGTGAACTCCACCCTCGACGCGCTGAATGTCGTCGAGGGCATCTTCCAACTCCTCAGCCTCTTTCTGTGATCCCGAGCAGGCCGCGACTCCGCGCGCGCAGGGCCTCCCTCCGCATGCCCCGCTCAAAGCGTCGCCCTTTTCGCGTTCGCATTCGCATTCCCCCGCCGGCTACTTCTCGCCGCGCCGCAGGTCGTCCGGGCAGGCGGAACCGATGTTGTTCTGTCGGAGGATGTCCGCATTCGCCTCGAGGACCTCGGCGGCATCGAGCACGATGCGGCGGTGCCCGCAATTCTCGAACAGCAACACGACGAGCCCCTCTTGGCCCTGCTGGTCGATCAGCGACATGGCGTGGCGCAGGCTCTTGACCGAGGTGTCGTTCATCTCCGTAAGGATGGATCGAGGGGGAAGCTGGTGTCCCGGTGTGAGCTGGTGCGGGAGAATCTCGGCGCAGGTCACTACGAACCCCTCTTCGGCCCACCCCGAGCCCGAGCCGAAACAGAGGGCCGCGACGGCTAGTGTCCCGTCTACGCCTATTCTGCTAGTTCGCCGAGCGCTCGGTGGAGGTCGGCTGGCTCCCGTCAGGTAGAGCTTTCAGGGAACCCGTTCGCCCCATGTCATCCTGAACGAAGCGAAGCGCCGCAGCGCGGAGCGAA
>JACPWG010000047.1 GCA_016197205.1 Planctomycetota bacterium
GTAGACGGACCACGCGCGCGCCGGCCGCACGCGGTACTCGCCCGGGAGCGAACCGCCGAGGCGGTAGCGGATCGTCGCCCAGTCGCGCCGGTCGCCGAGCCAGAAGAGAAGCCGCCCGTCGCGGGCCTCGTACGCATCGAAATCACCACTCACCGTCCCCGGCAAGACCGAAGCGCCGGCCGGCAGGTACTCCTCCAGGACCAGATACCCTTCGGTGGTGTGCAGGCGATTCACGGACAGCTCGACCTGGACGAACTGCCCGGCCGCAAGCTGCGTGACCGGATTGTCGAAGGCCTCGTAGCTGCCGGTCAGGACCGAGTAGCCGCGGGCGATTTCGCGACCGTCGAGCGTGAGCGGCGCGGGGATGACCTTGCGCCGCACGGCCACGTGGCGATCATAGGCCTCGTCGTCGAGCTCGCGCGTGAAGCCCGAGAAGACCGCGGAGAAGGCGTAGCGACCTTGACCTTCGAGGTCGAATTCGAGCTTGTTCCTGCCCGCGATCAGAAGATTGGCGGGCACGTCGATCACCGCACTCGCGGCGGTCGGGGCGTCCACGGCGAGCTTTTTCACGCTCGTCCCGTTCACGCGGACCTCGAGGGCATATCGCTGGCCCGCGGTCTGCGTCTTGGCCAGGTGCGTAGCAAGGGCCACCGCGGCGGCCGCGGTCCCCTTGGCCGAGGGCCACCGGGCACCCCAGCGATGGGCGAGGAGCCAGTCGATCCCTTCCTGCACGCGTGGCGACTGCGGGCGCGCGGCCTGCAACGCAAGCACCGCGTACGCGCGCGCCTCCACGTCGTCGTCGATCCAGAGGCAGACCTTGGCCTCGCGGTCGGTCGGGTGGGCGACGCCCGCGCCCGGTTCGCGTCCCTCAACCATCGCGGCGATCTCCGCGGCCAGCTCGGTCCGGCCCATTCGGTTGAACGTGAGCGAGAGGAGCGCGAGGCTGTAGGTGGACAGCCGGTTTCGGTCGCGATAGAGTCGATTCACGAAGGCGAAGTCAGCGGCGTCCTCGTGCGCGAGGGCGAAGAGCAGGATGGCCTTGGTGTCGTCCACGGGCGCGGCGGCGAAAGAACCCTTGAGGTAGGCCACGGCCGCCGGCAGCGTCTTTGTCGGAAGCGGGTAGCCCTTGCGCTTCAGGCCGCTCAGAAACCGGATGGCGTCCGCGCTCGCATGCGGTTCGCTCGCGCGGACATTGCGCGCGGCGGCGGACCACGGCCAGCCGCCGTCGTCGTTTTGCGTGACCGCAAGGCCCTCGGCGAGTGCGAAGAGGCGCGCCTCGAGGCGTCGGCGGTCGCCGGGGTTGCCGCGCCCGGTGGCGTCGAGGTAATCGAGCACGGCGAGGAGGGTCAGCCCTTCGCTTGCGGCGGAGCCGCGCGGGGCGTACGAGCCGCCGCGGCCGAAGGACGCGACGTCGCGCGAGGACGCGGGCTGGTCTCCGAGCTCCACGCCCGCGAGGTCGAGCAGGGCGCGGTCCGGCGAGCCTCCTAGCAGGATCCGAAGCGTCCGCCGGGCGAAGTCCTTGGCCGGCAGCTCGATGAACTCAGTCCGATCGTCGGACGCGATGCCGCCGATGCCGCGACGGAGCTCGGTCCCCCAGGGCTCGACCTCGACGGTGCGCGTGAGAAGGTCCGATTCGTCCCCGCCGCCGGTCGCGGTTGCGGTGACGGTGAAGCGCGCCTCGCGCGCGTCCCCGGTCTCAGCCCCGCTCGGGACGGGGAATTCGAACTCCAATTCGGCGGTGGCGTGCGGTTCGACGTCCACGTGCGTCGTGCGCTCATATCCGCGGCTGCCGAGCTCGCCCCGGAACTTCACCTCGGCGGACAGCTTTCGGTCGGTGCCGTTCACGACGCGCGCCTGAACGCGCGGCTTGTCCCCCTCGACGAGGACATCGGGGAGCTTAAGGTCCACGAAGAAGTCCTTGCGCGCCGTGAGCGAGGCGCCGCCCTTGCCGACCAGCGTCTCGCGGGTCGCGCCGTAGGCGGTCAGCCGCCACGAGGTCGTGTTGCCGGGCAACGCGAATTTCACGGTCGCCTTCCCATCCTTGCCGGTCATGATGGAGGCGTTCCAGTAGCCGGTGTCCGGGAAGTGCGCGCGGACGATTGCCGCGAGAGGCCCGGGCCCGGCGAAGAGGCCGCTGCGGCCCTTGCCGAGCGCGAGGAAGCGGCCCTTGCCAGTGCCCTGGACACCCAGGAAGCCTTGCTGGCCGGCTTGGCCGGCGGGCTGGTTTGGCATGTCGCCTCGTGAGAGTCTGCCGATGGTCCCCTCCTGCTGCTGACCGGACGCGCGAAGCTGGTCGAGCTGCCGGCGATTCATGAAGTGCAGCTTGTTCGCGTCGAGTTCGAGGGTTCCGCCGTTCCCAACGCGATAGATCGTGTGGCGTGTCCCTGTGGGGACCACGGCTTCCACATGTCCTTCGAAGGCCAGGGTGTTCCAGTCGTCGTTCGATCCTGCGATCCCGAGCTCAATGGTCCCGCCCGGGTCGTTCACCGAACTGCGCGACTGGCCCAGCGCGGTTTGGTAAAGGCTCGCATCCTGGAACGCGTACCCCGCCTGATCCTCCCCATTGAAGCTCGCCCCGAACGTCGTGACCGTCTGCGGATTCGGCGTGCTCGTCGCCCCGTGGCCGTCACCGACCCGCGCGACATCCCGCCGCGCCCGGTCCCGCATCCGCTCGAACTCCCGCTCCCGCTGCCGCAGCTCCTCCATCCGCTTCAGCTCTTCCAGGAGCTCCGGCACGGCAGCCACCGTCTTCGCCTCGTGTCGCCACGTGCACGACGTCGCCGTCGAGACCTGTACGCCGCGGCGCTGGCCGTAGAAGTATTCCGTGATCGACGGCAACGCGTCCGGCGCCACCGCAAACAGCCCCTCGTCCACCATGGCGAGCGAGATCTCCGCGCTCACCGGCCGCCCGAGGGGGTCCGTCGTTTCCACCTCCACCGCGATTTCTTCCCCCGGCGCCGCCTTCTCCTTCGAAGGCTTCAGCTTGATCGTCAGGCCGCGCACCACCAAGAATTCCTTGGCCGCCGAATGGAAGGCGTTTCCGTCCATGGTCGAAATCGCCAGTACGAAGTTCGGCGCGAGGTCGTCGGTCATCGCCAGCGGCAGCGCCGTTTCGCCCTGCGCGAGGTCGATCACCTGGTACCGATAGATGCGCTCGCCTTCGTAGGTCACCAGCGCGAGGTTCCGATTCGCGCGGCTGACCACCCGCACCTTCGGCTCATCGCCGACCTTGTACTCGTCGTGGTCGGCCAGGATCCGCACCTTCGTCGTGTCGTCGTCGCCGGAGATGAAGAGGTCCCGGAAGGCGACGACCGCGTTTCCGAACCGGTCGGTGCCGCGGGCCCGCAGGATGTACCGGCCGCCCTTCTCCAGCGTGAAAGACGCGCGGGCCTTGCCGTCGGCCTTTGCCGTGGCTGCAGCCGCGCTCTGCACTTCCTTTTCCGCCGTCCGGTCGCCGTCCCCTTCGATCCTCACGACGGTGAGCTTCATGTCGGCCACTTCGACCGGCTTGCCGGCGGGGTCGATGGCCGACACGGTGGCCTCGAACGGTTCGCCGACGAGGAAGACCGAGCGGACGGTGGAGATGTTTGCCGCGAAGCCCGTCGTCGAGACGAAGACGGTCGCATTCGCCGCGATCCCCTCCTCGTCCATCGCCGCCGCGATGCCGACCGGCTGGGACTCGGCGAAGTCGCGCGTGCTCACCTCGAACCGGATCTCCCCCTTCGCGTCCGTCGTCCCGGTCCGCTCGGGCTGATCGCCGACGCGATACCGCACCAGTCGACCGGACACCGGTTCTCCATAGAAGTAGGTCGCCCGGATCGTCCCGGCCAGCGTCTCGCCGCGATAGAGGACATCGCGGTCCAGCGCGAGCGCGAGGCCGATGCGCTCGATCGGATAGTCCTGCACCTCGAAGGAGCCGCTGAACGTCGGCCCGTTCTTGCGCGACACAACCACGCGGTACGTCCCGAGCGGCGTCGCGGGATCGAGCTTGTGTTCGAGCTCCAGGGCCCCCGCGCTCGACAGCTTCGCCGACTGGGTCCGCAGCGCCTCGCCCGTCGGCGCCACGATCTGGACGTCGTATTCCTCGCTTTCCGCGAAGGCGTACGCCCCGCCCTCTACGCGACGCAGGATCCCGCGCACGCGCACGGCGTCCCCCGGTCGATAGCCCGGCCGGTCCGTGAATACGAACCCGCGCGGCTCCAGCCCGCCCGCGAGCGCGACCCCGCCCAGCGACATTTCATCCGAGGCCGCCGAGCCGCCCGCCAGCGCGAAGACGCGGGCCTCGCCGGCGGTCTTCAGCTCGTCCAGGTCCTTCCGGAAGATGCCGTTCTCGTCGGTCACACCCTCGGCGATCACCTTGGCGCCGTCGGTCACGAGCACTTTCGCGCCGCCGCGCGCCTTCTTCAGGAGGAGGTCCTCGGCGAAAACAAAAACTTCACGACGGGTGGACTTCGTGACGATGCCGAGGTCGGTCACGACGACCAGCGTGGTGGCCTCGAAGCTTTCGTCGCCGACGTTGATCGCCCACGCCCCTTCTCCCTTGACCGGGAGCGCGAGGTTCCATTCCTGCTCCCGGTACTTCTCGTAGCCGGGCACAGGGACTTCGCTCGTCTGGTCGGGCTTGATGAGGGAGATGTCGAGCGTCTCCACGCCGCGCAGCGAGCGCATCTTCCGGAAATAGGACTCGAGGTCGAGCTTGTAGATCCGGAGCGTGAGCTTTTCCATGTTGCGGGTCGTCACCTTGAGGCCGGGCGCTTCGTCCGAGCGGAAGGCGCGCTCGGTGAGGACGAGGAGCTTCTTCGCTTCCATCTCCTGGATGCGGGCCTGCGCCTGCGCCGCATAGCCGCCCCAGGTGGTCTTCTTGTAGGCCTCGAGCGCGTCCGCGAACCGGTGCAAATCCATTTCCAGCGTGTACGCGATCTGGAATTGGGCGTGCGAGGAGGGCTCGGTACCCGGGTACTTCGACACGAGCCGCTGCCACGCGTCGATCGCGGCCTGCCACTCCTTGCGGTCGTGCTCGATCTGCCCGAGGGCGAAGAGGGTCTCCGGGCAGCGAGGGTCGAGCGGGTGGGCGTCCAGGAAGCGTTGCCAGGCTTCCTTCGCGGCCGGGTAGTTCTTCTGCGCGTAGAGGTCGACGCCGACTTCGTACTCCAGGTCGAGGATCTGGCGCTGGACCGCGCTCCAGTCCTTGTGCGTCGGGTGGGCCTTGAGGAACTCCTGCCAGACGCGCGTGGCCTCGTCGAAGTGCTTCTGGAGGCGATGGCACGCGCCGAGGGAATTGCGTGCGAGCGGGACTTCGGCCGCGCGCTCTTCGGTTTGGTACTTCGCGATGAAGGCGGACAGCTCGCGGATGGCGTCGTCGAGGAGCCGGGAGTTGAAGTACGACTGGGCGATTTCGAAGTCGGCCTTCGGCGCGAGGGGATCCTGCGGATAGCGCGTGACGAAGTCGCGGTGTGCTTTGACGCCCAGTTCCAGCCAGCCGGGGCCGGCGGGGGAGGGGAGGCCGAAGGTGAGGCCGATGCGATACGCGGCCTGCGCGGCCAGCGGGCTCTGGGGGAAGTCGGCGAGGAAGTCCTGGAAGGCGCGTCGTGCCTCTGCAAGCTCGCCGGCGGAGAAGCGGGCCAGGCCGAGGTAGTACGCGACCTGGTCGGCCACGGGGCTCTTCGGGTGATTTTTCTTTTCGGCGGCGAGCCGCGCGGCGGCGCCGGCGAAGTCGTTGGTGGCGAGCTGGCAGCGGGCGATGCGGAGCTGGACGTCCGGCTCGCGCTCGGGCTTCAGCCCCGCTTCGACTGCCTTCACATAAAGCGCGGCGGCCTTGGCATAGAGCCCGGTGGCCTTCTGACGATCCGCGTCCGTAGCGTTCTTCGCTGCGGCGAGTTTTTCGGCCTCGTTCCATGCGGGCTCGGCGAATTTGCCGTAGAGATCGGCGATTTCCTGTCGGCGGTCAGCCGATGCGAGCCGGGCAGCCGCGGGCTCGTAGATGGCGACAGCCTCGGCGAATTTCCCCTGCTTGGCGAGCGCGTCGGCGAGGCGGAAGGCGGCCTTCGCGCGCCACGGGGAAGCGGGGTGCTTCACGGCGAAGTCCTGGAACGCGGCGGCGGCCGCGGGCGCGTCGCCGGCGAGGGCCTGGGCGACGCCGAGGAGGTAGCGGCCGAACTCCGTTTCGCCGGTGGAGGCGGGCGGGTCGGCGACGAGGAGGTCGCGGAGCGCTCGGATCGCCGCGGGGTAATCGCGGTCGGCAAGGGCCTCGCGCGCGAGCTCGAGTCGCTTGTCGGGCGGCGGCGCGTCAGCGGCGGTGAGCGCCAACGGGGTGAGAACGGGTGCGCAGAGGAGCGCGGTGAGGGCGATTTGGAGAGGGAGGCGGGAGAGGCGGGAGACGGACTGGGAACGGGCCGGACGCCGCATGAGGACCTCCTGGGAAGTCGCGAGGGTGCGATCCGAGGACCGGATCGAGGGCCGCACAGGATACCCGGGCCGACCCACCGTTGCAAGAAGCATGGACAGCGGGCTTGCAGCGTGCGATGGGGGGCCAGGTGCGCAGGAGTACCGGCGTCGCGCTCGATTATTCCGGAGTTCAGCGCATTTGACGCGGGCGCGCGGAGCGGGTAGACTGCTGCCCTCCCGAGAAGCACCCGGTCCCACTCCTCCACGGAGGCTGCTCGATGGAACTGGACCCGGCACTGCGGCGAAGGCTGGAGGCGGGCGAGGTCGTCGTTTCACACGTGTCGGTGGACGCGCACCAGCGCGCGCAGGCGATCGCACTGATCGAAGCCCCGGTGGCCCATGCGTGGCGCGTGATCACCGACTACGACCACTACAAGGACTTCATGCCGTACACGCGGGAGAGCGAGGTGCTCGAACGCAAGCGGAACGTGGTCCGGTTCCGGACCGTGCTCGAGTTTCCGCTGCGCGACATCTGGTACACGATCCGACTACGGCTCGACGCGAAAGCCCATCACGCGGACTGGACGCTCGTACACGGCAGCATCAAGGCGAACGAAGGCTCCTGGGACCTGAAACGGTACGCCGCGGCCCGCACCCTCGCCCGGTACACCATCGCGTTCGACCCCGGCTTCTACGTGCCGAAGGGCCTGCTCCGAAAGGCGACCGAGGGCTCGCTGCCGCGCCTCCTGGATGCGGTGCGCAAGCGCGTCGCAGCGCCGCCCTGACCGCGTCCACCTCCCGGCGCATTGCGAGCGCGGTTCGCGGAATCTCGCCGTGGCCCTCGGCGTTACAGCAACGGGGGGTTGGCCTCCGGCTCGAGGCTCCGCACTTCTCATCACGAATTTTTCTGGGGGGGTCCGTCCCATGACACCGTATCGCTATGCGCCTTGCAGATCCGGCATGGCCTTGAAGAAAGCGGTGCTGGCTGCTTCGCTCACCGTCGGTGTGGTCGCCGCCGCAGCACTGGGCATTCACTACTCGGCAACGAGCCGTGACGCGGAGTATCGGACTCATCTTGCGAACGCCGACCGGCTCGCCGCGGTCGGCGACCGCGCGGGTGCGATCGACGAGTGCCGCAAGGCCATTCTCGTCGCGCCGACGAAAGCGGAGGCCGACAGCGCGGCCGACCGCTTGTTCGCGCTCGGTGGAAAGGAGGCGGGTCCGGGTGTGCCGCCGGTCGCGAGGGGGCCGGTCGCAAGCGGTCCGGGAGTGCCGCCCCTGGGCCCCGTGGCGCCGCCGCTCGCGCCCGCGGCCGCCGCCGCGGCCGGGCTCGCGCCGCCGCCCGAATTTCCGGATCGAATGGAAGAAGGGGAGTCGCTTGCCAAGGAGGGGCGGTGGGCGGCCGCGCTCGAGGCGTTCGAGCGTGCCAAGGTGCTCGCCGCCTCCGACGGCGAACGCGCGAAGGCGGATGCGCGCGTGGCCGATGCGCGGGAGGCCCTTCGAAGGGCTGCGCCGCCGGCTGCTCAGCCGGACGAACCCGGGCCGGGCGCGGGCCAGGCCGTCGCAGCCGCGAAATCCCCGGGACCGCGCGATTTCGAGGTCTGGCTGTTCGAGGGGGACGATCGGCTCTCGGCGGGTGAGGAGGAGGAAGCGTTGGCAAGCTTCCGGAAGGCGCTCGAGGCCGCGCCGGGGGAGAAGGAGCGGCAGACGGCGCTTGCGCGCATCGACGGCTTGCGGGCCCGCTTGGCCGGGGCGCAGGCTGTTGCCGGCGCGGGCCAGGCCGCGGGCGCGTCCGCCGCGCCTCCGGCCGCGTCCGCCGCGACCCACGACGGGGACAGGGAGCATGAGGGGCGTCGGCTGGAGTTCGAGCGGCACTTCGCGGACGGGGAGGGGCGTCGTCTGGCGCGCGAATGGGGGGCGGCGCTCGGTGAATATCAGGAGGCGCTGGCGTGCGCGGCGACGCCCGAGGAGCGGAAGCGGGTGGAGGAGCGGCTCGCGGAGGCGCAGGCGCGCTCGGACGACGCGCGACGCGCGGCGGAAGAGGCGGCGCGGGCCGCGGCGGCCGGTCCCTCGCGGGACTATGCTCGCGCCCTAGCGGGCGGCGACGCCTCGCGCGCGGCGGGCAGGATCGAGGAGGCGCTCACGGTCTACGTCCAGGCCCGCGGCGCGGCGAGCACGGCCGAGGAAAGCGCGGAGGTCGAAACGCGCATCGCCGCCGTGCAGGCCGAGCTGTCGTACCAGCAGTCGCTTCAGGCGGCGCGCGCGGCCATCGAGCGCGCGGACTGGGAAGAGGCGTACCAGGCCGCGCGATGGGCCTTCCTCGCGCGCGAGACCCCGGAGGCGCAGGCGCTGCTCGATCGCGCGCGGCAGGAGCGGGCGCTGGCCCGTCGCCAGGCGGCCTTCCGGCGGTGGTTGGCGGAGGCGGGCACGGCCCGAGCCGAGGGGCGGGTCGCGGACGCGCTCTACGCGTATCAACGCGCGCTCGACTCGGCGTCCACCGCCGAGGAGCGGGGTCAGGCGAAAACCCTACTCGACGAGACCGCGGGCATGGAAGCGGCGCGGCAGGCCTTCGAGGAGGCGCTGGCGAACGCGCGAGCCGCGCGCGCGGCCGGTGACTGGCGCACCGTGGACCGGTGGGCGCGCGAGGCGCTGCGGTTCGCCGAGGGGGAGGAAGCGCGGGCCCTGCTGGCGGAGGCGCGGGCCGCGATCGCCGCGGAGGCGAGGCGTCGCAGCTACGCGCGCTGGATGCAGACGGGGCAGGAGGCCGCGTCCGGCGGCGCCTGGGAGCAGGCGATGGCGGCCTTCGACCGCGCCGCAGGCTTCGCTTCTTCGGCCGACGAGGAGCAGGCCGCGAGAAGCCGCTCGCGCGGCGCCGAGGAACAGCTCGGCCGCGCCCGCGCCGCGACGCGGTTGATGGCGGAAGCCCGGGCTGCGCTTTGCCGCGGCGACCTCGACGGCGCGTGGTGGCTCGCGAGCCGCGCGCAAGCGCTCGAGGCGGGTCCGGAGGAGGCCGCGTTATTGGCTGAAGTCCAGGCGGCGAGGGAGGCCGCCCGTCGTGCCGCGCTCTTCGCCGCGGCGATGTCGCGCGGGGACGCCGCGCGCGCCGCGTGCGACTGGCAGGCCGCGCTCAAGGCGTATCAGGAGGCCATCGGGTGGGCCCCGAGTCCGGCCGACGAGTGCGCCGCGCGTCACCTCTTGGAGGAGGTGCGCAGATCGATCGTGCTTACGAGCGAATACGGTACGGCGATGGCGGCTGCCCGCGCGGCGGCGGCGCGAGGGGACTGGGCGGCGGTGCTCACGCAGGCCGGTCGCGCGTACCAGATCCGGCCGACCGACGAGGCGGCGCATCTCGTGGAGGAGTCCCGCGCCCAGGGGCGCGAGGCAGCGCGCCGCGCCGATTTCGAGGCCGCGAGGAGTAAGGCCCGCGGCTTCGTCATGGACGCGCAGTTCCACGCGGCGGAGGAGTGGTTCGAAAAGGCCGTCGCCCTCGCCCCAACCCCGGCCGACGCCACGACCGCGCGCGCGGAGCTGGAGGGGGCGCGTCACAAGCATGCGGTCGCGGAAGCGGTGGCGGCCGGGCGGGCCGCGCTGGCCGCCGGCAACCTGGACGGCGCGCAGGCGCAGGCGGATCGACTGCGGGACCTCGGGGAAGCGCGATCCACCGCCGAGCTGCAGGCGCGGATCGACGCGGCCCGCGCGGCGCAGGGACAGCGCGCCGCCTACGGACGCTGGGTGGAGCAGGGCGTCACGGCCGCGAACAAACGAGATTGGGCCGCGGCCCTGGCGGCCTTCGCGCAGGCCCTTTCCTCGGCGAACACGGAGGAGGAGAGGCGGTCCGCGGCGGAGTGGCAGCGGAAGGCCGCGACCGGCGCGGAAGAGGCGCGGAGGGCGGCGACGGAGGAGGCCGAGCGCGCGCGCCGGGAGGAGGAGGCGAAGCGTGCGCGCGAGGCCGCGGAGGTCGCGGCGCGCGAGGCCGCGGAGCGGGCGAAGCAGGAGGCCGCGCAGCGCGCGGCGGTCCTGGAACAGTGGCTGACAAAGGCGAGGCAGGCGCTGGCGGCCGGTGACTTCGCCGCGGCGTCGGCGGCGCTGGAGCGCTGCCGCGCGATCGAGGACAACGAGTCGGTGCGGCGCGTCGCCGCGGAAATCGAGGCCGCGAAGGCCGGCGCCGCGCAGAACCAGGCCGAGCGCGCGGAGGCGGCGCGGAGGGAAGCGGAGCGACGTGCGGCTGAGCAACGTGCGGCGGAGCAACGTGAAGCGGATCGACACGAGGCGGAGCGACGGGACGCGGAGAGAAAGGAAGCCGAGCGGCAGGAGGCGGAGCGCAAGCAGGCGGAGCGTCGGGAAGCCGAGCGGCAGGAGGCGGAGCGGCGCGAGGCCGAACGGCGAGCCGCGGAGGAGGCGACGGCACGGCAGGCGGCCGAGCGACGCAAGGCCGCGCTCGAACAGGCGCTCGCGGAGTCGCGCGCGGCGCTGGCCGCGGGGAACCTGGAGGCCGCGCGCGCGGCGTGCGAGCAGGCCCGCTCGATCGAAGACGGACCCGCGGTTCGAGGTCTTGCGGCGGAGATCGAAGCCGCGTTGGCGCGGGCGGCGCGCGAGGAGGCGGCGCGACGCCTGACCGAAAAACAAAAGAAGGAAGCCGCGAAGCGGGCCGCGGCCGCGGAGCAGGCTCTCGGCCTCGCGCGCCGGCACCTCGCGGCCGGCGACCTGGTCGCGGCGCGCGCCGACGTGGAGCGGTCGCGTTCGCTGGCCGACTCGGAGGAGGCGCGCCAGGTGTTGGCCCAGGTCGAAGCCGCGGAGGCGCAGGCCGCACGGGAGGCCGCACGGCAGGCGGCTGCCCAGGAGGCCGGGCGCCGGGAGGCGGAACGCCAGGAGGCCGAGCGCCGCGAGGCGGAGCGCCAGGAGGCGCAGCGGCGGGAAGCGAGCCGGAAGGAAGCCCAGCGGCGCGAGGCCGAGCGACGCGAAACGGAGCGCCGCGAGGCGGAGCGAAGGGAGGCCGAGCGCCAAGCCGCGGAAGAGGAGGCGCGCCGTCGGCAGCCCCAGCCGCAGCCCCAACCCCAACCCCCCGCGGGAGGGGGGACGGCGGTCGCCGTTCCGACCGGCTATCAGGCCGTGGGCAAGAACGCGCAGGGCTGCGACGAGTACCGCTGCCCTTCGGACGGCGCCGTGATGGTCCTGGTGCCCGCCGGCGGCTCGACCGGCGCGTTCCTGATGGACAAGTACGAAGTGTCGAACGCGCAGTACGCGCACTTCTGCCAGGCCACCGGGCGTGCCGTGCCCGCGGACCCAGGGTTGCCCGGGCTGCCGAACTACGCACAGGCGCACCCCGACTATCCGGTCGTGATGGTCAGCGCGCAAGACGCGGCCGCCTATGCAGGCTGGGCGGGCAAGTCCCTGCCGAGCGGCGAACAGTTTGCGCGGGCGTGGCAGGGGGACGCCCACCGGCGCTTTCCGTGGGGCAACAACCTGCAGCCGGGCCTCGTGAACCTGAACTGGGGGGATGCCTATCCGGCCACGGCTCCGGTGAATGCGCTGCCGGGCGGGAGCGGTCCCTTTGGCTGCTTGAACCTCGCGGGCAATGTCGCGGAGTGGCTCTCGGACGGCGCGGCGTGCGGCGGGGGCTTCGAAACGTCCAAGCAGGAATTCATGTCGCAGGCGATCCGGTCTGGACAGGGGCATCCGAAAGCAACGGGGTTCCGATGCGCCGTCGGCCTGCGGTAGGCGCCGTAGGCGCGGAACAGGCGGAGGGCTTCGACGTCCACGCGGTCGCGCGCATCCTGCGACGCGTGGCCAGGCAATGGGCCGTGCCCGTCGTGGGCGTCGTCGCCGAGGAATCCGAGGGGGATCCGTTTCTCGTCCTGGTCTCCTGCCTCCTCAGTCTCCGCACCCGGGACGAGACGACCGCGGGCGCGTCGGAGCGACTGTTCAAGCTCGCCCGCACTCCCGAGCGCATGGCCCGCCTGCCCCTTGCCGCCCTTCGCCGCGCGATCTACCCCGTGAGCTTTTACCGCACGAAGGCGCGCGTCCTCGTCGGCATCTGCCGCGACCTCCTGGAACGCTTCGGCGGCAAGACCCCGGACGACCTCGACGCCCTGCTCTCGTTGAAAGGCGTCGGACGCAAAACGGCGAACCTGGTCGTGACCGTCGGGTTCGGCAAGCCTGGGATCTGCGTCGACACGCACGTCCACCGGATCTGCAATCGGTTGGGTTACGTGAAGACGCGCACGCCGGAGAAGACGGAGGAGGCCCTTCGCCGGATCCTTCCGCGACGCTACTGGGTCCGCTGGAACGACTGGCTCGTGCCCTACGGCCAGCACCTGTGCACGCCGCTCTCCCCTTTCTGCAGCCGCTGCGAGCTGGCGCCCCATTGCGCCCGGGTCGGCGTCACGCGCAGCCGGTAGGCCGAGGAGCCTAGTGGGGCTTCAAGCTGGGTTCTGTAGGTTCTTGGTGGCTCTCGCGGCCCCGACCCGCCTCGAAAGCCTGGAGGGGGAGAACGAAGGCTCAATTCTCAATGATCAAGGTTCAAGCAAGGCTCAAGACTCAATGCTCAACGCCATATTCGCGTGCGTGACCGAAGCTCCGGAAATTCGCTGACGAACCAGGTCTGGTAAGATCGGCGTTGGGGGCTCCGGCCTCCCTGAGCCTTGAACTTTGAGCCTTGTCTGGAAATTGAGCCTTGAGCCTTGAGCCTTTTCCTGAAGAGCTCGCTGGTTTCCGAGCTGCATGAGGTGGTTCTTTACGGGCCCTCAGCTCTTGGGCGACCACAGATACCGCCGCCAGAAGCCGGCCGCCTCCAGTACGGTGCGCACGCCCTGTCGCGCCCGAGCGAGGGCCGCGGGTAGAAGCCTTCGGAGCCGCTCGCCCAAACGCTCGACGGCCCCGACCCAGAGCCGGAACGGATCCTCCCTCGGCACGATGCGGGTTTCGGGAACCGGGGTCGGCGGGAGCTCGACGCCGTAAAACTCCAGATCCTCGGGGCCCAGCGGAACGGCCCGAAGCGGGCCCGCCGAGCCGTCGAATTCCGCGAGACTCTCGAAGAGCCAGGCGGGCTGCGCGGGCTCGGCCACGTTCCGCAGCTCGGACCGGGTCGCGGGCCCGGTCCCTCGGCAGGCGTCTCCCCGGCGTCCAGGGATCCCGGCGGAGGCGGGTCCGCCGCCGGGATCCCTCGCAACTGGAGAGGGATGAGAGGCATCGAGAAAGACGTGTGCACGCCCCGAAACCAGAACCGCCGCCTCGCGGCCCCGAACCTGAGGGAGAGGGCGCAGTTCCTTGAGCCGCTGCTCGAGACAGAGGAGCGCCCCCAGCTCGCGGATGCGCACGTACCCGAGCCGGACGGCGATTTCCCCGAGCCGCTCGCGCTCCGGGAGCTTTCGCTGCGTCGCGATGCACGTCCGGAGCTGCGTCGCGTTCAGCACGCGCGTCGAGAGAGCGAGTCGCAAAAAAAGCGCGTTGTCGTTCTTCAGGTCCATGCGTCGTCCACCGTCCGGCATCCGGTCCGACCGCGACTCCTCCTCGCGGTTCTCGCCGGGGAAGGCAAGGGCTTCCCGCTCTTCATCGGCAAGATCGACCGAGGCGTTGAGCGGATCCCGCCAAGAAGCGTCGGAAGGCGTGGCGACGGCGGCAGCGGCGGCGAGGGCGGTGCCGGGGGAGCTCCCGGAGCGAGCGTCCTGCATGGTCTTCGAGCCTCGGCTCAAGCGCCGCCGACTCCGCCGGAGCGGAGGATGGCGAAGAAGAGGGTTACCGCGAGCACGCCCGCCAGCACCATGGCGCCGCTCCCCAGGATGTGCGTGAGGGGCAGGCCCCAGACCACGGGCCCGGCGCCGGAGCCCGAGAAGAGCATGGCGGAGGCCATGGTGACGGCCGTGACGATGAGCCCTGTCGCGACGCGGTTGGCGGACCGATTGGTCTCCATGACCACCTCCTCCAGCCGCTCGATTTGGAGCGGGACCTCCAGCTCCCCCTTCCGGAGCCGGGTCACGGTCTGCTGGAGCTCGGCCGGGACGTACCGGAGGAACTTCAGGTAGTCCTCCGCGGTCGCCCAGACCTCGTGCGACATGCGCCGGACGTCCATGAGGTGCTTCAGGTATTCCCGCAGTATGAACGGGCGGATCGCAGCGACCAGGTCCAGCTCCGGGTCGAGCATCCTTGCGATCCCGTCGATCGTGGCCAGGGACTTGCCCATGAGCAGGATGTCCGGCGGGATCTTGACGTGATGGCGGTTGAGCATCTCGAAGAGCTGGCTGAAGAACTTCCCCATGTCGACCCGTTGCAGCTCCAGCCCGTAGTACCGGTCGATGAGGTCCGCGCCGTCCGCCTTCAGGGCGTGCACGTTCACGTTCCGGGACAACAGGTCCAGGCGCGCGAAGAGCTTCACGATCGAGTCCATGTCCCGGCTCACGATCCCGAGGAAGAGCAGCAGGAGATCGTGTCGGCGCGACTCGTCCAGGATGCCCATCATCCCGTAGTCGATGGGGGCGATCACGCTCGTCATGGCGGCCGGGGGAGCCGCGGCGTCCGTCGAAGGTTCGCCGACCCGCTTCCGCAGGATGAAGAGGTTGCCCGGGTGCGGGTCACCGTGGAAAAACCCGTCGGCGAAGATCTGCTTCAGCACGAATTCGACGCCGAGACGCGCCAGCGCTTTCCGGTCGCAGCCTTCCCGATCGAGCGTCGCGAGGTCCGAGATCTTGATCCCCTCGATGAACTCCATCGTGAGGACGCGCTCGGTGGATAGGTCGTCGTAGGTCTTGAGGACGTGAATGCGCGGATCGGACTCGAAGTTCTTCCGAAACCTGCGGACGTGATACGCTTCGCGGGTGAAGTCGATTTCCTTGCGGATGGAGCGCGCGAATTCCTCGACGACGCCGGTCGGGCTGTACGCTTTGACTTCCGGGATGTTCTCCTCGAGGAGGCCCGCCAGCCAGGTGAGGATGTCGAGGTCGGTGGTGAGGGCGCGGTCGAGGTTGGGGCGCTGGACCTTCACGACGACGTGTTGCCCGTCGCGGAGCCGGGCGTCGTGCACTTGACCGATGGAGCCCGCGGCCAGCGGCGTGGCGGAGAAGTGCGCGAAGCGTTCGTCGATGCGGCAGCGCAGCTCGCGTTCGACCTGGGCGCGCGCCTCTTCGAAGCTGAAGGGCGGCACCTTGTCCTGGAGCTTGCGCAATTCAAGGACCAGGGGCATGGGGATGAGGTCGGGTCGCGTGGCGAGGATCTGGCCGAACTTCACGAACGTGGACCCCAGCTCCTCGAACGCCATGCGGAGGCGCTCTTCGAGGGTGTAGATCGTGGCCGCGCGACCGAGGCGCTGGAACTTCAGAAACGTCGCGGCGGAGCTGAGGTAGCTCTGGACGTTCAGCCGGTAGATGACGTCGCCGAACCCGTGCTTGGCGATGACGTGGAGGATCTGCTGGACGCGCTGGAGGTTGCGCAGCGTCTGGGGGATGCGGGTGAGCGTGGAGAGCGGCACGGCTGTCCGATCGGCGAAAACGGGCATGGGCAAGCGGTTGGTGGGTGCCGGCGAAGCGCAACTTCGACGGGCGGCTATTTTTCGGCCTCGCCGCGCGCGACGAGCAGTCGTTTGATTTCGGCCAGCTCGGCACGGACGCCGCGCAGCTCGTCCCGGAGGGGTTCGAGCTCGGCCCTCGTGACGAAACCAAGCTTTTCCCCGGCGACCCCCGCGACCGTGGACAGGAAAAAGCGCAGGCGCGCCTGCACCTCCGCCCGGTTGCCATGAATCGCGCCGGCGGCCTCTTCGGAGAGGGCGGCCGCTTCCTCTTCGCGCACGCCCGCCTCCCGCGCGAAATTGCGAATCGAGGCCGCGATTTGTTCGCGGTCGCCGGTGAGCAGGTCGAAGAGGTGCGGGATCTTTTCCATCGTGCCCTCCTGGTGGGACGTGCGACGCGGATGATACGGAGTGCCGGTAAAAGAAGTCAAGGAATTCAAGTCCCGCGCAGGTTTTGCCGATGGATTATCGGGCCTTTCCACTTGACACCGGCACGGGCCGTTCGTAGGATACGCCGCCTTCCCTGGCCCCGTTTCCGCGGACCCTACGGACAGGATGTGACCGTGCCCACACGTACCGCGAAGCGCCCGCCCCCACCCGGCAGGCGCGCGAGGGAGAAGCGAACCATGGACCTGGAGTCCACGCCGCTCTTCGACCGGAAGTCGTCCCCCCCCCCATCCCCTTCGAAGGCGCAAGCCGCGCCCACCGCGCCTCCTGCCGCACCCGCGGCGCGTGCCGCGCGCAGCCCAGTCGCGACGCCCGGCAAGGCGAAGAAGGGGGACGCGGCCCCGCCCCCTGCACCTTCTACCCCCGCGGCCCCCGCGTCTCCGACCAATGGCACCTCGGCCCCGGGCGCGCCGGCGACCGAGTCCGCCCTCGCGGCCCCCGCGGCGCCGGTCTTCCGTACCACCGCCGCGGCCATGGCCTCAAAGCAGCGCGAGATTTCGGTGTCCGAGTTCTTCGCCAAGAACCGCCATCTCCTCGGTTTCGACAACCCGCGCAAGGCCCTGCTCACCGCCGTCAAGGAAGCCGTCGACAATTCGCTCGACGCTTGCGAAGAGGCCGGCATCCTCCCGGAGATCTCGGTCACGCTCCAGGAGACGGCCGAGGACCGCTTCCGCATGATCGTGCAGGACAACGGGCCCGGCATCGTCAAACAGCAGATCCCGAAGGTCTTCGGCAAGCTGCTCTACGGCTCCAAATTCCACCGGCTGAAGATGAGCCGCGGCCAACAGGGGATCGGCATCAGCGCGGCCGGCATGTACGGACAGCTTACCACCGGCAAGCCCGTCGCCATCACGTCGCGCGTCGGGCCCGGCAAGCCCGCCCACTATTTTGAAATCCACCTGGACACCGCGCGCAACCAGCCGGAGATCCAGAAGGAAACCGACATCGACTGGGCCCCGCCCCACGGCACGAGGGTCGAAATCGAGCTGGCCGGCCGCTACCAGCGGGGGCGCGCGTCCGTGGACGACTACCTCTTCCAGACCGCGATCGCGAACCCCCACGTGACCATCCACTACAAGATGCCGGACGGCCAGACCGCCGACTATGAACGCGCCACGAACCAGCTCCCGCGCGAGCCGAAGGAGATCAAGCCGCACCCGTACGGCGTCGAGCTGGGCGTCCTCATCAAGATGCTGGTCATGACGAAGTCGCGCAATCTCCGCGGCTTCCTGACGAGCGAATTCTGCCGCGTGAGCGGGCGCGTCGCGGACGAGATCGTCGCGGCCGCGGAGCTGCGCGAGTCCCAGTCGCCGCGGAACATCAGCCGGGACGAGGCGGACAAGCTGCACAAGGCGATGCAGAAGGCCAAGATCATGGCCCCGCCCACGGAGTGCATTTCGCCCATCGGCGAGGACCTCATCGAGGCCGGGCTGCGCAAGGTGATCAAGGCCGATTTCTACGCCACGGTGAGCCGGCCTCCGGTCGTCTACCGCGGCAATCCCTTTCTCGTCGAAGCCGGCATCGCGTACGGCGGCGACCTGCCCATGGACGAGCTCGTCCGCCTGGTCCGCTACGCGAACCGGGTTCCGCTGCTCTACCAGCAGTCGGCTTGCGCGACGACGGAGGGCGTGCTTGCCATCGACTGGAAGAACTACGAGCTGCAGCAATCGAGGAGCGCGCTGCCGACCGGCCCCGCGGTGCTCATGGTCCACATCGCGAGCGTCTGGGTCCCCTTCACGAGCGAGTCGAAGGAGGCCGTCGCGGACTACCCGGAGATCGAAAAGGAGATCAAGCTCGCGCTGCAGGAGTGCGGGCGGAAGCTCGCCTCCTACCTGCGCAAGAAGCAGCACCTCCAATACGAGCTGAAGCGGCGGAGCATCTTCGCGGCCTACGCGGGGATCCTGGCCAAGTCGATCGAAGCG
Source organism: Planctomycetota bacterium (assembly GCA_016197205.1). Taxonomy (GTDB): domain Bacteria; phylum Planctomycetota; class MHYJ01; order WSZJ01; family JACPWG01; genus JACPWG01. The sequence goes on from JACPWG010000047.1 coordinate 18,250, forward strand.
CTCACGGGCGTGAAGAAGGAGCGGATCGAGGCGGACCTCGACCGGATCGCGAAGAAGGACATGCCCGAGCTGTCGGAGCCCCCCGCGGGCTCGGCCGCGGAGGCCGGCGACGCCGCGACCCCGGAGGAGGCTGGAGCGGCCGCCGCGCCCAACGCCAACGGAGGAGATGCCTAAATGCCCGCCACTCCCGCCGGCAAGAACCAGAAGCGGACCGTCTCGAAGCTCAAGGAGCTGGGGATGGGCGTCGTCCACGACGTGGCGAAGACGAAGTCCCCGGCGATCGACATCCCGCTCCGCACGCTTTCGAACACGACCTTCAACGAAGGCAAGCGCATCATCGAGATGGGCTCGGACAAGCAGCAGCGTTTCTTCTTCAACGTCGGGATGGTGAAGAAATTCACCGAGACTTTTTTTCTCGCCTCGAAGTGCAAGGAGCTGATCGACGTAGGCAAGACCACGAGCCTGCGCGACCTCTTCTACATGGCGAAGCCGGACTTCGAGCGGGCCTCGAAGGAGGAGTACGAGCAGGAGGAGTCGGACGCGATCACCGAGGACCTGGAGGTGACGGTCGACAGCCTGCGCGAGGAGCTGAATCTTTTCGCGTCCAATCGCGGCGCGCTCGTCGGCGAACTGACGCTCGTGGACCAGGGAGACACGATCGACGGGCGGCGGATGGGCTCGGGTGGCTGGTCGATCCCCTCGATCGTGGAGCCGAACATCGTCCAGTTCGGGCGGTGCGACGCGAAGTTCATCCTCCTGGTGGAGAAGGACGCGGTCTGGCGCCGCTTCAACGAGGACAAGTTCTGGAAACAGCACAAGTGCATCCTGGTTCACGGCCAGGGGCAGCCGCCGCGCGGGGTGAGACGGCTTCTCTATCGCATGGTGAATGAGCTCCGCTTGCCGCTTTACGTCTTCGTGGACAACGATCCCTGGGGCTATTACATCTACAGCGTGGTGAAGCAGGGGAGCATCAATCTGGCGTACGAGAGCCGCCGCATGGCGGTGCCGAACGCCAAGTTTCTGGGCCTGTCGAGTTTCGACCGCGAGAAATACGGCCTGGACCTCTCGGTCACGATGAAGCTCAAGGACGAGGACGTGGGGCGGGCGAAGCAGATCTTGAGCTATCCGTGGTTCCAGAAGAAGGAGTGGCAGCGGGAGATCAAGAAGATGCTCTCCGAGGGGCGCAAGTTGGAGTTGGAGGCCCTCTCCAACAAGGGAATCAGCTTCGTGACCGAGGAGTACCTGCCGGGCAAGATCAGGAACAAGGAGTGGCTGGACTAGGGCCGCGCAGGCGACCTGCGTCACAAATCCCGGCATGGTTCAAACTGCCGCCTAGGTCGAGCTCGGCCGACAGCCCTGCCTCGCTGCGCGGGCACGGCAGCGCCGTGCCCCTACGCAAGGTGGCCGATCGACCACTGTGACCCGGATTTGAACCATGCCCACATCCCGACGGGCCCGGGCTTCACCCCGGGTTCGCTCACCGCGAGCCATGGAACGCACGCTGGGCCGGCCATCGGCCAGCACGAGCCGGCGTCTGGCCGACGATTCGCGTCAGCGACGCAGGCGACGGCATCCGGGCATCAGCACCGTCGCGTTCGCGCCCCCACGTCTCCACCACGCGTGTTTCAAATGCCGGTTGCTGCCTACGGCCAGCACGTCGCGGTAGGGGCAGGGCGTTGCCGTGCCCGCAGAGCGAGACGCGCGCCTCGCCCCTGCGCTGCTGGATGGGCATTTCGAACCTTGGACGCTTTTCTTTTTGCCGTGGGAGCGGCATACCGGCCCCAGTGACGCATGCCGAGTTGCGATGGAGGCCTACATGCCCCCAACCCTCAAGGGGATCTACGACCACGGGCGGTTGACGCTCGATCTACCCCCTCCCGCAGAATGAGCGTGGACGGGACACTACCACCTGTTGCGTGCTGAACACTGGGAGGAGCTGGAACGGCTGCTCCTGCACATCTTCCACCTAGAGGCCATGGCCGAGGTAGGCCGTGCGTTCGACGCTGCCGGAGCACCTTGATGGCCACTACGGGGTGCGCGGAGAACGAAGTTTCCACCTCGGTGGCCAGAACTCGATCGAGATAGGCTGGCACACGTCACCCCTTGACGGTTGGATCTGACACCATGCTGCGGTGAAGTGAGCTTGGCGCCCGCGCAAAAATAACTGCGCAGACCCGGACCTCGAGGCTCCTGGGGGCGCGGCCCTCTGGGCCGCGCTGCGCGGGCCGGGGGCCCGCGCCCCCAGGCATCGGTCGATCCACGAAAATGTAAAGTAATTCTTGCGCGGGCGCTTGGCGGTCGAGGAGAGCGCGCGACGAGGGATCGCGCGCCGGGCGGTCGTTTCGAACAGGAGGCGTGCGGGCGGATGCGCCCAGACCGCTCCCTCACGGTCGCGGTTCGGTTGGCGGCGCTGGGTTCGGTTCGTAGGCGGCCCTCACGTCTTCGGCGTGCCCGCAAGCGGCCGCAAGCGCCCACCGGCGCGACAGGGCGGGCACCTCTTCGTAGCACAGGGCCGCGGCGGCGATCCGCAGGAGCGCCACGTTCATTTGGAGCGGGTGACGGTCCTCGCGGCAGAGTCGCGCCGCGATCCCACGCAGCGTACGAATCGTGCTCCACGCGCGGAGGAGCGCCGGCGAACGCACGTCCGGCGCCGCCTCGGGCAGGGGGGCTCGCAGGTCCTGCACCTCTCGCAAAGCACGCGTGATGCGCAGCGCCTCGGCGAACTGTGCCTCGTCCGCAAGCGGCGTGAGAAGGTATTGCACGTCGTTCTCCAGTCGCGCCAGATCTCGGAGCACGTGCCCGCGCTTCGCGTGCGAGAAGTCGATCACCCAAACGTTGTCGTGGGCGTCCAGCAGGACGTTCGATGCGTTCAGGTCGCCGTGGACGTACGACACGTAGTGGAACTCCCCTCCCATCGGCCGCGGGCGTGGGAGGAAGTCCTCATAGAAGGCGCAGAGGTTTCGCGCCTCGAACTCGCCCCCGAACGACAGCCGCTCGCGAGCGGCGACCGCTGTCCCCACGAGGCGCTCGACGTGTGCGCGCACGTACGGCCCCCGATGGGACTCCAGCTCGTAGGCGGCGAGGAGGGGGAGGCGCTCGAGTTGCGCCGCGGCGTAGAGGCGGCCGAGGACCTCTTCGAAGACGGTGGAGAGGAGGGCGTCAAGGCGCTGCTGCGGGCAACCGGACTCGAAGAGCGACCGCAGGGTACGAACGTCCCCACGCCCCATGGAGGCGTACGCGTAGCGGATGCCGGCGCGGTCCCCCAGCTCCACGAAGCCGTGCACTCGTGGCGCGCTGTTTCCGAGGCTCGACTCGACGTGCTCGAAGGCGACGCGTTCCGCGGCGAGGTCGCGGCGCTCCCCGAGCTTGGTCACGCTCGGCGCCTGCTCCTGGCCGAAAGCGTCGCGCCCGTCCACGCGAAAGACCAGGGCGCCGGAGAAGCCGCCGGCAAGGGGCGTCAGCTCCACGCGGGCGCTGTCCCGGTGGAGGTAGCCGAGGAGCTCGGCGTCCTCGGGGGAGAGCGTGATCGCGCCGCCGCCGCGGGCCGGCGCCCTGCGCGGGCGCGCGCCGCCGGGGAGCGCCGGCGGTCGAGGCGCAGCGCAGCCGGGCGAGAGCCATTGGACGAACTCGCCTACCGAGTCGAACGTCTGGACCCCGAGGATACGTCGGAGTTGTTCGAGGGCGTTGAAGTGTTGGGTGCGGGAGGCGCTTGCGGTGAGCGCGCTCGACGTCGCGAGCGCGTCGAGGCCGCAGCGGGTCTTCAGCTCGTAGAGCAGGAAGGTGACCTTGGCCTCGGTCCACACGCCGACGACGCCGACGCGAAGCTCGCCGTCCGGCGCGCGCGCACGAAGCGCACGAAGGCGTGCTTCGAGGTCGGTGCCGGCGAAATCGCTGAGGCCGATGGAGCAAAGGACTTCTTCGTTCGCGCGCGCGGCCGGTTCGTCTTCGATGCCGAGCACCGGCGCGGCGCCGGCGGACCCGCGAAGGCAGTGAGCACCGAACGCGCGGAGGTGTTCCGCCTGTCGGGGGTCGTCCAGGTCGTGGTCGTCGCGCACGTGCAGGATCGCGAGGGCGTCGGCGGGCTGGGCACGCGCCCAGGTCATGAGCTGGGCGATCGGCCCGGCGCGCGGGTCCCCGCCGAACAATCGTTCCGCCTCCGCGGGGCCCACGTGGAGCGTGTTGGGGATGGGGTCGTGCGGGCCGAGGGGGCCGACGAAGTCCCGCTGGAGGCATTGGGTGATGAGCAGGGAGAGCGGCACGCCCGGGTGCTCCTTGTTTTTCGTCAGTGGCGCCGGGGGCCGACGTCCGCCGTCACGCCGTTTTCCATCGTGCCGATCCCCTGGATCGTCGCGCGGAGCATGTCGCCGGGTTTCAGGAAGACGGGTGGATCGCGGAAAACGCCGACGCCCGCGGGGGTGCCGGTAGCGAGGAGGTCGCCGGGCTCCAGGTCGTGGACCTGCGACACGTAGGACACCAGCTCCGGGACGCCGTGGATCAGGTTCGCGGTCGTCCCCTTCTGCCGCACCTCGCCGTTCACGCGCAGCTCCAGGTCCAGCGCCTTGCAGTCCAGTTCGTCCGGAGTGACGATGAGCGGGCCCTGCGGCATGAAGGTACGAAAGCTCTTGCCGCGGTACCACTGCTTGTCGCCGTATTGGCAGTCGCGGGCCGAGACGTCGAGGATGATCGTGAAGCCGAAGACGTGGTCCATCGCCTCCTGGGGGGAGAGGCGGGAGCAGTCGTCCTTGATGACCACACCCAATTCGATTTCGGGATCGACCTTTTCCGACATCGCCGGGAGCACGATGGAAGCGTCGGGTCCGATGACGCTGTTCGCGGCCTTCGCGAAGAGGAGCGGGCGTTCGGGGATGGGGGCCTTCTGCTCCTCGGCGTGGTCGCGGTAGTTGAGGCCGACGCAGACGATTTTGGGTGGGCGCACGATGGGCGCTTTGAGGATGAGGCCGTCGCGAGGGAGGATGACTTTGGGGTCCGAGAAGCACTTGGCCCGGTCGAGACGCGGGAGCTGTGCGAGCGCGCCCTGGGCGAGAAAATCGCCGACGTCCGCGAACCGGAAGGGGCGCTTGAAGACCCGGAAATAGGCGAGGCCCAGGTCGAGGACATGCTTGCCGTCGATGAGCCCTGCGCCGACGCGGGTGGGGGACTGGAAGGTGATGAAACGCATGGCGCCTCCGGCAACGTGTGGGGGATGAGAGGTCCCCCCGCATGACGCGGGGACGGGTACGTTACCGGAAGCGCCAGTCGAATGCAAGCCTCCAACGAGGACCCGTGCAAGGCGCGGCAAGAACCCGGGGGGCGGGGGCGGGGGCGTGGCTCGCCCTCCCCCCGCCTTCGCGGGCCGTAGCCGGCTTCGGTGGGCGAAGGCCCGGCCCTCTCCGGCTTCGCGGGAGACGGGGACGGTGCGCGATGCGGGGCCCCGCGCCTCGCGTGCCGACCCCGCGACGGCGCGGCGGCCGTCGCGGGGCCCGGGCAAGGTCGCGTCCGAGGTGCGCCCGGGTCACGAAATTCTGCGTGCCGGGCGCCGAAATAAAAAGAACATTCTGGCAGGTCGGTCCGGCGGCCTCGCCGCCGTCGCATGCCGGACGCGCGCGCGTGCGCACTCGCGGGCGCGCGCGCGACCAGGGTAGTTCGGTTCCGCTCCCTCCACAACGAGAGGACAGGGACCCGACCCGAAAAAAAGAAACCCTCGGACGCCTGGAAAGGGGCAGGGAGTCTCCGGGGACGGACGTCGGTTTCCGGAGACGGGGGGCGGCGCGCGGCCCGCGAAGGAGGGCGCGGCCGACCGGGGCCTCACGCAGCCCGAGGGGGTTCGGTCGCGCACGTTTCCGTCGAGCGACTCTGCGCCGCGGAGGGGGAGGGGCGCGCGTCGCCTTCGCTCCAAAGCGGGCCGTTCGCGCGGATCATGCGTTCGGCCTCTTCGTAGCAGGCGGCGGCCTCCTGGAAGCGGTTCAGGGCGAAGAAGGCGTCGCCGCGCCCGGCCATGGCCCGGTCGTCCCGGGGAAAGGCCAGGAGCGCCTGGTCGAACCATCCGAGCGCCCGCTCCGACTGCCCGAGGAACAAGCATCTGCGCCCTTCCGCGTGGCAACGACAAGCCTCTTCCAGGTTCCAGTTCATCGCATCCTCCACGAACAATCGGCCCACCGGACGCGATGCGCGCTCGCGCGCATCGACAAAAAAACCACGGGATCCTTTGTGTCCCGTGGCCTGTCGATCGCAATCGCGTGCTCCCCGGCGGCGGATCCCTGCTAGCCGGGCGAACCTCGAACGGCGCACGGGCCGTGGAACCAGATCCCGCATCGGAAGCCGTCCGCGGACGGGGCAGTCCCCGAGAGGACTCCTGGACGGAACGGAACCATGGTGCCACTCCCGCTTCACAACCGCCGACGCCCCCCTGAGGCGTCGGCACCGCTGGGCCGGTCGCGCCCCGCGCGACCGTTGCCGGTGTGTCTACGGACGTACAGCTAAACGGCGCCCGCGGGGATTGGTTCACGCATTTTTACGAGCCTCTTGTTTTTCGTGGGCGTGGGCGCGCGCGACCTGGAGCCACGGACCGGCGGGCGTGGGCGCTCCCCATTCCCACGCCGCTCTTCCCCAGTACCGCCCCACAGAATGGGGTGACCCATTTGCTCGGCGATTTTGGCCGCCGGCGTCCCCCCATCGCCCTGCGGCGCTTCGGGGCGTAGGCGGTGCGTTCGCTCGCCGTGGTTCTCCGTTCCTACGCCTCCCTCGCGCCCCTACCGCGACAACGATCAAGAAGTGGAGCCCTCGAGCCCCACGGGTTCGTCGTTCCGCCTCTTAGGCGGGGCTGCCAACCCAGTGTCGCAGTTCTCGCCGCACGCGCCGCCTGAAGGCGGAACTACGAACAGGGGTGGAGCTCGGCGGAATTCGTCGCAGGTGCCGAAGCTCTTGATGTAGCGTGGGAGTGCCGGCGGGCGGCCAAACTCGCCTTCCCCTATCGGTCACCGACTTCCGTGGAGCGGTACTCTGGGCGGGTCGGGGACTCGGCATGGACTCCGCAGGTCGCGCACGCTATAATGGCCGGAAAGTGAGGAGCGCATACGATGTCCACCGTCAAGGTCCGTATCGGGCCGAGGGACCACGGCCGAGCCATGTCGCTGGAAGAATTTGCCGAGGCGGAAGCGGCCCCGGGGAACCTCTATGAACTCGCGGAGGGGGTCATCGTCGTGGTGGACATTCCGGGACTGCCGCACGGAAAAGTGCTGTACGCGCTCGAGCTGCAGCTTGCCGCCTGGGAGCTTGCGCACCCGGGCCTCGTGCACTACCGAGCCTCCGGAGACCGGTGCTCGCTGTTTCCGCCCGGCTTTCAGTCAGAACGCCATCCCGACCTCGCGCTCTATCTCACCCCCGCTCCGGATCCGGTGAATCCCTGGGAAAACTGGATTCCCGACCTCGTGGTCGAGGTGGTGTCGAAGGGGAGCGAGAAGCGCGACTACGAAGACAAGCGCAGGGAGTACCTGGCCGCGGGCGTCCGCGAGTACTGGATCCTCGATCCTCAACAGCGACAGCGGCGGGTCCTGATCCTCCAGCGCGCAGGGGACGTGTTCCGCGAACGTCGGCCGGTCAAGTCGTACGCCAGCCCGCTGCTTCCGGGGTTCTCGCTCGACCTCCCTCGCCTGTTCGCACAAGCCGGCGCCTGACCGCGAGCGCACGGACCGGCTCACGGCGCGTTAGCGCCCGCGCAAAAATAACTGCGCAGATTCGGACCTCGAGGCTCCTGGGGGCGCGGCCCTCTGGGCAGCGCTGCGCGGGCCGGAGGCGCGTCGGCGGCTTCAGCGACATGGCCGCCATCGAGCGAACCGTGCGCGCCTTCCATGCCTCGCTGCACGGAGAGGCTGCGACCTTCGAGGAGCTTTTCGCCTCGCTCTCCGTTTACTCGCGCGAGGACCTGCGCCGTCCGTGCCCGGCGTCCGCCGCGCCCAAATGCTGGACCCCCGCCCTCGACCTGCCGATCTGGGACCGCGCCGCGCCGGTTCGTGCAGCCGCCGCCTCTGAGGCGCCGGCCGACCTTCCCCCGACCGCGCTCAGCGAAGCGCTCCGCCGAGAACTGGCGGAGGCCGGCCTCGAGCTGCTCGACCTGCGCACGGCGCTATGCTGCCCGGGCGTCCTCAACGAGCGTCTCGGGTCGGGTACCTACCCTACCAAGTTCGCGCTCGAGTTCGCGATGATCGAGGACCTGCTCGCCTGGGTTCACCCGCGCGTGGGGGAGGAGGTCGACTACGTCTGCGGCCGGCTCGGCGGCACCCGGGACGCCTACCCGCGCATGTTCGGTGCTCTCTCCCGCTTCCCGTGTACGGCCTGGGACTGCGGCCCGCGCCGCACGCGCTATCGGTTCGCGGGTCTCGGGCAGGTGACGTTCGAGGAGTCGGCCGAGGACGCGCACCTGCCCGTGGCCCTCGCTTCGATGGTCGGAAAATACGTGCGCGAAGGCTTCGTCCGTCGCGAGAATCTTTTTTTTACGGGCCTCGTCCCGGGCCTCCGCCCCACGAGCGGCTATTGCAACGGCGTGACGGAAGCCTTCGTCCGGGGCACGGAAGAGGTCCGCCGCGACCTGGGGATCCCGGACGGGTGCTTCCTCCGGCGCCGATAGAATTGTGGTTGACAGGGCTCGGGCGGGTCCGGTATACTTCGCGCACCTCGTGGGGACGTAGCTCAACTGGGAGAGCGCCAGGATCGCACCCTGGAGGTTGGCGGTTCGAGCCCGCTCGTCTCCACCACACCCACCGCCCCGGATCCCGTTCCAGCCACCCTTGCCCCTTCTCCGTCCACTCCACCTCCCGTCGTCCGGGTCGGCGCCCCCGGCGCACCCGTCGGTCCGGGCGGCCGACACGGAAGGAGACGCGGCGCGTGAGCGGGTTCTCCCTCGTGCTTTTTGATGCAGGCGGCACCCTGCTCCGTCCGCGACCGTCCGTGGGGGAGAGGTACGCGCTGCTCGCTGCCCGATTCGGCGCCTCGCTGCAGCAGGCGCTCGTGGACGCCGACTTGTCGGCCCACTTCGCGGGCCGTGCGGACGACCTGACGCCGTCAGGCCTCGAGACTTCCGAAGCGGTCGAGCTGGCGTGCTGGCGGGCATTCACGGATCGGCTGTACGGGCGCATGCAGGGCATCCGCGCCACCCGGCAAGAGTGGTTCGACGCCGCGTGGGCGGACTTCGCCCGGGCCGACGCCTGGGCCCTGTACCCGGACGTCCTTCCCGCTCTCGAGGGGCTGCGTTCGGCCGGCGTGCGGGCGGGGGTGCTCTCGAACTGGGATTCCCGGCTCGACCTCGTGTTGCGCGAGCTGGGGCTTTCACCGTATCTCGCCCGGATCGAGGTGTCGTCGAGGGCGGGTGTGCGAAAACCCGATCCGCGGATCTTCCTCCGGGCCCTCGAGGCGCTGGGCGTGTCCGCCGGCGAGGCCGCGCACGTGGGGGATAGCTGGACGGACGACGTCCGCGGCGCTCGTGCCGCCGGCGTGCTGCCGATCTTCCTGGTCCGGGACGGGGCGGGACGCGTGGGGGGAGAGTCGGACGTTGCGATCGTCAGCAGCCTCCTGGAGGTCGTCGCGCTGGCGCGGGGAGCCGCCCCGTCCGCGTCCTCGAGAGGGAAGCGAGACCGAGAAAAGGCTTGATTCGTTGTGGGGCGCGGCCTATAATCCGCGCCCACTCGCACTCGCGGACGCCATGCTGCTTCGCGACCCAACCGGCTGGGCGGTTAGTTCAGTTGGCTAGAACGCATGCTCGACACGCATGAGGTCACAGGTTCAAATCCTGTACCGCCCACCACACCCCGCCGCGAGTGGTCCACCGCAGGTAGTGCGACCGCCTGAGTCCATCACGCCTTCCCCTGCCGGTGGCTCGGAGCGCCGGCTCCAGATCTCCTACCAACTTCGGCCCACGAAACACCCGGGGGCCGCTGTAGCGCGAGGCCGACGGCGCAAGCTCCTCCTCGCGGTTCGGCGGGCAACGGCGTGCGCCCGCACCCGCGCCTGCGGCGTCCTACCCGGCAGGCCTTGCCCTGTCGCCGCTCGCGCCTTCCCCCGGCCTACGCAGGCTCCGTGCGAAGCACATACCCGGAGCCGCGGATCGTATGGATGAGGCGGACCTCGAAGCCCAGGTCCACCTTGTTCCGCAGGTAGTTGATGTACACGTCCACGACGTTGGTGTCCGTACTGGAGTCCCAGGACCAGGCGTACTGCGCGATCTGGCGGCGAGTCACCACCTGCTCGGGATGCCGCATCAGGTACTCCAGGAGCGAATACTCCCTCGGGGTGAGCTGGATTTCCTTGCCGCCGCGGTGAGCCTTGCGGGAGAGGAGGTCGAGCACCAGGTCGACGAATCTCAGCTCGGTCGGATGGCCGTCCTGGTTCAGGAGGATGCGCGCTTGCGCCGCCAGCTCGCCGACCGAGAAGGGCTTTCCCAGGCACGCGCTCGCGCCCGCTTCCAGCGCGCGGTTCTTCTCCGCGACGGCGCCTCGCTCGATGACGGCGACGATCGGCACCCCTGGGCCCACGTCCCGAAGAGCCCGCAGGAGCTGCAACTCCTGCCCGCGCCCGCCCGCCGCGTCCACGACGACGAGATCGGGCCGGCTGCTTCGGGCGAGCAGGAGGGCGTCGGCCGCTCCGCTCGCGGCTTCCACGCTGTGCCCGTCCTCCCGGAAGCCGTTCCGGACGAACTCCACCACCGCGGGGTCATCCACGGCCAGCAGGATGCGCATGCGAGGCACCGCCAAGGTTTTTGCCAGGGTTTCAGGTCCACGCGTCGGTCGAGACTTCCGGCAGCCCGGCCGGGCGCGCTCGAACGCCGACGCCGGAACGGGGGGCGACCCGAGCTCCGGTTGGGAGCTCTGCGAGGAGGCCCCCGGAGCGAGGCTGGGATCGGACGGATCGGATGCCGCCAACTCCGAGCGCCATTCTAGGGAGGACGGCCCCCATTTGTCCAGCCTTTCCCGAACACGGCCGCGCCGTCACCAAGGACTCGAGAGCCGGGACGACGCCGGCGAGGTTGGGTCCCGCCCCCGCCTCCCACGTCACCCTCGCGCCTGTGCCCTTGACAGTGTCCTCCTGTCGGGTTTATTGTAACCCGAGAACGATCCGCCCGTCGCCGCAGCCGCTCAGCCTTTCTCTCCCTCGTTTTCGGGAGTCGCCGGTGAAGCCGATCCGCGACGTCGATAGCGACGAGTTCCGATCCCTCCTCCGGTGGGCAGGCAGCCGCGAAAACCATCGCGAGCTTTTCGAGTCCATCCTCGGCTGCCCCTTCGAAGCGATCCTCGCCCTGGAGAAAGTGTACCCCGCCCGGCAGGCCTCGCTCGTCGCGGTGGGGCTCGAAGAGCTCGGCCAGGGCTGCGCCCAGAAAAAATTCCTCGCCGGTCCCAAGTTCTCCTACCAGCCCGTGCACCACGAGATCGAACTCGGCGACGAGCGCACCGTGTCCGCGATGATCGTCGGTTCGGTGCATCTCCGGAAGGACGGAAAGGACTTCATCGTCAACGTCGCCTTCGAGAATCCGGATTTCGGCGCCGTCCGCGTCTCCTTTCGTCAGGAGCATCGCGAAGAGGCGCGCGAGTTCCTCGAGGCCCTGGACCGCTGGATCGAGGAGAACAATTTCTACCGTGGAAGGGTCGTAACGCCCACGCTCGAGTTCGTGCGCTTCCCCCGCGCCGGCTGGGAGGACATCGTCCTCCCCCCCGCGGTGCTGGAAGAGGTCCACGAGCACATCGTGCGCTGGGCGGAGCGGCTGGAGGAATTCCAGTCGTACGGGCTCCCGGCCCGCCGGGGCATCCTGCTGTGCGGGGAGCCGGGCACCGGGAAGACGCTGCTCGGGCGCATCCTGGCCTCGACGCTCGGGCTCACGTTCCTGTGGGTGACGCCGCGCTACATGCTGCGGAGCCAGGCGGCCCAGGCCATTTACGAAGTCGCCCGCGAACTCGCGCCGACGCTCGTTTTCTTCGAGGACGTCGACTTTTTCGCCATGGACCGGAGCGAGAACCACGGCGCGGTGCTTCCGGAGCTCCTGAACGTCCTTGATGGGCTGGTACCGAACGAGGGCGTGCTGACCGTCATGACCACGTCTCATCCGGACGCGCTCGACGCAGCGCTGCGCGACCGGCCGGGCCGGCTCGACCGGAAGATCTCCCTGCCGCGGCCCGACGTCACCGGACGGATGGACATGCTCGGCCGATTTCTGCGGGAGACAGGTCCGCTCGACGCGACGCTGGGCGACGCGGGGCTGTCGAAGTTGGCCAGCGCGGCCGAGGGGTTGAACGGCGCCCACCTGCGCGAGGTGGCGATCCTCGCGCGGCTGGAGGCCCTCGGGCCGGAGCGGGGCGTGCCGGCGGGCGCGGCCTCGCCGGCCGCGGGCTCGGCGGCTGCGAGCCCAGCGCGTGCCGCAGGGGCCGCGGTCCGGCCGGCGGCGCCTACCGGAGAAGCTCGTGGCCCGGCGGCTGGGACCGCCTCGGCGGAGGCCCCCGACGGCCGCGGCGCGAAACCGGGTCTGGCGGGAGCGCCGGAGCCGGCGGAGGAGCCGCCGCCAACCCCGCCGCCGCCACCGCCCCCGATCACCCTCGCGCACGCCGAGATCGCGCTGTCCCAGGTCCTGCGCTCCCGGCAGGCGACGCTCGGGTTCGGCGGCCGGGACGAGGAGCCGCCCCGCCCTCGAGCCCTCGGCGGGTTCGGCGCCCGGACCACGGTCGAAACGAAGGACGAAGCGGCCACGCGGCCCGCGCCGGGACTCGAGCCGTGGGATGGACGGGGGAGCGGACATGGACCCTAGCGGCGGCGACCAGAAGCCGGCTCCCGTACCCCCGCCCGTCGCGGGTGCGAACCCGGCCCCCCCGTTTTTCGGCGTCCCGGCCCGCGCGTCCCGGCTCGGACGCGGGCTCCCCTCGACCCTGCGCTTGACGCTCGGCACTTTCCGGCGCCTCGCCACCGTCCACCTTCGTCCAGCTCTTCACCTCGCCTGGGATTTCTTCTCGCCGCGCGAGCTGTACGACGTCCTCCGCCACCCGGTATACTGGGTCGCGCTCCTTGCCGCCACGGCCCCGATTTTCATCATCATGCTGCGCGTCGATCTCAGCGCGATGATGTTCTATTTTTCGCTCCTCTGGGCGTACGTTTTCTACCGGCTCTGCGACCTCGGCCAAAACCTGCTCCGGAAGTGCGCCTTCTCCTTCGCCTTCGCGGTCCTCGTCAGCCTCTTCGTCTTTCCGCTCTATCTGCAGTTGCCGCCGCGCTGGGTGGATGCCGCGATCGTCGCGACGGACCCGCGTGTCCGTTTCCTGGGCTACGTGCTCGGCGTCGGCGTGCGCGAAGAAGTCTGCAAGGGACTGGGCGTGCTCCTCTCGGTCTGGCTGCTCCACCGCCTCCGGTGGAGCCAGCTCGCGCTCGTCGAAGGCATGCTCTACGCCGCCATGGGCGGGTTCGGTTTCGCGGCGGTCGAGAACGTGCGCTGGATGCAGGACCTCTCCCTTCTCCAGGAGTCGGGCCAGGTGGCCGGGGGCGCCTTCCAGAGCAGCTTCGCCCGGGTGGTCCTGGTGCCGTTCGTGCACGCCTGCTGGACGGGGATCATGGGCTATTTCGTGGTGCGCGCCTCGCGCGAACCGCTTCGCCACCGGCTGCTCCTGGGCGCCGCGCTCGTCGTTCCGGCCGCGCTCCACGGCCTGTTCGACTTCGCCGTCTCCCTGCCGGAGCTGAAAGCCCTCGCCCTCCTTACCGTCGGGCTCAGCTTCTATCTCTACCTGAAGTGCCTGTTGAAGGTGCAGGGGGAGGGGCGACTCACCGAGCTGGACCGGCGTCTGGTCTGACCCCTCCTCGTGCAACTCCATGCCGTCTTTTGAAATGGGGCGTGGCACCGACGAGCGGGGGGGCCGAAATCCCTTGACACCCCTGTCCTCCTCCCTATAATAGCCGCGACTTTCGGGGTGTCCGGCCCGGAGATTGGGAGCGATGCCATGCCTCTTGTGTGGAGTATCGCGGGCTACTCCTACTTCCTCGTTCTGGGCGTGCTTTCGGTCTACGGCCTGCACCGCGTCATCATGGTGTACCTGTACTACCGGCATGCGCGAAACGTCCCGCGCCCCCAGGCGAGCTTCAAGGAGCTTCCCCGCGTCACGGTACAGCTCCCGATCTACAACGAGATGTACGTGGTGGAGCGGCTCATCGACGCGGTCGCCGCCCTCGACTATCCCGCCGACAAGCTGGAGATCCAGGTCCTCGACGACTCGACGGACGAAACCGTCCGCATCGCCGGCCAGAAGGCCGAGCAGGTGCGTGCCCGCGGGGTCAACATCCACTATGTCCACCGCACGGACCGCACCGGTTTCAAGGCGGGCGCGCTGGCCAACGGCCTCGCCACCGCCACGGGCGAACTGATCGCCGTCTTCGATGCGGACTTCGTCCCCACGCCCGAGATCCTCAACTCCTGCATCCACTTCTTCACGGATCCGGGCATCGGCATGGTCCAGGCGCGCTGGGGCCACCTCAACCGCGAGTATTCCCTCCTCACCCGGGTCCAGGCGCTGCTCCTCGACGGCCACTTCGTGATGGAGCACGGCGCGCGCTACCGGTCGGGCCGGTTCTTCAATTTCAACGGCACCGCGGGCATCTGGCGCCGCACCGCGATCGAGTCGGCGGGCGGCTGGCAGCACGACACCCTCACCGAGGACCTCGACCTCAGCTACCGCGCCCAGCTCCAGGGCTGGAAATTCGTCTACGTCCAGGACGTCGAGTCCCCGTCCGAGCTGCCCGTCGAGATGAACTCCTTCAAGTCGCAGCAGTACCGGTGGGCGAAGGGCTCGATCCAGACCGGCCTCAAGCTCCTGCCTTCGATCTGGAAAAGCCGCTATCCGCTCTCGACCAAGATCGAGGCGACCTTCCACCTCACCAACAACTTCGCCTACCTCCTCATGTTCGTCCTCTCCTTCCTCATGCTCCCCGCCACGATCGCGCGCGGGCAGGGGATGTGGTCGGACCTGTGGTTCGTCGATCTCCTGGTCTTCCTCCTGGCGACGGCCTCGATCTTCGTGTTTTACGTATCGTCGCAGATCGAGCTCGCGCGAGGCTGGCTGGACCGGCTGCGCTGCTTCCCGATGCTCATCTGCCTCGGCATCGGGCTCTCCGTCTCCAACAGCCGCGCGGTCGTCGAAGCCGTCCTGCGCAAGCGTACCAGCTTCGTGCGCACGCCCAAGTACGCGGTCTCGGGGAAGAAGGATTCCTGGAAGGAGAAGAAGTACGCGGGACAGCTCGACCTCGCCGCCTACGTCGAGCTGGTCCTCGGGGTGTATTTCCTCTTCGTCGTCCTCCTGGCCGTCGAATACCACATGTACAGCTCCGTTCCCTTCCTCCTTCTCTTCCCGGTGGGTTTTCTCTACGTCTCGCTCCTCTCCTTCCTGCAGGCCCGCGGGCGCAGGCATCAGGCGAACGCCTGAGTACTCACATCTTCCGAATCGGCCCCGGAGCACTCCTCCCCTCGCTTGCGAGGTCGAGCCCGCGGGCGCGGTCGGGCGC
This sequence comes from Planctomycetota bacterium, assembly GCA_016197205.1. Taxonomy (GTDB): domain Bacteria; phylum Planctomycetota; class MHYJ01; order WSZJ01; family JACPWG01; genus JACPWG01. Next base: position 33,763 of record JACPWG010000047.1, read on the forward strand.
GCCGAGGCCGCTCCCTAACGGTCGCGGTTCCGTGTTCCGCGGTCGCACCTCGCGGAGCTTCGACGGCACACAGGCCTTGCAGGGGAGGCTTCGCAAGAGTTGAGCGACGATCCCCGGGGAGTTCGCCGGTGAAGGAACTCAGGTCGCTCGTTCCCTACCTCCGGCCGCACCGCGCCACGGTCGCCCGGGCCCTCGCGCTGGTCGCCGTCTCGAACCTCCTCTCCTCCGCCCTCCCCCTCCTCCTCAAGCGCGCCATCGATTGCCTCGGCGGGGAGCACGCGGATGCCGGCGTCCTCACGGCCTCGGTCGCCGCCCTCGCCGGCATCGCCGCCCTCCGCTTCTTCCTCCAGACCACCTTCCGGCACGCGCTCTTCGGCGTCGCCCGCCGGATCGAGTACGCCGTCCGCAACGACCTCTTCGCCGCCCTCCTGCGCCTCGACGCGGCGTTCTTCCAGGGCATGCCGACCGGCGACCTGCTCTCGCGCGTCACGAACGACCTCGACTCCGTCCGCATGCTCCTGGGTTTCGGCCTCATGAGCATCGTGAACACCTTCCTCCTCTCGCTTCTGGCCATGGGCGGGATGCTCTGGATCAGCCCGCGCCTCGCCGCGGTGGCCCTCCTCCCGCTCGCCTTCACCACCCTCCTCGTCAAGCGCATGGGCAAGGCCATGCACGCGCGGTCGAAGGAAGTGCAGGAGCAGCTCGCCCGCGTCTCGACGAAGGTCCAGGAGAACCTCGCGGGCGTGCGCGTCGTGCGGGCCTTCGCCCAGGAAGAGGCGGAGATCGCGGCTTTCCGCGTGCTCAACGAGGAGACCCTCGCGAAGAATCTCGACCTCGTGCGCGTGTCGGGCGTGGGGTTCACGGCGACGGCGCTTCTGGCCGAGCTGGGCGTGCTCCTGACGCTCCTCCTGTGCGGCCTGGGGATCCTCGAGGGGCGGTACACAACCGGGGACTTCATGGCCTTCCTCGCGTATCAGCTCATGCTCGTGTGGCCGATGATCGCGCTCGGCTGGGTGATCAACCTCGTGCAGCGGGGCGAGGCGTCGATGGGGCGCGTGAACGAGGTGCTGCGGGCCCGCCCAACGGTCGCGGACGCGCCGGGGGCCGAAGACCCGGGCGAGGTGCGGGGAGAGCTCGAAGTGCGGGACCTGACGTTTCGGTACGCGGGGGCCGAGCGCGCCGCGCTCGAGGGCGTGTCGCTCCGGGTCCCGGCGGGCGGCCGGCTCGGGCTCGTGGGCCGCACGGGCTGCGGGAAGAGCACGCTCCTGGCCCTGCTGGCCCGCGTCTACGCGGTCCCCGACGGCAAGCTCTTCCTGGACGGCCGCGACGTGAACCGGCTCTCCATCGCCGGGCTGCGCGCCCGCCTCGGGTACGTGCCGCAGGACGCCTTCCTCTTCTCGGACCGGATCCGCACGAACATCGCCTACGGCCGGAAGGCGGAGGTGCTCGAGGAGGTGGTCGCCGCCGCCCGACTGTCGCGTTTCGACGGCGAGGTCGAGGGCTTCCCGGACAAGTACGAACAGTTGATCGGGGAGCGAGGGGTGACGCTCTCCGGCGGGCAGAAGCAGCGGGCGACGCTCGCGCGGGCCACGATCGTGGGGCCGCGGCTCCTGCTCTTCGACGACGTCTTCTCGAACGTGGACACGCGGACCGAGCGGGAGATCCTGGACGGGCTCGAGGACTACGTCCGCGGCCGGACGGTGGTCTTCGCCGGGCACCGGCTGGCCGGGATGCGGCGATGCGACCGGATCGCGGTGCTGGACCAGGGGCGCGTGGTCGAGGAGGGGACGCACGAGGAGCTCCTGGCGCGGAAGGGGATCTACCGCGACCTCTGGGACCGGCAGCGGCTGGCCGAGGAATTGGAGACGCTGGCATGACCGCCTTGACCCACGACGACGACCTGCAGGGTCGCGCCTACGACGCCGCGTTGATGCGGCGGTTCCTGGCGTACGTGCGTCCGTACCGCGCGGCCGTCGCGGGGGGCATCCTGCTCACCGCGGTCCTCATCGGGACCGAGCTCGTGACCCCGCTCCTCGTACGCGAGGCGTTGGACGGGCCCGTCGCCCGGCACGACGTGGGCGGCCTTTTGTTTTTCGCGCTGCTCTTCGCCGGCGCGGTCGTCCTCCAGGGGTTCTTCCGCTACGCGGAAAACTGGGTGACGAGCTGGGTCGGGCAGCGGATCGTCCTCGACCTGCGCCAGGAGGTCTTCGCCCACCTGCAACGGCTGTCGGTCTCCTTCTTCGACAAGAACCCCGTGGGCCGGCTGGTCACGCGGGTAACCAACGACGTGGAGACGCTCAAGGAGCTTTTCACGTCCGGGTTGGTCGCGGCCATCTCGGACGCGTTCCTGCTCGGGGCGATCATCTGCATCCTCTTCTGGATCGACGTGCGCCTCGCCTTCGCGACGCTCTCCATGGCGCCTCCCCTCCTCGTCGTGGGCCTCCTCTTCAAGAAGTCCGCTCGGCAGGCCTACCGGGACTCGCGCAAGGCGATCGCGCGGCTGAACTCGTACCTGCAGGAGAACCTTTCCGGGGTCCGCGTGGTCCAGGCCTTCCGGCGGGAGGAGCGGAACGTCGAACAGTTCCGCGAGATCAACGACGAGCATTTGGCGGCCTCGCTACGGACCGTGCACGCCTACTCGGTTTTTTTTCCGGCCGTGGAGTTCCTCGGCGCGGCGGCGACGGGCTTCCTGCTCTGGTACGGCGGGCGGAGGATCCTGGGGGGCTCGCTCAGCTTCGGGGTTTTCCTCGCGTTCTGGTTCTACGCCCAGAAATTCATCCAACCGATCCGGGACCTTTCGGAAAAGGTGAACATCCTGCAGTCGGCGATGGCCGCGGCGGAGCGGCTCTTCAAGCTGCTCGACACGGCGCCGGAGGTGCGGGACGCGGCCGACGCCGTGCCCGCGCCCGTGCTCGCCGGCGCCGTGGAATTCAAGAACGTGTGGTTCGCGTACCGCGAAGGGGAGTGGGTGCTGAAGGACGTGTCCTTCTCCGTCCGGCCGGGGGAGAGCATCGCGCTCGTGGGCGCGACGGGGGCCGGCAAGACCACGATCTCGAACCTCCTTTTTCGCTTCTACGACGTGCAGAAGGGGAGCATCCTCGTCGACGGCGTCGACATCCGGCGCCTGCAGGGGGCCTCGTACCGGCGGAACCTGGGGCTGGTGCTCCAGGACGTGTTTTTGTTTTCGGGCGACGTGGCCTCGAACCTACGGCTCGGGAACGTGCGTCTGAGCGACGAGGAGCTGCGCCGAGCGGCGGCACAGGTGCACGCGGACGAAGTGATCGCGCGGCTCCCGGGCGGGCTCGCGGCGGAGGTGAAGGAGCGCGGGGCCTCGCTCTCGGTCGGGGAGCGGCAGCTCCTGTCGTTCGCGCGCGCGCTCGTGTTTCAGCCGCGGATCCTGGTCCTGGACGAGGCGACCTCGAGCATCGACGCGCGGACGGAGGCCCAGGTGCAGGACGCGCTGCGGCTGCTCCTCAAGGGCCGGACGTCGATCGTGATCGCGCACCGGCTCGCCACGATCCGCGAGGTCGATCGGATCCTGGTCTTCCACCACGGCACGCTCGTCGAAGAGGGAACCCACGCCGAGCTGCTCGGGCGGCGCGGCGTCTACGCCCGGTTGTACGAGCTGCAGTTCGAGCGTGCCGGAGCAACGGACGGCGGCGGTGCCGCGACCGCCATTCCAATTCCCAATGCCGACACCCCTCGACTCCAACTCCAAGCGCCCAATCCCACGGAGGACGCCCGCGCCGTGGCGGTCGGTCAGGTGGAGCCGCCACCGCACGCCAAGTGAAGCCCGCGGAGAGTTCACCCGGGGGGGCCCCGAGTAAAGAAAGGCGAGCCGCGCATGACGGCCTACATCAGCACGCGTGACCTTGTGAAGGAGTACGTCCTCGGCCGGGAGCGGGTGCGGGCCGTGGACGGCATCACGCTCGACATCGAGCGGGGGAGCTTCGTCGGCATCGTCGGCCGCTCCGGCTCCGGCAAGTCCACGCTGCTCAACCTGCTCGGCGGGCTGGATCACCCCTCCGGCGGGCAGATCGTCGTGGACGGTACGGTCGTGAATTCAGCGCGGGACGACGAACTGGCCCGGTACCGGCGGGAAAAGGTCGGTTTCGTCTTCCAGTTCTTCAACCTGGTTCCCTCGCTCACCGCTCGGGCGAACGTCGAGCTGCCGATGATTTTCGGCCGCATCCCGCGGGCGGAGCGGTCGAAGCGGGCTCGCGAAATCCTGGAGCGGGTGGGGCTGGGCCACCGGCTGGATCACCGTCCGTCGGAGCTGAGCGGCGGGGAACAGCAGCGCGTCGCGATCGCCCGGGCGCTCTCCATGGATCCCGCCCTGGTCCTGGCCGACGAGCCGACCGGCAACCTGGACTCGCGGACCGCGTCGGACGTGATGGACCTGCTGCGCCGGCTCAACCAGGATCATCGGCACACGGTGCTGCTGATCACCCATGAACGCGAGATCGCGCGCGCGTACTGCACCCGGCTCGTGGAGCTTTCGGACGGCAAGATCATCCACGACGGACCGCCGGCGTCCACGCCCACGCCCACGCCGCCGCCCGTGGCGACCCCGGCGGCATCCGTCCCTGCGGCGAGCCCGGCCCCCGAGTCCGGCCCCTCTACGGAGAATCCCCGATGACCGCCCGCGACGGCTTTCGCTTCGCCCTCTCCAACCTCCTCCAGCAGAAGGTCCGGACGCTGCTCACGACGATGGGCGTCGTCATCGGCGTCGGCGCGGTCGTGCTCATGGTGTCGGGCGGGATCGGGCTCCAGCGCCAGGTGCTGAAGCAGTTCGAGTCCGTCGAAGCGATGTCCTCCATCATGGTCCTCCCGATCAAGGTGGACCTGACGAACTGGAGCTTCGAGCCCAAACAGCTCCCGACGCCGAAGTCGCTCAACGACCGCGTGATTGCCGACCTGCGGAGGCTCGAGGGCGTGACCGCGGTCTATCCCAACGTGCACTTCCACCTGCCCCTGTCGGCCGGGAAGCGGAAGATTCGCGTGGACGTGGCGGGGCTGCCGCTGGAGGGCGTGACCACGGGCCTGCGAGAGGCCGTCGTCGCCGGCGGCCTCTGGGCACAGGAAGGCGCGCACGTGCTTCTTACGACGCAGGCGGCGAAAGCCCTCGACCTCGGCGCCCCCGAGGCCGCGATCGGCAAGGAGGTGCGGTTCGTCCTCCGCTCGGAGCGCGAAGACGACGAGACGGGCGCCCCGGGGACCCCTGCCGATCCAGGGGAGAAAAACGGGTCGGCGGAGCCGAGCGCTCCGCCCGCCGTCACGCCGAAGCCCCCGGAGGATTGCCCGGAGGTCTTCACGGTCGTCGGCGTGTACGATCCTGAAAAGTACAAAGGCTTCGGCGGGGGCCAGGTGTTTCTGCCGCTCGCCGTGTCGCTCAAGGTCCGGCGGACCGCGGGCCAGGACCGCGGCGGCTTTCGCGGACTGAAGAAGGGTGAATACGGCGAGCTGGTCGTGCACGTCGCGTCCCCGGAGCTGGTCAAGGGCGTGAGCGAGGAGATTCGCTCGCGGGGGATGGGAACCATCACCGCGGACGATCTCATCTCGCAGCTCAACATTCTCTTCCTCGTCATCGAGGGCTTCCTGGGCTGCCTCGGCGGCGTGGGCCTCCTCGTCGCCTTCGTCGGCATCGTCAACACGATGCTGATGTCGATCCTGGAGCGGACGCGCGAGATCGGCATCATGAAGGCGGTGGGCGCGCGGAATCGCGACGTCCGCCGGATCTTCCTCATCGAGGCCACGACGATCGGCCTCGTCGGCGGCGCGCTCGGCATCTTCGGCGGCTGGTTCGTCGGCGTGGGCCTGAACCTCGCCGTCCGGCTGTGGCTGGGGACGAAGGGCGGTCCCAAGGACGTGTCCGTTTTCCAGGTGTCCTGGCTCCTCGGGGCCGCCGCGATGCTCTTCTCCGTCCTCGTCAGCGCGCTCGCCGGCGTGTACCCCGCGTGGCGCGCGGCCCGGCTCGACCCGGTCAAGGCCCTTCGCCGGGACTAGCGGCCCGTTGACGAAGTCCAGACACGATGCCTGGGGGCGCGGGCCTCCGGCCCGCGCGAATGGTCACATGAGCTTCGACCCGCCGTGCCTCGGCTGACGACTGTGTCCGAAGTTCGTCAACGGGTCACTCGTGGCGGGGTATCCGTCAAGCGGCATGCGCTCTTTACCACGGAGGCAAGGAGTCCCGGAGGATCCACGGAGAAGACGGGGAAGCCGAGGAAAGTCCCCCGTGCGGTCTCCGTGCCTCCGTGTCTCCCTGGTGAACGGTCACGCGGCGCGTTGGGTCCGCTTCGGCCGCGGGGAAACCCTTGACACTTCGCGCGCGCCGGTCGTAAACTTGCCGAATTCGGGCTCCATCGAGCCTTCACCGAGAAAGGAGAGTGCCCCCATGCATGGACGCAAATCCCTCCTGTTGGGAATCGCCGGCGGGCTCGTGCTCACCACGGCCTACGTGGCCGGCCTGCGCGCCCAGGACCGACCGGATACCTCCGGCGGGACCGAAATGAAAGTCGCCGCCGACATCCTCAAAGCCGTCAAGGCCGAGCGGGAGAAGCACTACGATCGGATGCTCGAGATCCAGAGGCAGCTCGATCAGGCCGTGCGCAAATTCCGCGGCGCTACCGGACCGCTCGACCCCGTCGCCCAGGAGGCGAAGGAGCAGCTCAAGGCCTTGACGCTCAAGCGAATCGACGAGGAGGTGGAGTACCGGTCCGCGGTCGTCGCCGTCGTGAAGGACGGCCGGACGAAGCTCGCCGCCGAGGTCCAGGAGCTGTTGCAGAACGGCCAGGCGCCGCCCCCGAACCTGCTCGACTCGATCTTCGCGGGCGGAACGTTCGCCGGGGAGCGCGGGCCCGGCTCCGCGCAGGGAGGCAGCCCCGCGCCCGCGGGACCGCGCCGACCCGCCGCGCCCCCACGCTCCCTCGAGGGCGGCGACGAGCCGGAAGAGCTGGAGTGAGAGACGCGGTCCTCGCCGCCGGTCCTCAGCGAGCGGGCGGCTTCGAGCCGCTCCCACGCGCCGCGGCACGCGCTCCGCTCGCGCGTGGCGGCGTCGCGACCGGGGCCCGCCTCCACCGCCGCCTCCGCGTCCTTTTCGGCCTTGCCGTCGTCCTGCTCGGCTTGCGCATCCTCCCCGCGGACGTCGTCATTTTGCGGAGCGGCGGCCAGGTGGAGGGGGAGATCACGGACCTCGGCGATCGGGTCGAGGTCAAGACCCGACACGCCACCGTCACCTTCGCCAAGCGCGACATCCTCGAGATCCAGAAGCGAAAGCTCCCCCGCGACATCTACGCGGAGGAACTGTCCCGCCTGAAGCACGACGATGCCGAGGGCCACTTCCAGCTTGCCCTCTACTGCAAGGAGCACGAGCTCCTCGAAGAGTACGGCGAGCTCCTGCAGAAGGTCCTCCTCATCCGCCCGGACCACCCGCAGGCACGCGCGCACGCCTACAACTACAAGAAGATCTACCAGGCGCTGCCGGTGGACGAGGCCTCCGAGAGCCAGCTCCTGACCGGGTACGGCACGGGTTTCCGCCTCACGCGCAGCGAACACTACGTCCTCGCCCACAGCACCGACCTCGGCTTCGCGCAGACCCGCCTCGTCTTTTTCGAGCGCCTCTACCGGACCTTCTACCAGTTCTTCGAGGATCGGGGCTTCACTTTGCGCCTGCTCGACCGCCGCCTGGAAGGCGTCGTCTTCGCCTCCCAGGACGAGTTCCAGGCCGTCGCCCGGCGCGTCGCCCCCTCCCTCGAGCAGAGCGGCGGCTTCTACGCGCCGTCCATGAACCGCCTCTTTTTTTTCGACAACCGGAACTCCGACAACGCGAAGAACCTGCGGGAGCGGCTGCGGCGGCAGGAGGGCCTGGTCGCGGACCTGCGCGAGCGGGTGAAGAAGGCGAAAAAGGCCGCCGACCGGGCGAAATTCCTGGAGCAGTTCGAGACGGAGCTGACCCGTTTCAATCGCCTGAAGAGGGAAGGGCGCGCGGCCTTCGACGAGTTGAATCTCGCGGTGACCATTCACGAGGCGACCCACCAGCTCTGCTACAACTCGGGCCTGCTCGTCCACAGTCCGAACAATCCCACCTGGCTCGTCGAAGGGCTCGCCACCTTTTTCGAAGATCCCGACCAGTGGACGAACGAGCACGGCCAGCTCGGGAAGGTCAACGACACCTACCTGGCCGTGCTGCGCGAGAGCTTCGAAAACGACCGCCACATCGGCCTCGGCAGCCTCGCCCCGCTGAGTACGAATTTCTTCACCTTCGGCGACGACGTGGATCTGGCGTACTCGCAGGCCTGGTCCATGGTGCATTTCCTGCTGCTCGGCGCGAACGGCCGCTACGCGCCGAAGTTCTACGACTACCTGCGCAAACTGCACGACGTCCCCGTAAGGGAGAAGATCTCCGACCAACGGCGCGTGGGAGATCTGGTGGGGAGCCTGGGAATCGACACGTCGCGCCTGGACGAGGAGTGGACCGCCTACGTGAAGGACCTCCTGAAGCGGAACCCGCCGAAGCGCTAGCGGACCGTTACAGAAATCTAGACACGAGGCCTGGGGGCCGGCCTTTTCAAGGTGGGTGAACGAGTTGATCTTCGCAAAAGAGAGCCTTGACGGCCCGAGCGCGGAAATGGACGAGCTTCCAGCGCTCTCCTCCGTCGGCCACGAACCCTTGTGGTGCAGGGCTTCCGCCCTGCACCGACGGGACAACCCGGGTGGAAATTACGCAGGCCGTTGTGTGCGGGGGCGGCTCGACGGGAACGGGGGAAGTGCTTCGGAGGTTCCGTGCGAGTGCGGGTGCAGGGCGGAAGCCCTGCACCACAAAGCGGACTCAAGCCGCAGGATCGAGTGAACAATCCGCTTGCGGCGGGCGGAAGCGTGCCGACACCACCTTGAGAGGGCCGGCCTGAGGGCGTGGGCCTCCGGCCCGCGCGAACGGCTACATGAGCTGCGACTTGGCCTGGCAAGTTTGACGACTGTGGCCGAAGTTCGTCAACAGTCCACGGGCGGCGGGTCGACGAGTCCCCGACTCGATGCCGGTCGGCGCGGGGCTCCCGGCTGCGCTGGATCGCGGCGAGTGACGGAGCACCGACCGACCGGCGGGCATTGCCGCATGGGCTTGGACTCGCCGTAGGCTTGAGTCCACCCGGGTTCGCAAGGTCGCAGCGGGCCGCGACAACGAAGAGAGGCGAGGGGGCGCGGACAAGCTCTTTGCTTGGAGCGACGCCGCATGACGAATGCCCCAGGGGTCCTGCTCGTGGTCGACGACGACCCGATGAATCGCGACCTGCTGTGCCAGAGGTGCCGGCGGGAAGGGTACGAGACCGAGGAGGCGGAGGATGGCCTGCAGGCGCTCGAGAAGCTCGCCGGTCGCGCCTACGCGCTCGTGCTGCTCGACATTAGGATGCCGCGCCTGGACGGCTTCGACGTGCTCGAGCGGATGAAGGCCAACGCGGAGCTTCGGCGGATCCCGGTCGTCGTGATCTCCGCGGTCGGGGAGGTCGACAGTATCGCGCGTTGCCTCGAGCTGGGGGCGGACGACTACCTCACGAAGCCCTTCGATGCGACGATCCTGCGCGCCCGGATCGCCGCGTGCCTGGAGCGGAAGCGGCTGCGCGAGCAGGAGCAGTCGCTCCTCTGCGAGGTCCAATCGCTCAATGCGGGCCTCCAACGGCGCGTTGACGAGGCGACGCGGGACCTCCGGTCGCAGGCGGAGGCGCTCGAGTGCCATGTGCGCGAGCTGACCGCCCTTTCGCGCGTCTCGATTGCCATCAACTCCGCCATGGACATGGGCACGGTCCTCGGGCTCATCATGGACCTTTCCCGGGAGGTCATGGGCGCGGAGGCCAGCTCCCTCCTCATGGTGGACAAGGCGGCCGGAAAGCTGCGGTTCCACGTGGCGCGCGGGTCGGCCGCCGAGGCGCTCAGGGAGCACACCGTCGAACTGGGCCAGGGCATCGCCGGCTGGGTCGCGGCGACCGGGCGGCCTTTGCTCATCCCGGACGCCTACGAGGACTCGCGCTTCGACCCGTCCCACGACCGACAGTCCGGCTTCCGCACCCGCTCGCTCGTGACCGTGCCCATCCGAGGGGAGCGGGAGCAGGCGGTGGTCGGCGTGGTGCAGGTGATCAACAAGGTGGGCGGAGGGGCCTTCGACCTCGACGGCCTCCGTCTCTTCCAGTCCTTCGCGGGCATGGCGGGCGTGGCGCTGGAAAACGCCCGCCTCTTCGGCGAGACGCGGAAGATGGCCGAGGACCTGCGCGCGGCGCTGGAGCAGGAGCGGCGGCTGACGATCGAGAAGGGGAAGATGGGCGCCTACGTCCCGCGGAGCGTGCTGGACGAGATCTCCCGCAACCGGGAGCAGAAGCTTGCGCTGGGCGGGAAGACCGTGCGCGCGACCATCCTCTTTTCCGACGTGCAAGGGTTCACGCGCCTGTCCGAGACCATGGAGCCGCAGCGGGTGGTAGGCTTCCTGAACGAATACATGACCGCGATGACCGCGATCGTGGAGGAGGAGGGCGGGATCGTGGACAAGTTCATCGGGGACGGGCTGATGTCCGTCTTTCTGCCGCGGGATGCGACCGACAATCACGCCCTGCGCGCGGTGCGGACCGGCGTCCGCATGCAACTGCGGATGCGGGAGCTGAAGGCGGGGTGGCGGGTGACGCGTCCGGACGTGGCGGAGGTCGCGATCCGCGTGGGGATCAACACGGGGGAGGTGGTCTCGGGGAACATCGGTTCCGAGACGCGGATGGACTACACGGTGGTGGGGGACAACGTGAACGTGGCGTCGCGGATCGAGTCGAACGGCCGGCCCGGCGAGGTGCACGTGAGCCAGTCGACGTACGAGGCGATCCAGGCGCAGCTTGGCGCGACGCGGCTGGAGCCGATTCACGTGAAGAACCGGACGCAGCCGGTGCAGGTCTACTCCGTGGACGTCGTCCCGCTCGCGGCGGCGCCGGCGACAGGGCTGTAGGCCGGCCTCGCGGGGGGAGGGGCGGGCGGGCGGCCATGTTCAGAAATCATGTGCATTGCCCTGACCTCGGGCGTTGAAGATCCGAACCGCGACCCATTCGACTCGGCGTTCGGCCTCGCTCAGCGCCCGCGCAAGAATTACTTCACAGTTTCGTGGACCGACGGAGGCCTGGGGGCGCGGGCCTCCGGCCCGCGCAGCGCGGCCCAGAGGGCCGCGCCCCCAGGAGCCTCGAGGTCTGAGTCTGCGTAGTTATTGTTGCGCGGGCGCTCAGGGCGAGGGAGCGGTCTCGGAGTGTCTTTCGTCCCCTTGGGATTCGATCTCGCCTCCCCGCGTACAACGGCGGATCCCGCGACTCGCACGGGCTCAGTACCGCCCCACAGAATTGGGTGACCGACTTCCTCGGCGATTTCAGCCGCCTGCTTCGTTGCACGCGCTGAGCGGGCGCCGCCGCGCGGATTACGGTCGTAGTGGGCGACGTGGAGCGGAGCGCCGCAGTCGGGGCAGGGCTGGGAGTGAACTTCCTCGGCCGTTTCTCTGTCGGCACGGAGCAGGAACCGGAAGAAGCTTGCGTCTCGGAAGAGATTCTGCGACATTCGGTTTCGCCCTCATGGTGAGTACATAAGGGAGCGAACCTTCTCGCGGGGCTGGAATCAAGCTTCTCGAGGAGGTTTCTTTGCGAACCTCACCGACCGTGATCGTGGCGGTCGGGATTTCCGGCGGGGAGCGTGGCGGGGCTCACCGCGGGAGCAGGCCCCGAACCCACACGGCGTCGCCCTCGGAAAGTGGCGGCCGCACCAGGCCCGCGTAGTCGAGGGAATAGTCGTAGCCGGCGTGATCGTACACCGCGTCGAAGACGGCCTGCAGGTCCAGGAGCACGTCGGGGTCGCCGGCCGCCAGCGGGATGGGAATCGTCGGCAGTCGGTCCCGCAGGCTCCAGGCGTACGCCTCCGTCTGCGGTCGTCGCGTCCCTCGGCTGACGAAAGCGAAATAGTCGCTCTCCGGCAGGGGCTCCCGGGTGGGCAACCGTTCGCCCCCGCGGAGGAGATCCAGCTCCACTAGATGGGTCGCGCTCTGAAGAACCGCCTCGCGCTTCGCCAGGTACTTGCGTCGACCGTCGCTGCGCCGGCGCTTGTTCGTCGGCGACAGGATTTCGAGGATTGCGACGACCTCCAGCGATTCGCGGAGCCGGATCGTCAGGTACGTCTCGCGGTGCTCTTCCGGCATCGGGAGGTGGAGCAGGATCGGCCTGGAGCCGGTGGACTGTGATTGGGTGGCGGGAACGGAGGGTGCGAACGCAGCCGCACTCGGGCGGAGCACCGCCAGATCGGGGAGAATCAGCGCCTCCTCTTCGTCCCGTAACCGGTGTTCCAGGTAGATGCGCCGCTCCGGACGAACGACGTAGCGCGGGCGAACGCGGGGTAGGAGAGCGTCCGACAGGCCAACGATGTAGCGAAGGTGGAAATGTTCCCAGTCTGCTGATTCGATGAACGGGTCCATGCCTGGGAAGGGGGATGGCATGGGACAAACACTCCGAAGAGGAGGGCCTTCGCGCCCGACGGTGCTTCTCTGACCCTGGTATCCTACCGATTCCGCGGTGGGCGGTCAAGGCGCAGGCCTGGGCTGAAAGGCGTTTTCGCAGGCGGCGGCGGCTCCCCGCGGAGCTAACCACTCCAGGCTTCCAGGAAGTTGCACAGCCCCTTCGCGACAACGGTCGGCTCATCTTCGGGCCCGTAAAGGAATAAGTCAGGCACTCACGCCAGTCTGTGCAGGCCGGAAGGCCTGCACCACAAGGGCCAGCCCCTTCAAGGTGGGGAGGGCTGTTCGACTGTCGTAAAATGGAGCATCAGACGCTGCGTGCGGGAAGGAGCCGCCGTCCCACAGTGGTTCTCCGCCGGCCACGAGCCCTTGTGGTGCAGGGCTTCCGCCCTGCACCGACGGGACGCGCCGTATGAAAGCCGCCGAGCGTTTGGAGTGCGGGAGCGGCCAGAGGAAGGCGGGGAGGAGCTTCAGACCATCCGTGCGAGAGCGGGTGCAGGGCGGAAGCCCTGCACCACAAGAAAAGCTCAAGTCGCATCATCAAGTGAGCAGGCGGCTCGCGTCCGGCACCGGGGCGGCGCAGCCACCTTGGAAGGACTGGGCGGAAGCCCTGCACCACACGGGCTCGAGGTGGGCCGGGGGCGGGGGCTGGGGTGGGGGCTGCCCGGGAGACTCACGCCTGCTCACGCTCGAACCGTGGACGCGCTCTACCCGCAGGACGCGGGCCTTCCGCCCGGTCTCGCGCTCCTCGCAGCAGTTGCAGCCGCCGCAGCCGCGGCTGCCGCCGCTCCCGCCTCTCCGCCGACACCCGCCTACCCGCCCCCTCGGCCGCCGCGCGCCGCCAGCGATTGCTGCTGCGTGTACTCCATCACCTTCTGCTGCAGGTCCGTCGGGTTCTGCGCCGCCTGCATCATGTCCTGGAAGGTGATCTTCTTGTTGATGAAGAGCGTGAAGAGGAAGTCGTCCAGGAGGAACATCCCCTGCTTCGCGCCGGTCTGGATGGCCGAGATGATCTTGTGCGTTTGGTTTTCGCGGATGAGGTGCTCGATCCCCGAATTCATGATCATGATCTCGAAGCCCGCGATCACGCCCGGCGCGTCCGCGCGCGGCAACAGCATCTGCGAGATCACCGCGAGGATCGAGGTCGAAAGCTGCGCCCGGATCTGCTCCTGCTGTTCCTGCGGGAAGGCGTCCACGATCCGGTTGATCGTCCGCGCCGCCCCGGTCGTGTGCAGGGTGCCGAAGACGAGGTGCCCCGTCTCGGCGGCGGTGATCGCCGCTTGGATCGTATCCAGGTCGCGCATTTCCCCGACCAGCACCACGTCCGGGTCCATGCGCAGCGCGCGACGGATCGCCTCGCCGAAGCCGCCGACGTCCACGCCGATCTCGCGCTGCGTGACGATCGACTTCTTGTGGTCGTGGTAGTACTCGATCGGGTCTTCGATGGTGATGATGTGGCAGTCGTTCTCCGTGTTCACGAAGTCCAGCATCGTCGCGAGCGTCGTCGTCTTCCCCGAGCCCGTCGGGCCGGTCACGAGGATCAGGCCGCGCGGCTTGAAGAGCAGGTTCTTCACGCTCGGCGGCAGACCGATGTCGTCGAAGGTCAGGAGCTTCGATGGAATGAGCCGGAGCGCGATCCCCACGCTCCCCTTCTGCATGTAGACCGCGACGCGGAAACGGGCCTTTTTCTCGAAGGCGAACCCGAAGTCCGAACCGCCCTTCTCCTTCAACTCCGCCTGGCAGCGCTCGGAGGTGATGGCCTTCATGAAGGCCACGGTGTCGTCGGGGGTCAGCGGGGGGAGGTTCAGGGGCCGAAGCCGGCCGTGCAGGCGGATCGTGGGAGGGATGCCGACGGTGAGGTGTAGGTCGGACGCGCGCTTCTCGACGACGAGCGAGAGGAGCTTGTTGAGTTCGACGACCATCGGGGCTCCCTTTCCGGCAGGACCAGGATCAGTAAGCGATGTCCTCGCGCTTCGCGATGTTCAGCACCTCCTTGAAGGTGGTCGTGCCTTCGAGGATCTTGCGGACGCCGTCTTCGAGGAGCGTGACCATGCCGGACACCCGCGCCTGCTCCATCAGGCGCATGGTCGGTTCCTTCTTGAACGTCATCTCGCGCAGCACCCCGTTCATCTCGAGCAGCTCGTAGACGCCCTTCCGCCCGCGATAGCCCTGCCCCTTGCAGTCGTCGCAGCCCACCGGACGCGAGACGTTTTTCCCCTCGATGTCCTCCTGCGTCAGGTTCACCGACTTCAGCTCGGCCTCGTCCGGCTGGTACGGCTCCCTGCAGTGGGGGCACAGGATGCGGACCAGTCGCTGGGCCAGGATGGCCTGCACCGACGACGCCACCAGGAAGGGCTTCACCCCCATGTCGATCAAGCGCGTAAGGGAGGCCGGGGCGTCGTTCGTGTGCAGCGTCGAGAACACAAGGTGGCCCGTGAGCGCGGCCTCGACGGCCGTCTTCGCCGTCTCTTCGTCGCGGATCTCTCCCACGAGGATGATGTTGGGCGCCTGACGCAGCATGGCGCGCAGGATCCGCGCGAACGTCATCCCGATCTGCGCCTTCACCTGCGACTGGTTGATCCCGGGAATCGTGTACTCCACCGGGTTCTCGGCGGTGATGATCTTCACGTCCGGCCGGTTCAGCTCCTTCAACGCCGCGTACAGGGTCGTCGTCTTGCCCGACCCGGTCGGGCCCGTCACGAGGAAGACCCCGTTCGGGCGCTTGATGATCGCCTTGAACCGCTTGTAGTCGTCCGGGTGCAGCCCGAGATCCTCGAGGGGCACGAGGCCCTTCTGCTTGTCCAGGATTCTCATGACCACCGACTCGCCGTGAGACGCCGGCAGCGCGTTCACGCGCAGGTCGAGGTCCTTGCCCCCGGTCGAGATCTGGATGCGTCCGTCCTGCGGCTTCCGCTTCTCCGCGATGTCCATCTGCGCCATGATCTTCAAGCGGGAGATGATCGCCGCCTGCAGCCGCTTCGGCGGGGAGTCCACCTCCTTGCAGATGCCGTCCACCCGGTACCGGATGCGGAGCTTCTTGTCCATCGGCTCCACATGGATGTCGGACACGCGCGCCTTGATCGCCTCCGTGATGATCAGGGTCACGAGGCGGATGACCGGGGCGTCGTCCCCCTCCTCCTCCTCGCCCGCGGGGGCCGTGTCCCCCGAAGTCCGCACCTGGAGGTCGCTCTGCGTCAATTCCTCCAGCACGTTGCCGATCTCGCTCTTCATCCCCCCGCCGTAGTACTTCGCCAGCGCCTCCACGACGTCGTCCTTCGTCGCCAGCGCGCACTCGATTTCGGTGTTCAAGATGAAGCGCAAGTTGTCGAGGGTGAAGAAGTCCAGCGGGTCGCTCATCGCGACGGTGATGAGCCGGCCGTTCTTCTTGATCGGAATGATCTTGTATTCCTCGGCCACCTGCTTCGGCACGGACTGGACGACCTCGCCCGCGATCTCGAGGGCGCCGAGGTTCACGAAGGGCATCTCGAACTGCTTGGCCAGGGCCTGGGCGAGCTGAATCGGCTTGACCACTCCCTGCTCGACCAGGATCTCCCCAAGCTTCTTGCCCGGATTGTCGTGTTGGAACTTCAGCGCTTCCTTGATCTGCTTGTCCGAGGCGGCCTTCATCTCCGCGAGGATTTTCCCCAGCGGCTTCCGTTCTTGCGCCATCGAGCCTCTCCGTGGGATGGAGGACGGGGGTCCGGATCCGGGCATGGACTCCCCGCGCGTGGGTCGAGTGTGACCGCGATTATAGGGACGCCCGCTTCGGGGTGTCAAGCGAATTAATCTGACTTGGGCGCCGACTCCTTCGCTTGACACGGTTTCGGCACCGTGCTAGAAAGCGCCGTTCCCTCAAACCCTTCCGGAGGAAGCCCGATGCCCAAGTACATCTACTTCTTCGGCGGCGGCAAGGCCGACGGCGACGCTTCGATGAAGGACCTCCTCGGCGGCAAGGGGGCCGGCGTGGCCGAGATGACCCGCGCAGGCATCCCCGTGCCCCCCGGCTTCACCCTCACCACCCAGCTCTGCCGGCTGTGGTACGCCGACCGGAAGAGCTTTCCCAAAGACCTCGACGCCCAGATGCTCCAGAACCTCGCGCGCGTCGAGGCCCTCACCGGCATGAAGTTCGGCGACGCGACGAATCCGCTGCTCGTTTCGGTCCGTTCCGGCGCGAAGGTCTCGATGCCGGGCATGATGGACACCATCCTCAACCTCGGCCTCAACGACAAGACCGTCCTCGGCCTCGCGGGCCGCACCGGGAACGAACGCTTCGCTTGGGACTGCTATCGCCGCCTCATCCAGATGTTCGGCAACGTCGTCCTCGACATCGACAAAGAGAACTTCGAGCGCTCCCTCAAGGCGCGCAAGGCCGCCCGCGGCATCGTGAAGGACACCGACCTCACCGCCGAGGACCTCCGCGCCCTCGTCGAGGAGTTCAAGGCGACCGTGCAGGCCCACGCCGGCAAGCCCTTCCCCCAGGACCCGGCCCGGCAGCTCATGATGGCGCGCGACGCGGTCTTCCGCTCCTGGAACAACCAGCGCGCGATCGACTACCGCAACATCTACAAGATCCCCCACGACCTCGGGACGGCCGTCACCGTGCAGTCCATGGTCTTCGGCAACACCGGCGACAAGAGCGGCACCGGCGTCGGCTTCACGCGCGACCCCGGCTCCGGCGACAAAGTCTTCTTCGGCGAGTACCTCACGAACGCGCAAGGCGAGGACGTGGTCGCCGGCATCCGCACGCCGCTCCCGATCGCGCAACTCGACAAGGAAATGCCCGAGGTCTTCGCCCAGCTCCGCGAGATCACCGGACGCCTCGAGCGGCATTATCGCGACGTCCAGGACTTCGAGTTCACCGTCCAGGAAGGCCGCCTCTACATGCTCCAGACGCGCTCGGCCAAGCGCACGGGCTTCGCCGCGGTGCGCTTCGCGGTGGACATGATGAAGGAAGGCGTCCTCACGCCGGAGGAGGCGGTGCTGCGCGTCGAACCGGACCACCTCCAGCAGCTCCTGTTTCCGGTCTTTGACCGCGAGAAGCGGAAGGCGTTCGCGCCCGTCGCGAAGGGCCTGAACGCCTCTCCGGGCGCGGCGTCCGGGGCCGCGGTCTTCAGCGCGGAGGAGTCGGTGCGGCGCGCGGGGCGCGGCGAGCGCGTCGTGCTCGTGCGCGCGGAGACGTGTCCGGACGACGTGAAGGGGATGAAGGCTTCGCAGGGCGTGCTCACGGCGACCGGCGGGCGGACGAGCCACGCGGCGGTCGTCGGCCGGCAGATGGGGAAGCCGTGCGTCGTCGGGTGCGGCATGCTGGCCGTGGACGAGCACGCGCGGCAGTTCACGGTCGGCGAGCACGTGGTCCGCGAGGGGGACGCGCTCTCGATCGACGGGACGACGGGCGAAGTCATGATCGGCGAGATCCCGACGCGCGAGTCGGACATCATCCGCGTGCTGCGCGGCGAGCTGCCGGCGGCGGAGTCGGAGCTCTTCGCGTACTACTCGGACTTCATGGCTTGCGTGACGAAGGTGGGTGGCGTGAAGGTCCGCGCGAACGCCGACGTCCCGGCCGACGCCGAGGCCGCGCGCCATTTCGGCGCGCAGGGGATCGGGCTGTGCCGCACCGAGCACATGTTCTTCGCGGCGGAGCGCCTGCCCATCGTGCAGCAGATGATCCTCTTCGCGGAGGAGGCCAAGCGCGCGATGACGGAGATCGCGGCGTTGGAGGCGAAGGCGAAGAAGGCGACCGGGCCGGAAAAGGCGGAGGAGGAGGCGAAGCTTGCGAAGGCGCGGGCAGCGGGCTCCGAACCGATCGCGAAATACCGGGGCGCGCTCGACCAGCTCCTCCCGTTGCAGCGCGGCGATTTCCTCGGCCTCTTCCGCACGATGAAGGGGTTCCCGGTGACGATTCGGACGATCGACCCGCCGCTGCACGAGTTCCTGCCGAAGCGGGAAGAGTTGATGGTGGAGATCGCGGTGGCGAAGGCGAAGGGGGAGACTGGCGAGGCGCTGGCCGCCAAGGAGCGGCTGCTGGAGCGCGTGGAGTCGCTGCACGAATTCAACCCGATGCTGGGGCATCGCGGGTGCCGGCTGGGGATCACGTTCCCCGAGATCACGGAGATGCAGGTGCGCGCGATCTTCGAGGCCGCGTGCGAAGTGGCGGGTGAAGGCCAGACGGTGGTGCCCGAGGTGATGATCCCGCTGGTGGGGCACGTAAACGAGCTGAAGGACCAGAAGGCGATCGCGGTGCGGATCGCCGAGGAGACGATGAAGCGGACGGGCCGGAAGCTGGCGTACCTGGTGGGGACGATGATCGAGGTCCCGCGCGCGGCGCTGGTGGCGGAGGAGATCGCGACGGAGGCGCAGTTCTTTTCCTTCGGGACGAACGACCTGACGCAGATGACGTTCGGGTATTCGCGTGATGACGCGGGTAAGTTCCTGAAGGAGTACGTGCAGGACTCGCGCGTGTTGCCGACGGACCCGTTCGTCTCGATCGACCGATCGGGCGTGGGGCAGCTTATGCGGCTGTCGGTGGAGAAGGGCCGTGCGGCGCGGCCGGGGATCAAGCTGGGGATCTGCGGCGAGCACGGCGGGGACCCGGACTCGATCGAGTTCTGCGCGATGCTGGGGCTCGACTACGTGTCGTGTTCCCCGTACCGGGTGGCGGTGGCGCGGCTGGCCGCGGCGCAGTCGCTCTTGAGGTCGCGGGCGACGGCTGCGAAGGCGAAGCCGGAGCGTGCGACGAAGCGGGACGCGGCGGCCCCGGCGCGGAAGCCGCGGCGGGCGGCGAGAGTCGCAGCGAAGGCTTCCTCGAAGGTCGTGGCAGAGCGTGCGATCGTGCGCCCGACGAAGCCGGCGGCTCGGCCGGCGATGGCGAGCGCGCGGCCGGGGCATCCGGCGACGCGTATCATTCGGATCGCGCAGGCCGGGGGGAAGGCGCGCCGGAAGTAGCAGCAACGAGCCCTGCTTCTGCATACGGAACCGCGACCGTGAGGGAGCGGTCTCGGCGGGTGCTTCGGTCGCCCCGCGTTCGGCCTCGCATCGGGCCCGCGCCGGCCGGGGTGCAGGTGCAGGTTCAGGTGTGGGCGCGTGCGCGGGTGACGCGCCTACGAAATCCAGCCTCGCTGCCTGGGAGCGTGAGCCGCCTGCCCGCGCGAGCCGCCACACGGGCTTGGACTCGCGAGGACGCGCCTGATGGCCTTGTTCGTAGTCCGTCGATGAGCCGGCGGGTCCCGGGCGCCGCTTGACTCCTGCGAATCGGCCGTCCGCCGGGGGGGGCCGGCGATCCGTCGGGGGTTCGAAGCCGAGGGGATCTTCGGCCGCGCTGAGACCGCTCCCTCACGGTCGCGGTTCCGTCTTGCTGCTGGAGCGCAGGCCCTTGGTCCTTGGTCATTTGGGCAATGATTGGTCCTTGGAAATTGGTCATTGGTCATTGGTCGTTGTCCCCGTAAGATTTGCGCTGCGGTGCAAATAATTCCGGGGAAGAGCACACACCCTCCAGCTCGGAGTTCCACCCCATGACCAAGGTCAAACGTGCCGCCCGCGCCGTGCGCGTCGTGGGGATCTGCGGCAGCCTGCGACCGGGCAGTTACACGCGGATGGCACTCGATGCCGCGCTCGCGGGCGCGGCGGAGGCCGGGGCGGAGACCGGGCTCATCGACCTGCGCGCGTACGAGCTGCCGATGTGTACGGGGAACGACAAGAAGACCACCCCGCCGCCGGGCGTCCTCCGGCTGCGCGACGAGGTGCGGGCCGCGCGCGGGATCCTCCTGGCGACGCCCGAGTACCACGGCGGATACAGCGGCGTGCTGAAGAACGCGCTCGACCTGATGGGCTTCGAGGAGTTTGAGGGGAAGATGATCGGACTGGTGGGGGTCGCGGGAGGAAAAATGGGCGCGGGGTCGGCGCTCGACGGGCTCCGGGAGGTGGCGCGCGCGCTGCATGCGTGGGTCGTCCCGGAGCAGGCCTCGATCCCGCAGGCCTGGCAGGCCTTCGACGAAAAAGGGCGCTGCAAGGACGCGGAGCTCGAGAAGCGGCTGGGTGAAGTCGGGCGCCAGGTCGCGCATTTCGCCCGACTCCATACGGCGGAGAAGGCCGGCGAGTTCCTGCGCCTGTTCGAGTCGGCCGCGGAAAACCCGGGCGGCGAGAACCGCTGAGCGCCCGCGCAAAAATAACTGCGCAGACACGGACCTCGAGGCTCCTGGGGTCGCCGCCCTCAGTGCCGCGCCCACAGGCATCGGTCGATCAACGAAAATGTAAAGACATTCTTGCTCGGGCGCCGAGGGGAGAGGAGCAAGGGTGGATTCGGCCCCCGAGTGCTGTTTGCCAACTCGCCCGGGCCAACGTGTCCGAAAAAAACTGACTGCTTACGCGCCGGCCTCACGGCTCCTGGGGGCGCGGGCGTCCCCGCCCGCGCGAGTGGCCGTCGCGGCTTGTGTTGCGCTGCCCCTCCCCATCCGCCGGTGTTCAGAACCGCACCAGGGCCTGTGAAGTTGTTTCCGCGCGGTCCCTGGCCGCTCGATTCTGGCCGGTGACTGCGACACTGGACCGTAGGCGGGGCTGCGAGGGCGCCGCCATCATGAATGCCTCGAGACCGCTCGCTCACGCTCGCGGTTCGGTTCTGGCCCGCGACCGCGACGTCGAACGTGCAGGGTCGCCGCACCGCCCGCGCTCGGCCTCGCATCTTTCCCTTCCGGCGCCCCCTCCCGCCATGTACAATTCGGAGCCCTTCGCTGCGGCACGCTCAGGAGGCCGAACGCCTTGTCCACGGCTCACCCCCCCGGTCCTGTCTTGCGGCTCGACCCGACCGCCGGACGCGGCGCCACCATGCCCCTCTTCGTGCTCCACCCCGGATCCTATGAGCTGGGGAAGGCGGACGACAACGATCTCGTGCTGGCCGCGCACGGGATCGCAGGCCGACACTGCCGCGTGGAAATCGGGGCCGCCGGCGTCGAAGTCCGCCGCCTCGAGCCAGGCGCCGAACTGGCGGTCAATGGCCGCGCCGTTCCCGCCCAGGGCGGAGTGCGTCTGCGCTCCGCCGACCGGCTCCTGATCGGGCCGCTTGAATTTGCCGTTCGGGTGGAAGCCGCCGTCGCGGCATCCACGTCCCACCCGCCCCCGCCGCCTGCGCCCCCGCGTCCGCCCTCCCCCTCCCACGCGCCTGCCCGCACGCTCGCGTCCGCCGCCCCGCCGCTCCCCGAAGGCCTGCAGACCGGAGCGCTCTTCGCCGGCTACCGGCTCGGCGTGCCGCTCGGCTCCGGCGGCACTTCCGTGGTCTTTCGCGCGGTCCGCGTCTCCGACAACCTCGAGGTCGCGCTCAAGGTCCTGCACCCCGGCGTTCAGCTCGTCGCCCATGCGGCCGCGCGCCTCTTTCGCGAGGCCGAGGTTTGCGGCGCGCTCGCGAGTCACCCTGGCGTGGTCCCGATCCTCGAGGTCGGCAAGAGTCGGGCGCACACCTACCTCGCCCTCCGCTTCGTGGACGGCGCCGACGTGCAGACCTTGCTGCGCCGTCAGGGCCGCCTCCCGGTGAAGACCTCCCTCGAGATCGCGGTCCAGGCCGCGCGCTGCCTCGCCTTCGCCCGCGGCCTCCGGATCATCCATCGCGACGTCAAGCCCGGCAACCTGCTCGTCGGCCGCGACGGCGCCGTGCGCGTGCTCGACTTCGGCCTCGCGCGACACACGGGAGGCGAGGCCGCGTCGGCAATCACGGGCTGTGGACAGGGGATCGGCACGCTCACCTACATGGCCCCGGAACAAGTGCTCAACGCGAAGGGCGTGGACCACCGCGCCGACATCTATTCCCTGGGTGCGACCCTGTATGCCATGGTCGCAGGCCGTCCCCCGTTCGAGCCCACGACCCCTCTCCAGTTCACCGAAAAGCTCTTTTACGTCATCCCGCCCACGCTCAAAAGCCTGGATCCGACCGTCCCCGATCTGCTCAGCGCCGCCATCGAGCGCTGCCTGGAGAAGGACGCGGCCCGACGCTTCCCCGAATACGAAGACCTGCTTCAGGACCTGAACCGCGTGCTGGAGTATTTCTGAACCCATGGACATGCGCGGAACTTTCGACCGGCGCGCGATGGCCGCTCTTCTGCAGCGTCTGACGCAGGACGGCCGACCGGGGACGCTGCGGGTCCGCTCCGGCGACCGGCTCCGCACGATCCTCATCCGGCCCCACGGCATGCAGGTCTCCTCCGCGGACGATCCCGAGGCC
Organism: Planctomycetota bacterium; assembly: GCA_016197205.1. Lineage (GTDB taxonomy): Bacteria > Planctomycetota > MHYJ01 > WSZJ01 > JACPWG01 > JACPWG01. The sequence goes on from JACPWG010000047.1 coordinate 56,475, forward strand.
CACACCCTCGGCGAGCGCATGGTCGACCGCAAGCTGATCTCCCCGCGCGACCTCGCGGCCGCGCAGCGCGCGCGCGCGGAGCTGGGGATCCCCCTCGAGCAGGCCCTCGTCCAGCTCGGCCTTCTCTCCAAGGCGGTCGTCGAGGCGGCGCTCGAGGAATTCGTGAAGGATGCCCTGGACGACCTGCTCACCTGGGAAGAGGGGACCTTCGAGTTCATCGCCAAAGGCACGGGGGACAAGAACGAGCCGTCGACCGAGGGCGTGACGGTCAGCGTGGACATCCAGCGCATCCTGCTCGATGCCATGCGCGCCCAGGACGAATACGAGCAGGTGCGCCGGGAGCTGCCCGGCCCCGACGACATCCTCGTGCGGCCCGGGCAGGAGGGGGCCGCGGGCCTTCCGGCCGCGGCGCAGCCGGGAGCGGCGGGCGGCGCCGCCGCGGGCGCCGCGCTGGGAGCCCCGAGCGGGGCGGGCACGATCGTGCTGGAGGAGACGCGCGGCGCGGTCTACCGCGAGGTCGACGGGCGGCGCGGCATGCGCGAGATTTGCGAACGCGTGCGGAAGAGCCCCATTCAACTCGGACCGCACTTCCATGCGCTCCTCACGGCCGGTCTCATTCGCGTAGCCGGCCCGGCCGAGCTGCGGGTCACCGCGCAGAACTGCGCGCGCGAGGGAAATCTCGAAATCGCCATCCGCGTCTACGAACATCTCATCCGCGCCTGTCCGGACGAGGTCCCGCTTCGGCTGAAGATGGCGAAGCTCTACGAGGGCTTCGGCAATCCGGCCCGCTCGGCGCACCACCACCGCGCGGCCGCCTCCCTCCTCACCGCCCACGGAAAATTCGAGCTGGCCTTCGACTGCCTCCAACGCGCGGTGCGGCACCAGCCCACGGATCTCGATGCGCGTGTCGCGCGCATGGACCTGTATGTCGGCCATCTCGATCTGCTTGCGGGTCGCCGCTTCCACCTGGTGAAGGAGGCCTCCTCCCTGCTCGCCGACCTCGGCGCCGCGGGGCAGAATCGTCGTGCGACGGATCTCGTGCGCCGCTTGCGTGAACGCTTTCCGCAGAACGCCGCGATGCAGGAGCTTGCCGCCCGCTATCTCGCGTAGCGGCGTGCGCGCGGAGGGCCCTTCGGTCGCCGCCGGGGCTCGGCGAGGTCCGCGACGCGTCCCAGCGCCCCCATGCTGACCGCGGCGTTCGTTCGCGTCGCTCCCGCGCCTGATTGCGCTTGTTTCGAGGCCGGGTCCGCGGTAGAGTCCAGGCTCGCCGGCCGAAGCCCCGCCTCTTCCTCCGTTCCAGTGTCCCCGTTCACTCGTGTCGCGTCCTCCTTCGCGGTCCGCGGAGCAGCCCATGGACCTTCAGGAACTGTCCGAAGCCCTCGGCCGGCCTGCGGCGCCCGCATCGATCCGCCAGCAACAGTTCGATGGGAACCAGGACTCGCTCGAGCGCCTCGCCCGCGCCGGGCCTCGGAGCCGCCCGCGCGCCGGCGATCTCGTGGACTACGCGCTCGACCTGTCCTACGTTGCGCCGCTGGACCCGGACCTGATGCGCCGCGCGCTCCCGCTCTGCGCGACCGCGTGGAGGCGGTCGCTCGACCGCGAAGATGCGAGCGCGTTTTCCGAACAGTTCCATGCCGCGCTGGCCCGGCGCCCCCGCGTCATCGCGCACACGCTCGGGCCCGAGGCCGACGAAGCCTTCCGTCGCTTCATGGCCGCGTCGCTGCTGGAGCGCATGTCGCGGGAGACCGTCCTTCGGTTCGAGGGGCAGCGCGCGACCCCGTACGTCTGGATTCGCAACCTCGTGCAGTATGGCCGAGCCTGGCCGGACGTGGAGCGGATCCTCGTGCCCTGGCGCGCGCTGGATACCAGGGGGTACGCCGTATGCGCCGTGCAGTATCTCTCGGTCCTGGCGTACGGCGAGAAGGACAACCCCATTTTCCACGCCTGGACGCGCGTCGGGGGCGGCGGACCCCCCTGCCTCTGGGAAGGCGCCAGCATCGGCTTTGGCGAGCGTTGGACGCGCAAGAACGTCGCGGCCCTTCGTGCCCAGCTTGACCGGGGCGGGGCCTGCAAGTGGGCCATGGAAGCGGCGGAGCGGCTGGCCGGCGGGCCCGGACAGGCTGCGGCCGACGGCGTGGCACGGGACCTCGCCGCGCAGGCGCGCCGAGTCCGGGGGCGCGTGCGCGACCTCCTCCGCTTTCTCGGGACGCCGTCCGCGGTGGGCCTCTGGGAGTGGACGGACGCGCGGTCGGCTTCGCCTGCCCAAGACTGAGCAATTGGGCGGCTCCGACCGCTCGGTGATCGTGCTGATCCGTCCCTCCAGGAGCGGTTCCGGGGGCATCCGTGCCGCCCGATCGTCGAGGAGCGTTTCATGAGCGAGGCCCAGCGTGAGCCGGTCGCCCGCGACAGCGAGCCGCCGCCTCTGGTCGAGAGCCTGCGCCGGGAGAAGGACAGTTTTGCGCTGGAGGCGGAGATCCAGCGGAAGCTCGCCGAGCTGAACCCCGCCCCGAAGGAGAAACCGGCCGCGGGGCCGCGAGGCGTGCCCTGGTGGCTGTTCCTCTCCTCGCACGTGGTGGTGAGCTCGGCGGTGCTTCTCGGACCGCGTCCGGTGGGCCTTACGGTCCTCGGCGTCGCGTGCGTGGCGCTGGTGATCCGCGGGTTGGTCAGGTTGATCGAGTCCTACAATGCGCGCGCACGCTCGAAGGACGAGGAGGCCGCCACGGCGGCGGCCCGCTTGCCCCCCATCGAGTTCAACGAGGCGCATGCCACCTACCTAGCCGGCTTTCGCAAGTCCACGGGCATGGTGTTCTTCGAGGACCGAAGGGTCGTCAAGGTCAGCGAGGACGAGTGGCAGTACGCCAGTCCGAAGTCCTGTTTCATCCACCTGACCGAAGCCAGTTATTTTTTTTGCCGGCAGCACGCGGAGTCTACCAGCCTGGCCACGCTCGTCGAGGTGCACGCCGGCCTGCGCAAACTGGGGAAGCTCGCCGCAGGCCCGCCCGCGTAAGGGCCCGTCTGAAAATACCTTGCTCGTTTGACGGGCAGGGGAGCGAATTGAATGTTCAATGCTCAATTTTCAAAACTCAGACAAGGCTCAAGGTTCAATTCTCAACGACCAGCCTACCGCGCGTAGCGACCGCTTTTCTCGACAGGGCACTGGCTCGCACACGGCACGGTCCGAGGGCCGGTTGAGAAGGTTGGGCGTCCGTCTTTGCTTGGATCCTTCGCTTCGCGCTGCGGCGCTCCGCTCAGGATGACATGCCGGGATTCCGCCGCCGGTTTGGGCTTGTTTCACATCCGCGAGCGATGTACACTCTCGGCTTGAAGGTCCGATTCCCTCAGGGTGTCTACGCGTGCTGCGAAAACGCTACACGGTCTCCAACGGCAAACGGGTCGTCACGCTGGAGGAAGCGGAAGAGGGCGGGTTCATCGTCACCTCGCCGCTGGATCCCGAGCTGATTACCGAGGCCGAATCGCTTGCGGAGGCGTTCGAGAACGCGGCGGACGCCCTGGGTGCCTTGCGTCGGTCACGGGCGACGCTGCTGCGAAAACTCACCGTGCCGCGCGCGCGATCCCGGTCGTGAAACGATGAGACGTCGAGAGGCACCTTCGCTCGCAAGGCTGTTTTCTCGTAAGCTTTCAGTGAACCCGTTCGATGCATGTCATCCTGAACAAAGCGAAGCGCCGCAGCGCGGAGCGAAGTGAAGGATCCGAACCAAGGGTGGCGTCCGCTCTTGTCGACACGTCCCCGAACGGCAGACCACAGGGGCCGGGAGCCAGTCGAGAAGTTTGTGGGTCCGCCTTGGCTTGGCTCCTTCGCTCCGCGCTGGGGCGCTCCGCTCAGGATGACAAGCCGGGAGAATGGGTTTACTGAGAGCATACGTTTTCTCCACCACCGGGGCGGGCGGCATGACGTCTGGGTCAACCCGCGGACGATGGCGCACGCCCCCGTGCCCCGCCACCGTCAAATCAAGCGTGGCACCCTGCGCGGCCTTTGTCGGATCTTCGGGATCCCCACGCCCCCGGACCTCTGAGGGCCCGTAAAGGAATGACTCATGGATCGGCACTTTCGTCGGAGGGAAGAGGCCCTTGTGGTGCAGGCCTTCCGGCCTGCACAGACTGGCGTGAGTGCCTGACTTGGTCCTTTGCGGGCCCTGACGGCCCGCGCCGGAGGAGGCGCTCCCGGAGGACGTGCGGTAACCGTTCAGCGGCATGCGCGTTTCACCCCGGAGGCACCGAGTCACGCTTGAGTCCTGAGTCTTGAGTCTTGATTGAAGCTTGCTCATTGAGAATTGAAACTTCGTCATCCCGCCCCCGCCTCTTCCTTCCGGGCTGCACCCATGCGCGACCGCGGGCTCCTGGGCCAGATCGCCCTCGAGCACAAGATCATCACCGAGGACCAGCTCCGCGACGCCCTCGAGGAGCACCGGAAGAGCCCGAGCGTGCCCATCGGCGCCGTGCTCGTCCGGAAAGGTTTCATCGACTTCAACGTCCTGCAGCTCCTCCTCAATCTGCAGGAGAAGCGGCTGGACGAGCAGGCCCAGTTCTCCAACCTGAAAAAAAAGGACATCCTCTTCGGCCGTCTGGCCGTCGAGTACGGGTTCGCCACCGCCGAGCAGCTCAACGAGTGCCTGCGCGAACAGGCGGACGCCGCGGGCGGGGGCTTCGTGCGGCTCGGGGAGCTGCTGGTGAAGAAGGGGATCGCGACGCCCGACTCGGTCCGCATCCTGCTCGACATCCAAAACAAGAAGATCCTCTTCTGCCGCCGCTGCAGGACGCGCTACAACGTCGCCGGGTATCTGCCCTATCACCGCATGAAGTGCACCCGCTGCGGCGACCTCCTGACCGTGCCCGAAGACGGGACCTCGGTGCGCGCGGAGGGGACGACCCTCGTGAATCCCGAGGGGCAGCAGATGGAGGTGTACGGCGAGTACGACGCCGTGGCCGGCGCCGTCGCCGCGGCCAACGCGACCGCGACCGCGGCAGCGGCCGGCGCGACCGGGGTCGCCGCGGGCGGAGCGACTGCGACCGCGGGCGCCGGCGGGGACGAGGCAAAGCGGCCGCTTCCGACGACGGCCGGCGGTCCGGCGACGGGCGACCGGAAGGGCACGACGATCAAGGGGACTCCGTTCGGACCGTACGAACTGATCCGACGCGTCGCCACGGGCCCCAAGACGGTCTACAAGGCGTGGGACCGCGCGGAGCGGCGCTTTGTCGCGCTGAAGGTGCTCGCCGCGGAGGGCGCCTCCGTGACGGACCTGGACACTTTCGGCCGCGAAGCGGACGTCGCGCGCCGACTCGCCCATCCGGGCATCGTCCCCTTGCTCGACGCCGGCGTCCAGGACGGCAAGCCGTTCCTTGCGATGGAGTACGTGGAAGGGGCGACGCTGAGGGAGCTGCTCGCGCGCGAGCACGTCGGCGTGGAGCGCGCGTTCGAGCTCCTGAAGCCCGTGGCGGAGGCCGTTTCGCACGCCCACGCGCGCGGGGTCCTGCACCGCGACCTCAAGCCGGAAAACATCCTGGTCGACGCGCACGGTGACGCCCGGGTGTGCGACTTCGGCGTGTCGCTGGAGCTGGGTCGCCCCGAGTCGAAGGCCGGCGGCGCAGCGCCGGCCGGGACCGCCGCCTACATGTCCCCCGAACAGGTCGCCGGCGACGCGCTCGACGTCCGCTCCGACGTCTACGGCCTCGGGGCCTGCCTGTACGAGGCGGTCACGGGGCGACCGCCGTACCTGGCGGACACGGCCGCGATGGTGCTCGAGAAAGTCAAGCTGGGGCCTCCTCCCGCGCCGCGCGCGCACACGCCCGACCTCCCGCCGGACGTCGACGAAATGATCCGGGTCGCGATGGCGCGTCGTCGGGAGGATCGGTACGCTTCCCCGCAGGCGCTTGCCGACGACATGGAGCGCTACCTCCGGGGGCTGCCGCTCGAGGGCATCGGCCGCTCGCGACGCGTGGCCGCGGACCTGCTTCGGCTGTGCGTGCTCTGGGCGATCATCTTCGGCCTCGGCTTTCTCGTCTGGTGGCGGCTCACCACCCGGCTGTGAGCCCTGGACAGGCGGTGTGGGCGGGTCGAGAGGACGCGGACGCCGGCTCGGACGCGGCGAGCGCGTCGCGCGGGTGCGGGGGAGTGTCGCACGGCGTTTCGCCCTCGTGCGAGAAAGCCGGGACGGGGGGCCGTTCATGTCTCTTGCGCGGGCCCCGGGGGGCGGCTATAATGCCGGCGCGAAGGGAATGAGGAGCCACCGATGAATTTCGAGCCGATCCACTATCTCCAGTGGGTCAAAGAAAATACCGGCTCCGCCGAGTACGACGTCGCTTGCGGGGAAGTGCTCCCGATCGGCGTCGAGGAGCTGGGCCTCGAGCTCCGCGACGTGCCGCTGTCGAGCCCGCACCGCTTCGGCGATCCCGAGCTCCGCGAGGCGATCGCCGCCCTCCACAACGCCAAGCCTTCCCAGGTTTGCGTGACCACGGGCGCGACGATGGGCATCTTCCTCGTCATGGCCGCGACCCTCGGCCGCGGGCACGAGATCCTCCTCGAAGTCCCGAATTACGAGCCCTACTATCGCATCGCCCGGTACTTCGGCGTCGAAGTGAAGATCCTGGACCGGCTCTTCGAGAAGGGCTTCCAGATCGACCTCGAAGAGCTGGAACGCCGCATCAGCCGGAACATCCGCGCGATCCTCATCACGAATCTCCACAACCCCACCGGGGTCGCGACCAGCCCCGAAAAGCTCCAGACGCTCCAGCAGATCGCGCGCGAACACGCTTCCCTCGTGGTCGTCAGCGAGGTCTATCGCGAGGGCACCTTCGGGCCGCCCCCGCCGCCCGCGAGCACCTACGGCGAGAACATGATCTCGATCTGCAGCCTCTCGAAGATCTACGGGCTCGGCGGGCTCCGCATCGGCTGGGTGGTCTGCGACGAGCGGCTCGTGCCGCTGCTCCGCCAGGTCGAGAACTACATTTCGGGCGAGCTCTCCGTGCCCAGCCAGCGCATCGCCCTCGCGGCCATCCGCAAGATGGACCTCCTGCGTGCCCGCGCGCGCCGCATCCTGACCGAAAACGTCGCTCTGGTGCGCGAGTGGATGAAGAACCAGGTCGACCTTCAATGGGTCGAGCCGGACGGCGGCCCCGTGTGCTTCCCGAAGCTCCTGCACGGCCTCGACAGCCTCGAGCTGTGCCGGCTGGCCCACGAAAAATACCGGACGCTCGTCGTCCCCGGCGACTTCTTCTGGGCCAAGGGACATCTCCGCATCGGCTTCGGCGGCCGTACCGAGGAGCTGCGCCGGGGCCTCGAAAACCTGTCGAAGGCCATCGACGAGCTCAAGCGCCGAAAGCACATCTATTCCTGACGCGGTGAAGCGTCAGGAGGAATTCGAACCTGAGTACCGCTCCACGGAAGTCGGTGGCCAGTGGGCGAAGGCAAGTTTGGCCGCCCGCGAGGCGCGCGAGCGAGGCGTAGTAACGGAGAACTACGCCGAGCGAGAGCAACAAGGCGGGCGGCCAAAATCGCCGAGCAAATGGGTCACCCAATTCCGTGGGGCGGTACTGAGGGGCGCCCCGTCTTCTTCGCTGGTGAAAGGCCTCCTCCCATGACACGCAGCCTCGCCTCCGGGCGCGCCCGGCGGAGCGCCGGCCGCGCCGCCGCAATCGCGCTCCTCACGCTCGCCTCCGGACTCTTCCTCGCGCCCCTCCGGGCCGACGAGCCCCCGGCCGCGACCCGCCCCCCGGCGATCGAGAAGGAACCCCACCTCTTCAGCTACGCCGATGCGAAGGCCAAGGCCGTCTCGGTCGTCGGCGACTTCAACGCGTGGAACGAAAAACTCCACGTCATGAAGCGCGACAGTGACGGCACCTGGAGGCTCGAGATCCGGCTCCCCAAGGGCCGGATCTACGAATACGCCTTCATGGTGGACGGCAACCTGGTCCCCGATCCGCGGAACCCGATCGCGACCGACGACAAGCGCGGGTCGATCCTCGACCTCGCCTCGGACACGCCGCCGCCGCCGGCGGCCGGAAAAACAGGGCCAGGCTCGGACCTCGGGGCGATCGCCGTCGCGTTCGAGCGGCTCCAGGAGAAGCTCGGGGTGCTCACGAAGCAGCTCCAGGAGCTTTCCACGCAGCTTTCGAAGCAGAACGACCTGCTCGTGAAAAAGGACGTGCAGATCGAGATGGTCCGCGCCGAAAACGACTCCCTCAAGACGGAACGCGCGGGGCTGATGCGGGACCTGACGGAGGCCCGCATCCGGCTCGGCGAGCTCACCGAAAAACAAAACGAGCTCAAGGGCGAGCACACGGCGAAGATGGCGCTCCTCGACCAGCGCGAGCGGGAGGCGCAGACCCTGCGCAAGCAGATCACCGACCTGCAAACCAAGGTGAACACCATCCTGCAGGAGAAACGCGAGGCGTCGGACAAGGGCTCGACGGACAGGGAGCGCGCGGAGGCCGCGGAGAAGGCGCTGGAGGGGATGAACGCCAGATACCAGGAGCTGGCCCGGGAGCTGGAGGAGAAGAAGTCGTCCCTGAAGGTCCTCTTGGGCGAGGATCGCGTGCGTCGACCGGCGGGCCCGGGCGGCGCGCCGCCGGCAGCGGGCGCGGGTGCGGGTCCTGGCGGGGCGGGGCCAGGCGAAGGTCCCGGCGCGGGTACTCCCGCGGGTCCTGGCGGTCCCGGCGGCGCGGGACCCGGCGGGCCGGCGGCGGGCCCGGGAGCCGGCGGCTCCGGCCCAGGCGGACCGGAGCCGGGCGGCGGGGCGCCCCGGCTGGACGGCAAGGTGCTGAACATCGGCGAACAGCAGAACTACCTCTTCGTGAACCTCGGCACGAAGCACGGGATCAAGGAGGGGGACGTCTTCTCGCTCTATCGAGACGGCTCGCCCGTCGGCAAGGTCCGGGTCTTCAAAGTCTGGGACACGTACTGCGCGGCCAACGGGATCGACGGGTTCGACGCCCGCTCCGCCAAGCAGGGCGACCTGGTTCGGGAAGAGCAATGAAAATCATGATGGAGATCTTCTCCATCCCCGAGGACAACAAGGAACAGCTCCGCCGGGCGGTGCGAGAAGGCTACGAGCGCTTCCTGTTCCGGGAGGAGCGGGACCGCGCGAAGACGCTCATCAAGATCCACGAGGGGACCTGCCCCTTCACCGGCAAGGGCTACATGCACGTCATGATCGACGGGCTGGAGTTCATCGAGCTGAAGGAGCTGAACGTCTTCGTGGACTTCGTCTACACCGCGCACGCGCTGCGGAACGACGAGGTGGTGCGCCGCAACCAATACCTCCGCATCGAGCAGTCCGCGCCGGTGGAGGCGGAGTCGGAGCGGGACGAGGAGGAAGGGGAAGAGGACGACGAGGGGGAGGAGGAGAACGAGCTCACCTGCTGGATCTGCGGCCGGCTCGACGGCGAGGAAATCTACGACTACGAGTCCGAGGAGCCGTACACCATCGAGGTGAAGGTGTACGAGGGGCCGAAGGTGCCCCTGTGCTCGGTCTGCCTGGATCTCTTCCTGTCGCACGACGAGTGGAAGAAGGACGAGGGCGGGGAGGAGTGAGGGCGGGAGGTGGAGCGGGGTGACTGGAGGTCGAGCCGAGCCGAGCCGAGCGAAAGAGGCCGTGGAGGCAACTCCAGGGGCCAACTCCAAACTCCAACTCCAACGGCACGTCTTCGGGTGAACACCTCTTTTCCCGGCGTGCTCGGAGTCCAAGACTGCGCCTCGCCATTCCCGCTCCCGCATCTCGGCAGGTGCGGATCCAAATCCGGCCCGTCGACTTGCCGGCGGCCGTAGGCGCACGGCGTTGCCCTGCCCCTCGTGCCCGCGAAAGAACGAGGCCCCGCACGGAAACAACCATGCAGGGTCAGTCCTCGAGGCTCCTGGGAGCGCGGGCCTCCGGCCCGCGCGGAGGGAGTTGGATAGCATTTGCGGGTCTGGGCGAAGGCCGCGATCGCGTCGTCCCACCGTTTCTCCCGCAAGAGTCGCCCCGCCGCCCGCTCCGCCTCCGCCACGGAAAGGACCGGAGTCTGGGCCGGTGCCCGGCCGGCCGCGAGGGCGAGGAGAAGGCTCAGGTGGACGAGCTCCGCGATCCGACCTCGCATCGGCATCCCTCCTCCTGGCCCGTGGCGGGTAGACTACTCCGCAATCACGAGGACGTACATCTTCTTTCTGACAGGATCACAGAATCAACAGGACGCGGATAGGACCATCCTGTCCATCCTGTTATCCGGTCCCAATACGTCACCGAACTTGCGGCTCAGAGCACCAAATGTCGTTTCAGGCGGTTCTTCGCAACCGTTCCGCGGCCTGCGCCGTTCACCACGGAGACACGGGGGATGCACGGAGAGCACGTGGAAGCAAAGAAAAGTCCTCTGTGAAGTCTCCGTGCCTCCGTGTCTCCGTGGTGAAGGGTTGCAAACCCTTGACCCCGAGACGCGCCCCCACGATCGATGTGGAAGTCCCACTAGGCCGGCGTCGCCGGCGGCGTCCCCCCCGGCGCGCTCCCCGGGTTGCGCCGCCGCGGCGGCCGGTGCCGCCGCAGGGCCTTGAGGACCCGGTCCAGGTCCTTCGCGAGCGGCGCCCGCACGGCGAGCGGCGCACCGGTGGTCGGATGCGCGAAGGCCACCGCGCTCGCATGGAGCGGCAGGCGCGCCAACAGCGGCCTCTCCTCGATGCCGTATTTTTTCTTGTAGCCGGACTTCACTTCGGAGAGAAAGAGCGCCGAGCGATGCCCGTAGAGCGGGTCCACGGCAAGCGGGAGGCGGATGCCGGCGCAGTGGACCCGAAGCTGATGCGGGCTCGAGCTGCGCGGCCGAAGCGCCAGCAGGCAGTACCCCCGGAAGCGCTCCTGCACCTCGAACTCCGTGACCGCCGCCTCCCCGCCGCGATCGAAGCGCATGCGGTAGGCGTCCTTGGGATGCGGGCCGATCGAGAGCTCGATCTTGCCCCCCTCGTACTCCGGCTCCCCTTCGACGAGGGCCAGCCACACGACCTCCGCCCCCGGCGCGCACAGCGCCGCCTCGAGTCCGGGTCGGATGGCCGCGGTGCGCGGCGCGATCAAGAGTCCGCTGCCCTCTCGCGACGGCCATTCCTCCGCTCGAGGACGTTCAGGCGCCGAAGAAAGTTCGAAGGGGGAGAGGATGCCGCCGAGGAAGGAGGCCGCCGAGCCTGGGCGCTCGGAGCCCGCGGTGGGAGAGGGAGGCGCGTCGAGGATGAGAAAGGCGTCGTCCCGGTGCAGGACGTCTTCGGGCGCGAGCAGCGGGGCCTGACGGTCGGCGTCCGCGGGGAGGTGGACCTCCACCCGGTCACCCAGGGCGAGCCGGTACTTCGGCTGTCCCGGCTCGCCGTTCACCCGCACCAGCCCCTGGCCGATCCAGCGCCTCACCAGCTCCCGTTCGTAGCGGCGCAGGCGATCGGTGAGAAACGCGTCCAGGCAATCGCCGACCAGGCGCTCGTCGATTTCGAACGCGCGCAGGTTGGGGTCGAGCGGCATGTCGGCGCGGCGAGAGCCGGAGGCCCGCTACTTCTGGACGTCCTTCTTCGCCTTCTGGTTCACCGTCTCGATCCAAACGAGGACGACGACCAGAAGCACGCCGAGGGCGATGATGCTGACCAGCGCCAGCGGGGCCCCAGCCATCTGGAGCTGCTTGGGATTGTCGGCGAGGTTGGCGACCTCTTCCGAGCTGAGCTGGTCCACGCGCGACGCGATCTCGGCGTCGGAAAGACCGGCGCCCGCGAGGGAGGAGGCGACCTCTTGCCGGTCCTTGGCGCCGGCACTCCCGGTCTCCTGGACCGGCGACGTGCGGATCATGTCGGCGGAGGCTGCGCGGGACGGGCAGAGCAGGACGAAATTCACGAGGGCGAGCGAGACCAGAAGGGAAGTGAGGAACCGGCGCGCCATGTCACGTCTCCATTCGCAAGGTAGACCCGGGAAGTTCGACTCGGAGGAACCACACAGGGTGGGGAAACCCGGACGCACGACGTTGCGTCCCACGGCTCTACCCGAAGGCGACGTACAAGAGGGCGATCACCAGGAGGCAGCCCAGCACGATGAACGCGTAGTGCGCGCCCGCGAGCTGCACCTGATCGGGGTTCTCGGCCAAGGAAGTCAGGTCCTGCGTGCTCATCTGGTCGATGCGCTGCTCGACCTGGACCTCGGAGAGCCCGACCGCGCGCAGATTCTGCGCAACGGCCGTGGTCGCGCCCTGCTCGTCGGCGGCGGCACCCGCTTCGACGACCGGCGCGGTCTTGATCATGTCCGCCTGGGCCCGCGCAAGCGGGCAGAAGAGCACCACGCTCACCAGCGCAAGCGGCAGCAGGAACCCAGACACCCACTTCCAACCCATCTCCTACCTCCTTATCCAAGTGCGGTGTGCCCGCAATGACTGACTCGAACCCGTGCCGTGCACTGCCCTGGAGGGGCCGCCCGGACGACCACCCCGCCCGGGGTCCGGTAACGGGCGGGGATTATAGCAGGGAATGGGCTCCTGTCAAGAAATTCCACCGGGTTCTGGACAGCCACCGGTCGCCGCTGCTATACTTTGCACCGCGACCGGCGCCCGCCCCTCTCGGGCGCCCCCCTTTCGCTCCTGCGCGCCGCCCCAGGTCGGAGTCCCGCATGCCCCGTCTCACCATTCATGAAAACGGCGAAACCCATCTCCACCCCGTCACCCACGACCTCACGAGCATCGGCCGCGCCCCCACCAACGTCATTCAGATCCTCGACATCAAGTCCTCACGCGAACACTGCTACGTCGAGCGCACGGACAAGGGCTACCTCCTCGTCGATCTCCAGAGCCAGAACGGCACCCTCGTCAACGGCGTCCGCGTGAATCACCACCTGCTCAAGTCGGGCGACAAGATCGAGATCGGCACCACCCAGATCATCTTCGAGCGGGAGGAAGGGGACCCGGCCGAGGAACCCGTCGACGCCGCCGCCGACGTGCCCCGCCCGCGCCCCTTGCCGCGCCGCCACCTGCGTCGCGTCGTGCCCCTCCGCCGCCGCACTCTCCCCCTCGTCACTCCCGCCCCCACCGACGTCCCCACGCGCGGCGAAGAGGTCGTCGAGGAGAGCCTCGAGGACGTCCTCCGCAGCACGCTCCAGTCCTACGTCGAGGCCGCGGGCGTGCAGGGGCTCGAAGAGGCCGGGACGCTCATCGACGAGTTCTTCCAGCGGCACGCCGGGACCTCCCGGCTCGCCTCCGTCGTGAAGACCCGCGACGACCTCCTCAAGCTCCAGGAGGTCGGCAAGGCCATCAACTCCGAGCACAATCTCAAGAAGCTCCTCGAGATGATCATGGACACCGTCATCCAACTCACCACCGCCGAGCGCGGGTTCATGATCCTGCTCGAAGGGGAAGCCATGAACTTCCGGGTCGCCCGGAATTTCGACCGCGAACCGATCAAAAACCCGGAGTTCAAGATCAGTCACTCCCTCGCCGAAGGCGTCGTCAAGACGGGCAAGGCCATCCTCACCGCCGACGCCCAGTCGGACGACCGCTTCGAGGCCTTCGTCAGCGTCTCCGGCCTCAAGCTGCGCTCCGTCCTCTGCATACCGTTCAAGGTGAAGCAGCAGGTCCTCGGCTGCGTCTACATCGACAACCGCTTCGAAGGGGGCGTCTTCACCGAGGAAACCCTCCACTTGCTGGAGGCCTTCGCCGACCAGGCCGCGATCGCCATCGAAAACGCGCGTCTCCTCGAAGAGAACATCAAGAAGCAGGAGGAGCTGCGCAGGTCGAAGGAGCAGGTCGAGAAGCTCAACCGCCTCCTCGAAGAAAAAGTAGAGCAGCAGTCGGTCGAGCTGAAGGAGGTCAAGGAAGACCTCAAGCGCGAACGGAGCGAGCTGGCGTTGAAGTACGACTACACCAACATCGTCGGCCGCTGCGCGAAGATGCGCGACGTCTTCGCCGTGCTCGATCGGGTCACCGACACCGACGTGCCCGTCCTCGTCGAAGGGGAGAGCGGCACGGGGAAGGAGCTGGTCGCCCGCGCCATCCACTTCAACGGGCCGAGGAAAAACTTCCGCTTCGTCTCCGAAAACTGCGCCGCGATCCCGGAAACGCTCCTGGAGAGCGAGCTCTTCGGGTACATGCGCGGGGCCTTCACCGGGGCGAACCAGGACAAGAAGGGCCTCTTCGAGCTGGCGCACCAGGGCACGCTCTTCCTCGACGAGATCGGGGACACCTCCCTCGAGATGCAAAAAAAACTCCTTCGCGCCCTGCAGGAAGGCGAGATCCGGCGGGTGGGAGGCAAGGACGTGGTGAAGGTCGACGTCCGGATCGTCTCCGCCTCGAACAAGGACTTGAAGGAGCTGATCAAGCAGGCGAAGTTCCGCGAGGACCTCTTCTACCGGCTGAACGTGATCAAGGTGAAGCTCCCGCCGCTGCGCGAGCGGAAGGAGGACATCCCGCTCCTGGTCGACCACTTCGGGGACTCGATCGCGCGGGAAAGCGGCCAGCCGAAGCGGAACATGGATCGCGAGGCGTTGCGCTTGCTGATGGCCTACGACTGGCCGGGCAACGTGCGGGAGCTGGAGAACGAGGTCCGGCGCGCCGTGGCCCTGTCCGACCAGAAGATCCTGCCGGAGGTCCTGAAGGAGGAGATCCGCCAGAAGGAAGGGACCGGCGCCCTGGGCAACGTTTCGGGCAAGCCGTTGAAAGACGTGGTTCGGGAGGCGGTCGAGCGGCTCGAGAAGGAAGTCATCCTGCGCGTCCTGACCGACGTGAAGTGGGTGAAGACGGAGGCGGCGCGCGTGCTCGGAATCTCGCGGCCGACGCTCGATGCGAAGATCGAGGCGTACCAGCTCGAGCGGCAGGCGTGAGGGGGACGGAGGTTGAGGGGGGCTTGTGGGGGAGCGACCATCGGCGCTTGGACTGAGTACCGCTCCACGGAAGTCGGTGACCAATAGCCGAAGGCAAGTTCGGCCGCCCGCGAGGCGCGCGAGCAAGGCGTAGTAACGGAGAACTACGTCGAGCGAGCGCAACGAAGCAGGCGGCCGAAATCGCCGAGGAAATTGGTGAAGCGCGAAGCCCATCCTCTTCGAACGAGTGTGCCGGGAGTGGGGGGCCGCCTTACGTCGGAAGGGTTTACGAACCGCAGAGACGCAGAGACGCTGAGGACTTGAGGCGGAATGAACGCCTCCCACACGCTCGTCACACGTTGGCAAAAAAAACTTCTGGGGAGCTGTGCCTGTGAGACGCACGATCGGCTTTGTCTTTCTTGCCGGCCTCAGCCTGCTGGCCGGAGTGAATTGCGTGCACCGGTTCGCCTTCAGCCTGGAACCGCAGGGGGTGGCCGCGGAGGACAAGGTGGAGGCGGCCCTGCCGGTGGCGGCGGGCGCGGCGCTGGGGGTCGTGAATCCCCATGGGCCGACGCGGGTGCGCGCCGGCGAGGCGGGCATGGTGCGCGTGAAGGCCCGTCGGGTCCTGCGCGCGGAGACCGCGGCGGAAGCGGCGCGTTTGCTCGCCGTTAATCCGCTTTCGGTCGAGTCGGGCGAGAAGGGGGTCGCCATCCGCCAGGTGGTCGTGCCGGTGGAGTGGAAGTCGGGCGATACCCGGATCCGGCAAAGCGGGCCGGAGGTCGAGCTGGAAATCGTCGTCCCGCCCGGCACCCCCGTGCAGGTGTCGGCCGGCGCGGGAGACGTGACGGTCGACGGCCCGGTCGCGGCCGTGGACCTGGTGTCCGCGTTCGGCGCCGTCTCTGCCCGCGGCGTTCGCGGGGACGCCAAGCTCTCGTCGAAGAGCGGCAACGTCTCGCTGTCGGACGCCGAGGGCGAGAGGGTGGTCGTGGAAAGCGGGTTCGGCGACGCGACCGCGGAGAAGGTCAAGGGCGTGCTTGCGCTCTCCACCGCCTCCGGCTCCGTCCGGGTCGCCGAATGGTCCGGGCCCGCCGCGCAGCTTGAAAGCAAGTTCGGGGGCCTCTCTCTCGCCTCCCTCGCCGGCCAGGTGACCGCGTCGACCAGCTCGGGAGACGTGACCGCCGTCGGGCTCTCCGGCGGGCCCTTCAAGCTGGCGTCGAGCTTCGGGGCGCTCCGCGCCGAAAAAATAACCGGCGACCTCGACGCGGCCACGAGGAGCGGGGACATTACGCTTTCGTCGATCGAGGGGAAAACCGTCTCCGCGCGGACGAATTACGGCGCGGTGCGGGCGAACGCGGTGCACGCGGACCTCGTCGCTCGTTCCGACAGCGGCGACCTGTCCGTGCAGGGGAGCGACGCCGGGCGGGCGGAGCTGCGCTCCGGGTTCGGCTCCATTTCGTTCGAGGGCAAGGCCGGCGTGGTCGCGGCGCGGACCGCGAGTGGGGGCGTGCGCGTGCGCTTGCTGGGTCCGACGAAGCCGACCGGGGACTGGGAGCTGGCGTCGGACTTCGGGGACGTCTCGCTCTCGCTGCCCGCGGGCTTCTCCGCGGAGGTCGACGCGTCGACCGGGTTCGGGTCGGTCAGCACGGGGCGGACCGGGCTCGCGCTCGCGGAGGAGGGAAAACGGGCCTCGGGGCGGCTCGGGGCCGGCGGCCCGCGCGTCACGCTGCGCTCGTCGAGCGGGAGCGTGCGCGTCGCGATCGGGGAGTAGTCCTAGCGCGGCAGAGTCCCAGCCAAGCGACGACGGAACCACGGATTTCCCAGCGCAGCCGATGGCCGCAACCAAAGGGACGAGCCACCGAAGACGCCGAAAACACCGAACGACGAAACGCTTGCGAATCGACCGGCGCAGCCGATCGGAACCGCGACCGTGAGGGAGCGGTCTCGGCGCGTCCTTCGGCTCCGTCGGGTTCAGTCCCTCCTGCGATCGACGAAGAACGAACCGCGATTTTCGCCAATTTCGCGAATTTTCTACCGAGAATTCGTTTCCAGAAAAGCAGGCTTTTGCGCGATTGTGTCACTGAGTAACGACGATTGCACAGACTTGTACTCTGTGGAATCCCGTAGAATCTGTGAAATCTGCGGCTTTCGTGGCGTTCGACCCAAGCAGAACTTGTCGCAAGAAAGCGAACTGCGGAGGGGTAGCAGCGCGGGGAACGCCCGTCGCCGTCAGGTTCACTCCTTGTCCGCGGTCTCCTTGACCTCGCAGTCCGCGATGGAGAACGAGAGGTCGAGGCCGTAGACCAGGATGACGGCGGCCTCCCCGGAGCGGAGGGCCCCGTCGGGGGCGGTCCCCCGCCATTTGAAGTCGATGCGAGCGGGCCCTGCCTCGAGCCTTCCGTCGATGGTGACCGGGTAGTATTTCACCGATGCCTGGCGTTGCGACAGGCTGCCGCCGCCCAGCGCGTGTCCATTCACCGTCGCCTCCGGCTTCCCGCGGAAGGCGCCCTTCTCCGGCAATTCGAAGACGACGAGCGCGGTCCCCTTGAGCTGCCCGGCCGTTCTCCAGGCGTCGTAGACCTTGACGTGCAGGAGCTGACCGGGATCCTGCCGCTGGAACAGGGGCTCAGGCTCGTTGTGGGAGCAGGAACTGAGCCCCAGGGTGACGAGCGAAAGAGCGACCAGCAGCGCAGGGGGGCGCCGGTGCGCGGGGAGTCGTCGCATGAGAGCGGCCTCGCAAAAAGGTAGGGGGCAAGCTGGAATCGACATGGAGGCTTCGCGTGAAGGCGCGAGGCGGCCCGGCCGATGGCCACCTTCTCCCCTCGAAGGGGAAGGGGCGTCGGGGTGGGGATTGTAGGTTGCGCCGACGCGCGGGTCAAGACGGATTCGGAGTCCGATAATGTCCGCGTGAGTTGTGGCTTGCGTTCAAGGCGGAACCGTGTTACTCTCCGCCCCCCGCCGACCCCACAGGGGGCGCGGCCTCTTCCCTACGAGCACTGCAACCGGGTTTTCTGGAGCGGCAATGGCGCGTTTTCTTGACCTCGTGCGGGAGGCCTTCGGAGCTCGCCGCGTCCGACTTGCCCTCGGCGTGGGCTTGGCAGTCCTCATCGTTTTCGCCGCCGCGGGCTGGTTCGTGCAGCGCTCCCGCAAGGCTCGGCTGGCCGCGCAGGCGCCCGGGACCGCCGATACGGCCGCCCAACCCGCGGGGAATGCGCCGGGGTCCGAAACCGCGACGGAGGGCAAGCCGGGGGAGTCGCATGAAGGCGCGAACCACGAAGTGTCCGCCAAGCCGCATGCCCCGGGTTCGGGAGGCGCGGCTGTCGCCCCGCCGCTCGTCCCCGGGCCGCCGCGCGCCGGCAGGCCCGTACCCCCGATTTCCGGTCGTCCTCCCGGCGGACCCGCGGAGTCGCCGCCCCCGACGGCGGTGCCCCCCTCCGAGGACACCCGGCCGGCCGCCTCCACCGCGGCCCGCGAGCTTGTTCCCCAGCCGTCGTCGGGCACCCCGACGGTCGCGCTTGTGCCTGCCTCGACCCAGGAACCCGACCCCGGGTCCGGCCGCCAACCCCGATCCGGCGCGCCTGACGAAGCGAGGCACGCGGTTCCTGCCGACTCCGCACGATCGGCGTCGGATGTACGACCCGGTGGGGAACGACCGGAGGAGCCTGGAGCGGCGTCGCGCGCGAGCGCGCCGGCGCCTGCGGCCCCGCCAACGCTCGAAGAGCAGTACAAGGAAGTCCCGAAGGGCCTGCAGCCGGCCTTCGTGCTGAACGGGATCACCTACTCCGTCACCCAACGGAAGGGCAGGGCCTTCATCGATGGCAAGAGCTTCACGGTCGGCGACGAGTATCAGGGGTGGAAAGTCATGGACGTGCGCGAGCGCTCGGTCATTCTCGTGCAGGGGACCTTGCGCTTCTCGCTGACGCGCAGGTGAAGGGCGTTCCTTGCGGCCAGCCCGGCGGCGTGGCCATCCCCGGGTGTTCCGGCCGCGTGGCGTGCCGCCTCCCGCAGTGTTCGGCAGGCGACCCCCGCTCCTGGGAATTTCCAACTTCTTGAACGCCTGCTGGGTGCCAGGAACCGATGGTTCGCGAGTGTAAAAGTAGTCCCGCAATTGCGTTGCTGCGATAACTACTCTGATAGCGTATGGCCCACGGCTTGCTTCGAATGGTAGCTGGAGGATAGAACTTGGCACCTCCTCATCCGCGAAATGGGGGAGGGCCGGCGTGGGGGCGTGGGACGGGCGTCGCGCCCGCGTCCGATTTTGGTTGCGGCTCTGCCGCGTTAGGAACCCACCAGGAGGAACGAAGAATGGTGAAAAGGAAACGGTACGCATGGTTGGTCGTGCTGCTCTCCTTGAGCCTGCCGGTGGCCTGGGGACAGGATCTCACGATCAAGGAAGGGAACGCCAAGCGCGGGAACGCACTGGCGCACGCGCCCGGCTCCTGGCTCTCGATGACGGGAGCGTCCTACGTGTCCGGCGCGTTCACCTGGAATGCGGACAAAAAAAAGTACGACATCCGCGACGACGTCTCGCTGGACAACCTGCCGAGCGCGGTGAAGCTCGACCTTGCGATGGCGCGCGAGCGGGCAAAGACCTCCGGGCACCCGCGGACCTGGGGCTCGCTCAAGGAAGAGATCGAAGCCTCGATCAACGCGCCCGACAGCCGCTCGAAGTTCCTCCTCAACAACCAGTACATCTCCAGCGAGCGCCGCGACATCTACAAAAACGTCCACGACACCGAGGAGTTCGGGTGGTGGGGACACTGCAACGGCGAGGCCGGGGCCTCCATCTACGAGAAGGTCCCGAAGGAGGACGTCAACATCCACGGCATCAAGTTCTCGCCGAATGACTGGAA
Organism: Planctomycetota bacterium; assembly: GCA_016197205.1. Lineage (GTDB taxonomy): Bacteria > Planctomycetota > MHYJ01 > WSZJ01 > JACPWG01 > JACPWG01. Next base: position 76,111 of record JACPWG010000047.1, read on the forward strand.
GGAACTGTACACCCTCTCCTACAGCGGCGATTTCCCGACCGAATTCGCCGGCAGCCGGTCGAACATCTCCTCGGGCGTGTACGACCGGGCGAAGGAACTGCTGAAAAAGCCGGACGACGCGAACTTCCTCCCCGAGATGAAGAAGCTCTACAAGGAGGCGTTCTACGTCGACGCGCCGCCTTCGTGGGAGGCCAAGCACTACAAGTCGCTCTTCGACAAGCAGGTCAAGGCCTTCGAGGACATGCCTCCGGCCGAGTTCCATCGGATGCTGACGTCGAACATCGACAAGGGGACCGGGCTCGTTTTCGACCGCAGCCCGGGGAACGTGGTCTGGAACTACCCCGCGTCCGGCTACGAGAGCGACCTGAAGAAGGACGGCACGAAGGTCGTCGACGGCAAGACGGTCGACGTCTACCACGCGACGACCAAGGTGACGTGGGGGGACTATTCCGACTATAGCTGGAGCGGCGGCGGCGGCTACAGTTACGATCTCTACGCCGACCCGGCCACCGGCAAGGTCGTCGGCGGCGAATGGACCGGTGACAGCGTACGCGACCACCCGGACTTCGCCTGGAAGCCCACGAAGTCGCTCAAGGACCTCGAGAAGGACAAGACGCGACAGGCCGAGAAGCGCAAGATGCTGAAGAACTCCGGCGCGATCCGAAAGTACCTGGGCGACGACTTCAAGCGTCGCGGCTGGAACGATCTCGCCGCGCGGTTGGACGACCAGGACTACATGTACGTCATGAGCGAGCTGAAGACCAAGAAGGAGGACCAGCTCCTCCAGTACGTGAACTACCTGGAGAACCTCGGCAACGACCTGACGTACCGAAACGTGTACACGGGCGCGCGGATGCTGCACGACAAGTACGCGCCGGACGCGCCGGCGGCCCCGATCCCGACCGCCGCCCCGACCGGCCCCGGCGCCGCCGAGCGCCTGAATGAAGCCGCGGGCAGCGGCACCCCCGGGCGGTAGTCATCCTTTTCCTTTTCCGGAGGCAAGCGTGAAAAACCTCGGACTCTTTCTCCTGTGCGTTTCCCTCGCGGGCGTGGCGCTCGCCGAGGGGAGCCGGGATCCGAAGAAGCTCCCCACGATCAAGTGGGACGAAGTGAACAAGGTCTCCAAGGCGGACGCGGCCGCCGCGGGAGACGCGAAGGCGGCGGTCACGGTCGCTTGGCAGGAAGGCGAGACGTGGTCGGTCGAGGTCTACCGCAAGGATACCGCCGGCAAGACGCCGAAGCCCCGGTGGCTCCCGGTCCCCGCCGTCTACTCCTACAAGGTGCTGGGCAGCGAGCGGCAGGGCCTCGAACAGGTCGTCAAGGTGGAAGTCACCGTCGCCGAGAATCCCGAAGCGAAGGTCACCCTGTCGATCAACGCCACGACGCGCGCGATCGTCTCCGCGGTCCGGGGGGACAAGCCCATCGAGGCCGGCGCCATCGGCCTCCCCGGCGTGTGGTCCTTCCCGAACGGCAAGCTCGAGGGGAAGGCCTACGCCTCGACCCTGGGCGTGCCGCGCGACGCGGTGATCTTCGGCGAGGGCATCGTCGGCTTCCCCGCCGCGGACGTCCCCCAGGCCGGCGGCAAGGTCGTGGACGTCGAGTTCAAGGACGCCGACGGCGAGGACTGCTACCAGCGGTACGACGAGGAAGTGGCCCAGTTCCCGCTCTGCTCCTTCACCCTCGACCGCGTCGTCCTGCTCCGCACGCTCTCGAAGAAGGACAAGTAGGGTAAACACCCTAAACCTAGGTGAATGGAAAACACCGAGGGCCGGGCGCGCCGAAGGGCCGCCCGGCCCTCTTTCATTTCCTGGACAGGTGTTCGAGCGGCGAGTTCGTGGCTCCAAGAAATCGTTTCTCACTCGTGCTTCGGCCCGCGCGGAAGCGGCTCCTATTGCGAAAGCGAGCCTCGATCCCCTGATCTTGTAAGGAGGCGAATTTCGTCCTGTCCGCTTCCGAGGGCCTCGAGCCCTTGTGGTGCAGGGCTTCCTCCTTCGCGCGCGGCGCTTCGGTGGACGGGTCCGCCCTACACCGACGGGGCGACCGGCTTTGACGCAGCGCGCGCGTGGAATGCGTTCCCTGAAGCGGGGGGTCCTCGGGCACGCCCCCTTGCGAGAGTTGTTTGCTCGGGCTATAATGCCCATCGGGCTTCGTCGGGGCGGCCGCCCTGTCGCTTTCGGGGATCACCCTGTCCGCCTCGGCCGCCCCGTTTGGAGGACTCGTTCATGACCGTCCAGGTCCTGAAGCGACGCTTCACGGTGGAAGAGTACTATCGTATGGGCGAGGCAGGAATCTTGCGCCCAGACGACCGCGTTGAACTTCTGGAGGGGGAGGTGGTGGAGATGTCGCCGATCGGGCCGGAGCATGCGTCCTGCGTGACGGGGATCGATCAACTCCTGCAACAGAGACTCGGAGATCGCGCGGTCGTCCGCGTACAGAGCCCCGTCCGCCTTGGCCCCCGTTCCGAGCCGCAGCCGGACCTCGCGTTGGCGCGACCGCCTGCCGCGAGTTACGCGAAGCGTCACCCGGCCCCGTCGGATCTCTTCCTGGTCATCGAAGTCGCGGACACCACTCTCGAAACCGACCGGGAGGTGAAGCTTCCGCTGTACGCCCGCGCACGGGTGGAGGAGGTCTGGCTGGTGGATCTGGAGGGGCAGGCGGTGGAGGTGCATCGACGACCGGTCCGCGGCGCGTACCAGGACGTGCGACGCGTCGCCCGAGGCGGACGGCTGGAGCTCGTGTCCCTGGCCGGAGGCTCGCTGACGGTCGAGGAGGTGCTAGGAATTTCTTGAAGGGGGGAGGGCACGGTCCGAGGGCCGGCCATCGACGGAGAGGCGGTCTGCCCACCGCCGCCCCCCCCGAAGGACTGAAGCATGAAGTGGACGTGCTCGCGCCCGATGGCTCGACGCTTTGGGCGGGGTTCTACACGGCCCAAGACCGCTGACCGGCGAACGCACCACGCCCCCTTTGGGTACTGTACCGGAAGCGGGGGAGGCGATGCGAAGGGTCCGTGCGAGTGCGGGTGCAGGGCGGAAGCCCTGCACCACAATGGCCGCGCGCCACTGTCGAAAGCGGTCGGTCGATAGCAGCCCCCCCCCCCCCGCCTGCCGCCGATTGACCTCAGAACGGCAGGTATTTCCCCACGAGGTCGTACGGCGCCAGCGAGGTCAAAAGCTGGAAGCGCACGCAGAGGTGGACGACCACCATGAGGAACGCGACGGTCAGCACCAGCGAGAAGAGGCGCGACACCAGGCTCGGGCCGGGGAGCTTCGGCTCCTTGTAGGTTTCCTTGAAGTTCTTGTTTTTCTGCTGGCAAGTCGCGCTGCAGAAGTCCCCGAGGCCCGTCGAGACGAGGCACTTCTCGCACACCGGCTTGTGGCACTGGTGGCACTGGGCGACCGACTCGACTTCTTTATGGTTCAGGCAGAATTTCGTAGGCATGCCTTCCTCGCTCCTAACACGACACCGCCAAAGAAGTGGAGCCTTCGAGCCCAACGGGAGGGGCGGAGCTTGGCGGAGTCCGTCGCACGTGGCGAAGCCTTGGATGGAGCGTTGGGGTGCTGAACGCCCTGCTAGCGGCCGTAGCCGCCGCCGCCGTAGCCGCCGCTGCCCGCCGGGGAACCGGACGCCGCCGACTCCGGAGGCGGCGCCGCCCGCCAAGCGATCTCGGTCACCGCCGGCGGACCCGCGTCGGCCTTGTCCCCGAGCCAGGCCTTGAGCGCGGCGGTCATCTCGCCGACCGTCCAGCCCGTCCCCCCGCGGATCACCAGCTTGTACCGCTCCCCCTCGTGGACGGCCCGCTCCACGTTCGGCCCCGCCTGTAACACCTTCAGGATGGCTTCGGGATGGGTCCCCACCGGTTCCGCGAGCGTCAGCTCGCACGACCCGATCAGCGGAAGCGTCGCGGCGTCGATCTCGACTCCCGATACCCCCTGGGTCGCCGCCGTGAGCGTTGAAAGGCGGAGCGCCCAGCCGCGCGTGACCGTGACGGTGACCCGCCCGGGCTCGACCTTGCACTCCTCGACGGCATTCTGCTTTCGCAGTTCCTTCTCCAGCGCGGCCTGCTTCTCGGGCCCGTCGAGGCCCCTCACGGCGAGCGTCACCTGCGTTGGCGGGAGCTTGTCCGACGACGATGCGCTCGAACAGCCGAGCAGGCACAAGGCGGAGAGGCCCGCGGCCAGCTCGAGCCCCCGGCGAAACCTCTTCATACGACCTCCTGATTCCTCGATGCCGGAGATAGGATACCTGTTGGCGCATGGCTCGGCAAGCGATTCCCTGGTGCCGCCCTCCCTCTCGCGGTCGGACAGGGGGCCCGGGGATGCAGCGCGCGTCTACGCGCGTCCGGGCAGCGCAATGGACGCCAGTTCCAACAGCCGGGCTTGCAGCCGCGCGATCGGCGCGTCGTCTTCCGGACCCCCGAGCCCGGGCAGGTTCGTCGAGAGACCTGCGGGGGAGGCCTCCCGTCCCGGCCCCAAAAGCACCCACTCCGCGGGAAAACGCGGCCCCTCCTGGTCGTCCTCCCAGGCGGAGACGTTTTCCAGCGGCTCCTCCAGGAGTTCGAGGAGTTCCTCCGCCTCGGCGGGACCGAGGGCGCGTTCAAGCCGGCGGATCCGCCCGGGCTCAAGGTCCCCTTCGTCGATGCGAAACGGCGGATGGGTCACGGCGACCAGCGTCCCCTGCCAGGACGAGAGCACCACCCGCACGAAGACATGGGCTCCGCGCGGGGTCGCCTCTCCGCAGAGGAGGAGCGCTCGCGCGTCGGCGGGGAGCGTCGCACGAAGCTCGTCCAGGTATGCGGCCGGGGGAAGATCGCCCAGGCGCCGCCGCAGCTCGTGTCGTGCCGCGAGCGAGCGCCGGGTGGAGACGAAGCGGCCGGCGTGCCAGCCCCCGAAACCGGCGAGTCCGGCGAGGATGGGGCCGCAGAAGGCAATCGCGAGCCCGCCCCCGCTGCCGTTTTCGAGCTGGCGCTCAAACGTCTCGGCGAGGAGGAAGACGACGAAAAGGGCGCCGCCGATTCCGCCGGCGCGCTCGACCCAGCGCTCCCAGGTCAAAAGCGTGCAGCGGCGAATGAGCTCCGCGTCCGACGCTCGGGTCAGTTCCGCGTCGAGCGCTCCGTTGTCTCCTGCCGGCACCGGCTACTCGTCCCCCGCGGGTTCGTCCCCGTCGGCGGGTGGCTCCGGAGGCGGGGGCGGCGGCGGGGCCGTCTTTCGGGCCGCGGCGAGCGCGGCCGCCCGAGCCGCGGCGATGGGGCTTAGCGTCTTTCCGGTTCCCTCGGCCGGCTTGCCGGAGGGCGGGGGCGCAGCCGACGCGGGCGGGGCAGCGGGCGCCGCCGCGCGCGGTGCGGGTGTCGTGGCCGGCCGAAGAGCGGCGCCAGGGGCGGCGCCGGAGGCGGTCGGACCGGCCGCGGCCCGCGGGGTTGCCGGTGCCGCTTCCGAAATCGCGACAGGCTTTCAAGCAACCGAACGGTAGGGATCCAAAGCTCGAAGCTCGAAGCTCGAAGCTTGAACATCGGGGCACCAGGTTGCCACGCCCGAGTTC